>CASFSS010000018.1 GCA_949297445.1 uncultured bacterium | reverse complement strand
ATCACATCTTTGGAACATTACATTCAATTGGCAGAAGAATGGATTGCCTTTTACAATTCAACGAGACTAAAAAACAGGAACCATTAACGATTCCTGTTTTTTGGCTTTTTTGAAGTGTGTCCATTTTGGGGTTCACTTCACAAAGCTGTCTTTTATAAAATTAGTTTGAATTAAATTTTCTCAATTTCAGAGAAATCAACATCGACCTTTGTTGCCCGACCAAAGAAAATGGTTTCTACAGAACAAACACCGGTTTCCCGATCAATCGACAAAATATGTCCTTCGGTTCCTTCAAGCGGTCCACGAATAACTTTAACTGGGTCACCAATGTTATAACGATCATACATTGAAGAATCGATTATACCAACTCGTTTTAAAACAGGCTCAATTTCTTCTTTGGTAACTGGCGTTGGTTTTTGACCGCCACCACTTGATCCAGCAATACCAGTAACACCTGGCGTGTTACGAACAACATACCATGTTTGTTCTGTCATAATCATCTCAACAAAAATATAACCAGGGTATTGATTTTTAATACGTTTTTTTCCGGTGGGGACGCCATCTTTAATGACATCTTCTTCAACTTCAGCCACTAAAATATTAAAGATATAATCTTCTAATCCAAGCGACTTAACACGTTTAATTAAATTATCAGCAACTTTTCTTTCGTGCATGGAATAAGCGGTGACAATATACCACTGCTTTTCACCTAATTGAGAATTTTCCATTTATTAAAAGCCTCCTAACAAAAGACGAATAATTGTTAAAGCCGTATCGGAACTGTCATTAGAGGAAGATTCTGTTGATAAAGTGCCAAATATATCCTTAAGTTGATTAATTAATGAAGCAGCAGCCCAGTCCTCAAGAGACAAGAAAATCGCTGCGATTGTGCAAATGATAATAACAACCACAAGGGTTGGGAAAAAATCATCCCACTTTGGCCAGCGAACGCGTTTGCCTTCTTTTATAACTTCTGAACAATATTTTTTGACTCCCATAGTAGCCTCCTAATTATTTGCTCTCTTTATGAACAGTATATTTACCACATTTCGGACAAAACTTCTTAATCTCGAAACGAGTGGTCGCGCCATCTTTACTCACGAACGTCACATAGTTTCGTGACAGGCATTCTGGGCAAATTAAAATTATCTTTTTTCTCATACTCAATAACCTTAAGATACGCTACATAAATTATCGACATTTTTTAATGTATGTCAAGTAAGTTTAACTATTATTTAAACTTTGCAAAAAAAATTGATTTTACGTGCGCCAATAATAATTACTCGGCATCAAAAAAATATTTTAATAACTTATTTTCATTTTTTATCGAATAATAAACTTATTGCTAGTATAAAATTAACTATTTAAGACATAGAGTAATTCGGTGTAAAAGACCATTTTGATCGGCATTAGCAAAAACGCGTTTAACAACTCCTAAATCAATTGATAATAGGCGAGCTGTTTCACGATATGAAAAACCCGCCAAACGCATCAATAAAATCTTTTGTGTCAAACTGCTACTATTATTTAAATGATCGGTATTGGCTAAAAATAATTTGCTAGATGTATCACGAACATTAACATAGCTTTTAATTTCGTCCTTTTCAGCTTCGTTATATAGCGTTTCAATTAGCAACGAATCGTTCTCCTCGTTATATAAATCAATGCTTAGATAGCGGCCAGTAAGCTCTTTACTATTAAATACAGTTTTAATATGACGCACTAATTCTCTATTTAATAATGTTAGGAAATAAATTTTAAAAACAATTAAACCCGATTTATATGTTTCAATCGCCTTATAAAACGTAGAAAGAAAACATGAATAAAGTTCTTCATAAGAAATAGTTGCTCCATTTCTTTTAATTAAATTATGAATTATTTTTACTGAAAATACTGAATATTTGCGGATAAATTCACTCTCAATTTCAAAATGTCCACGCCTTAGCATGTAAATTAATTCTTCGTCTTCTAGCAAAGAATCCATAATAAATCCTCCTTAAAATGGAAGAATTATTTGTTCTTTATCCTTGAAAAAATTATCGCACTTGTTGAAGCCACATTTAGTGATTCAACATGCCCATACATTGGAATATTAATGAAGAAATCACAATTTTCTAAAACGAGGCGGGATATACCTTTCCCTTCATTTCCAAACACAATTACAGTTGGCCGATCAAAGAGAATTTCATTATAAGCCGACGAGGCATTTTGTGAACAAGCGTAAATCCAAAAACCTTCATTTTTCAATTTTTTAAGTGCATTGACTAAATTATTCGTAACGGCAATTTTAACATAGTTGAGTGCCCCAGTAGAAACTTTGTAAACGGTTGAATTTAGTTGTACTTGATGACGGTCCTTCATAATAATACCATCGATTGAAAATGCGTCGGCATTTCGCACTATTGCCCCTAAATTATGCGGGTCATTAATCTCATCTAGAACGGCAATAACTGGGCATGATTTTTGTTTAGCGTTTTTAATCAATGTATCCAAATCAAATGTCTTATATTGATCGATTAATGCAACGACACCTTGGTGATTACCGCCATTAGACAATATGTTCAATTTTTCTAACGTAACATATTTCGGATTTAATTTGCGCTGCTTAACAGCGCTGATAATTTTTTGTTCGGAAAAACCATTTTGCAAGAAAATGTCATAAACATGGCCAGAGTTTAGATATTCCAGCACTGGAATTCTTCCATAAATATAATTTAATGGCTCTTGACCATTCCTATTCCCATTTCGCATTGAACTTAAACTTCGTTAGTCACTTTAATATCAATCGGTTTAACATATGAGCGAAGTTCCTCAGCAAAAGCCGTCACAGACGCTCTTGAAATATTGTTTACGCGCAATGTAACACGTAATAGCTGTCGACCTTGTCGCGTAACAATATGCGAATCCATATCTTTAATCGAAACGCCAAATCTAGAGGCACAAACTAATACATCCTTTAAAATTGGTTGATCTAGTTGAACAACTAAAATTATAAAAGGGTTCTTATTGGCGGCAAAGCGCTCCAACCAGCGCAAACCAATCAAAACAAACAATGCCAACAAAGTAGCAATGACACAAATAATGAAGTTTCCACTACCGGCCGCTAGGCCAATTGCCATAACTAACCATAAAGTTGTCGCAGTCGTTAAACCTTTGACATCACTACCAGTTTGCATGATAGTACCAGCACCTAAAAAACCAATACCGCTTACAACTTGAGCAGCCAATCTTGCGGGGTCTCGATTTGGAAAATCTCCGCTAGGACCATTGGTACCGAAACCGTAAATTGAAACAATCATAACTAAAGCGGAACCAAGAGCAACAAGCAAATGGGTTCTTAGTCCAGCAGCATGTCCATGATATTCACGCTCAAAGCCAATAATACCGGCACAAATAGCTGCCGTGAGTAAACTTAAAAGAGCTAAAATAACTATGCCCCAGCCGTTACCATCAAAAAGATTTTCAAAATAAGCGACTATTTGTTGATCAATTGGTGTTAGCATATTTTTCTCTCCTATAACAAATGTTTTTCAATCAATATTGGGCGCAATTCATCGCTCAACTCATATTGACCACTTTGACGATATTCTTGATAACGTTTATAAAGGTTACGATCTTCTTCACTAACTAAAGGATATTCGTCATCTAGACCTAATATGTAGAGCATATCTTTAACGCAACTAGTCACACATGCCAGCTTATTTATGTCAATTGGTTTAGTTCTTAATAAATTATTAATTTCTTTTATTTGTGAATTAAGATAAGTTATTCCATTAGAGAAATTAAAATCTTGGCATAAATAGTCTAGAAATGGTTCAATTAAAGCGCTATGCTCTACATTAAGTGTACCATAATTTAAGGTGATTGTAACTGCAGCTTTTTTATATGAATTGATGATTCTTTCCATCTCTTTTTTCGCACTCAAAATAGCAACTTCGGTAAAAGAAACAGGCGATCGATAGTGCGAAGATAACAAAAGATATCTAATGGCGTCTGGTCCATAACTCACCAAAGCATCTTTGGCCAAAATTAGATTACCAATCGATTTGGACATTTTTTCATCGCCAAAATTTACAAATCCATTATGAACCCAGTATCTAGCCAATGTTGTATGATCATGCGCTTTAGATTGGGCAATTTCGTTCTCGTGATGGGGAAACTTTAAATCGAAACCACCGCCGTGAATGTCAATTAAACTGCCAAGTAACAATCTAATCATTACTGAACATTCCGAGTGCCAACCAGGACGCCCTTTTGACCAAGGCGAATCCCAAGCGATACCGACATCAGTTTTTTTCCATAAAACAAAATCTAGCGGTGACTCTTTTTTACTATTCTCGTCGATTCGAGCGCCAACTTTTAAATCATCAATATTAATATTGCTCAATAGACCATAGTCGTCAATCGAACTTATCCGGAAAAATACATCGCCATCAATTACATAGGCGCTTTTTGAGTCAACCATATCTTGAATGTAAGAGATAATTTTATCGATATATTCTGTCGCACGAGGATGGGCATATGCCGGCAATATGCGAAGAGCACTTAATAACTTCTCATATTCATAAATATTCTTTTTAGTTAACGTTTTCTCATCGACGCCAAGTTCAATAGCATTTTTAATGATTTTATCGTCAACATCCGTGTAGTTAGAAACATAATATACTTTATATCCAAGATACGAGAAAAAGCGTACGACTGAATCGAAAAAGACAACTGGACGCATATTACCAATATGAGCGTCACTATAGACGGTCGGCCCACAAACGTACATCTTAATTTTGTTAGGCGTAATTGGTACGAATTTCTCTATTTTGTTGCTTAGTGAATTAAAAATATAAACATCTTTCATAGTAAAATATATTATAGCAAATAATCCGAAATTATATTCAATAAAAATGAATATAAATAATTATTCATAAAAATTACAAATAAAGTGACTAAAAAGTTGGTATTTACTGTATTAATTGCGCAAAACTCAAATAAAATTTTATTTTTTTGTTTTATCGATAGGATTGTTTCATCCTTCAAGAATTTAAAAATAAACATTAAAAATAAAAAGCCAAGGCAAGACCTTGGCATTTAAATGAGATTTAATATTTATTTAGAATATTTCTCGCGCTTTAAATTATAGTGTGTATGCAAGAGCTCGTGTGCAAGATGGCTGCCTGGCTCGCCGAGATAATTCTCGTATAATTTGATGATATCAGGATTATTATGCGATTGACGAATAGTTTGTCGCTCATCTTCACTATATAAAACAGCCGCCCTCTTTGCCTTATAAGTCTCTAAAATATTATCGTCTTCATTAGGCAAGAAAACAGGTTTCACATATGGTTGGCCACCGCCATTAATGCAGCCGCCTGGGCAACCCATAATCTCAATAAAATGATATTTGCTCTTGCCTCCTTTAATTTCATCTAGCAAAGGCTTGGCGTTTTTCATGCCACTAGTAACCGCGACATTAATTACTTGTCCATTAATGTTCAAAGAAGCTTCTTTAACACCTTCTAAGCCACGAACTGCTTTAAAATCTAAGAAGCCGGCTTCTTTACCGGTCAAAATGTGATAAGCCGTTCGCAATGCGGCTTCCATAACGCCACCAGTTACACCGAAAATAACGCCTGCGCCACTATACTCACCGAGCAAATCATTATCAAATTCTTCATCAGGAAGTTTTTGCCAATTAATTCCTGCTCGTTTAATTAAGCGTCCAAGTTCACGCGTTGTCAAAACGCAGTCAACATCATATAAACCATCACTACTACGATTTTCTTCGCGTTGACATTCATATTTTTTCGCCGTGCATGGCATGATTGATACGACATAAATATCGCGAGGATCAAGTCCATGTATTTTGGCATAATAGGACTTAATAATTGCCCCCATCATTTCGTGTGGCGATTTGCATGAGGAAACATGAGGAATTAACTCTGGATAATAATATTCAAGATAGTTAATCCAACCAGGTGAACAAGAAGTAATCATCGGCAAAGTACCGCCATTAGTCAATCGGCCCAATAATTCGGTTCCTTCTTCCATGATTGTTAAGTCGGCGGCAAAGTTTGTATCAAAAACGCGATAAAAGCCTAAACGATGTAAGGCAGCGACCATTTTGCCGGTGCCGGATGTACCAATTGGCTCACCGAATTCTTCAGCAATAGCTGCTCGCACTGCTGGAGCGGTTTGAACAATCACTTTTTTGCCTGCTAAAAAAGCTTTATCTAATTCGGAAATTGAATCGTGTTCCATTAGAGCTCCTGTTGGACAAACTAGTGTGCATTGACCACATTGAATACAAGGAACATTTTTGAAAGAACGATTATCAACTGGCGATAAAATTGTTTCAAAGCCACGATTTTCGAAACCTAAAATGCCAATACCTTGAGCTTCTTTACAACGAATAATACAACGTCCACACAAAATGCACTTGGATGTATCGCGAATTAATCCCGGCGCCAAAGTATCTACGGTTACCTTTGTTTTATGACCTTCATAAACGCCTTCGCGCGCTCCAACCATTTTTGCAACATGTAGCAATTCACAATTACCGTTTTTAGCGCATTGTTGACAATCTTTATTGTGATTGGATAGGAGCAATTCAACCGATGTTCTTCTTGCAAGTGTTGCTTTGGGGGAAGAAATAATAATTTCCATTCCTTCGCTAACTGGATAGACACAACTAGCTACTAGTCCACGTGCTCCTTTAACTTCAACAAGGCAAACGCGACAACTAGCAAGTGAACATTTTCCATTATTGAATGCACATAAAGATGGAATGTCGTAACCGACTTTATGAGCCGCTTCTAAAATGGTTAAACCTTTTTCGACTTGATAGGGATGACCCTCAATTTTTATATTTACTAAATCTGCCATAGGTTATCTCCTTAAATCTTTTCAATTGCTTTAAATGGGCAGGTAGAGAAACACGAACCACATTTAATACATTTGCTTTGATCAATCTTATATGCTGTCTTGCCGAGTTCACCAGTAATACAATGTGTTGGACAATTGCGAGCACACATACCACATTTTTTACAAACATCGGCCTTAATGACATAACGCATTAAATCTTTACATACATGCGCATCACATCGCTTTTCTTCAACGTGTTCTAAATATTCATTATAGAAAGAGCGCATAGTAGATAAGACGGGGTTTGGTGCCGTCTGGCCTAAACCGCATAAAGAATTAGAACGAACATTATCGCAGAGAGCTTTTAATTCATCTAAATCTTCTTTTGTGGCAGTTCCACGGGTTATTTTAGACAAATATTCCAAAATTCGACGTGTTCCAATTCGACAAGGAGAACATTTTCCGCACGATTCATCGACAATGAATTCCATATAGAATTTAGCCACATCGACCATGCAGTTATCTTCATCCATGACGATTGCGCCGCCCGATCCCATCATTGAACCGGCAGCAATTAAATTATCATAATCAATTGGTGTATCTAAATCCTTTTCTGTCAAGCAGCCACCGCTTGGGCCGCCGGTTTGGATAGCTTTAAAGCGTTTACCATTTGGCACACCACCACCGATATCATAAATAAGTTCACGCAAGGTTGTTCCCATAGGAACTTCCACTAGACCAACATTGTTAACTTTACCGCCTAAAGCAAACACTTTAGTTCCTTTAGATTTTTCAGTACCATATTTATTGAAACTAGCAGCACCATTTCTAAGAATATAAGGAACGCAAGCCAGCGTTTCAACGTTATTAATAATTGTTGGTTTACCCCATAAACCTTTGACAGCCGGGAACGGCGGACGAGGGCGAGGCATACCACGTTGTCCTTCGATTGAATTTAATAAAGCGGTTTCTTCACCGCACACAAACGCGCCAGCGCCCAATCTTAGATGGGCTCTAAAAGAGAAGCCACTTCCTAAAATGTTTTCGCCTAATAAGCCTGCTTCTTCCATCAATTTAATGGCGTTGCGTAATCGCTTAATGGCAAGAGGATACTCAGCGCGCACATAGAAATAACCATTTTGAGCGCCGATTGCGTAACCAGCAATCATCATACCTTCGATAACGGAAAAAGGGTTGCCTTCAAGAGCGCTTCGATCCATAAAGGCACCTGGGTCACCTTCATCACCATTACAAACGACATATTTCGTATCATTAATTTGGTCTAAAGCAAATTGCCATTTTTTTCCAGTTGGGAAACCGCCACCGCCTCTACCACGTAATCCAGAAGCGAGCACTTCGTCAATTACTTCCTGTGGTGTCATTGAAAAGGCACGAATCAAACCTTGGAATGCTCCATAACCGATTGCGTCGTCAAGACGTTCAGGATTAATGACGCCGACACCATAAAGAGCAATTTTAACTTGCTTTTTATAGAAATCTACATCGTGTTCTTTTGTAATTGCTTCGCCATTTTTGTTTTTAAAGCAAAGGGAAGTTACTATTCTCCCGCCAACGATGTGTTCATCAATTATTTTTTCAGCATCTTCAGGTTTAACTAGTCGATACAAGACATCGTCTGGAAAAACTTTGACAAATGGACCTTCGCTACAAAAGCCAAAGCAACCAGCTTCATCAACCTTAACAGTGTCTTCGAGACCACGCTCTTTAATTACGCTTAATAAGCGTTCTTTTAGTTTTAGGGAATTGGCAGTCTCACAGCCTAAACCACCACAAATTAATAATGTGTATGTACCATCAGTAGAATGAAATTTCGCATCCAAGCATTTTTCGCATGCTTGTCGACGGGAGGCGAATTGTTCTAACGTTTTAATCTTTTCCATTATTAGATACCCTCCATATCGCGATATTTTTTAATTATCTTTGGTATTTCATTCACTTTAACGCGCGAATAGACTTCGCCATTAATTGTACAAGCAGGCGCAATAGCGCACGCTCCAATACAACGAAGCGCATCCACAGTAAATAGACCATCTTCGGAAGTTTGGCCAGGCTTAATATTTAATTCAGAACAAAACTTGTCCAAAACATTTTGGCCGCCTTTAACATAGCAAGCCGTGCCTAAACAAACACCAATAATATATTTTCCCTTAGGTGCAAGCGAGAAAAACGAATAAAAGGTGACAACGCCATAGATGTCACTCACAGGAATACCTGTTTTATCCGATACAATTTCTTGCACATCAAGAGGAATATAGCCAAATTCAGTTTGAATGTCTGACAAAATAAGCATTAAGGGTGTCGGCTCATCTTTGTATTTATCACAAATAGCCTCAATTTTAGCCCTTGCTTCAGGTTGAATTCTTCCCATTATTTAACCTCCATCATTACAAAAAGTAATGCCTTAAATATCATACAAAAATCAAACCATCTAAACAAGGTTAAGTTAAATATATTTGGATTTATTTACTTATTTAATAAGTATGTTGTCGTTACTTTTTCGCTTTGTTCTTAACGCTATACAAAATAACAACGCTAATTGAAAGGACAGTAACAGAAATAAAAATAATTAGAAAATAAGTGATATTGGAATCTAAATAATTAGAAAATAGAAACTGCGCATTTTGTTCACGCAAATTTATGAAGTCATCTAAGGAAGTATATTTATTAACAATATATTGGTAACGTTCTAATGCAGCGCTGGTAGAAACATTTGTTTCATCCTTAAAGATTTCCTGCGCTTCTATTGGCATGCTTTCAAACTCGGTCTTTAAAGAATTCCAAGTCGCTTCGTCTTGAATCGTTAATGTTGCGCAGTTGGTTGCTGTCATATCTAAAAAGTAGTTAGCGTACGCTTCGGCCTGCTCTTCTTTGGTGAAAGAAAGAGAAGAAGATTCAGAAGTTCCATATGTAATGGCAATAGAAGATAACTGCAAATTTTTACTATTCGTGACATCAAGACGGAAATACGAATAATTACCATCGACATCAATGATCACCGAAGTTCCACCATTAGAAGATGAATAAGAAGCATAACTTGTTGTTGGCTCACTAGAAATGACATCGTTGGCCAAATAAACGCTATGTGTAGATGTGCTTGACCCACCTGAAGCATATGTTAAAACGATTTTTGTAATATTTGGCATGGCAGAAGTATTATAAATAGCACCTGAACTACCACTTAAAAATAAAATGCCATCATTAAAATTTCTAGCTTTCTCTAAATTATATGTAACACCATCAAACTCATTGTTGGTATAGTTGGTTGCTGTTTTTGTATTTAAAGATTCGCTCCAATTTCCACCAGTAATAGTAGTAGTTACTTCACTTGTAGTAGACTCACCGTCCAACGTTGAACCAACATTTGTGACATGAATGGTTGTTGAAGCCACTAAAGAATCATAAGAAAAGACAAGGGTCACTTCACCTAACATTTTGGTATTACCGCTCACCAAGGTTAAGTCTTGACCAGTAAGTGAATGTTGCTGATTATTTTCATCTATATAAATCGCCTTTAAATTTGCCAAATCAAGTGTTTCACCAAAGACATAAGAAGTTTTAAATGATGATGTGTCAAGGGATAAAGATTTATCGTAAGTAATAGTTTCATTGACAATAACGGAACATGTATCGCTAAAGCTTCCATCTTCTGTTTTAACAGTAATTGTAGCGTTGCCAGAAGTCTTTGCAGTAAGCAAACCATCATCAGTTACCTCGACACAGTTAGGATTAGAAGAAGTATACGTAATATTTTTATTTGAGGCATTAGTTGGAGTAATGGTAGCAATTAACTGATATGTATCACCAATATCAATCGTTAAGTTATTGATATTTAAGGATACACCGTCTACCGATACTGTCCCTCCGCCTATAGATGAGCTACCGCCACTATTTAGTGGATATAAAATAATATTTGAAGAACCGTTTGTATTCGCATTTTGATATGTTCTCCAATTTGTAATTCCATAATTAGTTAAATAGCGCGCTGTGGCAGTTGAAGCCACCAAATAAATGGCTGATGATCCTTGACTAGCTGTCCATGTTGTCGAATTAGAAGCCGTGCATAATAAACCATTATTTTTGTTATTGGCATTTAAAAAATAAGTTGTTCCGTTTTTTTCAACAGAAATAGAATATTGGTTAGACCCAACGGAAGTAAATTGCCACGCATAACTAGAATCGATTGATTCTATGTTCGCTTCATCAAAGTTCACAACCCTTGAATTGCCAATCGAAAAATCTTCAGCCGGTAAATAATATCCTTGATTGCAAGTAATTAAATATTTACCATCAGTAATATTAGCATAATTGGTTATTTTCTCGCCGTAAACGCTGCCCAACACCGTAACGCTACATTGAGCAGTTTTTATCGTGCCATTTTGGCTAGCTTTAACGGTAATAATAGCCTCACCTTCACCGACTGCCTTAACGAGACCAGTTGAAGAAACAGTGGCAATAGAATCTGCCGACGTTTCATATGAAATTGTCGGAATAGGATAAGCATAAGATGGAGTAATGCTAGGAGAAATTTGTGCTGTTTCATCGATTCTCAGCGATAAAGAGTTCGTATTTAAAACAACCGAATTAACAGCAACCGGATCATCGGAAACAGTAATAACAATTGTTTTAGATATGCTACCATAAGTAATAATTAAATTTTGCGGACCTAAGATTGAAGCATCGATAAGCGAGAAGGATGCCAAGGAAGTTACGTCCTCGCTCGTTCCGTTTGAATAATTAGCAGTAACAGTTATGTTAGAAGAATCAAAATTACCGCCATAAGGAACAATGGTGTCATAAGTGCCACCGATAGTCAAACTTGTTACTTCTAATACTTCGGTCGAAACGGTGACATAACAAGTTGCATAAACACTTGAATCAAGGGTAGAAACCGCAGTTATAGTAGTATTGCCGTCGCTAAGAGCGGTAACTCTTCCACTAGTTGAAATCGTCGCAACGAACTCGTTAGAAGATTTCCAACTAACCGAATTTGATGCGCTACTTGGATTAGCAACCACCGAAAGGGTGGCGCTTTCGCCCTGCTGCAAAGTTAAAGTAGACTGCGAAATAGTTAACGAGGTAGGGGCGCTGGCGCTCGAACCTTCATACCATTCTGATTCTCCCCAAATAGTAGTTACATATTCAGGATGGTCAATATATGGATTGCGATTGCCTTGGATACTATAAACCTTGCTATTTCGAGCAATTTCATAATCGCTCGGTGGATCTTCTAAGTGCCATTTGACAAATAAATTAACCGCATAATCGGTAAGAACATACGTGTTATTGCCAAAACAAGTGGCGCCTTCGCCACTGGTCCAACCATTTGAACCAGACCATTTAGTTGCCGCATAAAAATAAACACGGGCCATATCGCCTTTCCATTCATCGTTTGGTTCAAAGACTTTATCGGCATTAACAGAATATTTGCTGCTGCCCAATAAAGAATAATTATTGTTTGAGGCATAAGTTGCATTAGAAACTTCGCCAAACGGATAGTTGCTACGCATTCCGTTTACTTTTCCGTCACTAGGATAAACAATGAATAAATCGGCGCCTTGATTGGTTTTAGCACCACCCCACCAACTTTTTGGAATAGTATGTTCACGATTATAGCAATCACCTTCAGAACTATATGTACCACACTGATCGCTGCCAGGGGTGAATGATGTTGTATTAGAATAAATATCGACAATTTTTCCATCGTCGCCAACATCGGTAGTTTTATAAGATGTCCACAAAGCATCATAACTGCCAATTGAGGCACCGGAATTTATAATTGTCCGCAATGAAGAAAAAAGTGTCGATGCACTAGTATCATCAACACTAGCATAATAATCGGAAGTCGATGCGGCATCGATGTGAATATTATCTTGATTGTTTGCGTAAATTAGAGCAGCAGCACCCATGGTGCCGCTCAATAGCAAAGCAGTGAAGCTCATTAAAATATTTCTATGAAAACGCATGATTTCTTCCTCATTTTTATGTCTCTATTCTATATAAATTAACTTATGAATTCACTATTTCATTATTTATATTATACCACTTTCATAATTTAAATCATATTTGACAAAAATGCGACACGCGCTAAATCGCGCGGATAGACAAAGTCACTACCAACATCAGAACGAAGCTTAGATAAATTAGAATCAAAAGAAGTTAATTCAGATATTGATAAAACTTTTATAACATCCATATTATTGGAAGAATAATCGTATTGATAACTATCGGCGATTACATAGTAATATGTTGAACTATCAGTAATAATTTTTTGTTCCACATCATCAAAAATATAAGCTACTCGTCCGCTGCGATTAATAAATTTATTTAGCAAATCATAGCCCGAGATTTTTACAATAGCCATGGTGTTGTCAAACGGCATGGCTTCATATAAATTCCCATACAAAACAGTTCCTTTATAAATGCCAGCACGAAGGCTTTCTTGCGCCACAGCACCAACAAATAAGTCATCAGAAATTTGTTCCTCCATCAAATAGCTAGTCGCATAAGTTTTTAGCAATTTAGCATACGCCTCAACAAAAGGCGCATACGACCATAAATCGCTCGATAAAGAAGTGGTTAAAACTTCATCACGAATTTCGGCAATAAAATTATCCTCGAAATATTCATAAATAGATAAAAGTGACTCATCTTCCGATGTATAATCACTCATATCTTTTGTTTCGACATTATTTACATAATAACCATCTTCTCCGTAACTAAATTTAACGTGATTGATTGCTTCACCATAAGAGGCCGTTTCCATATGAACCGTCCCTTTTGTGTCTTCGTAAATATAAGAATAATGGGTATGTCCTTCAATGACTAAATCCACCACATCGCTCAAAGAAGATGAATAAAAATCACGAAAATACGTGTCGTTACTTGGAGTGCCTTCTGAACCATCATGAACAACATAGATGATTATTTGCGCACCATCGTTAATTAAAGCGGTCGCTTCATTGCGAATCAATGTGGTAAGTGTCGATGAAGTTTTAAAGGTAAAGTTTTCTTGTGAGGTAATTGTCTCAGAAATTGAAGAATAAACATTACCGATTGCCCCAATAACACCGACTTTTATATTATTTTTAATAAGAAGAGTACTCGCTTGGGCATAACTAACTCTTTGATTGGTTGTCTTGTCAAAAATATTTATACCTAAATAAGGAAAATTCGCACCTTGCATCATCCTTTGCAATGTATCGACGCCCCAATCAAATTCGTGATTGCCAAAAGTCGAAGCATCTAAACCTATATCATTATAATAAGCATTAACTAACGCACCTCTTGTAATGTTGCTATCAGCTGTACCTTGGTAATTATCGCCGCCAGATAAAATAATGGTTCCTTCTACATTTTTGCTAGTTTCTTCTTTTAAGTAGTCACCATGACGGGCCATTCCTGGCTGACCTTCAGCGGCGTTATAGGCAACATAACCATGAAAATCATTAAATGCATAAACATCGATGTCGCGATATAAGAAAATTTCTTCGATTAAATGGTTTGGATGATAACTTATGCTGATGGAGTGTAAAGTATAGTCACCTAACGCCACATAAATAGCAAAATAGTTCTGCTTGGCACTTTCATCAATTAAAATCTCTTGCTCATCATTCAAAACTATATTTCCTTGGTGAGGATTATTTATCATCTCGCCAAATGTCTTATAGTATATTCTTCCTAACTCGCTATTGGCTTCGTAATCAACTTCAATTGATATAATGGACGGGAAAGCGCCTATCGAAGCAATATAGCCGCCATTTTTTAAAGAAAGCGAATCATCTTCTTCGATTGAATAATTTTTAATATTAAACAATTTATTGTCCACCAAAAAACTAGATTCGTCATCGTTTAAACCAGCAATAATATCTTCGCTAGAAATTGAAATCGTATCGACAACATTGTAATCACTGGTGTTGGTGACGCACGATGATAAAACAGCAGAAACAATAAGCAAAAGAGGCGCAAAACTAATGTATTTTTTCATTTATTTATAATTTAATATCTTCAACTTTTCGCTCGCGGCCTGCTTTGATTGTTATTTTTCCAGGTGTAATTGCTCCGACCGGGCAAACGTGGCCACAAAGCAAGCAGCCGACACATTTCTCTTCGTTACAAAATGGTTCACGCTTTTCTTCGTTCCACTCGATTGCTTGGTGAGCGCCATCATAACAAGATATATAGCAGCGTCCACAATGAACACACTTATCTAAATCAATGTGTGGACGGACAATATAATCACGATTTAATTCTTCGGCGGGAATGATGTTCTTGTTGGCTAATCCCACTAATTCAGAAAGATGATTTACACCTTTTTTGGCCATATAGTGCATCAAACCATTTTTCAAGTCTTCGACGATACGATATCCATATTGCATGATGGCGGTCGTCACTTGTAACGTTGTGGCACCAAGCGAAATGAATTCCATGGCATCTTCCCAGGTTTCGATACCGCCGATGCCAGAAATAGGAACATCTTTTAAACGAGCGTCCGAGCGCATTTGTTGAATAAAGCGTAAGGCGACAGGTTTAATCGCTTTGCCTGAATAACCCGAAATCGATGATTTGCCATCGACAATTGGTAAGCCAACATATTTGTCTAAATCAATATTACAAATTGATTTAATAGTATTGATAGCAGCAATTCCGTCAGCACCGCCTTTAATGCACGCTAAAGCCACCGGAACCATATCGGTTATATTCGGCGTCATCTTTGCCATCATTGGCAATTTAGATCCGCGTTTGACGGCTTGGCAATATTTGTAGCATAACTCGGGATTGGTACCAACGTCGCTACCCATGGCGTGTGAGGTCATTTGCGGGCAACTTAAATTCATTTCAATCATATCGGCGCCGGCTTCTTCGACCAAGCGAGCCAATTCGGTCCAATCCTCCTCGTTAGAACCCATGATAGAAGCAATTAAAACTTGATTTGGAAATTCCTTTTTGAGGCGACGCAAATCCGCCAAATTTTCCTCCAAAGGATGCTCGGCAATTTGTTCCATGTTTTTGAAGCCAACAAATGGCGTATTTTCCTTGTTTAACTTATCAAAACGAGGGGAAACTTCGTCAATGAAATAGTGTTTGGGACCAATCGTTTTAAATACGACGCCGCCCCAACCAGTTTCATAAGCTTTTTTACACATATCGTAGCAATTGCCAACCGGTGAGGAAGAGAGGCAAAATGGATTAGGAAATTTAACACCTAAAAATTCAACAGATAAATCTTTCTTAATCATTTTTATTTTCCTCCTAAATATTTGTCGATAGCCACGGCAACTTCCTTGCCTACTCTAACCGAACCGACAACCGTTTTGTCTTGGCCGCTCTTAGCGATGTCGCCGGCGACGAAAACATTGCGGTTTGGAAGACGATAACCATCAACATCGACCTCGTTGTTTTTTAATTCGATACCAAAAGGCGTCAAATCTGCATATTGGCCAACCGCTAAAATTACTTTATCAGCAGTAACTTTTACTTCATTTTCTAAATAGCGATGTTTAAACGCGGCCACTTTGCCATCAAAAGAAACTGGAATGTAGCCATCATAAATAGAAACTTTTTCATGACGAGCGTTATCGAGCTCTTTTTTGCTAGCTTTGAATTCGTCAAAGGTCTCATAAACAACGTCGGTGACATAAGGAACATCGAGAAGTTTCAAGGTTGTGACAACATCCATTGCCACATCGCCGCCACCGACAACTAAATAGTGCTTGTCCAAAGCAACTTCGCCGTCCTTGTCTTTGACGCGTTTTAAGAAGTCAACTGCTAATTCAACATTTTTAAAACCTTTAAACATTGGAAGCATTTTGCCATAGCTTAAACCACAATCGAGAATGACGGCATCATTTTCTTTTTCTAATTTTTCTAAAGCGATGTCTTTACCGACATATGTATTCAAAACGAAGCGAACGCCTATTCTTTCTAAACGAGCAATTTCTTTATCAACGACATCGTTTGATAGACGATACGCCGGGATGAAACGTAACATTCCGCCAGCCTTATCATTTTTTTCATAAATGGTAACAGCGTAACCTAATTTGCGCAAAGTAGCTGCTGCTTGTAAGGCACTAGGACCGCTTCCAACAATCGCCACTTTTTTGCCATTATCTTTGCCGGCTGATAAAATTTCCATTTTAGTAGCGTCTTCGAAGTCGGTAATAAAGCGTTGAATGGCCGCAATATCGATTGGGCGGTCGATTCCGCTACGCGAACAACCTTTTTGGCAAGTCTTTTCGGTAGGGCAAACACGGGCACATATAGCACCAAGAGCGTTGTTTTCTCGGACAATTTCTGCTGCACCAGCAAAGTTGCGGAAGCGAACAGCTCTTATAAAACGGTCTGGATTAGTTCCAGCTGGACATGCTTTGGAACAAGGAGCGTCCAAGCAAAGAAGACAGCGACTAGCTTCATCTACCAAAGATAGAGGTGCTAAAGGCGCTTCATAATCTTTCAAATATTTTTCTTTCATTTTTGATCTTCCTTCAATTAATTTTTATTTTAACATTGTTAATGGCGAAAAGAAACGACAGAAAAAATCGTCTTTAAAAAGCAAAGCAATATCAAAAAGAAAGTTAAGTATTATATATTTTGCTATTAGTGTCTATTTTGAGAAGTTCAACGATTTTAGTTGGCAAAGCAATATTTGATTGGTATTGCTTCAATTGAGTTTCACTAAGCGGACGAAAAAATGGAATATTGCCAATCTTAATATTTTTATTTAATAAAAAATAAATATGCTTTTTAAAATAAAGCAAAGCAAATTCAGCCGACAAATCTTCGGACATTTTTTTAATGGCTGTTAAATAATTTTCATTAAATAAATAATTGTCAAGCGGTCCGTTTGATTGATAGACGATGTAACCGGGCAAGAGTTCTTCGTTTTTGTTCATTCCTAATTCGTTTAAATTTTCAAGCGAACAAATCATCTGCTTGGTCAATATAATCACTGGTTCATCTTTTTCTAATGGTGAATCAAACTGAATATAATATCCACGAAAATATTTAGGGTTAAAAAAGGGACGATTTAAATAGATGGTGAGATTGCTGGCCTTAAGGGCGACATCTTTATATTTAGAAATAATAGTATTGTAGCTATCCACTTCAATCTTGGTTGGCAAAATGGGCAAATCGGAAACTTCAGTTTTTGAAATACCGTTATGATATTTATAAGTTGCATTAGAATAAACTTCATTTAACATCGCGTTCATAAAGTCCAAACGATATTTGTTATTGAACATTTCTTTTTTGGCAAAAGCTAAGATTAAAAAAACAATCAACAAAATAAGACCAATGGCAAAAAAAGAAAAGAAATATTCATTCCATCCTAAAAAGATATTTAGAAAAAGAAAAATAAGCATTGTTAAAAGGCCGACGCCTGAAACTAGAAAATAAATATAAGAAATTTTTGCTTCTTTTTTTCTATTCTTCTCAAACTCCAAATAGTTCATAATTGCACCTTAAATATCTATAGTAGCATCTCTACCAAATTTTTCACCGCTTAAATCGAACATCTTATTAATAATTTTTGGAAGACAGACATCATTTTTTGCAGCTTCTACTACTCGATTATCTAACGGCTTGAAAACGCTGAAATTGAAGGAAATGTTTTCTCCTTCAATAGCAATATAAAGATGGTTCACCATAAACGCCACATAAACACGACCGCTATATATTTTTTCAAATTGGAGAATTTTTTCTTGGATTTGCGGTGTTAAAACAAAAAATGCCACTAATTCGTTAGTCGCTTTAACATTGAACTTTTTATTAAATTCTAGCGATTCAAGTTCTACTTTTTTTAAACCAGCACCACCGATATTATTTAAAAAAGATTTCTCAATAATTTTTACTTCTCCTTTTAAATCACGTTCAAACGTTATATCGACAAAGCGGCCGGAAGCGTATGTTGTATACGTCGTATTGCCTTTATTGTCGCGCGAAATTTTTTGCAAATTATAATCGCACATTTCAAAAAGAATATTCTCGTGTTTAGCAGCAAGGGCGTTTGAACCTAAATAGCGATCTGGCGGCGCAAAAAAATTAGGACGCAATAAATTGTCTAAATTAACACCACGACTCGGATTATAGTAAAAATTTTCATATTCGGATTGCACGACCAAATTTAAAATTTGTGAACGACGCTTCTTTTTAAACGACAAAGCAATTGCTAAAGCGACTAGCAAAAAAATAGCAAAAGCAACACAAAAAATACATCCAAAATAAAATGCGGCAAAATTGCTAGTTATATTAAGAAAATATAAAATAAAACAAATTGCAAAAGCGACGGCAAAAAGACCAGCGATAATCAAAACGGTAATGATGGCTTTAACCGTACTTTTTCTAGCGCTTTCAAGAGTATCTAAATTAAGCGGTGTGCTTCCCATGATAGACGCTCATTAAAATTCAATTTTCACGTCTTGTCGTTTACCCTCTTCGACTTCAAAGAATTCCCGGCTGGTCATATTATGGCGCTTAGCAACGATGTTTGACGGGAAAACGACGATATATTGATTGTATGAAGAAACATTGCTGTTATATACGCGTCTAGCTGCTTGCAAATGTTCTTCAACATCGGTGATTTGATTTTGTAATTTTAAGAAATTTTCGTTGGCCTTAAGATTAGGATATTGTTCCATCACAATATTTATTGAATCAAAGGCTTTATTCATTGAGGAGGCAAACTCAGCTTTTTCTTTCATTGACGCTCCTTTAGATGGCGAACGCATCGCAATAACTTTTTCAAGAGTTTCAGATTCGTGCTTAGCGTATCCTTTCACCGTGTTAAAAGTTTTTGTCAAAAGATCAAAACGTTTTTCTAAGGCAACATCGATGCCGGATTCCGCCTCGTCAATCTTTACAACCATTCTACGCATATTATTCAACGTTGTAATCCACCAAATAACGATGATAATAGCAACTAATAAAACTAGTCCAATAATAGCGCCGACAACAATCAAAGCAATCGCCCAAGGCGCTAATGAATCAAGAACAATCAATGGAATCATAAACTTTACCTCCGTTTCTATTATATATAATAATTAGATTTCAAATTAAAAAACAATTTAATTATTTTTATTTTTGCCCTCAACCTCGTCTTTGCCAACAATTGCTTGACCCAACGTTAAAAAAATTATTTTTAAATCCATCCAAATGTTAAATTTTTGAAAATAATATCCATCTAGTTCGGCTTTTTGTCCAATTGATAAAGTGTCGCGACCATGGCACTGTGCCCAACCAGAAAGTCCCGGACGAATGTCGTTGGCATGATATTTATCGCGTTCAGCAATTAAATCTTCTTGGTTCCACAAAGCGGGACGCGGACCAACTATAGACATTTTTCCAGCCAATATATTAAAAATTTGTGGTAATTCATCGAGCGATGTCTTTCGCAAAAATCTGCCTACTTTTGTAATATAAGTATCTGGATTTTCGAGCATGTGCGTGGGCATATCTTTTGGCGTTTCCGTTCTCATAGTACGGAATTTCCATATATAAAATTCTTTTTTGTTTTTACCAATTCGCTTTTGTTTAAATATGACTGGACCTTTTGATGATGCTTTTATTGCAATAGATATGATTAAATATAGCCAGGAAAAAACCACAACAAATAATAATGATAAAAAAATATCAAAAAATCTTTTAAAAGGTAAATAAACTTTTTGGCGGGTAGTCATTTTTCTTTTCTTTCGTCGATGGTATAAGTTGTTATTATACTAGATAACATCTTTTTAATATCGCTATTGTTATCCATTTCAAATACTTTAGAGATTGTAAGTATTTCATCTTCAATAGGATAGATTTTATCTTTTTGCTCAATGTAAATGCGATTATTTTTTGTCTTTGTTTGAGTATTTGTATCAAGAAGCAATTCTTCATACAGTTTTTCACCAGGACGTAGCCCGGTTTCCACTATATCGATATCTTTGTACGGCACAAATCCAGCTTGCCTAATTAATTTCATTGCAAGATTAATTATTTTGACAGGCTTTCCCATATCTAAAATAAAAATTTCACCACCATTAGCAAATAAACCACACTGCAATATCAATGACACAGCTTCGGGAATAGTCATAAAATACCTAATAATGTTCTTATCGGTTATTGTGATGGGACCTCCAGACTCAATTTGTTTTTTAAAAAGAGGCACAACAGAACCGTTTGATCCTAAAACATTGCCAAATCTAACAGCAGCATACACTGTGCATTTAGACTTTTCAGAAAAATATTGAATGATAGTTTCCGCAAAACGTTTAGTCGCTCCCATGACATTAGTAGGTCTTACGGCTTTATCGGTTGAAACGAGAACCATTTTTTTAACTTTGTATTTATCGGCTAATTTTGCGACATTGTATGTACCAACAACATTGGTTCTAATTGCTTCTACTGGCGAATCTTCCATCAAGGGAACGTGTTTATATGCCGCCGCGTGATAAATGTAATCCGGCAGGTACTTTTCAAATATTTGCTCCATTCTAACTTCGTTATAGGTGGAGCCAATTAATGTTATAACCTTAACATTTTCAATTTTATTATTGGCGATGTTGCGAAGAATTTCTTGTTGAATATCATAAACACCGTTTTCATATATATCAAAAAGAATTAATGTCGAGGGCTTCGCGTTAAAAATTTGGCGAACAAGCTCTGAACCAATAGAGCCGCCGGCTCCAGTAACTAAAACTGTTTTGCCGCATAACATCGATTTCACTTCACTATTATCCAATTTAACAGGATCTCTACATAATAAATCATCAAGATCTACATCGATAATATGCTTTACATTTGGAGAACCCATCTCTGACAAAAGAGGCATTCTTCTAATTCTTACATCGCACGGCTCTAAAAAACGAAGAATTTCATGCAATTTTTCATTTTCTAAATTGGATATCGCTATAATGACTTCTTCGACACCATATTTATCGATAATATTCGCCGCGTTAGAAATTGGCCCATCAACAGGCAAACCAGCATATGTTCCACCAATTTTATTTAAGTCGTCATCGACTAAAACTAAAATATTATTTTTACTATTTTTATTCGTGATTGAGTCATCAATGATTATTTTAGCTGCACCGCCAGCTCCTATAATCAATGTTTTAGCTTTTTTCTTTTTGTTTTGAAATCGATATGATATGATTGCAAAAATTCGCCAGCCCATCCTAAGAGCTGGTATAACAAACATAGAGGAAATCAGCGAAAGAATCCAAGCCCAAACGTAATTTACATCGACCAATAAAATATCATTTGGCAATAAGATAGCAATTAAAAAAGCAACTATTTCAACAACGAAAACAATTGCCATGACTAATATTGCATCACGCAAACCAAAATTATGAGTTAACATCTTATATATTTTGAATATCGCCAAAATTAAAACAGCAGAAGAAGAAGAAACTGCAGCAAACAGCAAAATAACTAGAACATTATTATTAAAATATTCAACACCATAAGAAGAAAGAAATGGCAACAAATTAATAACAAACAATACTAAAAAATCTGCTGGTATATAAAGATAATGCAGCCATTTAGTGTGTTTTGTTGCTTTTTTCATGATAATTTGATTATATCAAAAAGAATGTTGCATTTCAACAAGAGCTACTTTCCAATTATACTTTAAAAGTGCACAAATCGTGCTCTTATAAATTTAAACAACAATGGCAAAAACATTGTAATAAGTTTATTTAAATGTGCCAGTCAAAGAAATGCTGTCAACAACATCGTATTGATATTCACCTAAATATTGCAAGCCAAACGTCATTATTGGTTTAAATTCTTTATTGGTAGTTCTATAAGTATCCAAAAGTGTAAATGTGTGGGTAGCATTCAGCGTCAAACTTTGAATTGTTAATAAAAAAGAAACAGACAAAGAACCACCGCATACCTTAGTAACATCGTTGGAAACGAGTGTTCTTAAAGTAATGATGGCATCAGCAAGTTCCGTGGACACCAAATGGAAGTTTATTGAGTAAAAATAAACTTTTTCAATGTCTTGCTCAGTGTAATGTAAAGAACAATCGGAATAATAATATTTAGATTCAGCAAAGACATTGACGGAGCCCGCTTGCAAAAAGGAGGTTTTATCGATTTCCTTAATATCGATAGAAAACGAGTCGTAATTTATACCATTAAATAGTTTCATGGCATCTTCGCTACCATCATTAATATAAGTAATTGTCCCTTCGTAATTGGTTGGGTAAGTTATCTCGCTCGGAGCGCACGCGGCCAATAAACAAACAGCCAATAATGCTGTTAAATATTTTGCAATTTTCATTTGCTTGCCTCCTTATAAAATGCGGTTGGTAATTGCCAAGGATCTCGTGAAGAACGAAATAGATATTGATTGTCAATTGAAGTGAAAGTAACGCTCGCTTGATTATCCTCAAATTCAATTTCCAATTCTAAATAACAATATATTGGCCAGCTTTCTTTTTGATCGGAAAAGGTATAAATATAATATTTATTGGCTGCTTCAAGCTGATTTGTATAAGAATAGTCATAAGAAGAAATATATAATTTATAAACATTTTCTTTTGATGCTACTGTCTCATAAAGACAGAAATATTCTGGGCGAGTTGAGTATAATTCACCATCGTGATATGCCTCGACGACAGATAGTTCCATTTTGTCAATTGGCCGTTCGCTCACCAATTCGAAAGATGATGATTCATAAAAGACCCTCTTGTTTGAAATAACTGGACCATTGTCGCAGCCAGTTAAAAAGACAATATTTAGCAAGAATATTGGCAATAGTTTTTTGATTATTAGTGTTTTCATAGAGCTAAATCGCCTCCAAAATTAACAAAACATCCAAAACAAATATCTAAAATATAGACAAAGTTAATAAAAATAATTTAAATTTTCAGTAATCACTTCCTTGATTTCATTATAACAACTATTAAAAAAAGAAAATGTGATTTTTGACAAGCAAAATTGAAAAAAGAAAAGGGATCAAATGATCCCTTAAAAATAATTAATAAATTAATTAATAAATTACACCAATTCGATAATTACAAGTTGAGCGTTATCACCGCGACGGACATTTGCTTTAATAGCACGCGTATAGCCACCATTACGGCTTTGGTAACGAGGACCAATTTCCGCAAATAACTTATCAAGAGCTGTGCGATTTTCATCCGCCATAACTTTTCTTAGCACGCTGGCAGCTTGCCTACGAGCGTGTAAATCACCGCGCTTAGCGAGCGTAATCATGCGGTCTGCTAAGGTTTTTAAGTCTTGGGCGACACCGCTTGTAACCGTCACTTTTTCATGGATGATCAAATCGGTGACGAGGGTTCTTAATTTATTTTCATGTTTGCTCTTCGTATAGCCGGCTTTAAAACGAACACCAGCTTTACCATGAACATTTTTACGACCTTGACTAGCCATTTTGACCTCCTATTATTCTGGAATATTATCGCGGAAAGATAAACCGATTTCTGCGAGTTTTTCCTTAACTTCCTTGAGTGATTTTTTGCCTAAATTACGAACTTTCATCATTTCTTCTTCGGTTTTTTGCGTCAATTCGTTGACGGTCGAAATAGCCGCTCTTTTCAAGCAGTTATAACTACGAACCGATAAATCGAGTTCTTCGATTGTCATGCCTTCAAATTTATTTTCAGTCGTGACAACCTCTTCTTTGACCATGTTGATTTCTTCAACTGTCTTTTCTAGTTCGGCAAAGGGTTTTAAATTGACGATGAGCATTTCAGCCGCTAAAGCGATAGCGCTTTGGGGGCGAATAGAACCGTTCGTCCAAATTTCGATTGTCAACTTGTCGTAGCGAGAATCGTGACCAACACGAGTTGGTTCAACCAAATAGCTAACTTTGGTAACAGGGGAGTAATTGGAGTCAGTAGAAATAATGCCGACCGGGCGCGAAGCGCGGTCCATCTTATTTCCTTCGCTTGTTACATAGCCCCGACCATTCCTAGCGTACATGGTCATCTTAAATTCGCCACCTTCAGCGACATGGACAATCTCTAAATCAGGATTAACGACCGTAACAAAAGCTGGCAAAATAATGTCGCTTGCTTTGACAACTTTTGGACCTTTAACATCAATTTCGAGGCGTTTAGGTGCGTTATCATCATCATCGATAATAAGCACTAAATCTTTTAAGTTCAAAATGATGCCTGTGACATCTTCAACGACGCCTTTTAACGCGCTGAATTCATGACGAGCACCTTCGACTTCTACCGCATAGATAGAAGCGCCTGGTAAAGAAGAAAGTAAAACGCGGCGCAAGGAATTGCCTAATGTTAAGCCATAGCCACGATCGAGTGGTTCGATGACGAATTTTCCATAATTATCCTTCTCGTCAAGAGCGGATACTTTGAAACTGCTTCGTTCAAATGGATTTGCTAATTTTGCCATTTTCTTTCCTCCTATCTAGCGTCTTGGTCTTTTTGGCGGACGGCAACCATTATGTGGAATGGGTGTCGTATCGGTGATGGAAAGAACTTGTAAACCAGCAACCGACAAAGCACGAATGGCGCTTTCCCGACCAGGGCCAGGTCCTTTGACATTGACATCAACGGTTCTTAAGCCTTGATCAAAAGCCATCTTACCAGCAGCTTCGCCAGCCATTTGAGCGGCAAAAGGAGTGGATTTTTTAGCGCCCTTATAGCCTAATGCTCCAGCCGAGCTCCACGCGATAACATTACCAGCCTCATCAGAGATGGTAACGATCGTGTTATTGAAGGTGCTATGAACATGAGCCATGCCTTTTGTATATGCGCGTTTTACTCTTTTTTTGCGCGTTGTTGACTTAGTAGCCATATTAATTTAACCTCCTTTAACCTTGTGAAGCTTTCTTCTTATTCGCAATTGTCTTGGCTTTGCCCTTGCGAGTACGAGCGTTTGTACGCGTGCGTTGACCTCGCACAGGTAATCCGCGACGATGGCGAATGCCACGATAACAACCGATTTCAGAAAGACGCTTAATATTTAAAGCGACTTCTCGGCGTAAATCACCTTCCACTTTGTATTTGGCGATTTCCGCACGAATGCGGTTCATTTGTTCTTCACTTAAATTTTTAACGCGAATATTTTCATCAACTTTCGCGTCTTGACATATTTTTTTCGCAATGGAATTTCCAATACCATAGATGTAGGTAAGAGAAATTACAACGCGTTTGTCGTTTGGAATATCGACTCCAACAATACGTGCCAAATTTGTTTCCTCCTATAATTTAGCCTTGGCGTTGTTTGTGCTTAGGATTAGGACAGATTACCATGACTTTGCCATGGCGGCGAATCACTTTGCACTTATCGCACATAGGTTTTACTGAGGGTCTTACTTTCATAAAAATGAATCCTCCTTGGTGGTTTTATGGAACCACTAATTTTTGTATCGATATGTGATACGTCCACGTGTTAAGTCGTAGGGCGAGATTTCTACGGTCACCCGATCACCTGGTAAGATGCGAATGTAATTCATACGGATTTTACCAGAAACGTGGGCAATGATGGTGACACCATTAGATAAACGAACATTGAACATTGCGTTAGGCAACTTTTCAACGACGGTCGCCTCTACTTCAAAGACATCAGCTTTTACCATATTTTGTTACACCTTCGTCAAGATTTCGTAGCCATCTTTCGTCACGACGATGGAATTTTCATAATGGCACGAAAGCTTACCGTCTTTCATTCTTGCTACCCAGCCATCGCGCCCGACTTTCACCATGGGTTTCCCCATAGCGACCATCGGCTCGATTGCTAGACACATGCCCTCTTTTAAGATTGGACCACTGCCCTTAACGCCAACATTTGGAATATATGGATCTTCGTGAAGCGCTCGACCAACACCATGTCCAGTATATTCTCTTGGCAAGGAATATCCACGCTCTTCACAATAAGCTTGAATGGCGTTTGAAACATCACCTAGATGAATCCCTTCTTTGATGATGGAACAGGCGTTAAAGAAGCTTTCTTCCGTAGTTTTGATTAAGTCAGCAGCCTCTTTTGTAACGATGCCTACTGGATATGTACGGCATGCATCACCAACGTAGCCGTGTTTAGTTGCGCCCACATCAATAGAGACGATGTCTCCTTCTTTTAGAATTCGCTTGCTAGAAGGAATTCCATGGACTAGCTCTTCATTGATGCTGACACAGACAGCGCCCTTAAATCCGTTGTAATTTAAGAACGTCGGGGTAGCGCCATTACGGCGAATTACCTCTTCACACATATTGGCGATATCAAGCGTTGAAAGGCCGGGACGAATTTTATCTTTAATTTCTTCAAAGACGAGGGCAACAACCCGTCCGGCTTCCTTCATGAGCTCGATTTCGCGTGGCGACTTAATGATTATCATCACTTACCTCGCCTAAAATAGAAGTGATCTTTTCAAATAGTCTGTCGCTACCTTCGCCACCATCTAAAACAACTAATTTACCGGTCTTTTTGTAAAAGTCCAATAAAGGTTTAGTGTCTTCTTCATAGTGGGTAAGACGCACTTCCAAAGCCGCTTCGTTATCATCTAAACGCTGATAAAGCGGACCGCCACAGATGTCGCACACTCCTTCAACTTTTGGTTTTGCAGTATCGACATGATAAGGCGCGCCACAATTTTTACAAACGCGTCGGCCAGCGATGCGGCGAATTAGTTCCTTTTTCTCGACTTCAATGTCGATAACTAAACTAACTTCGCGGCCAATTTCTTTAGATAAGACCTCCAAGGCTTCTGCCTGAGGAATTGTCCTAGGAAAGCCATCGAGGAGATAACCTTTTTTACAATCATCCATCGCCAAACGCTCTTTGACTAAACCGATAGTGACATCGTCAGGAACCAAATCGCCTTTATCGATGTAACTTTTGGCAACAAGCCCAAGTTTAGTTCCCTCTTTAATCGCTAAGCGAAACATATCGCCAGTTGAAATATGAGGGATAGCATATGCTTGGATAATTTTTTTGGCTTGGGTCCCTTTACCAGCACCAGGAGGACCCATTAAAACAATATTTAATGCCATCTAAATTAACTCCTTCCTGCGGTCGCTTGCACTTCATCAAATGTTTTGCCAGCAAGAAGACCACTAATTTGATTCTTGATTTCAATTGAAACGCCAACCGCGATGATAAGACCAGTACCACCGATAGCTAACGAAGAATTGCTACCAAAGATGCCAGATAATGTTAAGACGACCGGCAAGGCCGCAATAAACGTCAAAGCGAGAGCACCGATACAAGTAACTCTATTAACTACTTTCTTAACATAACGTTCAGTTTCGTTGCCGGGGCGAATTCCAGGAATGTAAGAACCATTCTTACGGAAATTTTCGGCAAGAGTTTCTGGCGAAATTTGAATCGAAGAATAGAAGAAAGTAAACAAGATAATCAAAGTGATATAGATAAGTAATCCCCAAGGCATTCCCCAAGTGGATCCATCAAACCACGGCATTTGAGTCATGGAAGAATAAGAGAATATACTCAGCCAATTGGCCGATAAATCATCGGTAAAGAAACTAGCGATGACGCTTGGCGCAAGCATAATGGAACTGGCAAAAATAACTGGAATTACTCCTGCTGAGTTAAGTTTAATTGGCAAGAAGGACGCCCGCGACATCGATGCGGTTTGTCCACCACTTTTTCCACTATGTTGAACAGGGATTTTGCGCTTTGCCAATTCGATGAACGTCACGAAGGCAACAATCAAAATTAAAGCAATCACATAGGCAGAAAATTGCAGAGATCCTTTAATAACTTCGTTCGCACCGTGGCCTTGTGAATTAGAAATCCACATTGAATAAGCGGATGATATTTGAACTGGTAATGAACGAACAATACCGGCAAAAATAACGACAGAAATACCATTGCCTAAACCTTTCACAGTAATTTGGTCACCAATCCACATAACGAGCATAGCTCCACCGAGCAAAATAGTAATAATATAGGCATAAGTCCAGAAATTAGTTTCTAGATTAATGGTAATATATTCACTATTTTCCATTGTCATAATGATGCCATAAGCTTGCACTGCTCCTAATAACAAGGTCAAATAGCGAGTCGCCATTTCAATTTTTTTGCGACCGTATTGTCCTTGACGCGTGAGTTCAGTCAAAGCTGGCAAAACATCTTTTGACAATAATTGAATAATAATCTGTGCGGTAATATAAGGTGAAACACCAAGAGCAAAAATCGAAAAATTCGACAATGCACCACCACCAAGCAAATCCATCAAGGCAACGGCGTTAGCGCCACTTAATGCTTCATCTAAGTCGCTGGTTGTTGAAACGCCAGGGACGGTAATAGCTGCTCCAATGCGCAAAATGAGGAGCATCATAATAGTGAAGAAGATACGATTGACGATTTCCTTGTTTTTAAATACGGCAATAATCTGCTTCATCTTTATAAAACCTCGGCTTTACCACCAGCATTATTAATAATTTCTAAGGCACTCTTAGAGAATTTATTCGCTTGCACAGTTAACTTTTTAGTCAATGTGCCATTTCCTAAAATTTTGATACCGTCGCATTCTTTTTTAACTAAACCGGCATCGACCAATAAAGCGCTATTAACGACGGTGCCATCTTCAAATTTATTTAAAGAAGACACATTGACAATCGCGTAGGTTTTATGCGCGTGATTGGTAAAACCAAACTTTGGTAAACGACGATAAATTGGGTTTTGACCGCCTTCAAAGCCAAGGCGGACACCGCCACCACTTCTCGAGTTTTGTCCTTTGTTACCGCTGCCACCGTTTTTGCCTAAGCCAGAACCTAGTCCACGGCCAACACGTTTTGCAGGACGTTTTGCACCTTTTTGATAGGAAAGTTCATTAAGTTTCATTTTTAACCTCCTATTATTTACGAAGCGATTGGACCTTCGTATAAGATTTTAAATTACGCAAGCCTTCATGGGAAGCCTTGACGACATTGACGGCCGCTCTTGAGCCGTAAACTTTTGAAACAACATTGCGAATACCAGCAAGTTCAAGAATAGCACGAACTGGTCCACCGGCAATAATTCCGGTTCCTTCTGGAGCTGGCTTTAAGAACACTTTACTAGCTCCAAATTCACCAAGAACTTCATGGGGGATGGTATCACCTTTAGCAATCGGGATGGTGAAGGTGTGCTTTTTAGCTTTTTCCAAAGCTTTTTTAATAGCGTCGGGAACTTCGCTAGCCTTGCACATAGCAAATCCATATTTGCCTTTTTTGTTGCCGACAACTACAAGGGCGGAAAACTTCATTCGACGACCGCCTTGAACCGTTTTAGAAATGCGGTTGATTTCAACAACAGTTTCCTCAAACTCTTTAACTTCTTGAGGACGTGGACGACGACGACGTTCGCCACCTTTATTATCACCTTCATGAGCGCGTCGTGGACGACGATCATCTTTTTTAGAAGCAACAGTTTCTTCTACTTTTGTTACATTTTCTTTTTCGTCTGCCATAATCATATCTCCTTAAAATTTGATTCCACCTTGACGAATCGCTTCGGCCAAGGCAGCGACGCGACCGTGATAAAGATAACCACCACGATCAAAGACAGCCTCTTTGATTTTTAAAGCTTTTAATTTTTTAGCCATATCTTCACCGACTAATTTAGCCGCTTCAACATTAGAACCATTTTCTAAATGAAGAGCAACGGAGGAAGCGCTAGCAAGCGTCACACCCTTAACATCGTCAATGGCTTGCACTTCAATATGCTTATTGGAGCGGAAGACGCATAGACGAGGGCATCCTTTTTCACCGGAAATTTTTTCGCGAACACGAGCGTGCTTACGAAGACGAACGGTATTTTTAGCTTCTTTTTTAATCATATAGAGCTCCTCCTACTACTTACCGGCTCGCTTACCTTCTTTACGGATAATGTGCTCACCTTTGTATAAGACACCTTTTCCGTTATATGGTTCAGGTTCACGAGTTCTATGAATACGGGCCGCTGTTTGTCCAACAGCTTGCTTATCATTACCTTCAACAGTAATTTCTGTCGGCGATTTGGTTGTAATGACAACTCCTTCTTCAGGAGTAATAACTACTTCATGCGAGTAACCAACAAAAAGCACGAGGTCTTTACCGCGCATTTGAGCACGATAACCAATACCGACTAACTCTAATTCCTTTTTATATCCTTGGGTAACACCAACGACAGCATTGTGGAAATTAGCTCTAGTAGTGCCGTGTAATTGTTTGGTTGCTTTCATATCATTTTCGCGAGTAAAACGCACATCATGCTCGTCGATATGGGCATGAATGAGGTGTGGAACTTTAACTGCATCAACGCCACGAGGACCTTTGACAGTTAAAACGTCACCTTCTTGGGTAACAGTAACGCCTGCTGGCAAATTAACTACTTTTAATCCGATACGTGACATAATTACCACACGTAAGCGAGAACTTCGCCACCGACGCCAAGCGTACGGGCAACTTTATCGCTTACAACTCCTTTGCTTGTTGAAATAATTGCAATTCCTAATCCCTTTAAAACACGTGGCAATTTATCGACACCAACATTAACACGTAAACCGGGTTTAGAAATTTTCTTTAGTCCGGAGATGACTCTTTCACCTTGCGGACCATATTTTAATGAAATTGTTAATTCTTTTTTCACATTACCCTCTACTTTGTAGTCGAGAATAAAGCCTTCTTCGAGCAAAATCTTTGCAATTTCAACTTTCATCTTGCTAGAAGGCATTTTAACGCTCGCGTAACGCAATTGATTAGCGTTACGAATGCGAGTTAACATATCGGCAATTGGATCTGTCATTTTGTTTATACCTCCTTACCAAGATGATTTTTTCATGCCTGGGATTTCACCCTTATACGCAAGTTCGCGTAAACAAATTCGGCACAATTTGAATTTGCTATATACGGAATGTGGACGGCCGCAACGTTGGCAACGTGTATATTCACGCACCTTGAACTTTTTTGGACGAGCGGCACTAATCTTTTTACTTACTTTAGCCATAATAATTCCTCCTAGCGATGGAAAGGCATCCCAAGCGCCTCTAATAGCGAGAATGCCTCATCGTCAGTCAACGCCGTTGTGACGATAACAACATCCATTCCGCGGAACTTGTTGACCTTGTCATAATCAATTTCTGGGAAAATCAATTGTTCTTTGATACCTAACGTATAATTGCCATGTCCATCGAAAGCATTGCGACTTACACCACGGAAGTCACGAACACGAGGAAGGGCAATTGACATTAATTTATCAAGGAATTCATACATTCTAATGCCACGCAAAGTAACTTTGACGCCGATAGATTGACCTTCACGAAGTTTGAAGCTAGCAACGGATTTCTTGGCCTTAGTAATTACTGGATGTTGACCAGCAATAACACTAATTTCGTTCACGACATCTTCTAACGCCTTATGATTAGTTAGCGCATCGCCAACACCGACATTGATAACAATTTTCTCAAGATGAGGAACTTGCATAATGGATGTATAACGATATTTATCCATCATAAGAGGTTTTACTTGCGTGTTGTACTTATCGAGCAAACGGTTATGAGCGGCCGCTTTTGCGGGGGCTTTTTTTGGCTTGCTCACTGCTTTTTTTGGCGTAGCAACTTCTTCTTTTGGTGCTTCAGCCTTTTTGGTAGCGGGGGCTTTTTTGGCTGGAGTCTTTTTGGCCGTAGTCGCAGTTTTGGTTGCTGTTTTAGTTTTCTTTTCTTCTGCCATTTTTACTCTCCTTATCCAATTTTGCTGCCGCTACGCTTTGCGTAACGCACCTTTTTATCTTTTTCAATCCGATAGCCAACGCGGGTGGCTTTTTTAGTTTTAGGATCAACTAGGGCCACGTTGCTGGCGTCGATAGGAACATACATGTCAACGACGCTACCTTCTGGATTTTGTTGCGTTGGTTTTTTGTGCTTTTTATGGACGTTTACACCTTCGACAACGACTTTATTAACTTTAGGATAGACAGCTTGGACGATGCCTTCTTTTCCTTTGTCTTTGCCGGCGATGACAACGACTTTATCACCTTTTAATATTTTCATGCATGTGCCTCCTATAATACCTCGGTTGCTAAGGAGATGATTTTCATAAAACCTTCACCCTTATCACGAAGTTCTCTTGCAACTGGACCAAAGACACGCGTGCCGATTGGCGCACCATCGTTATCAATTAAGACGATGGCGTTATCATCGAAGCGGACGGTTGAACCATCTGGACGATTAATTGCGTGTTTGGTACGAACAATTACGCCACGAACAATATCGCTCTTTTTGACACGGCCATTTGGAATGGCATCTTTGACAGCGCAAGTGACAATGTCACCGATGGAAGAAGACTTGCGGTTGCCTCCTCCGGCAAGGCGGAAGACACGAACTTTGCGTGCGCCACTATTGTCGGCAACAACAAGATTTGTTTCGTTTTGAACCATACTTATTCTTCCTCCTTTGTTTCTTCAGTTAATTGAACACCGCTTTGCTCTTCGAGAGCCAATTCAGCTTCGGCGGCCTTAATGCTTGCCTGGGCCTTCTTATCAACGCTGACGAGACGGAAACGTTTTGTCTTTGACAAAGGTCGGCATTGAGCGATGGTAACTGTATCACCTAAACCAGCTACATTATTTTCATCGTGCGCATAATATTTTTTACGATATTTGACACGTTTAGCATATTTTGGATGCTTTTTGTGTGTTTCGACTAAGACAACAATGGTTTTGTCCATTTTTGTACTAGTAACAACACCTTGAAGGGTAGTACGACGATTTCTTTCCATACTTTTATCCTCACTTTATATTAAGTTCGCGTTCACGCTTAACTAATTCAGCGCGAGCGATGTCTTTGCGGACACGACGAACCTCTTCACCATGCTCAAGTTGACCAACAGCTTTTTTGCGACGGAGATTAAATAATTCTTCTTTTAACAAATAAAGTTTTTCAGCTAATTCTTCGTTTGTTAATTCACGAAATTCTTTAATTTTCATAAATTATTTTTCCTCCTTTTTGACAACTTTGCATTGAAGTGGCAACTTATAGGCGGCGAGGCTTAATGCTTCTCTAGCAACTGCCTCTGATACACCGCCCATTTCAAATAAGATGCGATCTTTTTTAACAACGGCAACCCATGATTCAGGATTACCTTTGCCGCTACCCATACGAACCTCGGCTGGTTTTTTCGTCTTAGCCATATGTGGGAAAATACGAATATAAACTTTGCCCTCTTTACGGGTATATCTACTGATGACAATACGAGCGGCTTCAATTTGGCGATCTGTTACCCAATTGCCGGTGACAGCCTTTAGACCATACTCGCCAAAACAAACTTCGTTTCCACCTTTGGAAAGTCCTTCGTATTTGACACCATGAGGACGACGATATTTAACTCTTTTAGGTTGAAGCATATCTATTCCTCCTTTTTGGACTCTTCTTCTTTATTTTCTTGAAGAGTATCACCACGGCAAATCCAGACTTTAACACCTAACTTACCATAGGTTGTCATCGCTTCTGCTACGGCATAATCGATGTCGCTACGGATAGTATGAAGCGGGATAATGCCTTCTTTATAACCTTCGCTTCGCGCAATATCAGCACCGCCTAATCGACCACTGACAACAGTGCGGCAGCCTTTGGCACCAGCTTTACGAACTCTTTGAATAGCTTTCTTTTGCGCCGTGCGGAAGGAAGCACGTTCTTCCAATTCATGAGCGATCCATTTGGCAACCAAATTTGCGTCTAAATCTGGTTGTTTCACTTCGATTACATCGAGATGAATGGATGAACCGCTAAATTTCTTCGCTAACTCTTTTTTGATGCGATTGATATTGGCGCCATCTTGGCCAATAACCACACCAGGACGAACTACAAAGATAGAAATATTGACATTATGTCCGCGATCGGTTTTTCTTCTTTCGATTTCAATATGCGACAACATAGCATCCTTCAACTGACCTTCGAGATATTTTCTAATCGCGAGATCTTCTAATAAAAAGGCAGAGAATTCTTTGTCGTTAGCATACCAACGAGAAACCCAATTTCGATTAATGCCAACACGCATTCCAACAGGACTTACTTTTTGACCCATGTTTGTTCCTCCTATTTAGCACGCACAATGACGGTGATGTGACATGTTCTTTTCACAAGACCGCTTGCGCGTCCTTTCGCTCTTGGTAGATATCTTTTCATGCGGACACCATCGTTAGCGTATATCGTATCCACATAAAGTGTTTCTTCTTTCATACCAAAGTTATTAATAGCATTGCTTGCTGCACTTTTAATGACTTTTGCCACTAAAGGCGAAGCGGCTTTATTAACATTAGCCAAAATTCCTAATGCTTCATTAACCATCTTGCCACGCACTAAATCGACGACAAGTCTCGCTTTGCGAGGAGTAACTCGCAAGTCGTAAGCAATTGCTTTCGCTTCGTGACGAACAGGCTTCGTTTCGGCCGGTTTGCTTTCTTCTTTTTTGGCTTTGCGGCCTTTAGTTGCCTTCTTTGTCTCTTCTAAGGTTTCGTTTTTGACTTCAACATTAGTAGCTTCAGTTTTCTTTTTAGCCATAACGATTTAACCTCTACTTTCTTTGGGCCGCGGCCGCTTTATCTTCGGCGGTGTGGCCTGTATGTCCCTTATATGTACGGGTAGGAGCAAATTCGCCTAATTTGTGACCGACCATATCTTCAGTAACGAAAACCGTAATATGTTCGCGGCCATTATAAACAGCGAAAGTGTGTTCAATAAAGGATGGGAAAATAGTCGAACGACGTGACCAAGTCTTGATGACTTCTTTTTTATTGGCCGCATTGAGAGCATCGACACGTTTCAATAAATACGCATCGCAGAATGGGCCTTTTTTCAAACTTCTTGCCATTTAAACTATCTCCTTTCCTATTTAGCGTTTCTACGTCTAACAATGAGACGAGAACTAGCTTTTTTATTCTTTCTGGTCTTGACACCGAGAGCACGTTTACCCCACGGGGTTCTAGGAGCATCTCGACCAACCGGTGATTTACCTTCACCACCACCATGTGGGTGATCGTTCGGATTCATGACCGATCCACGGACGGTAGGTCTAGTACCTAACCAACGCGTTTTACCAGCTTTGCCGCGATTAACTAAGATATAATCTTCATTACCAACCTCGCCGATTGTTGCCCGGCAGGTATCGAGCACTTTGCGCACTTCCGAACTAGCTAAACGAAGAATGACATATTTTCCTTCTTTACCAAGCACTTGCGCGCTAGTTCCAGCTGCTCGGCACATTTGTCCTCCGCGGCCTGGCTGTAATTCTACATTGTGGACAACAGTACCTTCTGGAATATTTTTAAGTGGTAAACAGTTACCAATCTTAATATCGACATTTTCACCACTTATAACCTTTTCACCAACATTTAAGTCTTTTGGAGCGATAATATATCGCTTTTCTCCATCGACATAACTTAGAAGGACGATGTTGGCATTGCGGTTAGGATCATATTCAATCGCTTGAACTGTGGCAGGAATGCCGTCTTTGTTTCTCCTGAAGTCAACCAAGCGATATTTACGTTTATGACCACCACCGATATGTCTTGTAGTGATAACACCTTGGTTATTTCGTCCACCGCTTTTACTTAAATTGACAGTTAGACGTTTTTCAGGAGTGCTTTTGGTTATTTCGTCAAACGTCAAGTTTGTCATATTGCGACGCGAAGGTGACGTTGGACGGTATGTTCTTATTGACATATATACCTCCTATAATATTTAACCGAGTAAATTTACTCTTTGAATAGATCGAGCGCTTCTCCTTCTTTGATTTGCACGATCGCTTTCTTGAAGCCAGATATTTTGCCTTCATAGCGGCCACCGCGTCTGGTACGCTTTGCCTTGACATTAATGATGTTAACGTCTACCACTTCGACGCCGAAGACTTTTTCGAAAGCTAATTTAATCTCGGCACGATTGGCGGTCTTAGGAACTTTGACCGTAACTTTATTGCGGTTTTGCATCAAATCCATTGTCTTTTCAGTGATGATGGGTTTGATAATCAAATCGTAATCATGAATGGAAGCCTTACCGACGGTTTTTTGGGCTTCAACAACTTTTTTTGCTCTAGCCATCTTACTTTAGCGCCTCCTCAATTTCTTTAATCGTCTTTTTGCTAACAACGAGGTGATCGAAGTATAAAAGATCATAAACAGACACATTATCTGCACGCGTTACAATAACATTAGGTATATTGCGCGCGGAAAGAATTAAATTGTCGTTATCTTCTTCGCCGCCTAAGACGATTAATGTTTTGTCAGTTGCTTTTAGGGCAATTAAAGCTTGATTCAATTCTTTAGTTTTAATGCCTTCAACCGCCCAGTTGTCGATGACAATTAAGCCATCTTTAGCCATTGAACTATAGCAACCTTTCAAGGCTAATTTATGTTCTTTGCGGTTTTGTTTGAGAGTGTGATTTTGAACACCTGTTGGCCCAAAAACGGTTCCACCGCCAACCCAAATTGGTGAACGGGAACTACCGGCTCTAGCACGACCAGTGCCTTTTTGCGACCAAGGTTTTTTACCGCCACCACTCACTTCTGAACGCTTTTTTGTTTTGGCGGTATCTTGTCGCAAATTAGCTTGATAAACTAAGACAGCATCGTGAATGACTTGTCTATTTTCTTCAACACCGAAAACTGCTTTAGAAAGAGAGACAGTCGAAACTTTTTCGCCCTTTAAATCGTATACCGGCAATGAAATATTTTTAGTTTCAGCCATCGTTATTCTCCTTTCGTAGCAGCATCGGCTGCAGATTCTTCAACTTTTGGTTCGGCCTTTGGTTGATAATTAACCAATTCCTTAATGGTTGCCAAGGGATTCTTCAATGTTTTAATGGCGCTTCGAAGGGTAACAATGCCTTTTCGCGGACCAGGAATGGCACCTTTAACAAGAATATAATTCTTTTCGGCATTCACTTCGACAACAGTCAAATTGAGAACAGTGGCACTCTTGTTGCCGTGATGGCCACTCATCTTTTTGCCCGGCAATACACGGTTATTGCAACGACCATTATTGGCAAAACTACCTTGACCGCGATGATAACCCGAACCATGACCTTTTGGACCAATTTTGTGACCGTAACGCTTGATGGTTCCCGAATAACCTTTACCCTTGCTGACGCCGATGACATCGATAATTTCACCAGCAGCAAACAAATCAGCCTTAATTGCGTCACCAACTTTATAATTCATCAATTCGTCACCTTTGATTTCGGCGATAACTTGTGTTGGTTGCACATTAGCCTTTTTGAAATGACCACGTAATGGAGAGTTAACACGGCTTTCTTTCTTAGGTTCAAAGCCAACCTGTAACGCTTCATAACCGTCACTTTCCTTTGTCTTAACCTGTAAGACATAATTGGGGAGGACTTCCACTACAGTAACAGCATACATTGTGCCGTCTTTTGCAAAGACTTCAGTCATGCCCATTTTTCTTCCGATGATAGATTTCATAACTTAAAGCCTCCCTTTATAACTTGATATCGATATCGACACCGCTTGGCAAATCTAACTTACGCAGCATATCAACAGTTTCTTTGGTCGGATTGGTGATATCGATTAAACGCTTGTGGGTACGGATTTCGAATTGTTCGCGACTATCTTTATATTTGTGAACAGCGCGGAGAATTGTATAAACCTGTTTTTCCGTTGGTAGCGGAACGGGACCAACCACACCAGCCCCGGTTTTCTTTGCCGTCGCTAAGATTTTTTCAACGCTCAAATCAAGAATTTTATAATCGTAAGCTTGAAGACGGACTCTAATAGTTTTTACTTTCGCCATGAATTTCTTCCTTTCTCTCAGACTTTTAGCCTCTTAGCACACGAATTACCTGATACGAGATTCATGACAACGCCTGCTTGTGTATCAGCAACCTCGCATGCCGCAATGAGCGCTAACGTTTATAAGGATACACTTATATAATATATAACGCAACAACAAAAATTAAAAAATACGATTGAATCGTGTATTTTTTTAAAAGAAAACGCTTTCAAATATTTGAAAACTATTTTTGCTTTTTTTGCTTTTTTCGATTTTTGAGATCTTCTTCAGCGATATGCTCCAGGTAATGGAATTTATCTTCAATTATCTTCGTAAATAATGGGACATTTTCCTTCTTCTTTAGCTCAGCACTACTAAAATAATCCAAAGGATTAATATGTGGTAAAATGTAAACGTGGTTCAAATGAAATGGTTTATTTTCCTGGCGCATGTAGTAAAAATATACTGGTGCTTCGCTCATGAAGGAAAAATAAGCCCCTCCATCTTGAAATTTGTCCAACTTATCAGTCTTATTAATGTGGCCTTCAGGATAAATATTGACAACTGCATTTGACCGTAGATGATTGATAATTGAAATAAAACATTTAGCATCTCCCTTATCTTCGTAGCGATGATAAACGATACATCCTACTGCATCGAAAAACCATGGTTTTTTATCCGATACATCGCTTGCAACAACTGAATGAATCCGGCGTGAAATATAATGAACCATCAATAATGGCGGGTCATATAATGACTTATGGTTAGAAAGCAAAATGGCGCGCCCTTTTATTCGCCTTTCCTTTTTTGAAGCACCGTCAATATAGTGAAATTTTGTCGGAAAAACAAACCAGTTTAGTGGAAAAAAAGCCACCTTTATTAAATCAAGTAAAAACCAGCGAAAACGAAATGTTTCATAAAGATGATATGTCTTGTACAAGTGTAATTGCTTTTTTAACTCAAGAACTTTCGCTTGCAACATACTAGCGGCATCTAAAACTTCTCCCTTACTTGGATTATTTGATGTCAATAACTCAGAAACATATATTTTTTGTCCAACAATTACACGTGACCTTTTGCTTGTTCCAGCATTATTTTCAATGTAGATAGGTAAAATTGGCGCGCCACTTTTTAACGCTAAATAAATAGCAGATGGCTCAAAATTATTTAACTGGCCACCATGATTAAAACGACCTTCGGGAAAAATACCGACCACACCGCCTTTTTTTAAGACAGAAATGGCCTCGCCCATGAATGATAAATCGTGGCGAGTGCGATAAACGGGTAAAGCCCCTAACAAATCCAACATGTTACCCCAGGACTTTTTTCGATATAACTGTTCACCAATTAAAACATGAACGTATCGATACCAAAATGCCATGAGCAAAATGAAAAAATCTGCCGTTGAATTATGGTTAGATATTATAATAGCATTACCCTTCAGCAGTTTTTCTTTATCATATTTATTTAAATGATATTTTTTAAGTCGAAGCCAAATAAAAAATGGCAGAAAACCTGTCACCTTTACCCACATCCTAAATAAAAATTGACCTATCTTTTTCATTTATGTCTTTTTAAATATTCACTATATGAGAAACGGCAGCCGCAATATTGTTGCTGATACAAGGAATATTCTTTTTTCATTTTTTCTACTACAAGATTACCATCTTTCTTTTTAAAGTCACTATAAAAATATTTAGTTGGCAAAAATTTGTTCTCAAGTTTTGCGCCTATTTCGTTTATTTTTTGCGAGTTTTTAAAGCGGGAAACTGACAATGTTGTCGTGAAATAATCGAATTGATTAATTTGTGCATACTTATAAGCTTCTTCCATGCGCTTTTCATAGCAAGCAAAACAACGGAGACTGCCTTCTGGATAATCTTTATACTTTTCTAAAAATGCATAGTATTGTTTTTCATCATATAGAGGAATAATAAGCTCTACATGATAATTGTTTTTAAGCTCAAAATCATGCAGAAATCTTTTGAGCTCGTTAAGTCGTTTATTATATTCTTCCTCTGGATAAATATTTGAATTTTGATAGTAAATCGTCACATCGAAATGAGGACATAAATATGTTAACGGAAAAGTTGAACATGGGGCGCAACAAGCGTGCAATAAAAGTTTTGGTTTTGCCGCTTTTTGCGGTAAATCACCAATAATTTCTTCAGATTTTAAATAATAATTGACCTTATTCATCATATATAAACATGGCATCTCCAAAACTAAAGAAACGATATTTTTCTTTAATTGCGTGACGATACGCCTTCATTGTCAAATCAATACCCATAAATGCAGAAACAAGCATAATTAAAGTTGATTTTGGTAAATGAAAATTGGTGATCAAAGCATCGATTGCTGAAAAGGAATAACCTGGATAAATAAATATGTTAGTATTCTCACACGCAGCCTTGAAACACCCATATTTTTTATAGTTAGCTTCTAATGTACGCGTCGAAGTCGTACCGACAGCTATAATGCGCCTCTTCTCTTTTTTGGCCGCATTTAATTTATTGGCAACTTCCTCAGATATTTCATAATATTCACTATGCATTTGGTGATCTTCAATGGTCGATTCCTTAACCGGCTTGAATGTGCCTAGCCCAATGTGCAATGTAATATCAAGAATTTCCACGCCTTTCTTTGTCAATTGATCAAAAAGTTCTTGGGTAAAATGAAAACCAGCCGTTGGCGCAGCAGCACTACCAATAATAGAAGCATATACCGTTTGATATCGATCCGAATTGGTCAATTTTTTATGGATATAAGGCGGTAATGGCATTTCACCTATTTTCTCTAATTCCTCTAAAAATAATCCAACATAGGAAAATTCAAAAAGGCAAATACCTTCCTCCTTTTTCTCAATACATTTTGCCGTCATTGATGAATGAGCAAAAGAAATGACAGTATTATTTTTTACCACTTTAGCATTGCCAACTAAACATTCCCAAATGTTATCATGACAATTTTTTAATAGAAGAATTTCAACGCGAGCACCGGTATCGACTTTTGTTCCAAATAGGCGGACCGGCAAAACTTTTGTGTTGTTTCGAACCAAGACATCACCTGGTTTTAAATAATCAACAATGTCTTTAAAAATTTTATCTTGATAAGTTTTTGAGCGTTTGTTCACTAGTAAAAGACGCGAGGAAGAACGCTCTGAAATAGGTTCCTGCGCAATTAATTCTTTTGGCAACTCAAAATCAAATAAATCAATGTCCATTTTAAAAACCTTTTTCCGAACCATAACGGCGCAAGACATCTTGCTTAAAGGACAAGAAGCGATCTTCTTTGATTGCGGTTCGTGCTTCTTCCATTAGTTTAATTAAAAATCGTAAATTATGAATTGATAATAGGCGTTTACCAAATGTTTCATCGCATACATATAAATGACGCAAATAAGCGCGAGTAAAGTTTTGGCATGTATAACAATCGCAAGCAGAATCTAATGGCGTAAAATCGTCTTTATATTTGCTATCGCGAATATTAATGCGACCATCGTGGGTTAAAAGGGCCCCGTGGCGCGCTAAACGTGTTGGCAATACACAATCAAACATATCCACGCCATGTTCGATGCCTTCTAATAAATAGTCAATCGAACCAATCCCCATTAAATACCTCGGTTTTTCATTAGGTAAATATTTCACCGAATAATCAACCATCTTAGAAAAAACATCTTTTGGTTCACCAATTGATGTTCCACCAATCGCATAGCCGTCAAAATCCATCTTAGACAATTCGTCAGCACAATGTTTACGCAAATCAGGGAATTCGCCGCCTTGGACGATACCAAATAGTGCTTGCTCATCGCCGCGCTTACTATTCAAACATCTTTTTGCCCAGCGCAATGTTCTTTCCGTTGAATCTTTAACATATTCATAAGATGCCGGATAAGGAATGCACTCATCCAAGACCATGATAATATCAGCGCCAAGTTTTCTTTCTATCTCAATGACACTTTCAGGCGAAAAGAATAATTTGCTTCCATCAAGATGCGATTTAAATGAAACGCCCCCTTCATCAATCTTGCGGTTATCCAATAATGAGAAAACTTGAAAGCCACCAGAATCGGTCAACATTGGTCCATCATAATGCATAAACTTATGGAGACCGCCGGCGCGCATAACAATATCTTCTCCGGGCCGTAGATGCAAATGATAAGTGTTAGCCAAGATTACACCAGCGCCGATTGATTTAATCTCTTCTGGCGAAAGTGTCTTAACGGTGGCTAATGTTCCTACCGGCATGAACATCGGAACTTCAACATCGCCATGAGGCGTATGCAAAATACCATAGCGGGCGCCACAAGATTTATCAACATGTAAAATTTCTAGGTAAGTTTTTTTCATAGCATTTAATGTGAAACATCCTCTAATAGCAAGAATTTTTCCTTCTTATTTTCACTAACTGATTTAACTTTGATTACTAAGAAAAAATCTGGTGACTCATCAGGGATATGCAAAATATTAATAACCTTTCCAACCATCTGAATTCGTGCATTTTGGATGAGAATTGCGCTATTATTTTCTAAAAAGCTGGTGTTTTTAAATTTATCAATTTCATCGCTATGCCCATTCCCAAAGGTCATAGCAATATCGGTTTGAAGCTTAGAAAGAGCACTTATTCCAACTTCATCACCAACTTGAAGATGCTTGGCTGTCGCTGATGAAAAACCAAGCAACATGCCAACGATATCATAGTCAATCATTGTCGCCCATGAACACGTCATCCCATAACGATGATTATCTTTTTTATAAGCAATAACATTGACACCGGCACTAAATAGATGGGTCGACATTTTCTTTTCTTTACCTCCTACCACTTGAACTGTGTGTTTTGGGTTGCGCCAATAAGGGCTAAGAAATTTTTATTTCTTCCTAAAATCATAAATATTATATACCCAAAAACACTAACTGCGATAAATTCTCCTAAAGCAACCAAACCGACATTTAACCAAAATGGTTCTTGTAGGATAAAATACAATTCGGCGCCGACGATAAATCCATTTAGTATAACGGGTATTAATGAGGCCACAAATAGTTGCTTCATGAATATAATTAATAAGCAACTCAATAAAGTAGCGGCAGTCCCAAAAATCAAATCCCACGGCAATAATGGGGAATTAATATTAGCTAAAAAGCAACCTAGCGTTAGGCCAATGATCAAATCTCGTCGAAAGAAACATAGTAATATTAACGCTTCAGCGAGTCTAATTTGCATGCCTAAATATGAAATGGAACTTGTCGCAATAGTTAGCACACAATATATCGCGGCAATTAAGGCATTTATAATTATTGATTTAGTTAATTCTTTTTCGTTCATATCCTTGTTTTGAATAGTGGTTAGTCAAGGTAAACACTATCGTATATTTAAAGCATCTCTTCTATTGCTTTGGCAATCAATGGAGCAATTGATAAAACCTTTATATTAGGTAAGTTTTTCTCGACGGTATCCGTAACAACAACTTCATGGATAATCGGCAAGAAAGAATTTTCAGATAAAATGGCATGACTTGCACAAACAAAAATATCTTTAGCGCCGTAAGCGTGAATTGTGCTAGCAGCGTTATTAACTGTCATACCGGTGTCAATAATATCATCGATAATAATACATACTTTATCGCGAACATTGCCAACCAAATTGATTACTTCGCTCTTATTTGGTGCTGGTCGACGCTTATCGATAAACGCAATGGAAGCACCATCAAACATCGATCCTAAATCTCTAGCGCGCAAAGCGGAACCATGATCAGGCGCCACGACGACGACATCGCTAGTAGCAATACCTTCTTTTTCAAACTTTTCATTAAAGTAATCTGCAAATAATTCGGTGGTAGATATCTCTTTGACCGGGCAGGAAAAGAAACCTTGAATTTGAGGTGTATGCAAATCAACGCTTATGATTGAATCAGCACCAACAGCTTGATATAACGAGGCGACCATCTTTGCGGTAATCGGCTCGCCGGGGCGCGCTACACGATCTTGCCTTGAATAGCCATAATATGGCATTACCAAAACAATTTCTTTGGCACCATTAGTTTTTAATGAATCAATAAAAACGAGCAATTCAAAAATATGTTGACTGGCTGGTGAGTTGGTTGATTGAATTACAAAACAGCGTTTGCCTGATACGTTTTCTAAGGTTCTAGCCAAAATTTCGCCATCGGCGAAATGTTCAATCTTTACTTTGCCTAATTTTATTTTCGCTAAATTAGAAACCTTTTTAGCTAGAGTTTGATTGGAACTTAAAGCAAATAATATAGCGTTATCTTTCATGCTGAAAATTTTACCACCAATACTTAATTGATAAAAGAACAATCATTTTGTTTAGTTCTGCGCTAGACAAAGGTGTCTTTGTGTAAGTTGGATCAATTGTTTTTAAATATTGGATTCCTTCTTTTGATGGCACCCAAAAATGAATTCCATCTTCTACCAAAACATTTTTATTGCTCAATTTAGAATATTTATCGGACATATAGTAGAGGGTTTTATCATAGTACATAAAATTATCAGGATGGAAATCTAATTCGATACCTGCCGCTTTCATAAAAGCGTTCATGTCAAATAATTCCTTAAAATATTTATCGTCCAAATCGCCATTTAGCAACAAATCGGAAATATAATCACCGTTCATATAAGGAAAAAGAAGCATATAGGCTTTTTTATCTTTCCTTAAAAGTTTTGGTATATGTATGCCAGCTTTTTTAAAAACATGGTATGTTTCTAAATGTTTATAAAAAGCATCAATATTTTTAAAAGCTTTGATGACAAAATGTCTATTTTTTCTTTTAACCAATTGAGTAATTTCATGTTCATTTTCAGCAAGCGTCTCAATTATTTCGTATAATTTGTGTTTAAACAAAATTGCTTCCATCTTTAAAATCATAACATTTTTGCGCTATATTTATCTTATGATTTTCTTTAAACCACAAAATAAAGAGAAGATATATCAAAAAGATGCAATCGAATTTGCTGAAAATAATTTACCCATTTTTGTTAGTGATGAATTATCCCTTGCTTCTTTTAAATATATAAAAAAGGCACGACGATTAAACATTCCAACCATTTTATTAGTTTCAAAAATTTTTAATTTAGCAAAGAAAAAGAGCAAATTTATGCGTTGGATTAATAATTTATTGTTCATGCGTCTAATTCGCTACGCCGATTTGATACTGGTTGACGATAAGCAAGATAAAGAAAAAATTGATGCATTAAATTACGACATTGTTGTGCGCGATGAAAGGCTCTCTGATGATTTAATAGTTAGGCTCACTAATGCTTATTTTATTCCGCCAAAAAAGAAATTAACTGGTGAAATAATAAGATTTCTAGTTGTTGGAGTTGTCGCCACCGTTGTTGATTATGGTATTTATTCCTTAATGGGTTGGTTGGCCTTTGGTGGCTTAAGTGATGCTTCTTCGTGGATAGAAACGGCCATTTGTACAACACTTGGCTTTATTGCTGGCGTAATTGTAAATTACTTGCTCTCGGTTTTTTGGGTATATAAAGATGTTGAAAAATCGTTTCAAAAGAAGTCACCAAAAACAATTATTGCCTTTATCGTTTATAGTTTGATTGGCTTAATAATCGGCATATTGATAATGGAAGGATTCAATGCAATCGGCCTTAATTGTTTACAAGTTGATATAAATCATTGGATGGATGGCATCTTTACTAACGATTGGTCCTTTATCACTTTTATTTGGTTCACTTTATTCTTTGGAATAAAAACACTGATAGTAATGATTTGGAATTATTTATCAAGAAAGATACTTATATTCGTGCCGAAAATTGTTTCGCGCATCAACAAAAATAAATTCGACAGCGAAGACTAATATTCGTCGTACTTTTTTGCTGAACCTTTGACTAAATCTTTTGGATATTTAATCTCGTTTTTAGTAATTTTTTCATTTAAAATTGCGTCGACATCGAATTTATAATGTTCGGCTAACAAAATGGCATAGCTAAAAACATCCGCCAGTTCTTCTTTGAGGTGCTCAATATTGGAAACATGCTCACCCCATTGATATAGTTCAAGCAATTCCGCAGCTTCAATAACGAGACTTTTTGCAAGATTCTCCCCGCTATGAAACTGTTTCCAATCGCGTTCGTCACGAAAGGCAAGTAGACGATTAACCGTTTCTTTTTTAATCACTTAAATTCCACCTTTGTCCAATTTCTTTTTCGGAAAAATGATTTTTTGGGATAGCGCACTTTTGAAAGTGTTTCCCACTTTGGCATCCGCCACATCCAGTTTGGCGCACCGACCGTTCCTGGCGTATTTAATCTACCACGATTATCTAGCTTCAATAAATCTTGCAAAGGCAAAATTGTCATTTTAGAAGGTATTGTGAAGACGTATCGCACCAGTAAATCATATAAACTACCGTATTGATAATTTAGGTTTTGTTTAAGCAATTCGATTTCCGTTAGTTTTAAATTTTTAAACCAACCAAATAACGTTTCGTTATCGTGAGTTCCCGAGTAAACAATCATATTATTGTTGCTCTTGGCCTTCTTATCAAAAATTGTAAATTGGACGATAAACATGCCGGGCAGCTTTAAATCGTCGCGCAATTCAAGCACCGAATCGAATAACTCACCTAAATCTTCGGCAATTAAATTAATAGATGGCTTAGCCTTATATAAACATTCGAAAAATTCTTTTCTGGGTCCAATTTTCCATTCGCCAATGATGGCGTCTTCTCGCCCTTGGGGAATTACATAATATGTATCAAAAGCGCGGAAATGATCAATCCGCAAAATATCACATAAATTGGATAAATATGTTGTTCGTTCAACTAAGAGATTATAACCATTTTGACGCATTTTATCAAAGTTATAAATTGGCGAACCCCAAAGTTGGCCCAAATCGGAAAAGGCGTCCGGGGGAACGCCCGCCACCAAATATGGTACGTTATTTTCATCAAGCAAAAATTGGTCGCGATTGAGCCATACTTCCATCGAATCTAAGCCAACATAAAAAGGCATATCGGCAATGATTTGAATGCCTTTTTTATGAGCGTAACTTAAAACATCCTTCCACTGCTTCAAGGCCATCATTTGCATAAAGACGATGAAATTAATTTGATCGCTATATTTGCGCGGTGAATGACGATGATTTAAATAATAATCAATTTGCCATTTTTTCCATTCTAGCCATGGCTTTTGATCATTTTGTTCTTTGAACACTTGAAAAGTTGCGTATTTACTAACCCACGCATTTTTTTCCTTAAATCTTTCTAGGCGGCCTGGGTATTTGCTGATAAAATTGCGATAGGCTTTGTATAAATAAGGTTTTTTAAATTCACCAATCTGCCAAAAGATTAACTGACGGGCTCCTTTCTTAAAGTCAGGGGTCTTATTAAGTAGTCCTTCTTCCGTCAATAAATCCAAGGAAATATAACGATAGTCAAGCGCAAAACTTGAGGTCGACATATATGGTGATTCACCAGGGCCAAGCGGATTTAATGGCAATACCTGCCAATAATGATATTTTTGGCTTTTTAACCAATCGATAAACTTTTTGCTCGAATAACCAAAATCGCCGATTCCATGTCGAGCAGGCAAGGAAGCAACGGGCATTAATACGCCTAAATTTCTTCTCATATTTTTATTAGAAAACAAATAGAAGAAAAATGCAATTGATAAATGATAAAATAGTGGTTAAAAATGTGGGTTAAATAAGAGAGAACTTTTTTAGAGTATTAAAAACACCATTATCTTCAATATTCTCGCAAACAAAAAACGCTGCTTGTTTAACTTCGTCTTTTGCGTTTCCCATGGCGATTCCATACTTTACTTCTTCAAACATTGAAATATCGGCCAAGTCATCGCCGAAGGCCATAGCTTCCTCTTTGGTAAAACCATAATAAGCGAGAGCGGCTTTAATGCCATCACCTTTTTTATATGTTGCCGAAGACAAATCGACACCATTAGTATCAAATCGATAATATTTTATCGTTGGCGGTAATGTTTTAATAAAATATTCATCGTATTGTTCGGGCGCAAATAGAAGACAACTCAATACATCTTCATCGTTATAATCTTTCACGGGCGGCATATCTTCGTAATAGATAGCAAATAATTTATCGACATATTCATTTTTTGGAGCAATCAAAAAACATGACTTTTTTTCAATACACTCCATCGTCAAGTTTTGCTTTTTGACAATTTCGATTGCTTTTCGCAAATCATCTTTTGGGATTGTATCAAGCTTTATATATTTACCATCAAGATAAACGAGTGAACCGTTCGATGTTATATAACCATCTGGACTACAATAGGCAAATAATCCCAGTGTCTCCACCGAATGATAAGCTCTAGAGGTGCAAATGACGACCTTGATACCATTTTTTTGTAGAAGGCTGATTGCTTTCATCGATTTGGCGTTAAAAGCTTTCACCGTATGGTCATAGATAGTCCAATCAATATCAAAAAAGACAATTTTAATTTTCTTCACGTTATTTATCTTAACAAATTTTTAGTTTGTTACTAAGTCAATATTGAAGGAAAAGGATTAATTTTTATATTTGTGTATAATATAACTATATGGCAAATAGTAAAGAACCAATTTTTTATCAAAATCGTCTGCCTCAGGTAGGTGATATTTTAACGGTGCAAAGAAAAAATGCCGTTTATATCCATTACGGCATATATGTCGGCAACAATCGTGTCGTGCATTTTTCAGGGCCGGTTGGCGACGATTTATTAAATCCAGAAAATACGCAAATAAGAAACACTTCATTAGAAGACTTTTTAAGAGGCGATCCGCTTCGCATTCAAGTAATTGATGAAATGCGTCGCAAATACTCACCTCAAGAAGTTGCTAAACGAGCACTTTCATGTGTCGGACAAGCCGAAGTTGTCGGTGGCAAGTATAACTTTATGCTTAATAACTGTGAACATTTTGCAACTTGGTGTGTTTATGGACGGGGTGAGTCACATCAAATTCGTAAACTTGGCCAAATGGGGGCTGATGTATCTATCATCGCCATCGATACAGTCGCCGATGCCATCAACTTTTTTAAGCAATCATCTTTTGCAAAAAGAAAAAAACGAGAAGAGAAAGACGCGAAGAAAAAAATATTAATTGAAAGCAAAAAGAACGAAAATGTTTCTTTGATTGTAAGCAAAGATAAGAAAGATAAGAATAAAACTAATTATTGCCCAAACTGCGGAAACAAATGCGCCGAAGATGACAATTTTTGTCGAAGCTGTGGAAAAAAATTAAAATAAAGCAATTTTTACGGATTTTTTCAACCAAAGTTTATTAATTTCAAACATAATTTTTCGTCCTACAAAAAAGTTTTTTAAGGAAAAACTAATATATCTTAAAAGTATATTTTATAATGTTTTTGGAGGAACAAATTATGGACATTGTATCTACCGTTAATAAACAACGAGAGTATTTTTTAAGTGGAGCCACCCGCGATATAAATAAACGACTAGCATACTTAAAACAAATCAGATGTTTGCTCAAGAAATATAGCAACAAATTCTATGGGGCTTTTCATCTTGATTACAACAAATGTCAATTTGATGTTTTATCGACCGAATTGTTGCTCGTTTTAAATGAGTGCGATTACATGATTAAGCACTTAAAAAAATTAACAAAAGCGAAAAAGGTTAAAACAGATATAATAAACTTTCCTTCCAAGGGTTATTTAATTCAAGAGCCCTATGGTGTTGTGCTAATAATGGCGCCGTGGAATTATCCATTACAATTATCAATTGAGCCACTAATCGGCGCAATTGCCGCTGGCAATACCGTTATATTAAAGCCTGCCAGCTATGCAAAAAATGTTTCACAAGTCATCTATGACATGTTTGCCGAATTAAATAACGAATGTTTGGTAAGTGTCGTATTAGGTGGCCGTGAACAAAATCAAGCTTTGCTTGAACAACGTTTTGATTATATTTTTTTCACCGGCGGGGAAACAGTCGGTAAATTAGTGCTTGAAAAAGCGTCCAAACATTTAACACCCGTTTCGTTAGAACTTGGGGGCAAATCACCAACGATAGTCGATGAGGACGCCGATATTGAAATAGCCGCCAAAAGAATAACATGGGGCAAATTTCTTAACGCCGGTCAAACTTGTGTAGCGCCTGATTATATTTATGTTCATGAAACGGTTCACGATGCTTTTATCGAAAAAGTCAAAAAGTATATCAAAGAATTTTATTATGATAACAACGGCAAAATCTCTTCCCAATTTCCATTTTTGATCAATGAAAAACATCGAAACAAAGTTGAGTCACTCATTGATAAAGACAAAATAATTGTCGGTGGGAAATTTAATGGTAATTTACTCGAGCCGACAGTGTTAGACAACGTGACTTGGGATGACAAAATAATGTCGGAAGAGATATTTGGTCCCGTAATGCCGGTTTTAAAATTTAACGATTTAGAAAATGTTTTAGAAATTGTCAAACATAAAGAAAAACCTCTAGCGTTTTATTACTTCACCAAAAATAAGAAGAAAGCTATGCGCGTAATGAATGAAGCTTTCTATGGTGGCGGATGTATAAATGAAACAATAATGCATCTCACCAATGAAAATTTACCTTTTGGTGGAGTCGGTAGAAGCGGCATGGGTGCTTATCACGGAAAAAAGAGTTTCCAAACATTTTCGCACGAAAAAAGCGTTCTTGTTAAAAACAAAGCTGAATTGCAAGTAAAATATCCGCCAAATTCAACAAAAGCGTTTAAACTATTAAATGTGCTCGCTAAAATAAAAGAGCGAAGAGGGGAATAGTATGCAAAGAATTATATTAAATGAAACAAGCTATCACGGCTCAGGAGCAATTAAGGAAATTATTAACGAAGCTCAAAGGCGCGGCTTTAAAAAAGCTTTCGTGTGTTCAGATCCAGATTTAATTATTTACCGAGTGACCGAAAAAGTAACAAAGTTATTAGACCATGCCAAAATGGAATATGTCATATATTCAAAGATTAAAGCTAATCCAACAATTGAAAATGTCCAAATGGGTGTAGAAGCATTTGACGCAAGCGGAGCCGATTACATCATTGCAATTGGTGGAGGCTCATCAATCGATACTGCGAAAGCAATTGGCATCATAGCTAATAATCGCGAGTTTATTGATGTTCGTTCCTTAGAAGGCGTTGCACCAACTAAAAATCCATCGGTGCCGATTTTCGCCGTACCTACCACCGCTGGAACCGCCGCGGAAGTAACAATTAACTATGTAATTACTGATGTCGAAAAAGCCCGCAAATTTGTTTGTGTGGATCCTCACGATATTCCAGTTGTGGCCTTCGTTGATCCAGATATGATGGAGACGATGCCACGCGGACTCACGGCCGCTACAGGGATGGATGCTCTAACACACGCAATTGAAGGATACATAACAAAGGGCGCCTGGGAAATGACTGATATGTTCCATCTAAAAGCAATCGAACTAATTGCTCAAAATCTTCGTGGCGCAGTAAACAATGATAAAAAATCAAAGGAAGCGATGGCACTGGCACAATATATTGCCGGGATGGGCTTTTCTAATGTTGGACTCGGCATCGTTCATTCGATGGCCCATGCCTTAGGAGCAAAATACGATACGCCACATGGCGTCGCAAATGCAATTTTGCTTCCGCTCGTTATGGAATATAATGCCGTTGCCACTAAAGATCGATATAAAGATATTGCAAAAGCAATGGGCGTATTAAACGTCGATGAAATGACACAGGATGAATATCGTAAGGCTGCTTGCGATGCTGTTAGAGATTTAGCGCGCGATGTTGGCATTCCATCCGATTTAAAGCAAATCGTTAAAAAGGCTGACTTAGATTTCTTGGCTCAAAGTGCCTATGATGATGCTTGTCGACCGGGCAATCCACGCGAAACTAGCGTGCTCGAAATACGCGCTCTATACGAAAAGCTTCTCTAAGGTTTAGTGCGTTAAAAAAACCGGAAAAATTCCGGTTTTTTTATTAAAATCATTGCAAAAACGAAATATTTACTTCACTTTTCCTTGATTGGCAACGGCTTCCATTTCCTTTTTCAAAGCTTCTTCATCGGCTAAATAATAGTGACGAATAACTTTGAAATTATCATCAAATTCGTAGACTAAAGGAATGCCAGTTGGAATATTGACCGCGACAATGTCTTCGTCCTTCATTTGGTCAAAATATTTAACTAATGCCCTAATTGAGTTGCCGTGTGCAACAATCAATACGCGCTTTCCTTCAGCCATGGTTGGCTTAATTACATTTTCAAAATAAGGAACGGCGCGCTTAACCGTATCTTTCAACGATTCAGCAAGTGGCAAATCATTTTTCGGAACATCCCTAAATTGAGCTTGTAAAGCAGGATTGCGTGGATCATCTTCCTTTAATGATGGCGGAGGTACATCATAACTACGACGCCAAACTTTCACTTGATCTTCGCCATATTTAGCGGCTGTCTCGGCTTTATTAAGGCCTTGAAGCGCTCCATAATGACGTTCATTCAAACGCCATGACTTGATGACAGGTAGCCATTCACGGTCTAATTCTTTTAACGCAAAATTCATCGTATGAATAGCGCGCTTCAATAAAGATGTATAAACGACATCAAAATCATAGCCTTCTTTTAAAAGAGTCTTGCCGGCGCGATGTGCTTCTTCTTCGCCCTTTTCACTTAAATCAACATCGGTCCAACCAGTAAATAAATTTAATTTATTCCATTCGGATTCACCATGTCTAATTAGAACTAATTTATGCATATTCATCTCCTTTTCATAAATATATTATCTTTATATAAGATAACTTGCAAATTAAATAAATCTTTTGTACAACTTTTAATAATTATATTAAATATATTAGGTAAAATTTACTTTTTGAAGAAAAGTGGTAATATTTAAAGTATGAAAAATTTTGTATTCATATCACCTAATTTTCCCGAGAACTACTATTTGTTTGTCAGAGCATTAAAAGAAAATGGCTTTCGCGTTTTAGGAGTCGGCGATGCTTCTTATGATGAATTGCGTTACGAACTAAAAAATGATTTGACCGAGTATTATCGAACAAATCTTGAAAACTTTTTCGATGTACAAAATGCCTTATCTTATTTCCAGGCAAAATATGGTCACATCGATTATCTTGAATCCAATAACGAATATTGGTTGCGCCAAGACGCCAGGTTGAGAGATACGTTCGATATTAAAGGCATGCGCACAAAAGATATCGAGAGATATCAAAGAAAATCACAAATGAAAGCTTGCTTTGAAATGGCTGGAGTAAAAGTGGCTAGATACATCGTTATTAACGACAATAACAAAAAAGATTTAAACGCTTTTCAAAAGGAAGTTGGGTATCCGCTTTTTGCTAAACCAGATATTGGTGTCGGCTCGCATGGCTCATTTAAAATTCAAGACCGCAGCGACTTAATTCACTTCCTAAAAATTAAGCCTGAAGGGATTGATTATATAGTTGAACAATATGTGCACGGCAACATTATCTCTTACGATGGCATATCAGATTCAAACGCCAATGTTATTTTTGCTGATAACGAAAATTTTCCGCCCTCAATCGCTGATATTGTTAATGAAAATAAAGACGTCTTTTACTATTGTGCCCCCACCGTTCCTAAATATTTAGATATAATTGGTCGGCGCGTCGTCAAAGCTTTTAATATTCAAAATAGATTTTTCCATATCGAATTTTTCAAATTAGACGATGACATTATAGGTCTCGGAAACAAAAATGATATCGTTGCTTTAGAAGCAAATTTACGGGCACCTGGCGGTTACTCGCCTGATTTAATTGATTTTGCTTGTTCTGTGAACATATATAAAATATGGGCCGATTCACTTGCTTACGATAAGACAAACGAATATATGGAACACGAAAAATATTATGCTGGATGCGCATCAAGACGTGACAATCGCACTTATATTTATACGCACGATGATATCCTAAGAAAATATCAAAATAACATATGTAAAGAAGGGCGCTATCCGCCAATTTTGGCCGATTGTTTGGGCGACACCTTTTATATGGCGAAATTTAAAACGCGCGCCGAGATGAATGAATTCAAAGACTTTGTCTTTGCTACCAATAAATAAAAACGGACAGTGTCCGTTTTATTTTTAGTCAGCCAACGAGCCCATTGGATCCCAAGGTTTTAAAACAATTGGTGCCTTTTCTAAGGCTTTAAGTTCTTCTTCGTTCAAATATTTTTTATGAACCACCGCTTGGTACGTATATCGGTCAAACCAAGAGGCAGACATGATATAGTATCCACGAACTCCGTTTTGATCACCCCAAGAATTTTCAATTTTCCACTTGGTCGGAACATTATCTAATAAGGATACGCCAGTGATGCACATCGCATGATTCATCTGAGAAATTCGAAAATCTAAAGCAAAGCCTTTATCAATCTTATAATCAAGTTTCAATAATGACTCAAAGTCAAAAGCACCATCATCCCAGACGCCGCCTTGTCGATCGCCATAAAAAGCTACATCGCTACCAAACCAAACAATTTCATTGTCTTTTAGTTGTTTGATAACTAATTCCTTCAGTCGCTCAATGCCGACATTTAAATGAGTGACTATTTTTCCACCAACAACGTTGCCCAAATATTTTACGGTATAAGTTGTATTCATCTTCTTACTAGATGTAGGAGCATCTATGATTGAAACAAAGTCATCTAAATAATTGCCGATGTATTTTTCTTTGAAGGTAAGAGGAGTTAAATTACGATCTAGATGATATTTGCCGTCCTTATCAACATATTCAAAATCGAAAGTTTCCGGCACCTCACCATAGGCATTAACTAGCGCTTCATAGCATCGCGTCAACAAATCGTTTTTGACACGATAAACTTCATCGAGCCCTTTAGCGTCTTTAATATTTTTCATGTTGGCGGCGAATTTGCGCAATTCAGCGTTTATTAAACTATTGATATAACGCGTATTACTTGATGTGAATGTTTCGCCATAGGCCTGTTTAGGCATTAAACCATATTTATTGACCAAATTGACAAACATATCCCATTGTCCACCATCGCCAACAACATTTTGCAATAAAAATGTTAATGTTCGATCATCATAATCAGCGTCTATGTTTTCAATAAAAGCTTCTAATGTGTAATTAATTTTTTCAAATTTGTCATAGAAAGCCAAAAAACTTTGCGATAATTCAAAATGATCCAAATTTAAATCTTTGGCGATTTTTTCTCGCAAAACATTAGTCGCCGCAAATAACCAGCAGCGGCCGCTGGCTTTTTGGTTTGTAACATCTAATGTTTTGACAACAATGTCGAAATTGAAGGCCATTGAAGCTTCACCATCTAAACTAGATGCGACTTGTTCAATGCCTGTTTTAGATAAACTATGACGAATAATCTTATTTTGAGGATTCTCTCGATATTTTTTATTTAATTCTTCTAATTGTTTTTTGCTAATTTCTTTCATGCTAAACACCTTCTTTCAAAAAATGTATTTTATCATTTTTATTTTTATTGGCTAGTAATTTGAATTGAAATTTGTTTTTTTCTCATATATTGAGAATATTGATACTATTTTTGTATAATATTTTCACAAGGGGCAAAACTATGGATATTACAAAATACGCAATCGTTGACCTCCATCTTCATTTAGATGGCGCTTTATCTGCGAAACAAATTATTGAATGTGCAGTTGAAGAAAATGTTTTATTGCCAACATATGACGAGGAGGAATTGAAAAAATATCTCCAAGTCGATGAAACATGTTCATCTTTGATTGATTATTTAAAAAAATTTGATATTCCCAACCGCGTTTTGCAAACAAAAAATGGCTTGAGAAAATGCACACTTGATTTGCTAAGGCGCTTGAGTGAACAGGGTTTAAAATACGTCGAAATTCGAATGGCGCCGATGCTATCAACAAATCGAGGACTATGCCAAGAAGATGTTATATTAACAATCCTAGATGCACTTTTAGAAGGGCGAGAATTATACGGACTAAAAGCAAATCTCATCTTGTGTTTAATGCGCGGCAATCGTTATAAACAAAATCTATTAACTTGCGACTTAGCGAAAAAATATTTAGGAAAAGGCGTAGTAGCCGTCGATATTGCTGGCGATGAAAAAACATATCCAAACGATAAGATTGATGGCTTGCTAGAATATATAAATGCATTAGCGTTGCCCTTCACTATTCATTCAGGCGAATCGTTAGGTCATGAATCGATTGATTATGCGTTACGCTATCATCCTCTTCGTATAGGTCACGGTGTCAACGCAATTCAATCAATCGACACTATGACATCGCTAAGAATGGAAGGCATTTATTTAGAAGTATGCCCAACAAGCAACGTAGATACAAAAGCTTTCCCAACAATTAATGATGTGCCTGTTAAACCTTTATTAAATGCTGGCGTATTAGTCACCATTAATACCGATGATCCCACCGTTAGCAACGTGACATTAAAAGACGAATATTTAAATCTTGTAAAGATGGGATTAAGCGAAGAGGACATTTATCAAATTGTTCTCAATTCTATTAATGGAGCATTTTTAAGCAAGGAAGAAAAAGAACAATTAATTGACTACGTTAATTCTTTGAATTAATTATAAGCAAAACTAAAAAACTAGGATTTTTGGTCCTAGTTTTTTTATAGCATAAATCAAATTTTATTTTGCAAAGCGGAAAGCGTCTCTGCCGGCGTAAGTAGCATCCTCGCCAAGCTCTTCTTCAATGCGAAGAAGTTGATTGTATTTATTAATGCGTTCACCGCGGCATGGAGCACCTGTTTTAATTTGTCCAGTTGCTAATCCGCTAGCTAAATCGGCAATAAAGGTATCTTCGGTTTCGCCACTACGATGGGAGACGACTGCGGTATAACCAGCATCTTCAGCCATCTTAATAGCGGCTAAGGTTTCCTTTACGGAACCAATTTGATTTAATTTAATTAAAATGGAGTTAGCAACATGCTTATTGATACCATTTTGTAAACGTTCAACATTGGTAACAAATAAGTCATCGCCCACCAATTGAACACGTTTGCCTAAACGAGCGGTTAATTTTGCCCAGCCTTCCCAGTCTTCTTCATCCAATATATCTTCATAAGAAATGATTGGGTATGTATTCAAAATGTGTTCCCAATGATCAATTAATTCATCGGATGTATAGTCTTTATTTTGTTTTGGTAAATGATAGTAGCCAACACCTTTAGGTGATTTCCATTCACTAGCGGCCGCATCCATTGCGAGCATAAAATCTTTGCCAGGAACATAACCTGCATCTTTAATTGCTTGAACTATTTCATCTAACACTTCTTCATCACTGCGCAAATTAGGAGCAAAGCCACCTTCATCGCCAACCGAACTCGACATACCTTTTGCCTTTAAATTTTTGGCTAAGACATGATAAACTTCGGAACACCAGCGAAGTGCCTCTTTAAACGATGGAGCGCCAACAGGCATAATCATAAATTCTTGACTATCAACTGTATTAGAAGCGTGGCAACCACCATTTAAAATATTCATCATCGGGACAGGAAGCACTGCCTTCTTACCTTTGCCTAAATATTTAAATAAGCTAACTCCTTCGATTTGAGCGGCAAGTTTATTGACCGCTAAAGAAACTGCCAAAATAGCATTGGCACCCAATTTGGTTTTACCTTTTGTGCCATCTAATTTAAGCATCAATTCATCCACTTTAGCTGGATCGCGAACATCGACACCTTTAAGATGTTCCGCAATGATGGTATTAACATTTTCAACGGCTTTTAATGTACCTTTGCCTAAATAGCGTTTTTTATCGCCGTCGCGAAGTTCGAGCGCTTCATAAATACCAGTAGAAGCACCGCTTGGAACTTCCGCTCGGGCAAACATTCCGTTTTCTAAAGTAACATCGACTTCAACAGTCGGATTACCACGGCTATCTAATATTTCGCGGCCATGGATTTTTTTAATTGCAAATTCGTTCATTTTTATCCTTCCTTATCGATATTGATAATATGCCAACTGGCATTAATATGCAAGAAAAAAGCGCAATTTTTATCTTAAAGATAAATTATGCGCTTATATAATGATACTATCTACTTATTCTTCTTCTACTTCTTCAAACATGCTTGCCGGGGCGCCACAAATTGGGCAAACATAATCCTCAGGCAATTCTTCACATTTATAAACGAAGCCACAAATTTTACAACGGTACGTTTTAAGTTTCTTTTCTTCCATAGTAAATATCCTTTCGTTAATGATATTTTACACCTTATAAATTCAATTTGCTAAACATTTACATTGCTAGCAAGAAAATATCATTTTTTAGACAATTGTTATAAAATAAAAAAATAGAATTGGAGGTATCTCTATGAACAAAATTTTGCTATTACTCGCCGATGGCTTTGAAGATGTAGAAGCGTTAGGAACATGTGATTTATTGCTTAGAAGCGGTCAAGCAGTCATAACCGCTACAATATCTGATAATCTTGAAGTTATTTCCTCTTTTAAAATAAAAATTAAAGCTGATACATATCTAGAGAATATCAATGCCGATGATTTTGATGTTTTAGTGCTACCGGGAGGCGGACTAGGCGTTAAAAATCTAGGTGAGTCTAAATTGGTTAGATTAATTATCGAAGACTTTATTAAAAAGGACAAGATTGTAGCCGCTATTTGCGCCGCTCCTTCCATCTTAGGAAAATATGGCTATTTACGTGACAAAAGGTACACCTGCTACGCTGGATTTAACGAAGGAATTGATGGACATTTTACTGCCGAAGAATGCGTAATAGACGGCAAGATAGTTACGGCAAGATCGATGAAATATTTTGCTAAATTTGCCTATGCAATTTTAAAGGTTTTAGACAAAGATTATTTGGTGGGCCAAGTGGAAAAAGCTTGTGAGGGGAAAGAACATAAATGACCGACAAAGAAAAGTTCCATTCCCTCATTAATAATGCGAAAAAAATCGTCTTTTTCACTGGAGCGGGCATTTCAGTGGCAAGTGGCATCGATGATATCCGCGGCGATAAACAATTAGAAAACGAAAAATACCTTTTAAAAAAATATGGTTATACATATGAGGAGATTGTTTCTCATACATTTTTTAACAAGCATCCCGACATATTTTATGACTATTTCTTTAACGAAATGCTGCATAAAAATGCTAAGCCAAACCAAGCACACAAATACATTGCTGAATTAGAGAAAAATCATTTTGTGAATGTCATAACGCAAAACATTGACGATTTGCATAAGGAAGCTGGCTCAAAAATTGTAATCGAGTTGCACGGAAATGCTAAAAAATTTCATTGCCCCAGTTGTCATGAAGAATATTCCCTTGATGAGTTAACCATTGTCGATGGACTTCCACGCTGCCAAAAATGTAACTCAATTTTAAAACCGGAGGTTGTTTTATTCGAAGAACCGTTAGATCAATTCGCTTTAACCAATGCTATCGCGTCTCTTAGTAATGCTGATTTAGTGGTTGTAATAGGATCATCTCTTGTCGTTAATCCAGCAGCTTCTTTGCTTTATTACACAAACGCACCAATAATCATTGTTAATAAAAATAAAACGCCCTTCGATGACATGGCAACATTAGTCATTCATGATAATATTATTAATTTAATAAATTAATCGCGCATAACTGCACCGTCTAAATTTAATTCAATTTCTAGCAAAAATTTATTACCGTATTTTTCTTTCATTTTTTCCATGAAAAACGGAAAATCCTTGTCGTGAACAAGACAAATTATTGTTCCAGCAAACCCTCCACCATTAATTTTGCATGCGCCATCTCCGATGTATTGACGAACATAATCCACTACTTCTTGAGGCGAATCTTCATAATGGTCAGCAACCATCATATTTTTTAATAACTTCGCGGAAGAATCTTGCGACTCGTTAATTAAGCGAAGGAAGGTTTGCAAGTTATCTTCTTTTAGAGCCTTAATAGCTTTTTTAACTCGATTATTTTCACGATAAAAATGAACGGCTCTCTCCACCTCGTTCCTTTTTAAAACACCGGGGTGAGTGGTGACAAAATCATGCAAGTCACGCAAAGAAGCCTCGCGCAAATAATTGACGCCAAGAGCATTAGCAACCTTTTTCATATCGCCAGGAATGGCGCTATATAAATCGCTTAAATCGGAATGCGATCCACCGGAAGAAATTAAGACATAATGAATGCCTTCTAACTGTTTAGAAAAATGATAGACATTGGGATTTTCGATATTTTTAAAATCTAAAGCGTTAATACCACCATAAGAAACACCAATTTGATCAAGCAAGCCAGATGCCTTTAAAAAATAACGATTTTCAGCGTATTGCCCGGCCTTTGCCATGATGATTTTATCAATCTTACCATCATTAAAGAGACAATTAATTATCGTCGCAATTATCATCTGAAAAGCCGCGCTGCTTGATACGCCTGCACCGACAGGAATAGTGCTAGAAAAGACCGCATTAAAACCACCAAGCTTATAGCCTCTTTCTTTCAAATATACGCAAACACCTTTAGCCATTCCTACCGAGGTGCCATATTCATCATAAGAGACACGAATATCATCGGTAGAAAAAGAAAAACGTCCCGTGTTGATTGAAATAATATTGATATACGAATCCTCGCGAAGCGAAACCGAGGCGTAGATTTTTAAAGAACAGCATCCAACAATACATAAACCATGATTGTGGTCGGTATGATTGCCTAATATTTCGAAACGACCACCCGTCTCAAAATGATGTTCAGGTTTTTTATTAAATATTTTTATAAATTCTTTATCGGAAACATTATACATATTATAAAGAGCGTAACCTTTCCTTTTCTAACTCGCTAACTATAATGCTGCGTTGAGCTTTTAATTTATCGTTTTTAGTACCTAAAATTGCCACGTAAACTCCAAGCGAAAATCCACCAGCAAAAAGGACGATACCTACGATGGCAAACACCAAATAAATAACCGGATAATCGCCACGAAGAAAATAAACCGACATTAAAATAGAAGCAAGCAATGCTCCAACGATAAGAAGAGGCAACATAATTGCATAAAGACGGTGCCTTAAAATAATATTTTTGTTTATTTTTTCTTGGATAAAATAAGCTTCTTCTAAGTTACTCATTTACCTATTTAACATAACAAATTTTTTTATTAAATTCATCATATTTTTAGAAACATTATTTTTAATTAGAAAAATTTCTTAAAGCCATTGACATTAAAATCATCGATAAATATAACAGCTATTTCTACCATTATAAATGCATCTTAATTTACTAAAAATATTTGTTTTTCAACATTAATATAGGCTTTTTGCGGCTTTTTTTATTTATTTTTCGATGTTTTGTAGATTACAAAGGAATAATCTTTGAAAGTTCCAGCATTGTACCCATTGCTTAAAACGATTTCTTTATTTGGCACTTCATAAGAAAGAGGACTATCGGAATTATTAATCAATAAAACGATTCTTTCATCACCAATGTATCTACTCAAAGAAAACAATGAACCGACATTGGTAATCTTAATATCACCCTCGCGAACAAGTTTATCTTTTCTTAAGTGAAGTATTCGGCGAAATAGCTGATAATCGTAACTGGCATATTCATGGCTAATCCATTCCATTCCTTTTCGGTTGTGTGGATCTGGTCCACCTTTCATGAAAATTTCATCGCCATAATAAATCATCGGCCAACCCACATACATAATCAACGTAACGACGGCAAGAAAATATAAATCTTTATTAGGCGCCACACGGTCATAGAAGCGTTCGACATCGTGACTATCAAGTAAGTTTAACATCATACGATTAGAATTATCTTGATAACGCATTAATAAATTATTTAATCGCTCGGCGAATTTTTCCGCGTCATAACGCCGTGTCACAAAATAATCAACACAAGCGTTGAGAAAAGGGTAATTCATTACACTTTCAAATTCATTTGCCCTTAAATAAGCATGCGAATTATACCAACATTCGCCAATAAGAATAATATTTGGTTTAATTTTTAATAATTCCCGCTTAAAATTAATCCAAAAATCATGCGAAACTTCGTTGGCGACATCAAGGCGATAGCCATCGATATTGTATTTTTGAATAAAATGCTTGCCCACATCGACAAAATAGGCTTGCTCATCATAATTATTGGAATTTAATTTAGGCATGCCCCAAACTGCCGCAAAACAATAGTAGTTAAGTGGCTCGCGTGTCGGTTTATCACCATCGACAAAATAAAAATTGTAATAAGGACTATTTTTTCCCCGTTTAATCACATCTTGAAACATTTCGTGGCGCATCGAAGAGTGATTGAAAACGAGGTCAAGAACAACTTTCATTTGGAGTTTATGAGCGGCATCGACGAGATTTAACAAATCCTCATTTGTGCCAAACATTTTATCGACATTATAATAATCCACCACATCGTATTTATGGTTGGTGTCACCCTTGGTGATTGGCGTCATATATATCGCATCGACACCTAAATCTTTTAAGTATTCAAGTTTGCTTATAATGCCTTTTAAATCACCGCCGATAAACACATCTTGAATTACATCGCTTCTTTGGCTTTTTAAATCTAAAGTGTCCCAAGGACGATTTACGTGCGATTTATCAATATTTTTATCTAGCGAGCAAAAGCGTTCAGGAAATATTTGATAAAAAACGGCGCCTTTAAAAGCTTCGTTTTCAAGGATAATATCGTTTTTGTTGATGAATCCCATTCTAAAAGAATCGATATGCGCGAAGGCAAAGTCATAGAGATGGGATAAGCCTCTTTCTGAATAAAAATATATTTTTCCACTTTGCAAAGTGAGGCGAAAAACATATGAATAGGCGGGTATATCCGCTTCAATTGTCGCCGTATAATACGCGAATAAATCATCGACGCATTCAAGCGCCATCGGAGTTATTTTTTGTTCTTTATAAATTCGAAACGAAACATTCCAAAAAACATCAATGCTAGCGATGTCATCGTCGCGCATCGTTCGAAAACGCAATTTTAATTTTTTTTCATCAAGCGGAAAACTATATTCCGATTCACAAATGTGGTACAAAGCTTGTTTATTCATGTTTATATTATAACAAACAACATATAAATATTAAAAATATTTAATGAATTGCTGAAAATTTCTCGATAATAGAATAATTTATTATATAATTTAGACAATGAAACTACTTATATACCGCATATCATTCTTAATTGTTCAATCGTTAATAGCCATTTTAGGCATCATTACTTTTATTAGTTGCTTTTTGAATTTCGAAACGGCAGAAGACCAAACGTTTATTCTCGTCTATATGATGGCGATGATTTTTGGACTTCTTTTTGTAATCAGCGAAATAGTAATAATCGCGAAATCCTTTAAGCGAGGCACTTTAATCATTGATCAATTGGCTTTTCATAGCGACACAAAAAAAGTTCGCGTCGTATCGGTCGTCTTAGCAAGCATTGGTTTTTTCTTATTTCTAGGCATTGCTATTTTAGGAATACTCCTTCTAGCAAACGTAATTCCCACTAGTCTCACAAGCGGATATACCTACACCGATGGGTTATTTGCCCTTTTTGTCGGGCTTCTTTGCCTGGTTGATTGTTTTTATTTACTTCTTTATGTAATGCTCTTTTATCGAGAAAATATTTTCTTAAAAATCAATTAAGCTTCATCGGATGGCAAGGGTGGTAAACTATCGATATTGTTATAAGTAACATCATATTTTTCATATCCATATATACCACTTTCAATTTCGCGCATCAGCCAACTAAAGCTTAATAAAAAACCATACTGATTTACATGAAGATATTGCTCATGAAAATATCCTTCATAATTTTCGACTGTCGAATAAATCCATAAGTTATTATCTTCATCGATTTTATAGTAAGCATCTTCTAGTGTATTTAATCGCGTAACAATGGTGTCACCATAATAAATGCCACCACTTTTCATTGATGCAACATCGCTGGTATAAAATAAGCCGATGTATGAATCGTAGACCTCGCTAGACGAGTAAGTGCTCTCTTTTTGATAAACACCATTTTGATACTGGCGGTTTATATAAGTACCGGTCGTTTGGTCGTATCTTAAATCCGACATTGTCGAGACTACGCCATCATTTATGGCCGCCAAAGAATATTCAACGTAAGTGCGAATAAAATATTGTTCTAAATTGTTTTCAACATATGTATAAAATGTTGTGGTAGAAATTGTTTTAGTCGTCATGACGTCAGAACTATCATAGCCCTCAATACTATAGACGACGGTTCCGCTTTTTATTTCCGCTATTCCATTCGTGTAATTGAAATTTAGAACATATTCTTTTAACGGACCATCTATATTGCGCCCGCAAGAAGTTAAAAAGGCGACTAGTAAGAAAGATAATAAACCTTTGCTTTTCATCGCCTTATTTTAAAATATTAAATTTATTTTGCCTAGATTAAATTATTTGTAACAAATAATTGTTTCATACGGCTCAATTAATGTCGCACTAGATAAAGTTTTATTTTGATCAATAGTGCTTAAATATAATGAATATCCACTCAAATCCTTCGTGATGCGTTGAGCTTGATAGCCATTAGAATGGATAATTAAACATTCACGGCCAGTCGTCTTGTCATAAACGGTATATTCAAAGGTTGAATTATTATCGTTATTGTTAACTACCAGCTGAGTGTTTTCGGGATAATTTAAATGCAAACCAGTAACATTTTGCTTAAACGAAATCAACTTTTGATAATTTTGGAACATATCATAATTATCAACTTTCAATTCGTAATCTAGCTCATTCACTTCATAGCTCGCATTGTAAGAATTCGAGTTGCCACCTTTTGTGCGAAGGAATTCTTCGCCGGCCAAGAAGAAGGAAGTTGCCTGCGAAGTTAAAACGACCGAATTGGCCAACATAGCCATCTTTTTAACAACTGTTTCATCGCTTATACCCGCCGCTTTGATGCGGTCATACAAAGTATAATTATCGTGACATGTCGCATAGTTCGTTGTTTTATTTGGATCGGTAATCAAAGCGTTGGTAGAACCTTGAATCATCAATTTTACGCGGCCCCAATCACCGGAAGAACTAGTATTATTTGTAACCCAGCCTTTTTCGCTCGCGGCACTTAATCCGCCCTTAATTAAACCATCACGACCATTATCGTTAAATTGACCAAAGCCTACGAAACGAGTTGCGTTTGCTTGAATCGCTTGCAAAGAGGACGCTAATGTCGTTGTGCCGCCGGTCCATGGTTCACCATAAACACAAATTGAACTATTAAGTTTATATAAATTGTTAACAATTTGATTCATTGTCGTGATATCGTGCAAACCCATCAAATCGAAGCGGAAGCCACCAAGTTTATATTCGCTAGCCCAAAATTCTGTTGAATCAATCATGAATTTACGATACATATACATTTCACTAGCGGTTTCATTACCACAGCCAGAACCATTTGACAAAGAACCATTAGCCATATAACGGAAATAATAACCCGGCATTAAGACATCAAATTGTGAACCGGCCGCTCCATTAACATGGTTATAAACAACATCCATAATAATATTGATTCCAGCCTTGTTATAGGCCATCACCAATTCTTTAAATTCTTTGATGCGCGTATATCCATCGTATGGATTGGAAGAATAGCCACCCTCTAAAGTATTATAGTTCACTGGATTATAACCCCAGTTGAAGGTCATATTTGTTTCATCATTATATTGGTCAAAAATCGGAATGATTTGGACAGCATTCACACCAAGCTCTTTGATATGGTCAAAACCAGTTTTGACTGTAACGCCACCTTTTGTATATGTTGTGCCGGTTTCGTAAGCACCTTTAAAGATTTTGGCGTTTGCAGGTGTGCCACCCCACGTGTCACTACTAGTTATATCGGAAATGTGTGTCTCATAAACCGTAAGTTCTTTACGATCGTATGGATGAGGTGAGATTTCATCCCAACCTGCAGGATCTGTACTATCAAAATCCACCACCATACCACGCAAACCGTTGACACCGGTCGAATAGGCATATGGATCCACTACTTCTTTTTCACTATATGTGGCGTTTGTTACCACAAAAGTATAATATTTGCCGGATAAATCACCCGAAACAGTCTTTTCGAAAACACCTTTTTCGCCCTTGCTCATTTCATAAGTGGTGGCCACATCGCTACCATTAATCGGGTCGAGCGAAGTTGGCGTGCCGTTATCGTAAATTTTTAAGGTAATTTTTGTTGAGACAGGTGACCAAACGCGGAATGTTGTTGAACCTTTACTATAAATAGCACCTAATTCGCCATCATAATTATAGGATTCTGAAAATTCGTCAGTTGAATATAGGGAGCTGACGCTAATAACGCTAGATAACGTTTCACCCGAATCCTTGAAAGTAACTTCAATGCGATAAGCGTTATCAAATGATGCCTCTTTGCCACCCGGTAAAGTAATTTTTAAACTACTTGTTGCATCGACATTGGCTTCGGCAATAACTGCATCATTTTCATATAATTTATAACTAGTAAAGGGATTGCTAGTTTTAATCTCTATCTCTACATAAGAAGTAAACTTAGCTGTCTCAATACTATCAATAATAGTTAGCGTACTATCAGCATAAATGTTGGCATCGCCTTGACACAAATAGACATGATACATGCCTTCATCATCTTTAGTGAATTTTTCGAATTCCACAAAACGATCGCTATCAACATCTTTAGCCGACCAGTCGCCTTTACTTTTTACAATAAAGCCTAAACCATCATCAACTGTCGTATCTCCAAAGGTTGAAAGTGGATAGGCAGCCACCGCTCCAAACGAGTCAGTACCATTAAATTGATATTCAGCCCCATCAGCGCCTACTCGCCAAATCCAAAGCGCCCAAGCATCATAGTTACCATCGGTTCTTTGATAATGAAATACGACCGCATCTTCATCGTATTTAGGATATGTGCCATCGTCTCCTCCTTCACCGCTTTGATTGCAACCTACAAGCGACAATGACAAAAGAAACGCAAAGGCCAAAGACAATGTTTTTTTCATTTTTGTCCTCCTTATTTATCTCTTATATAGAGATAATCTGGGGCCGAAACCCCAGATTATCAAACTTTATTTTTATTAGCTAACAGTAACTGTTGCAACGGCATATGCACCGTCATAGGCCGGATCACCGACACCGACAAACGCATAATTCGCTTCAATTGTAACTAATGTTGTTGCATCGGTGATATTGAATTTTAAATTATTGCCACCTTCAGCAACGATTTTGCCTGTCCAACTAGAATCAGCAATAACGCCAGCTTCAACTTCGCCTGCCGCAACAGACAAATCTAATGTGTAGTATCCATTAGCGTCATCCCATTCAAAGGCAACGGTTTTCCAGTCGGTAATATTAGCACATAAATGTGGTGTCGTACCTTCAGGAATCGTTCCGCCACCAACCAAATTTACAAAGCGAAATTCGACCGTTTTATTTAAGGAAGGATCGGGATAAACAGCATTTGGATCACGCACGAATTCATGTGGAAGTGCGTAATAATCGTCTCCATCAGATTCATATGGTGTGTAATCAATATTGTTGTTATAGGTCACATTACCCTCGTCATCGGTGACGGCATTACCAAATTGATATGTCCAGCTACCTTCGCCGGTGGCATCAGGAGCCATCAAAACAATTTGATATTGTATTGGGCTATTAGCAATGACATCGCCGACGTTAATTTCGTAATAATAATGATCAGCAACGAAGCCAATGGCGCCTTCTGGATCATATGCGCTTAACTTCCAATCAGCAATGTTGAAATCATCATCATTGCCCCAGTTATTCATCGTACCGATAATATATGGAGCAGCGTAATCAGGAATTTCAGCCACAAAGCCGACAGTTATATGATAATTGTGTAGTATAACTGGTGCGCTCGGAACAGATGTAAATGTATGAATTGCCGCATCATTTCCTTCAGTTGTTAACCAAACAACATTGGCGCTCTTTTCGGTCCATTCCGGATTGGCTGGATACGCGTAAGCAACCACTTCGGTGGATTTATAACTATCAACCCATTGAAGTCCGGATTGGGAGGCGCCTAATTCAGCAGTCTCGTTATAGCCAGCAACCAACGAATATTGTCCAGCTTGTTCACCACCATAACTAGCAGCATCCCACTCGATAAACGCATAATAAATGTCGGTTGTACCGTCGAGTAGAAGCATTTCGGTTGCGTCGTAGCCATACCCCCATGTTGTATCCCACGTCTCATCATCGTTGGCTTTTTCCGTATAGCAACCAGTTAAATAAATGGAAACATATTCAGGAATAGCTACTGATTCAGAGGAAAGTTGGAATGCAGCAGTAACTTTGCCTTCTTCAGTTGGCAAAGTGACATCGGCTAAACCGCCAGCAACATCGCCGCCAGTAGAAGTAGTGCCAGATGTGCTTGTATCATCGCATCCGGCGAGTGCGCCTACAAGCAAGAAACTTGCCGTAAGCATTAGCAAACTTTTTTTCATTTAATAGTTTGTCTCCTTTCATTTATTTTAAAGCAAAGCTTTAAAACCTTAAATTAAGCGAATGTCAAATTTGTTTTCATAAATTTTGACATTCTTTAAATCGAGCGAGAGGTGAAGAACATCGCCTTTTTTCGCTTCGTTAGTTAGTTTTACATAAATTGTTTTGTCGACAGCAGTTGCTTTAGCAAACTTTTCTTTACCATAATCCAAAACCTCGTCGACAGTCGCTTCGATACCACCGTCTTTTAACATGATATAGGCGTCGTGTGGTACCTCGTAGCGATAGTTACTAGAAAATACACCTACGCCTAATGCTTGGACAATCTTCAAAATAATTTCAGTCGAAGCGAGAATGTAATGTCCGTTAATTTCGACATAAAAGACCTTAGAAGCCGTGACTGCATTATCAACTTTTTTTGCAAATTCGTTCTTCTTGTCTTTTCGCAAATCGTTATATTTCAAATGAATTCTTTCTACTTCTTTATGTTTCAAATCATCGGTTAATTCACCATTATTTTTAGCTTCAAGAAGTTCATTCTTTTCATCATCAGCAATTTTTGCCAACGCCTCGGCACGCTTTTTTTGAAGTTCAGCCAATTGCGCCTTCAATCTTTCTTCATGCGTCTTAACGTCCGCTAAATTCTGCGCTTTGTGTGCCAACATACCGGCATTACATATCTCGCTATATTTCTTAACGATTGTTTCATAATGAGCATACTCTGCCTTGGCACGTGCTTCCGCATCCGCTGCTTTTGCACTATCGATAGTTTCCGAGGAGTTTTTAATTCTCGTCACTGTTTCATTATATGAATGGCATTCTTTATTAAGCAAGTCGCAATAGTGGTGTTTTATTTCCGCCTTATCGCGTTTTAAACCAGTGCAAGTAGCCAATTTCTCAATCCTCTCATCTTGCAATTCAACCATTCGTTTTTTGTGAGCGATTTTTAACTCTTCGAGAAGATATTTCTTGTGGCCTAAAGTTGCTAGTTCGTGTTTTAAGGCAGCATTTATTTCTGCTCCTTTTGCTTTTAATTCGCGAATACGTAAATTTTTAAGAGAATCGCTAGAGCGGCCTTTATTTTCTAAATTTGTAAAGCCACCAATGAACACATCACAAGATGATAAACGAGAAACAACTTCTTGATTGTTTTCTTTGATTGAGATTTTTTTATAATCGATATCGATGCATGTTTTATCACCGGCTTTAACCGATTCGTCGACAATCGAGAAAAATGTTCTTTCACCTACCATTAAATAGGCAAGATGAACTCCTTTAACATCTTCAATTTGTTTAATAGTAACAGGAATATCTCCACTGCCAACCGTAATGGCATCACTAGGAATTAACAACTCGCCCTTTTTAAGATTAGAACATTTAACAGCTGGTGGTAATTTGACGTTTAAACCTAAAAATTTAAGAACACCATCTTGCACTTCGCAGTCAAAAACATTTTCAGTTGGGACACGTGGAGAGATGGTCATTTCGTCATCATGATCAAAATAATGAGCTTTTTTCATGTTGAATGCTGCTTCCACCACATCACCTTGTTTTAAATTTAAAGCACCATGATAGGACTTAATAATCACGCGGGTAGACGACTCGATAAAACCATCACCATGCATGTTCAAATCGCCGTACACTAATGTCTCGTTTCCTAATTCCTCAAAATGAGAAACTTTAACTTTCATGCGGTTTTTAGAAACTTTGACAACTGCCGGATCTAACGAAATATCTTCGCAACGTAAACCAACATAAACATGCTTATCACCATGGAAATATGATGGTTTGACTTTCAACATATCTTCAAAAGGAATTACCAATTCGTTATCGCAATAATCGAATTTTACAAATACTCTATCTTTTTCGCGCCGTAAAGTCGCTTCAAAGAAGTTCATTTGAGGCGTGCCAATAAATCCAGCAACAAATTTATTTTCAGGATATTCATATAAATTTTGAGGAGTATCAATTTGCTGAATAAATCCTAATTTCATTACAACAACCCGAGTGCCTAACGTCATAGCCTCAACTTGATCGTGAGTAACATAGATAAATGTTGTTTTTAATTCATTATGTAGTTTGGCGATTTCGGCGCGCATTTCCGTACGAAGTTTGGCGTCTAAATTTGATAATGGCTCATCTAGTAAAAATACTTTTGGATTTCGCAAAATGGCTCTTCCTAATGCGACACGTTGTCTTTGGCCACCACTCATTGCGCGTGGTTTACGATTTAAAAATTCAGTCAATTTCAATACATCAGCCGCCCATAAAACCTTGCGATGAATTTCATCAGGGCGAACATGACGTAATCGCAAGCCAAAGGCCATGTTATCATAAACAGTCATATGGGGATAAAGAGCATAGTTTTGGAAAACCATCGCAATATCGCGATCTTTTGGTTCCATATCATTGACTAACTCGTTACCGATAAATAATTCGCCAGCCGTAATCGCTTCTAGGCCGGCAATCATTCGTAAAGTAGTTGATTTTCCACAACCAGATGGTCCGACAAAAACAATAAATTCCTTGTCGGCGATTTCCATATTGAAATCGTTAACCGCTTTAACACCATTTGGATATACCTTATAAATGTGTCTTAAACTTAACTTCGCCATAACTTTAATCTCCTCTCATATAACTATGACAATTGACATTGGAGCGACACTAACCGTCGTGCCATCCAAAGAACATTTTTGGTTATATGCCTCTAAAACGCCCGCTACTTCGCTATAACCGTGCGCTCCAAAATCGTAAGTATAGGTCGCCGTAGTCGACCCATTAATGATGAGTAATACATCTTCATCATTGAGTATTTTGTTAAAGACAATCATGTCTTTTAAATCTGATTTTTCATAAATATCGCCAAGTTTCCCGCTGCGAATTGCTTTAAATTGATTGCGAATTTGATTAGCTTTTTTCACGTAATTTAATATCGAGTTCGCATCATTTAATTGATCCTCGACGGATCCATAAGGATATTTTTCTTCTTCGCTAGCTCCTGAATAAGAACCACTCACCGGATCACAAGTATAGGGGTCATCTTCTCCCCACAACAATGGTTGGCGGCGATTTTCATCGCCTACGCTTTCAGAAGCGCGATTATAAACAATCGCCATACCTATTTCATCACCATAATAATTGAAGGTAGCGCCAGTCATCATTTGTAGTAACCCGTAAGCAAATTTAGCATTTTGGGCTTTTGTGCCATCGCTAGAAGCAGTTGCCCCTGTCAAGCGCGTAACATCGTGATTGCTAATAAAAGGAGCGGGTACCGCATAAGATAAGCCTGCTACTTGTTCCAAGTTGTTTTGCATGCCTAAATAGTAATTTGACATCGAGGAACGGACGACGCTACTACCAATATAACCACCGGATTGAGAGTCTTCAAAATTGAAGCAACTATTAATGCCTGCTTCAATGTAAGTTTTATTTTCAGCGACAGTCCCCCAAGCTCCTTCGCCGACAATATAAACATCTTCTTTAATTGATTTAGCGGTATCGCTTAACCAAGTCAAGAAGGCGGCATTTTGATTGGTGTTGCCGGTAAAATAAGAGGTGACAGCATCAAGTCGGAAGCCATCTACATTATGATCAATGAGCCAAAACTCCATTATGTTTTTTAATTCGGTTGCTAACGGGCCATCAGGGTCATCAAGAACCGATTGCAAATTTAAGTCGGGCATGCCGCTCCAAAAACGACATTCATATATATATTTTGTTGAACCGGGGACATAAGCGTAACCAGCCGGAACTGTTGAGGTTGTTAATTCTTGAATAACATAATAATCGTAATATTGATTATTTATATCGCCACGAATATGTGATTGATAACATTGAACAAACCAATCACACGAACTAGAAGAATGATTAATAACTAAATCAAGAAGAATGGTCATGTCTTTTGCATGCAAAGCACTCACCAAGGCATCGTAATCATCCAGCGTTCCAAACGTTGAGTCGATATCGTAATAATCAATTACATCATATTTGTGATAAGTGGTAGAAGGATGTACTGGCGTCAACCAAACACCATTAAACCCTAAATCGCTAATATAATCTATTTTATCAATGATGCCTTGCAAGTCACCATCTCCGTCGTCATTAGAATCGGCAAAAGAAATGGGAAAAATTTGATAATATGTCCGGCAAAAATCATCCGCTTTCAAAACCTCTCGGTCTTTTACCTCAATTCCACCATTGCAGGCGGTTAAAGAAATAAGAGAAGCCAAGGCGATAAACGAAATTAAAAGTTTGCCGGCATTTTGTTTCATCTTTATCCTTTGACAGCGCCTCCAGTAACGCCTTCAACGTAATAACGTTGGAGTATAAAGAATAAGACAACGATTGGAATCGAAACAAATGTCGCGCCAGCACAGAATAAAGTGAAGTGCGTTCCGACGTTAGAAGAAGATAGCCACTCTTGGAAACCAATGGCGACTGTCCAGTTATCAATTGATGCCCTACCAACAATTAGGTTTGACATCATGAAGTCTCCCCACGGACCAATCGCCGCCGTCAAAATTGTATAGACAACAATTGGTTTAGATAGCGGTAAAATGATGCGCCAGAAAATCGTATTGCGGCTAGCGCCATCAATCATGGCAGCCTCATCTAATGAACGAGAAATTGTGTCAAAGAATCCTTTGGAAATATAATAGCCCATCATTGATCCAGAAATATAAACAACAATAAGGGCAAAAATTGAAGTTGAGAAAGAAGGTACTACATTATCAAAAAGTTTTAGCAACCGATAGATACAAATCATCGAAAGGAAACCTGGAAACATGCCTAAAATTAACATAAATCTCATCAATAATGTTCTTCCTTTAAAGCGCAATCTCGATAATGTATAGGCGGTAGCCAAAGTAACAATGGTATTAATGACAGCCACAATAATAGAAATAACCAACGTGTTTAAATACCATCTTCCGAAATTACTTGTCGAAGTATTTTCCGTGAATAACCGAATAAAATTGTCAAATCCATATTGCCAATTTTTTGGAAACATCGTTAAGGAAATACCCTGCGTATCAACTCGGAATGCTTGAGCAAGCAAATAAACAAATGGGAAAACCCATATAATGCAGATGACAGCAAGAAGAACATAAATGAGCGCATCGACAATAATGCGTTTCGCTCTAGCTGCTCGATTTACCTTATGTAGTCTAAGAGCCATTATTGGAAATCCTCCTCATTTTTAGTTGAACCGATTCGCGAATAGGCAATCAAAGATAAAACTGCACAAACAATAAATACCAAGATGCCAATTGTTGATGCCATTGAGTAATCTTGATCATTGACCGTCAATTTATATAGCCAAGTAATTAACAAATCTGATTGACCAGCAGTTGAGTGCATGTTCGTGTCGTAATTTGGACCACCACCGGTTAAAAGGTAAATAACATTGAAATTGTTGATATTACCAACAAATGTCGAAATTAAAGAAGGCCCCATCACAAATAATACATATGGCAAAGTAATATTAACGTACATGCGATAAGGATTAGCGCCGTCAATGCGTGCGGCCTCATATAAATCATCAGGAATGTTCATTAATATGCCGGTACAAGATAATACGGTATAAGGAATACCAATCCACATATTTACGATAATGATGGTAACTTTGCATAACATTGGGTCGAGCAAGAAACGTACGTTTTGAATGCCAATTTGAGCAAACATGTTCGTTATAACACCGGTTGTTGATAGCATTTTACTCATCAATAGCAAAGATACTAATTGAGGAACAGCAATAGATGTAACTAAAAATGTTCTCCAAACTTTTTTTAACTTGATTGATTTTTTATTAATTAATAATGCGACAATCATACCAAAAACAAAGTTGGTAACCGTCGCTAAAACAGCCCAAATTAAGGTCCACGCTAAAACTGTCCAGAAAGTATAAGAAAACGTTTCAGTATTGCCACCAGCTAATCCGCCGCCAAACAACATCGTTTGGAAATTGCTTAAGCCAACCCACGTAAATAGATTATTGGGTGGTTGATGCGCATTATCAAAATTCGTGAAAGCAACAAAAATCATAAAGATTAACGGAATAATTGTAAAAATTAATAATAATAATGACGGGACCGATAAAAGCGTAACGTGGTAATATTGATTACCGAGATTTCGCAAATCCTCCGATGCACTAACAAGGTGACGGTTTATTTGAGACATGTATTGAATTTCGTAAGCTTGTTTTATTGAAACAAACCACAAATAAACAACAAATAAAATGATAATTATTGATAAAGTACCATAAAGCAAAATGTTAAATGAGTCATCACCAATAATTGTAAAACCGGTATTAGGATCTTTATACGTTTCTGTTGTACCTAATGTACCAAAATCTCCTAAATAGCCAGCTCCAAATAGTGTCATATATAGGATAAAAGCAATTTCCGTCAACAATAACGCAAAACCTCTAAGCCACTGCTTATGCGCTAAGTTGCCAAAACCGAAGATCAAAAAAGACAATCTAGTTTTCCAATCGCCATAACGCATTGCGTAATAAGGGGTTGCTAAGAAACTACCAATCTTTTTCAACGCAGCGACAATAAGATTTGGCAAGTTGATAAAAAATCGCTTAACTGCTAAAAATCCGTTTTTGAATGCTATACCAATTTTTATCCAAAAGCGGGCAAATTTACTATGCGATAAAAGTAATAAATCGTTCATTGCTTTTCCCCCACATTTAAAAATGATATGTCGGTAATAAAATATTCGCCCGGGGAAAATTCCCCGAGCGAAATAATAATTAATTATTATTGTGTTGCAGATATGATGCTATTTTGCATCGTCTTTAGTTCGCGCATTAAAGTGGCATCATTAACGTAGGTTGTTCCACCAGTTAATAAGTCGTTATACATGGCGGCAGCGAAGTTTTGAATAGGTGTCCAGTAGTTAGCAGGAACCGAACCTTGGACATGGTATGCAACATCGTATTGTTCATTTAAAGCGACAAGAGCATAGTCCTTCGCAATTTCTTCATTCGCTTGAGCGGCAATATTGCTCGGTCCAGCACCTGTCGATTCATATCGAGCAATAGCCATATCAGTATCAGTTAAGTACTGAGCGAATTTATGAAGCATTTGAAGATTTTCTTGCGATTGTGTCGCATATGAACACATTCTATTAACGCCCATTAGTTTATAACCAGCAAAGGTTGTAAATTTATATGTCATGCCAGTACGACCAACTAATGTTGGAAGAACTGTCGCGCGGGCATTATCTCCCCAAGCTGCAGTGATTTCTTTTGCTTTCCATGTGCCACAAACAGCGGCGGCTAATGGTGTAGCAACATCATCGGCAATATACATTGTAATCTTGTCGTTTAATGGCTCACTACTACCATCGGAATAAACAAAGTGTCTTGATATGCTACCATCTTGCATGATGGAATTGCGCATACAAGCAGCGGCTTCTAAACCAACAGTATAATCTTCCTTGCCACTTTCATCAGTCGTATAAGCAAACCAACATTCAGCGCTTGTTTGATTTCCTTCATCATCATATTCGATGCTATAATCGCCACCAGTTCCAAAGAACATGCCGGAAACATACCAAGAGTCGCCCATAGCCCATGTAACTAATCCATCGCGCCATGCGTCGCCTTCTGGGTGTTCATCTAAAGCATCATATAAATCTTCGAAGGTAAAGCCGGCCTTCAAATCATTTGTTTCTTCATCCCAAACAGCAGTGCCCTCGAAAGCTTCTTGGTTATAATATAAGAAATAACCATTGTCGGCTGTAACAGGATAACCGTAGTAGGTATCACCAATTTTGCCAGCTTCTACCGACGACTCGACGTTGTTGGCTTTTACCCATTCTAAATTTTCACCAAGAATAGGAGCTACGGCACCGATACGATTTAAGTTAGCCAACATATCGTTAGCGTACGTATAAACTGCTGCGCCTGTCGTAACGTCAGTAGACATAGCAGAATAAGCGCCACTATCGCCGTTACCAGCATAAGCAAATTTAACGTCCCAATCATTTTCGGCGGCAAATTTGTCGGCTGCTTCTAGATAAATTGCTTCGTGATCGCCAGGACCCCAAATCATAATCTCAGGGCGAGTATCACATGAGGCCAAGACGGAGCTTATCGTCACACAAAGAACGCCAACGCCAGCAAGAGCAACGATTCTCAAACTTTTCTTCATTGTTTTCCTCCTTTATAAATAATTTGAGTTTATTATCACCTCTTATCTTAGGCATTAGAGAAGAGGGAATAACCGAGATAAATAGGTTTAAAACCATAATTGTAAGGCATAAAAAAGGGCTCAAGAAACGAGCCCAAAGCAACTACTAGACAAAATAACAAACCACGATAAATTACTAATCGTAACTTGATTATTGATTTTAGGGGGTAGTTGATTATAAATCATGTTCATGCCACACAATTTAATATCAATATAACTTTCATATTAGACAAAGTCAACTAAAATTATGCAAGCGCTTACAAAAATTAATTATATTAAATGGCAATAATATGAGAAGGATGAGGAAATTTGAACGCAAAGCGATAAGTAAACGAAATACATTAACAATTTAATTTCAAGCACACAAAAATTATATTTTGCTAATTTTTCAATAGACAAATACCTAGCAGGAATAGGAAGTTTTATTTTATAATATTCAGCGAAATTACGTCTAAAATAAGGAAACTAATTATCCAAACAAATAGAAAAATAATGATTCAATATGTGGTAAACTTTCGCTATAATAAAATTAGCAAAATGTGTTATGATTGTATTGTAGAAAAGGAGAAAGTTGAACATGATAAATCAAATGGACAAGTTGACTATTATTTCACTATATTCACGAGGGCAGTCACTAAGAAAAATTGCCAAGATGCTTGGACATTCAAGACAAACAGTAACATCCTACGTAAGAGAATACGAAGCAACCAAAAAAGAAATTGATGAGCGGGGTGAAACCGAGGAATTAAAAGCTAAATTACTCGGCGCACCAAAAAGGAAAAAAGCTCCCCGCGCTTGTACAATCTATGTAGGAGATTTAAAAAAGCGTTTTGAGGAATTATCTAGCGATCCTATTCATCAAGAAGCGGCATTTGGCAATCCGAAAAAGATTACGGCCGCTATGATTTCTCGCCAGTTAAAAGAAGAAGGATATGCGATTGGTGATTCCACCGTTAGATTAAAATATCGCAAAGTTAAAGAAGAACGTGGCGAGTTAAAGTAATAAATCGCATAAATAAGAGACATAAAATGTCTCTTTTTATTTATTGTCTAAATTCAAAGAAGAATGCACCCAATTTTTAATTTTATTTGTCGATTTTAAAACATCGGTACCTTTTATTGCTAATCCTTGATGAATCTTTGCGGTTGGAATAGCTAACTCTAAATCAATTATCGAACGACCGAATTGACTACCCTCATGAGTAATAAACGGATAGACATTTTTATTAGAAAAATCGTAATAAGATAAAAAAGAAGCAACGATTTGTGGGTATGTTCCGCACCAGCATGGAAATCCAATAAATATATGTTGATAATTGTCAATCGTCAATAATGGACGGCGAAAAGCTGGATGAAAATTTGTCTTTTTTTCTTCAATTGATCTTTTAACAGTTTCGTTATAAGTTTCCGGATAAGGATTAACAGGAATCAATTCATAGATGACACCACTGCAAGATGACTGAACAATCTTGGCGACAATTTCTGTATTTCCTTCTTCGATTTTGCGAATTTTACCGTCAAAATAGTTTTCACCCCGATGGGAGAAAAATACTATTAATATACCATTATTTGTAGTTGACATTTTATATCCATCTCCATCAACACTTTTATTATAGAAAATTATTAAGAAAATTGTAATAAATACAATTTATAATAATAGCCTTTATTTCTTAATAGTTCTTGATGATTTCCTCTTTCAACAATCTCGCCGTTTTGTAAGCAAATAATTTGGTCAGCATGCTGAATTGTCGACAAGCGATGGGCAACAATGAGCATTGTTCCAATACTCTTCATTTTTTGTAATGAATCTTGAATTAACACTTCTGTCTCAGTATCAATGCTTGCTGTCGCCTCGTCCAAAATCAATATCTCAGGCTTTACTAGCACCGTTCTTGCAAAAGAAAGCAACTGTCTTTGTCCATTAGAGAAATTTTCGCCTCGCTCAATCACTTCCTCATAAATTCCTTTTTCTAGACTGCTGACAAATTTAGTGGCGTTTACATATTCCACCGCTTCCATAATTTCTTCGTCCTTATACGAATCGTCATTCAGCGTTATATTTGATTTAATCGTTCCAGAAAAAAGGAAAACATCTTGCAGCATCTGACCTATTTTTTTTCGCAAAGCTTCAATTTTTATGGTCGAAATATCAATGCCGTCAATGAGAATCTGTCCTTTTTGCGGTTCATAGTTTCGAACTAGCAGACTTAAAATTGTTGTCTTGCCAGCTCCGGTAGCGCCAACGAAGGCCACAGTCGTTTTTGGCTCAATTACAAAAGAAACATCTTTTAAAATCCAGTTATCTCTTTCGTAGGCAAACCAAACATGCTTAAATTCAATTCTGCCTTCAAAATGTTGCGCATCGATAGCGTTAGGCGCATCGAGTACTTCAGGCTGGACATCGAGTAAGTTGAAAAGGCGTTCCGAAGCCGAGGAAGCGCGCTGAATCTCATTAAACTGATCGGCCAAGTTTTGGACAGGATTAAATAGGCGAGAAAGGAACAAATAGAACGCTACAATCTCTCCAGCGTTTAATCCTTGATCAATGCCAAATCGGAAGGTGACCGCCACCGCCAATAAATAAAGCAAGGAGATAAACGGACGATAAAAGCCAAAGGCCAACACGACGTTATAACGTGCTCGTCGCAAACGATTATTCTTGTAAACAAAATCTTTGTCCTTTTTTGCTTCTTGATTGAAAATTTGAATAATTTTCATCGTCGATAGATTTTCATTTAAATAGGTGTTAACATCGGATATATATTCGCGCTCTTTTCTAAATAGTTTCCGTACAATATAGCCAAAAACAAGAGAAGCTATGAATACGACGGCGATGAACGCCAATAAAAGAAGCGAAAGATAAGAAGAAATAAAAATCATCGCACTATAAACGCCAACAATTGTCAAAATATTTCGCAAAACATTGACAAACGTATTGGTAAATAAATTGGACATGTTGGCAGTATAAGAAGCAACTCTCGTCACCAACGAACCAACTGGCATGATGTTAAATTGATTGAGTGACATATTTTCGATATGTTCAAACACTTCCATCCTAAGGCGATAAACAATTCTTTGTCCGGCTTTTTGTAAAATCATTGATTCAAAATACAAAAAGACTTGATTAATAAGTGTCAAACCAAGATAACCAAACGCCAATAGCAAAATGTAGTAAAAAGAGGTGTTGGCAATATTTTCAGTACTTAATGCATTAGTAACTTCCGACAAAATAAGAGGTAAAACAATATCTAAAGCGACATTGACAACGATAAATAAAAGAGCTAACAAAAATTTCCATATCTCAGGTTTTAAATAACGTAAAGTCTTTTTCGCCATTTGACGAAAAGGAATTTTTTTGTCGCCAAAAAGCTGATCTTTATTATTCACCGTCATCACCTCCAATCTCTTTTTCTAATTCTTGGAGGAAAACCATCTTTTTATAAGTCGGGCAACTCTTTAAAAGATTTTCATGCGTGTCAAAGCCCTCAACTGTTCCTTCATTCATGACAATGATTTTATCTAAATGCATGACGGTAGAAACACGGGAGGCAATCAAAATGGTAGTTAGACCTTTACGCTCTCTTTTTATGTTGTCCAAAATCGTTTCTTCGGTTTTGATATCCACGGCAGAGACGCTATCATCCATTATCATTATTGGGGATTTTTTGACAAATGCGCGCGCAATAGAGATACGTTGCTTTTGTCCACCTGATAAAGAAACGCCGCGCTCACCAGTAATCGTTTGATAACCCGAAGGAAAATCGACAATATTTGAATGAACATCGGCGAACTTCGCTCCCTCTTCAACCAAAGATAATTGCATTTTAGGGTTAGCAAAGGCAATATTTTTTTCAATTGTGTCGCTATATAAATAATTGTCTTGGGGGACAAAACCGATTGCCTCACGCAAAGAAGTTATATCGGCATCCATCATGTCGACGCCATCAATATAAATCATGCCTTTTTCGATATTATATAGACGTAAAAGAGCATTCATTAAAGTCGATTTACCAGAACCTATTTTGCCAACCACTCCAACGCTCTCACCAGGTTTAATAGTTAAACTAATATTTTTTAAAGCAGGCGTTTTTTGATTAGCGTAAGAAAATGTAAAATCATTGAATCTAATCTCGCCTTTTACATCTTTTAGCGTAACTGGATTATCGGGGTTTTTAATGTCTTCTTCTTGATCTAAAAAGCGCGACACCCGTTTTAAGGATGCTTTAGCGCGCGAACGCATTACGAAAATCTGACCGAAAGCAATCACTGGCCAAACAAGCGTATCAAAATAACCAATAAAAGTGATTAAATCGCCATTGCTGAACTCAATTTTATAATCACCGATAATTAAAGGACTACCCTCTATTGTTTGAAAAACTAAAAATCCGCCTAAACCTAAAATAATACAAACGATGACGGCACAAATAATCGTTATACAAATGTCAAAGAGGACTGAATAGCGAACAAAATCAACATTGACATCCTGGTTCTTTTTAGCAATTTTTGCAAAAGCGTGCAACTGTTGAGTCTCCTTGACAAATGCCTTGATGACACGAATGCCAGTAAAGTTTTCTTGTGAAAAATCATAAACTTCATCGAGGGCCTTTTGTCTATTTTCCCATTTCATTGACATGAATTTTTCAACCATAAACCCCCAAACAAAAATTAAGGCAATCGGAATTAAAGCAACAATGGTGACAAGCCAATCTAATAAAAACATTTTTATGATAACAAAGACGGATAAAAAGATAGCGTCTACCAAAGAGATAGAACCCCACCCATAAATTTCTTCAATTGCTTCTAAGTCGGTAGTAAACCACGAAATTATGTTACCTACTTTGTTTTCATGATAATAAGTTTGTGAGAGTCGTTCTGCCTTCAAAAACATTTTATGACGCAAGTCGGCTTCTATTTTTGTCGAAGCATGAAACAAAGATAAGCGCCAAATCACCCGGCCGCCAAACATGATAAATGCAATGATTACCGTCATGACAATAATGTCATTGATTCGCTCCATATTTTCGGCTATCGCGCCCTCATTTAATATATCGACAATTTCGCCTAAATATTCGGGGATATATAGTTGAAAAACATCAACGACAACTAAAGCCGCTACGCCAAGGAGAAAAAATAGACAATATTTTAAGTAAAAGCGATTGACGTGTTTACCAAAAAGCATGCCCTTTCTCCTTTCTGCTCTATATGTTGTTAATTATATATCTAATTAAATTTAATAAAACATTTAATTGGTTTAGATAAATTATTTTTTTATGGAATGAAAAAAGAATAGATTATTCGTAGCAATTCTTTTAATTTTTAATCAATTTAAGAAGTTAATATCATCCATAATGTTAGTAAAGAACTATTTAATTTTATTGGCGATTTGCTGGTATTTTTTCTGTTATTGTTTTCGCCAAAAAAGCCGTGATAACACACTTTTTCAAGAGCAACACTAGCAAAAATGCCATTTTTTGATATAATAATGATATTCCTAAAAACCCAACATCTTAACTTAATTAGGAATGTAAACACTTCATATATATAAAAGGAGGTATTATGTTTTCGAAAGAGTTCTTTGGAGAGATGAAAATCTCGAAGTTGTTTTTTATGATTGCCATCCCTGGAGCAATCGGTATGCTTGCCTCTGTTATCTATCAATTGATTGAAGGCATTTTTATATCGCAATATCTCGGCTCAACCGCCTTTGGTGCTTTAAATTTAGCTTACCCATATGTCATCATTCTTTTTGCCATTGCTGATTTAATTGGTGTCGGCAGCTCAGTCATTATTGCCATTCGGTTAGGAGAAGGCGATGCAGAAAGTGCCAATCGTATTTTTACTAACTCAGTAATAATGATTGTAATTATTGAAACCATTTTTGCGATTGCCTGCTATTTTCTTGCTCCTTATTTAATTATGGTTTTAGGAGCGGAAGGCGAACTATTAAGAATGGCAACAGAATATTTAAAAACATATGTTGTTTTCTTCCCAATTACATCACTTGTATTTGCCTTTGACAATTATTTACGAATATCCGGAAAAATCAAAACCAGTATGTTTTTAAATATATTTGGTTCGGCAATGATTGTTGGCTTAGAGTATTTATTTATTGGCGTGTTAAACTTCGAAATTTGGGGCGCGCCATTAGCAACTTCAATCGTCTTTGTCGTTATGACTATTGTTGCCTTTATTGTTTTTGGAACGCGGAAACTAACTTTAAAATTTGTAAAACCAAAATTATCCATTAACGAGTTATTTCGGGTTATCCGTAACGGCTTACCAGTATTTTTATCCACTACTGCTGGGCGCATTATGGAAATAATTTTCAACGCAATTTTGCTCAGCATGGGTGGCGAAGATGCCGTCAACGCCTACGGTGTCATCATGTATGTCGAAGCGTTGATTTTGCCACTTCTATATGGAATGGTCGATAGTCTACAACCAGTGGTCGGTTATAACTTTGGGGCAAACAAAATAGATCGAGTAAAAACGATGGAAAAATATGCTTATATAACTTCCTTCATTTTGTGCTTAATTACATTTGTATTTTTAATTTCTTTCCCAAATGCCTATGCTTCGATTTTTATTGATACTACAAACGAAGCTGCGATGAATATGACCATAACAGCAATTTTTATATTTTCTTTTACTTATTTAACGAGATGGTTTTCCTTTGCTTCACAGTGCTTTTTATCAGCGATAGAAAAGCCAATTTCTTCCTTAATGATCTCACTAACATTCTCGTTTATTGCCCCCGTCGCTTTGATTGGCATTCTATGGGTTTTGAATATCGAAGGTATTTGGATCAATTTCGTTATTTCGAGTTTTTTATCGACAGTTTTATCAATAATAATTTTGATAGTTAAAAACAAACGCGGAACTCTTTATTTAAAAAAGAAACCACTTTAACAAAATAGGCGTCCTATCATTTTTTTACACTTTTATACAAATTCTAAAGCAAATTTGCTTACTTTTTTTTCTTGGATAATATAAAGTATTATGGCGCATTACTCGTGGGCATACGAGTGCTCGCATGCAGTACGTTACAAAAATAGGAGATATATTATGGTAAAAAAGCGTTTCTTAATAATTGTGCCTGCCTTATTGTCTTTGGTAGCTTGCCAAGAAACATATTTAACTAGCCAAACAAGCGGAACCGCAACAATTAAAATATATAAAAGCAATAATTCAACTTCGACCGAAAGATATATACCGCCAGAAAGAGTCAACTTAAAATTCTCTTATAACGATTTAAGCGGAACCTTATCTAACAACGAAAATGTTTGTCCATCAATTGGCGACGTTAACTTATTGGTCATACCGGTGCATACGATAGGTAGCACCTATAACACCGATGCGGTTCGTAGCGACATTGAAAAAATATTTTTTGGCACCGACGATGAAGAGATAGGTTATGTGTCTGTAAAAGAATACTATTATGAATCAAGTTTTGGAAAACTAAATTTTCAAGGAGTGGTGACCGACTGGTTCGATATTGCCGAACACACCTCAATTAAATCTAACGGCGAATTAACGCAAGGATTAGATGGTACCATAATTACCGAGGTGTTACGAAAAGCAGTCGATTGGGCCGTTGAGACACAAGGTATCAATTTACAAGACTTTGATAAAAACGAAGACGGTAGCATTGATGCTGTTTGGCTCGTTTATGACCATTTAAACTATTTTAATCAATATTACATTTCAGAAGCGACCGGAGTAATTCCTAGTGACGATGATTTAAATACCGTCTTTTGGAATTATACTGGCTGGGATTGGGATACTTTGCCCGATTTAGAAAACCCCACCACCAGTGCTTTTTCTTGGGCAAGTTTTGACTCGCTATATAGCGGGTACGCCGATTATATCAATAATGTTCCGCAATTCGATGATTTGGAATCGATTAAATTAGATAGTCATGTCTATGTTCATGAGACAGGTCACTTGCTCGGTTTAGAAGATTTTTATTCTTCCGATTCCTATCGACCAGCTGGAAGCGCCACCATGATGGACCAAAATATTGGTGACTTAGATTCTTATTCTAAAATGCTTCTTGGCTGGGTGACGCCTTATGTCGTCTATGGAACAAGTGAGATATTAATTCCTTCTTACAACTATAACGATCACTCCGTCATAGTCATTCCTAGCAACTATGAGGAAATTAGCAATCAAGTTGAAGTATCTATAAACGCTGGCACAATCGATCAATTTACCTATGAATTTAATCCATTTAGTGAATATATATTGATTGATTTATATACACCGACCGGTCTAAATGAAAATGATGCCTATGGTCCGTTTTTGAATTCTCGCGATGGAATGCCCACCAAAACAGGTGTCCGCATCTATCATATCGATTCGCGCATATTTAAATGCCAAGTTGTTAACTATGATGGCGGCCTGGCTTTAAATTATGTCGATGATTATGTTTGGGACGGCAATCGTCTCGCCGATGATGAGGCAATCTTAATGCCAATATCCAATAGCAAAACGGAATCTTCTTCTTTCCAATTGCCAGAAAGTTTTGATTATTTTGATCAAATTAGATTATTGGAAGCTAGTGGCATTAATAGTTTTGATAACGGAACATATTTTTCAAGCAGTTCTTTGTGGGATACCACAAGCGACCCATTCGATATCTTAACCTTTGGTTATCAGTTTTTTAACGGCAAATACACTTATAACGACGGCAATGATTTGCCATTTAAAATAAGCGTTTCAACCTTGAAGGAGTGTGAATAAAATGAAGAACAAATTTCTTTTATTATGTGCGGCAAGCATTTTGCTAACAACCGCCTGTTCACAAAAAATAATTGGGCCCACCGCTACCGTTAACATCACTGGTGGAAGCGGCAAAATTTATTCTCCCGACGAAGTAACAATAACAGAAACACTTTATTCTTTTAATGACAAGGAGTACTTGAATTATCAAGTATTGCCTTCGACAGGTACCGTCAATTTATTAGTTGTGCCTGTCATTGTGCCAGGTTATGAAACAATCGATCTTGATGGTGACTCTAACGATGATAAAGACCAGGTAAAAAGCGATATCGAAACCGCCTTCTTCTCAACAGATAATGACCAAGTATCCCATCGAAGCGTCAAAAACTTCTATCTAGAATCAAGCTACAATAAATTAAACCTTGCCGGGGAAGTAACTAGTTGGTTTAATCTATCTTCCCTCGGTTACACCTCCGCCAGCGAAATTACTTTTGCCAATATGAGCGAAATCGTCAATGGCGTAACAACTTTTTTGAAAAATAACGGCTACAATCTACTCGACTACGATAGCGATGATGATGGCTACATCGACGGCATTTGGCTCGTTTATAGCGCACCCAATTACACAAATGGTGGCCCAAAACTAAACGATAACAATTTTTGGGCATATACATCTTGGGCCAATCGCACAGTAGAAGGAGATGTAACTAATCCGGTAGCGAACTTATTTGGCTGGGCCTCTTACGATTTTCTTTACGAAGGGTATGAAGGAGAAGTAGATAAGATAAACGCTCAAACCTTCATCCATGAAACCGGACATTTTCTCGGTTTAGAAGACTACTATGGTGAGTCTGGATATAATCCTTTAGGTGGTGTCGATATGATGGATGCCAACATCATTGACCACAATTCATATTCAAAAATGTTACTAGGTTGGACTAAACCCTACCTCGTTTATGGTAGCGGGCAAATATCGCTCCACACGATGGAAAACGAAAATTCGTTAATTGTGATTCCAGACGATTCAGCCATCGATGAAAACGGCAATTTCAATCCTTTCGGCGAATACATTCTTGTTGAATTATACGCTAATGTTGGTTTAAATTATCAAGATTCACGCCATGCACTAGAGGAAAATGGCGGTTTGATTGCTCCAAATGGCTATGGCTTACGCATTTATCATGTCGATAAAAGAATCTTCTATGTAGACGCCTCAAGTAACGAATGGACAATTGAACTTTATGATGGCCAAACTTTGGATGAAAATTCTGGTTTGGCTACGCCTATTACAAATTCTCGAGCGCGCGATACATACGAAATATATTTCGGTTTAGATTCCACTGTTTTACTGCTCGATGAGTTGCGATTAATTGAAGCTTCTAATAGCGACACATTCTCTTTGGGCGGATATCAATCGTTAAAATCATATTTTGACGTTGGCCAAACTTTTTCAATGACAAAATATGGAACAACCTTTTTTAACAATGGATTGTTTAATAACGGTAATACTTTTTCAAAAACTATTTCTTTGGAGGCTATCATTGATGAAAATTAATTTTGGCAAAGGGCAAATCTTATCTCTTTTCCTTATCATGGCCCTTTCTTCTTGCTCGAGCAGTCAATTGCGCTCGCCAAATGAACAAGGTGGTTTAGAAGGCGATGCCGCAAACGACACGGTCGTCGATGATGATGATGGCTATCTTTACGAATTGTTTGATTATATAATTGACAATCTATATTTTTCATACGAAACAGTGATTGATAGCAGTTCATCCTCGGAACAATTCACACAAACATTCACTCCTTACGCTTGGTATGTCGATGCAGAAAACGAAGAAGAAAGTTTCGGATACGCCATGTCTCCAAGCGATGATTACGCTATGTTTAAATATTATTTAAGCGATGATGGAAAAACAGTTTATCCATCAATTTATGAGTATGGTGGTTATTCAACTTTAGAAAAAATTGTTTCTATTTATAGTCCAATAGCTTTAGCGCACCCTTATATGTTCGAAGATACATTAGATACTTTATCATATGTTAAAACTGGCCCCAATTCCTATTTATTAACTGATACAGAAACAATGTCGGTCTTCCAATATATGACAACCGTCGGTTCTTCAATCACCGGCTATATGAACTCCATTACAATTCAAATTGTAAATGAAGAAGAATTCATTTTTGATGTCGAGATTGATCTAGGACAATATGGCGAAATCGTTTCTCGTTATACGCCATTAAAAACAACTAAAATTGATTTTGTAAATGAATTGTTGGTTAATGGTAAATTAAAAGGTGTTGACTATTTCGACGATGTAAATACTTTCTTTGCCGCTTCCAAAAATAACAATTACACTTTATCAGGACCAACCGGCGAATACACCGCTGTCGCCCCATACACAATCTATTGCACGAACGATTACTTTTATCTTGAATACGCTGAAGAATATTCTTCTTACGATAATTACGGATACACTTTTGTAAAAAAAGGCAATACCATCAACGTTCGTAACTATGATGAAAACGGCGAGTGGGATGGCACCACCACTCCTTATACTTTAAATTACGATGCTTGTTTTGAGTTTAAAAAAGACGAAAATGGCGACCTTTATTATGCTTTATTTGTCGGACCAATCGAAAATGAAGACGTCTCGTATCTTGAAGTAGAAACACTGCCTGAAATCGGCGAAGAAAACATTTTATATATAGTCGAAGAAGATGACAAAAAAGTTGTTTATGAATGGAAAGAACAAAGTGATGGATCTTATGTTTTTTCCTTATATTCTTCTTGGTATACAACAGTTGGTGACTTCTACATCAATACTGGTACAGCCACCTTTTATTTAGATAGCATGGGCTTATGTGACTATGCTTATATGCTTTATGAAAAAGAAGATTACTCTAGCGAAGATGAACATTCGTATGTTTCTCACGATAGCGATGTAATAAGTGGCTTGGCTAATGGTCTATTTGGCTGGGGTTTCCAAACATCAACAACTTGGATGGATTATATTGTCGACTCAAAACTCAAAGTAAATCTCGATGGCGACAATAACTTAGTAAGCGCAAAAATTGGCTTAACTATCACACATGATGGTATCGATGAATATCTTTATTATTCAATGAGCGATTTTGGCACGACAAGCAATAGTGACGTTGAAAGTTTTTTGGCGCAAAAATAGCAGGAGGTATTTATGAAGAAAACTATAAAATCGTTGATGTTTATTCCGTTATTAATGTTTTCCCTCGCCTCTTGTGATGAGACGAGTACTAGTACAAAAATAACGGTACCGGAAAATCCTCTCCAAGAAGCTTTTTACAAACTGATTGAAAACAATTATACATTGGATTATACCGATTCATATGCAAATTATGGCGGAGTTACTCGCCATCAAAAAGTTTATTACACCGCTTATTCTATCCAAAGGGAAGGCGATTTTGGTTTCTATGGTATCGCTACAGGCGATGATGTCGTCTTTAATTACACCATTGAAGACAATCAGATTGTTTCATCAACCCCCATCCTTCGTTCCGATGGAATGCGTTATCGCGACTTATATGATTATCGACGCGGTTTTGCCGATTTCGATATATCTTATTTAAGTGATGAGATTGACGAGGAAGGATATTATTCATATAAGTTCGGCAAGTGTTTGTTAAACGATAAAATCGTTTCCGAGGCTCTCTTTTTCCGCACTTACACCGAATATATGAATAACGCTTCAATGCGCATAAAAATCATTGGTAGTACCATGCAAATCGAAGCGACATTATTAGTCTACGATAGAGAAAACGATATCAAGGATTCCATCTCGTTAAGAATTTATGATGTTGGCCAAACTGAAAATTCGTTGATTAAACAATATTTAGATGATGGTAAAACAGCCAAAACTCCTCTAGACACACGCTTCTATCGTTTTATTGCTCCTTACCTTTCTTCTTATAATTACACTTCCTACATCGATGCAACAAATTACCTCGATGTCTCTTCGATGACATATAGCGATTTTCGCTTGAATCAATATTTTACGGACAATGCAACTCTTTATGAAAATTTATCTACTGGAGAAATAACGGGAGAGATATATACGCAAGGCGTTGTTTGTAAATATTCATTAGAAAATATTAACGACACCAAATTGACAATTATCGGCACTCCATATGCGAATAGCGATTTTGAATATTATTCTTATCTATATGGAGGGGCGGTGCCATATTCCTTGGCTGACCTAGAATTTTATAACTTTGTTGGATATATCGATGAAACGAGAGAAAACACATATGTTTTAACCGATAGTTATTTAGTGTATGTGCTCTCAAATATTTGCTTTTTTGAATCCGATAGCACCTATAACGTCATCGATGAATGTCGTTTAGAAATCATTGATGAAAATACCCACCGCTTCAAAATTACCTTTGAATCGAGTAACAAATCGGTTGGCGTGAAAACGGGTACTTGTGAAGTTGAATTTTTTGATTTGAACGAAACAAGCATCCCGGCCGCCGAACAATATATAAGTTTGGGAAATGATCCTACCACCCAAACAAAAGAAGGATTAAAGGCAGTCTTAGATGAATTCAATACTCATAATTATTCTATGGACTTAATGTCTATTAGCGGCCTAGCGAAGTATTATTTCACCGATAAATATATGTATTGTGAAGTGTACGGTTCACCGGCAAATAATTATGGCTATATAAAAGATGGCGATTCAATTTATTCTTTCACCGCCACATATAATACTGAAAACACTTTGACGGGCGTTACCATAGATACAACAAATGATTACGCCACAGGTAGTAACGCGATGACCTTACCAGGCTGTGGCTCTTATTTTGGGGCAATTGATGATTTGAGTTATCTTTCGATGTTGTCCGAAGAAATTTATAACATTGATAATTATGAAATTAGTTCAATGGTCGGCATGACCTACTGGAAAAATAATTCTACTGGTTTTTCACAATTGACCTTAGATTATATTGGCTACTCTAGTTATTATTATCCGTTAGGGAGCGGCTTTTTATATAATAATAGCGACGACGATACTCGCTTATCATTATTAATCGGCTGTCTAGCTAAAGATGGTTCCAATTCCGGAATTATTAACTTTACTTTTTATGATTTGGGGTCAACGACAAATCCAGCGCTAGAAGAATTTTTGTTTTAGGGAGAAATAAAGTGAAAAAGATTTTTAAATATGGATTATTATTCATCTCATTAGCTACCTTAGCAGCCTGCGAAGGAAATAGTTCATCCACTACAGTAGACACATCTAATACTGAGATTGTAGAAACTACCGGATATGATATTTTATATCCATATACGATGGTCGTAGGCGAAAGCGATGTCATTTCGTTTGTTTTATATGGAACAAATGCGGAAGGCGAAAAAGTAAGCGACGGACGAGCAACATTTGCTTCCGAAACACCAGAAATCATCAGTGTCGATGAGGGGGGGAGGATAAAAGCATTAGCTACGGGAGAAGGACTTATTACCGTCACATCTATTCCGTTCCCTGAAATAGCATTAGATTGTGAAATAACCGTCGAGCCAAATAAGAGCGAAACAATCACACTATTTGCTGACACAAATGATGACGTTGAGCTCGTTGGCGAAAAACAATATTCAGCGCCAATCGGCCAAACAATTACCTTGAATTATAAATTAGATTCCGATGATTGCTCGACACCAGATAATATTTTATATTCGGTTGTTGATGAAAGCGGAGCTTATAGCGGTTTAGTCGATGTAAGCAAAAACAGTGATGGAAGTGGATCGCTTCTATTCTATTCGGCTTTAAGCAATGTACCAATTAAAATAACAGCCGCTTATCAAGATGGAATTGGCACCACATTAAGTGATACGATTTTCGTAACTTCTTACGACAAATCTGTTGAAATTTTTGAAGATATCAATAATGTTGTCGACGCTTTAGATGAAAGTTCTTTAATCAGTGCTGACCTCAAAATATATAATAGTGCTGACACGTACGATACATACGAATTTGCCGCCTATGACTCCGCATCAACCATAACAAGCGGTTCCAACGAAAAAACAATTAATGCGTTAGATAAAAACGTCAATCGCTATTATTTATTTTCATTAGATGAGACAGGCGCGGTTGATTCGGTGACGAAAAACGAAAGCTATGCCGTTAGCGATGAAGCAACATATATTTCGTATGCCACCGCCTATACTCGCGAAGTGTCGGGAGAAACATTATATGGTTTCAAAAATTTATTAAATTATATTATCAATAATGATACATTCGGCGAATTGCATGGTTTTAACTATTACGCCGCAAAAGCCTATTTAAATTTCACTTCTTCGGATAATGGTGATGAAACAAATATAGAAATTACTTCACAATTTGAAGAAGATGGAATCACATCAATATTTTTGACCTTTAGCTATAATAATAACAATAATACATTACTTTCTTATAAATATATTTATAAAAACGACGTGACCTATTATTCGGAAGAAGGAACCAATTTTAGCTACGGCGAAAAAGTCGCACCAACCACCAATTTAGTCAGCGACTATTATATTGAAGCCTTTGATGTCGATTGCATCGCGGGCGAGGAAGCGGCCATTGATGGCATGTACGATTTTAGCGACACCACCCTATTTGGTTATGAAAGTATGACCTCCGTCGACGGGGTGCCTCACTATCAAATGTACTATAGTAAATCGCTCCCATTACAAATTGTTCCGACCAGTCCTGCTTCAGCTAGTTTAAAGATTGATATTTTAACTATCCAAGGCAACAGTTTGAACGGAAGTCGTTCCTTTGTTTGTAGCGAATCTGGATTAGTAATTATTAGTGGCGTCAAAGATAACGAAACTGGCAGTATGATCGAGATAGAAGAAACAATCTCATTCACCACCTTGCACGGCATTCAAAAATCAATTGTTATCGAATTCATCGCCCCAGAAATCGACGCCGTAACTTTGAGTGATGGGAATGCCAACATTCAAAATAATACTTTCCCACAAATGTTTAAAAATACAGTAAGCGGCTACTTCTATTTAACAAGTAATCCTGATGATACGAATTTTGTCTTTGCAATGAAAATCATCTCCGGTGAAGAAGATGGTCTCGCTTTTAAAAAATGGGAAAGTAACAATATCTATGGTTATCCTAACTTCTCTTATTCTTTGGTGGCCAACAAGACTGGCACATATGAATTTGCATTCTATGTTACAGCAAACGAAGAGGTTTTATCACAAACTTACTCGGTCACCATTGTTGAACCATATAGCGCCGACTACATCGCTTCTTCAATCGTCGGCGAAAGTTATATTTATTCAACAGGCCAAACCGACTTTACTATCACTATAACAAACACCAATTCGATAACTTTGACACAATTAAACTCTTATGGTAGTGAAATTGTAACTACTTTTAATTACGAAATTAGTGAAGGCAAGTTGACAACGACTGGTAATTATCAAGAACTAGGGTCGGGGTGTTACTTTTCTCACATTAAAGGGGATATTATCTTTTCCAGTGATTTCTCATATTTAAGACTATATTTGGCAATCGCCGATAGTTTGGCAGAAGATATTGAAGATTTGTATTTCCAATGGTACACATTTAATAAAGTAGTTGCTAGCGATGATTTGCTTGATAATATAAACGGAAAAACATATAGCACCAGCGTATTTATTAACGGCTATACAATGTCGACTATTTCTATTACCTTTAATAACGGTAATGGTCAATTGACGATGTCAAATAGCAATGGAGTTTATGCGACATTTACCTTCTCTTATACCTATCAAGAAGGCACCTACAGCGATACATTCACCTTTTCTAACGTTATCTCCACCGACGGTTTCTCATTTCAACATAGTGATCAAGATTATTATTCATCCTCATCAACTTTACAGGTTTGGATAATTACCCCTTATTCATCAAGCGGACAAAGGGTTGATTTTATCCTTAACTAAAGGTATATTTACATAAAAATAAGCGCAAAACACGCTTATTTTTTATTTTGTCCGTTATTTATTTCGCTTTAATTTTCTTCTTTCAACTTCGTTTAATAACAAAACAGGGATTAAAAAGATAATGATAGAAAAACAGGAGAAAGAAACAAAATAACTATCAATAAACAAAGGTAAAAGATAGACGATAATAGCACTACAAAACATCATAATAGAAGCAAAACGATTTAACTTATACCATACTTCTTGGTTATTTAAACTAGTCAAAGTTCGAAAGCCAAAATATGGGTTAGGCGAAGAATTAAATTTAGGATACGATAAAATAGATACAGGCAAAATTATAGCGCCCGTTTCAAATGTCATAACTCTAACGAAAAGAAGCGCATCCCAACTCTTCACATAAAGCATCAATGCAACTATTTCGATGACCGTAAGAAGAAGGAGGATGGCTAAAGTGATAGACATATATACTATAAAGGCACCAAGAAAGCGATTTAAAAGATTGGTGGTATCGCTTTTATTTCGCTGATAGTAGATATAAATAATTGTTGTAATAATAAAAATGATTAAAATGGGCAAAAATAGAACAAGGAGCTCCCATTTTGTCGAATAGCGATCAACATTCCAATTTATATCGAAATGAAGCGGCACAATGCTAGGCAAAAATGGCATCATTCCTAAAATATTTAAAAGCGCAAAAGAGACTAGCCAAATTTGTATAAAAAACAATACTTTAAACGCCCTGTCCTTTTTAAGCGAAGTGGACTGTTCTTTTTCATCAACATCCAATAGATCATCTAGGGAAATAGAAAAAATGTTTGATAATTTTTTAATGGTGTCGATATCGGGCTCATTAACATCGCGTTCCCACTTTGAAACCGTTTGCCTTTTTACAAAAAGTTTAGAAGCGAGTTCATCTTGCGTTAGCCCGTGTTCAATTCTTAATTTTTTAATTTTTTCGCCGATTTTCATTCTAAATTTTTACATTATAAATATATATTATTTCTTGTCATTCTAATAGCGCGGCGAACGCAACTTTTTGGCGCTTTTTCTTACTAAATATTAATAGAGGCGAGTTTTGCTCGCGTTAAGTTAAAAAAGATTTAAAAAATTATAATTAAGGCAACAATAACCCCTAACAAAAACCAAGTAGCTAATTTAATAAAGAATAAACCTATTCTTCGACCTTTAATTTTCGGATTTATTTGAAACTTGTTTGTATCATTATCTAATAAATTAGTGTTCATTTCTTTTATTGCCGGTCCGTTTCTAGAAACGCGGCAAAACGCTAAATCAATTGTCTCATCTTTCTCTAAAACGAAATTAGATACCGAATCAATAAAATAATATTGTTTTTTATTATGGCAGTCGAACAACGAAAGGAAAGTTAAGAAGTGAAATAACATCGCCCACCAAAACCAGTGTTTGCTATCCAATTCATCTTTAAGCGTTTTTATTCTTAATTCGATATTTGTTCCTTTTTCGGCTAAACACTCGCCTTGAAAATAGCCGTCAATTTTTTTCATTTTTAAAAGGTGGCCGTTGATATAAACGGATTCGCGTAAGGGACTTCTTTTTCGATATCTAACAATAAGTTTCATTAAAATTAACCTGCCACCACTTCATATATGACTAAAGCAATAATAGAGATAAGTAAAAACGCGCCAGAGATTATCGCCTTGACTAGCGAGGATTTATATCGATAATCAATCATTAAAAAGATAAAAGCAAAGGCAAATAAAGCGATGCTAATTCCGCCGGCAATCGGAATACCGGCCAAAATAATATTGATAGTTGCTTCGGCTCGCTCGCCGGCAAGAGCTTCCGTTATATTGACAAATGATTGGCGAAAACCTTCATTAAGCAAAGCGAGGAAAAAAGTGAAAATTATCGCACATATATAAAATAAAATTACAGTGATTAATATAACTACATACGTAAGAGGAGCAGCCATCATTAATAGAGTCATTACAAGGGCAACGCAAGCCATGCTAAAAAACGCTGTACCAATTCGAGAAAATGTACGACCAATTAAATCGTTTTTCATAAGTTTTCTACCATTAGTATAACAAACACTTTACATAATGTAAAAGATTAGCAAAGAAAAACGTGACAAGTTAATTATTTGTCTTTGCTTTCGCCCAAATGATAACTCGTTTTATATCCCGGATTATTTTTGCTTCTAAGTGAATTAGGATACAAAATATCGCTTTTAATATCGTTAGCAATTTTTTGTAACTTTTCATAAATGAAATACGGATCAGAAATATCCTCAATTATATATTTGTCTTTACCGGCAACTATATAAATATCTCCTACCTTGCACATTCTTTCAACTATGCCAATACGAATATTTATGCTGGTGATGGAAGAATATAAAATTGATTGCATGTTTGCACCAATAAAACCTTTTTTGATAATTATTCGACGGTCTGTAAAAGCATATTCTTCAAGCTTTTGTCTTCTACTAACCGTAACTATACTTGCTATCCATATCCAAAAGGGGATGAGATGAATTAAAAAGAAAATAACTAAAAATAAAATTGCAAACCACGGCAAGTTTTTAGCATAAACGCATAGTAATGTTATTGCAGTAACATCGATTGCTAGCCAAACCAATGCGACAAAAAAGAATTTAAAGAAAGCGTTTAGCACAAAGGAACTTTTCTTTGGTTTAGCACGCCACAATATTTTTTCGTCTTGCGATAGCGTTGATTCAATCGTCGGATTATAATCAACATCGTTTTTCTTTATAAAATAATCTTCTGATATCTTTTTCATATTTATATATTACACAATTTAATGTGACATGCCTTACACATTAAAAATATATTGAATAAAAAAGCGCACCTTATTTATTTTGGTGCGCTATTCTATTATTACAATTTGTGATAGTTTCTAAAAATTAAAATTAAATAAGGTAAAAGTCGATTGTGAAATAACCGTAAGATAAATATGTCGAAATATAGATTTGGCTTGTTGAATTTGGCACATCATAATAGTACACACTATCATCTTCGTCAAAAGAATAATTAGAAGCAATTAATGTGTCTATATACGCATAAACAAGACCAGTATCAGTTGATTCTGCTTCTAATGTCAAACAACCATAGTCTTCAAAATATGCATCAGTAAGTTCGCCGCCTTCTGGAACATAGCAAGGAATATATTCACTAGCACCTTCAAAGAAATAAGTATTAAACATGGTGATTTCATCGCTCGTCCATTCTTCACGAACTTCAGTTGTTGGAACAGTATTCACATAATAAATATCAATACAAAAGAGTTCGTAGTCTGAATTATAATATGAATCGATATTTAGCCAGGCTGTGTCTGACAAATCATAATAGTAGGTATATCCCCACTCATCGCTATACCATTCGGCGTAATAGCCAAACTCTTCAATAATGTCGATATATTCGGCTGCTAATTGCTCGCTTGTTTTACTATCAGTCGGAGCTTCAACGCTTAAACAAGTACTGTAAACAAAATATGCATCAGTAAGTTCGCCACCTTCTGGAACATAGCAAGGAATATATTCGCTAGCACCTTCAAAGAAATAAGTATTGAGCATGGCAATTTCATCGCTCGTCCATTCTTGGCGAACATCAACTGTACTAGTAGAATCGCTTGATGATGTGGTGTCAGTTGTTTCAGTATCGCTAGAACCGCTTGATGATGTTGTCGGGTCAGTCGTTCCTGTGTCGCACGCAGCAAGAACAAAAGAAGCCGCTAACAACAACCCTAATAATGTTTTTTTCATTTTCTTTCCTCCAAAATTAATATATTTATTAAATAATAAAATAGGAGAGAAAATAAAGAAAAAAATATAAACAATCAATTAATAATATATTTTAAAAGGAAAAAGCATCCAAATAAATGTGATCTGGAAACTTATTAAGCAACCTGATAAGCTATTTGTATGCTCAAATATTTGTTTAATTTTGTTTTAAACAATTATATTAACGGTTACAAAAACGCCGAAAGAACTGATCCAAATTTTGATGTAATTACTCATCAAATTCCTGCAACAATAAGCACACTTTTATTTTCAAGAAATGATTTACTAATTGCTGGGTCATGTGGAATCGGACAAAAAACAGACTATCCTTGGATTGCTATTTTTAATAAAAATATTACTTCAAGCGCAAAACGAGGAATATATATCGTTTATCTATACAAAAAAGATATGTCTGGCTTCTATCTTTCATTAAATCAAGGCATCACTTATTTCACCAATACATTCAAAAGAAAAAAATATGAGAATGCTAGAAAAGTCGCTGACTATTTTAAAAATGAAATTGGCGATAATTATTTTGATAAAAACGATATTGATTTAGGGGCAAGTAGCGGTTCATTGGGATACGGATATCAGGAAACAAACATAATATCAAAATATTACGCAAAAGATTCATTTAGCGACAATGAGCTGGAACAAGACTTAAAAAGAATGCTCGCTATTTATGACGAACTTGTTGGTGTACTTGGTGAAAATAATTACGATTATAATGGAGCAATAAATAAAATAATTTTTAATTACAACAATTCATTTGAGGATGCGATTAGTAGTATCGATAACATCAAAAAAGCAATATCCTCACCAACCGATGTGAACATAGTTAGAACGCTCCGTTACGTTCAGCCAAAAGAAAAAAGAACTAAAAAATATTCAAAAATTAGAAGTAATTTATCTTTGAAAAAGACCGATTATATAAATAAGGCTAAAATTGATGCAGAGGTTGGCTTGCTAGGTGAAATGCTCGCATTAGCGTATGAGCGCGAAAGACTCATTAAAGAAGGATTCAATGAATATGCCGACAAAGTAAAGCACGTTGCCTCCATGTCAGATGCCTTTGGTTTCGATATTATTTCATACCAATTAATTGGCACCAAAATGGAAGAAATTTACATTGAAGTCAAAACAACTACTAATAAACTAGATGTCGAATTCCCGGTCTCAAAAAACGAGATACTAACATCTAATGAAAAGAAAAGTCGCTATTGCCTATTTAGAATATATGACGCTAAAAGCGCTACCCCTTCATTTTATAAAGTGTTTGGCAAAATCGAAGATAATTTTGAACTTGATCCGGTTTCTTATCTTGCTAGATATAAAGGTTCAACGAAGACGCCAAAATAGCAATTATAATCTTTCTATCTTGGACCCTTTTTCGTAGTTACACTTGTGGCAAAGTGTTTGTAAATTATCAAAAGTCGATTTACCGCCTTTTGAAATAGGAACAATGTGGTCAATTTCTAAATCATCAGTGCGTCTGCCACATTTTCGACAACGGTAATGGTCTCTTTCATAAACGGCGAATCGCATTCTATTAGATACTTTGCCGCGTTCTACCTTGCAAATCGATTTCCATATGTCGTTGTTTAAATAAAAAGTGCCCCTTTTTTGGTTTAATTTAATAATAATTTCTTTTACTTCACCGGCAGTAAATATATCTTCTTTCTCACATTTATATCTTCCGTTTATGTTTGTTAAATATAATCTAACAACAATAGAAAAGTATGTTGTTGGTTTTTTTATTTGTTTGTTAAATATTTTATTTTCTAACTTAACTAAATATTTTTTATTTCGTAATAATTTAGAAACATCGTATTGATTCAAACGACACTTTTGACTAATCTCTGCTTGATATTTCTCATATTTTATCTTGTTATCTAATGTATTTTTCAAAGCAATATTTACCTCTTTTTTTATATAAACTAACTGGTATGTTAAATAATCTTTACACGATATATCATCATAAAAATTTTCATTATCATAATCGTGGTACATATCAAAATTTGAAATTGCTTTAAATGTATAATTATTGTTTATTTCGCATAGATTTTTTAAGGCAACGCTATGATTTATCACGAATTTTTTATATTTTTTATGGGTGAAAAATAAAATCAAAAAAATAACTATTGATATAATCAATAAAAACAATGGAATTAGTAGCCCGGTGAGTAAATCAACAAATATGTTTAATATCATAATATTATTTTAATATGCCTAAATAATTACTATAAAATTTAATTAGCAGAAACGATACGACAAATTAATGGGCATAATTATATAAATTAAGTTTTTCACCTACATTATATACATAGTCAACATAACTTGTTCTGTTGGCAACATTATCATTATTAATTGCTTCATCCTTTTAATTACCTATCCTTTCAAATTCTTGATTTGTTGAACCTACATATGGTTTTGTTGTAGTTTTGAGTTTTTAATAAAACAACTGGTTTTTAAATATGCTAAGTATTTATATATCTCTTTTGGCATATCTTCTTTTGTATACTTTGTATATAAAACTATATCGAACCAAATTCATATAATTTTTATACATATTCAATAACCGCTTCTTTTTGTATTAATGGTTCTCCGCCACAAATAGTTATCTTTTATCAATTACATTCTTATTTAATAAATTAGCTAAACAATCGATCCGTTTCGTTTCCATCATTAATGTTCCATGTGCTCTTGTTTTGACATCCTGGGCAATGGATATCACATCCTCGAACGAACAGAACCGTTCTAATTCCAAGACCATCTACAAGAGAATTATTGTATCTAATCGACTTAATACACATATTTATACAAATCATCTCCCGTTATTGATTTAAGACTTTGATTATATTTAGAAAGTTTATAATGAACTCTGCTTTGTCTATCTTCTTTATGATAATTTGGTTTAGCGTGATGTTTGTCTTCTACTAATCTATCTGTTAAGTCACAAATTGAATTTTGTTCATGCTTGCTTGTGCATTTTAGATATAAATCATTATTATTAATTTCTTTTAGTTCTACATATTCTTCATAAGAGATTTTGTCACATCTAAGAATTGCATCTTTATGATTGTGTTTTACTCTTGGGAATTCTCTTACTTTTTTAGAAACTTCTTTTCCGGATTCAGCAATAACTGCAAACGCAATTGGAATATAATTGCACTTGCCTACATGTCCACACTTAGCAACAACTTTGTAATAATTTAAATTTTCTTGTCTCATCGTTTTGTCCTCCTCAACACTATCATTGTAAATTTAATTCTTTAGATTCATTTAGGACCAGTTTTCTCCACCCTTTTCTTTTACTGAATTTCGTTTACACCACTATGATAATTTCTAAAGAGAACAATCTATTAGGACCATAATTGTCCAAAAAATGAAAAAAAGGAATTCTATTTAAAGAATTCCATAACATCTACCTCGAGGATTGAAGCAATATATTGAATAGTATCAAGTTTATTAATACCGTTTGCTATCCAGCGTCTGATTGATCTACCGTTGTTGAATGTGTTAGAGATCAGCTCTTCAGCATATTCTTGAGACCAACCCTTCTCTTCTAGTAAATGTTTTAAATTTTGACCTGCTCTTAAAGCAAGATCTGTGTTTTGTGCCATAATGCAATTCCTCCTTTGCAAAGGAATTAACCAATGCTCCAGAGTTCGTCCTTTACGACACATTATTATTATATCAAAAAAGCATTTATTGTCATTCCAATAAAGGCCACTACTTTAAATAATATTCACAAAACTAAACTAAAATTTGTTTGAATTTTGCTTCAAATTCCTCATAGGTTGCTAGCTTCTTTCCAATAATATCAAAAACAAGTGTAATAGGTTTATTATCTATTACTATTCCAGTAAATAAAATTATATTGACACGTATACATGCCGAATTAGTTTCTGCAAAAAATAATTTAATTATTAAACCAGCAAATAGGAGTTCAAATATAGCTGCAAATGCCGCTAATGCACCAGACGGGCTAGTCAATATTACTATAATGTTGGCAACAACAAATATGTAAGAAATAATCAAAATATTTTATATTTCTTTTTAGGCTTATTGGTACATCTCCATGTCCCGTCAAAATTTTGAATATATTTATAAACATAATGCTCCATCGTATTGATATCTGTCATTCGTTTTTTAGGATAAATATAATATCCTAATATGAAGCATGACATAATAGCCCATATATTCTCAAACAACAAAAAAGTAGAATACATTTTAAAAGCAATAGAAGTCAATATTGGAGACGCTAAAGAAATTACAAAGAATGTTGCGAATAAAAAATCATTAATTTTTCTGATTTATTAAATTTAGACGGAGGACCAAATATAAATATTCTTTTTTAAACTTTTCAATAAATGTAGCAGTATTTGCCTATCATTTTTTTGATTCGCAAACAATTGCGCTTTGATTGTTTATTTATGATTGTTATTTAAAAAACTTTCTATAATCGAATCTAATTTTGGTCTTGCGAATCAAGTCTTTCAAATACACTACGATTATTGTTTTCCATTCTTTATTGCTTCCAATTTTTCTCTTTCAGCTTTTAACTCCTCATCACTAATTTCTTTCCCATCAATTAATCTTGAAACTCTTCTAGCAATGATTCTATTCTCAGCTAAGTAATCTTGCATATTATTCAACATGTCAATTGTCTTATTAAGTTTATCTTCCATTGAATTTAATTTGATATCCTTAAGAATACTAATTTGAGCTTGAAGTCTTTGGTTTTGTTCATCTAAATTAAGCAGTTCAATATCCTTGTCAGAAATAATCATTTTATATGTTTCAATATCTGCTTCTGATAATTTATTTGCTTCGTATGATTCTTTTAACTCGCCACACAATTTTGCAACTTCTAATCTAAATTCATTATTTAATCTTTCTGTTTCGCCAAATATTGAAACAAAATATTCTGCATTAAACTCAATTCTAATAGCACCAATATAATCCAAATAGTAATTCACAAAGTCAAAGAACACTTTTAAGAAACTAATTACTTCTTCAACTTTAATATTCTTTTCTTTTTTGTGTTTATGATTATTGCATTTTTTAATGTAATCTAGGAGTATATCAAAAGTATAATCATCAACTTTTAATTCTTTTTTAAAGAACTCTTTTGCTTCATCTGTTCTAACAATATAACCACACGTTCTTGTTTCGCCATATGCTATTCTATTTTCATCTAAAAAGTACTTTATTACAGTTTCAAGCAAATCTAAATATGAATCATAAAAAGAATTACTTTTAGATTTTATATTTCTTTCTAAAGTTTCATACCTTGCAGTAAGTAAATCATTAAATAATCTCATTATCTCTCCTTCTCATTAATTCTGTTTAGAATTTTCTTAAATACTTCCAACTTTTTATATCCTTTTCCGAGAAAATCAAGTTGATGACAATTTGCAGTATCGTCTGGTCTATCAAGATAATACTGAGAAATATATGGATTTTCATAAAAATCTTTATAAATGTAAGCAAGCAATTTTTCAAATAAGAATATAAATTCTGTTTTGTTTATTCCACCTTTTGAATCACAATAATCACACAAATCTCTAAAAGGCGATTTAGCTACATTTTCAATAAAATTATTAACAACTTCATCATCCGGTTGCCCTAAGTATTTAACAGATTCAAAATTAGCTTTGTGCCAAACAAAATAATAAATAGAATCTATAATTTTTTTTGCATCATTAAAACCGATTATTTCCTTAGTTTGAGATAACATAAGAGAGTTGATATAAACCAAATCTTCATTGGTTAGTATTTTAGGGCTGTATATAAATAAATCATCTTGAGTATAAAAGCCAACACCTATCTTGTATTTGTTTTGTGGCACATTAAATAAAGATTTATTTTGAATAATTGCTGGCCAAATATCCGGCTCTTCCAATGTACATTTTTTGCCAAATGATCCACCAATAAAAATTTGAACATTATGATACAATCTAAAAAATGGATTAATCATAATCATGCTTCTTGTTGAACTTAAATTAAAGATGCTATAATTTTCATACATTAAAAAGTTACTAGCCAAAAGGCCTCCATATTCAGATTTTTTCTCTTTTATTATTTTATGAAACAGGAAGGAAGTTTTTGATATATCAATTCCACCAGTTATCATATGGAATCCTTCATATTCACTACACATTCCACAATCAGATAAAATATATTCCTTGTCTTTTGGGGTGTCCCAGAAAGCAATATAAGATTCTAAGAACGGCAATGCCCATCCTAGCATTTCTCTTGTCGCTAATGGATTATTAACAATATCTCTAATATTAGTTGTTTTCGCAAAAACTTTTAAAGTTCTAAAATATAACTCATTATCGGTTAAGTTTGAGTCTTTTGTTTTTGGAAGTTTTGAATATTCATTATATATGTTTATATAACTATCTATATTCTTCTCAAATCCTCTTAAAAAATTGCAAAACGATGATTCATCTTGAGTTCTGACACTACAAATAAGCATATATCTTTTTAAGGTTTCAATTTCCGTTCTAGTTAGTTCAATTTTAGATTTGCCTAAAATCTTCCGATCTAGAATATTCGATACTCTACTTTCAATATTAAAAGAAACAAGTTTTTCTATTTCTTCATCATAAATATCGTTTTTATAGAAAACTTTATGAGGCCTTTTGCTTTCATCAATTTTTCCGGTATTCACATTAAAAATGTTAATTGCGCTTGAAAATCTTTTTATAACAAATTGTGATACATAATGATTTCTCAATTGAAAGACCTCTCTTCTTAAAAATAATATGTTTCCTACAGCAAACCTGACCGCATCAATTAACACGACAGTCTCTCTTTTATATTTTAATATAAATCTGAAATAACAAAACGCTGAGTTTATCAACATTATTGCAACAATGTTTTAAATTTACTTTTTAAGTGATAAAGCACAAACTGTCTCAACATGATAAGTCATCGGAAACATATCAAATGGCGCTATTTCTTTAATCTCATAAAATTCACTAAATATTTTTAAATCTCTAGCCAGCGAAAAGGGATTACAAGAAATATAAATAACGGTTGGTATCTTTCTTTTGATTACAGCTTCAATAAATTCACTCGTCGATCCTTTTCGAGGCGGATCCATAATTAATACATTTATTTTTTCTTTTAAATTTTCGTTCCTAATATACTCTGTCGCATCCATATTAACGAACTGAACATTATTAATTTTATTTAATTCAGCGTTTTCAATTGAATTTAAATGTGCTTCTTTTACTAACTCAACTCCGATAATCTTTTTTGCGTGTTTAGAAGCAATTAAAGAAATGGTTCCAATTCCAGAATAGGCGTCAAGGACTGTATCGCTATTTTTAATCTTTGCTAATTCAATAGCTTTTGAATATAACTTTTCAGTCATCACTGGATTGACTTGATAAAAAGATTTCGCATCTATTTTAAAAGTTAATCCCAACAATTGATCATAGATAAATTTTCTACCAAAAATCAGGCAGTCTTTTTCGCCTAAAACAACATTTGTGTCCTTGTCATTTATATTTTGAATAACAGAAGTCAATTTTAAATCATGATTTTCAACTAGTTCACCAAAGAACTTCTCTTTGTTTTTAAAATCTTTTTTATGAGTAACAATAACTAGCATTGTTTCCTCGCTATTAAAACCGTAACGCACAAAAAGATATCTAATTATTCCACTTTTAAGCTTTTCATCATATGGCTTAATTTGATATTTATTCATCAATAAAATGACAAAATCTATGACTTTTGTGGCGTTTTTGGCTTCAATAACACATTCTTTATTTGCGACAATTTCGTGCGTTTTATTGCGATAAAAGCCGGAAATAAGATGGCCGTGACTATCTAGACCGATTGGCTTAATAATTTTATTGCGATAAAAGAATGGACTATCCATACCAACGACATCATTAACGACGAATGTTTTATTAAATTCGCGAGACAAAGCGTATTGCACAATGCCTCTTTTAAAATCTAATTGAGCACGGTATTGATAATTTTGAAACTGACAGCCACCACAAGCAGTTGCCACGCCACAAAGTGGTTTGATTCTAGCGGGAGATAAATTGTATAAACGTTTTACCCGTCCATAATAATTGCCCGCTCGCTTATAAATTATTTCGATATCGGCTTCTTCATCGGGTAAAAGGCCGTCGACAAAAATAACATTGCCAGGAATTTTAACAATCCCCCGACCTTCGAAGGACAAACCTTGACACTTACCTTTAAGAAAATGCAAATCAGCCATGACAAAATTATAAGCGATAACTGTTAAAAAATTAATTCTTACTCTAAGGCTATATAATAGCGATAAACTTCTTGTTCACCATAGACGGGAACAATTTCCAAATCAGGATATAAACGATGGATGGAAGAAATCAAATCATCCATGCTATCTTGGTTTACATATTTGCCGTAAATAATCGTCATGACTTCTTTATATTCGATGTTTTCAATTTTTTTAATGGCGTCTAATATGGCTTTATCTTCATTGGTGTTGCTTGAAACCACATCGCCATTTAAAACCACAATATAATCGCCATTATGAATATCTATGCCATCAAGATGACGATTACGAACCGCAACCGTGACTTCTAAAGAAGAAACATTATCGACTGTACTCTGTAATATGTATAAAATTGTGCTTAAATCATCGCTTGAATAATCTAACATAGTTAAAGCGCTATAGCAGGCGGGAATTGACAAGCAATTGACAATTAAAATATCAACACCCTTTTTTTCATACAAATTTGCTGATTGTTTAGCCGATAGCATAATGTTTGAATTATTTGGGAAAACAATAATGTGCTCGGCATCAAGAGAATCGTAAGCTTTAATAAAATCTTCAATGGAAGGATTGAATGTTTGTCCACCTTCAATAATCGCGTCGGCTCCTAATTCAATAAAGCGATTGGCAATTTCTCTCCCGTCCGCGACGGCTACAATGGCATATTTTTTATGATCCTTGTTTTTATTTTCTAGCGTTTGATTATGCTGAAGGGCCATGTTTTCTATTTTTGTCGTTAAAAATTCGCCATAACGACGCATCTTATGTAAAACGATGCCCGGCTCCATGGTATGAACATGTACCTTGATAATATCGCCGTCTTTAAAAGCAACAATTGATTCGCCTTTGATATCATCCGCTTCCAATTCGGCAATAATAGTCTTTACATCAAATTCGTCAATATTCACCTTTGAATTTTGTAAGCGCATGATAAACTCGGTGCAATATCCATAAATTAAAATATCGTCGCTCGTAAAAGCGTTCAAATCGGCAGTAACGGCATCATGTTTTTCTTCTTCAACCAAAGTCTCTTCGAAATCTAAGTCGACTTTATCGCCTAGATAATTTAAAAAACCTTCTACAATGTAAACATAACCCTGACCACCGCTATCGATGACATTGTTTTCCTTTAATACGGGCAATAAATCAATTGTTTTAGCAAGGCTTTTTTTAGCCTGATGAAAATGATTAATAAAATAATCATTTATCGTTGAATCATCAGTTAATTTTGCTTTAGCAAATTCACTAGCTTCGCGAAAAACAGTTAAAATTGTTCCTTCTACCGGCGTCACAACGGCTCCATAAGCCTGCTTAATACCCGCAATAAAAGAATCCGCTAACTCGCTAGGCGTCACTTTGTCTACGCCGGCAAAAGTTTTACAAATGCCGCGAAATATCTGCGCTAAAATAACACCGCTATTACCTCTAGCCGATAAAAGCATTCCTCTAGACATCGCCTTGCTTGTTTCGCCAAGCGAAGAAGGAATATCTTCGTCTTTGCTAAAGACAGTTAAACCACCTTCAATGGTACGGCACATATTTGTGCCTGTATCACCATCAGGAATGGGAAAAACATTTAAATCGTTGACTTCTTGGCAGTTTCTTTTTAAATTAGCAGATCCGAAACGAACCAATTCAAAAAAATCTTTGCCGTCAAGCGTTTTCAAAATCATAATTAAGCTCCTATCGTAACTGTTTTACCGACAAAATAAACACCGATGGTTTCAGGGCCAGTAGAAGCGCCAATAATTGGTCCAAGATAGGAGACACAAACATCCTTAAAACCAACCTCATTAAGTAAATGTTCTTTTAAGAAATTAATATCTTCTTCAAGAGCATCCGCATGCGATAAATAGCAAACTTGTTCTTCGGGTTTAACGGCCAAGTTTTTAGTCATCTCAACGACCTTCAATAAAGAACTGCGACGACCCTTGACCTTTTCAACTGCAAAATTATTGCCTTTCGCGTCAGAAATAAAAATCGGTTTTACGCCCGCTAGGTTACCAAAGAAAGCTTTGGCTCCTTTAACGCGACCAGCGCGCGCTAAATAAGTTAATGTATTGCAAACGGCGATTTGATTATAATCAAGTTTAGTATCTTCAATTATTTTGGCTACTTCGTCGATTGTCTTGCCCTCTTTGCGTAGACGGCTGGCTTCCATTAAAATCATGCCTTGGCCCATGCAAGAGATCAATGAATCGATGATAACAACTTTGTTGTTAGGATATTCTTTTTGCCAAACATCTTCATTTAATTTTCTAGCTAAATTTACCGATTGTGATAAAGCGCTAGAACAAGCTATATATAGCACATCAATACCTTTTTTAAGATATCCACCAATCACACGATCAAATTCGGCTTCGCTCACTTGCGCGGTTAAAAAACGTGTTCCTTCACGCATCATATCAAAATATTTTTTAGCAGGAATAATCTCCCAATCCAAATTGGCAGGGATTTCCTTCTCTTCTTTACCATCTTTATAGCTGACGCTCATAAAGCAGTAATCAACATCGTATTCGGTACGCAACTTTTTTGTTAAATCGCAAGTTGAGTCACCGACAATTGCAAATTGTGACATATTGTTTACCTTCCTTCTTGCTTATTCATAATAGCGAAACTATTATGCGAAAACAAGCGATTAGTATTAAATTTATAATGTTTGAAGGACTAGTGATTTTCTTCTTTTAAAAATCTTTTATCCTTTTCTTCTAAATCTAAGCCGAGCGTTCCGCCGGGATTCATAACATTGTTTGGATCGAAATAATGTTTCAAGACTTTAAAGGTACCGTATTCTAATTTGCCTAGATAACCTTCTAACCACGGACCAAACATTTTACCAACCCCGTGATGATGAGAAATGGCCGCACCACTTTTTTGAATTGCGTCTAAAATTCCCGAATGATACTGTTTGAAATCATCAATCTCGTTCATTTTAGCAATGAATATGAAATATAAATTTGCTCCTTGCGGATAAACGTGCGACATATGAGTCAAAACGATAGTGTCTTTTCTTGAATGACAATAGGCTCTAACTTCATCGTGCACTTTTGCCATATTAGACCAATTAACTGAACATTCTAATGTGTCGGTCATGATACCGAAATCTTGCATTGTATCGCGCAAATATGGATCGTTAAAACGACCTTTTTCCCACGCTTTTGTCACGACACCAGTCATATTAAAAGCATGGTATTTTCGAGCAATTCGACGAATATTTTTGGCAACATTTTTGCTATAACCAAGCTCGCCATCGGTAAAGCCTAAAAACAAACATTTTTTATTAGGCAAATAGCCAAGTTTTGATAACGCCGCATTTACTGGACCATGGTCGACGCCATAAAGCATCATCATTTCTTCCGTTTCCTCGGCATCCGATAGACGAAATACGCTCGCTACTCCACATTCTTTTTGCATCATTTCACGAGCTGCTACCATGGCAACTTCCCAATTTTTAAACATATAAGAAAAACGACGACGATTTTTTGGCATGTATCTAAAAACGCGCAATGTAACTTCAGTTAAAACACCAAAAGCACCTTCGCTGCCCATCATAATTTGATTTAAACTAGGTCCGGTGGCTTCCCGCGGATAATGCGAAGTTATGATAATGCCAATCGGCGTGGCGTATTTTTGTCCCATTACAATATCTTCTATTTTTCCATAATAAGTAGAATTTTGCCCAGCGCCTCTTGTTACTACCCAACCTCCAACCGAGGAATATTCAAATGATTGTGGAAAGTGACCACAAGTATATGCTCTTTTTGCACCAAAATATTTTTGGGCGTTATTAAGCAGTTCCTCTAATTTAGGACCACTCATACCGGCTTCCACGGTAATTGTTTGATCAACTTCGTTAAATTCTATAACTTTGTTAAAACGAAGACGCATATCTAACGAGACGCCGCCTTTTATGCATTCGACGCCACGTGTAACGGAACTACCACCTCCGTAAACATATAGGGGAATTTTATGCTCATTAACATATTCAACAATCTTCTCAATTTGCGTCGAATTATCTGGATAGATTACAACATCAGGAATATTTTCAATAATTTTCTTCCGGAGACGCAACAAATCATACATTGTCTTGCCATACGCCACTGACAATCGAGCGTAATCATCATCGCGAACAAAATCAGCACCTACAAGGCTTTTAAAAAATTCAATGTCTTCGCTAGTAACAACCTTTTTAGGTACATCAAAGGAAACTTTATCGAGGCCGATATTTCCATCATATTGTTTGAAGTCATCATCGCTCATATGAAAGACTTTTTTAATTGCCTTATAAAGATGTTCGTTAGGATATTTTGTAAAATTTGGATTACCCCAGCGAAAAATTGAACGATATGAATCGTCCGGTGCCGCCTCCTCCATCCATTGGGGGCGAAAATCCTTGTATGGTTTTGACATAAGTTTCCTCCTTTATTCCATGTCGCAAGTTGTAATTATATTGACGCCTGTTCCAAAGACATTTTCTAAAATAACTGTTCCTGGTTTAACGCGCTCTTTCAAAGTAATTTTTCCAAGTAATTTTATTAAATCAAAAATGTATTTCTTCTCAATATTTTGGCTTGTTTTAACACTAGCAGTTGGCTTATCTTTAAATATAGTTTTTACTGTCGTTGTAACGCTTCGTTTGGGGCATTTTAATTCATCGATTGCATATGTCTTACCGCGTGGACAACGATTACCACTAGTAGAGAAAGTATCTTCGTCAACGGTTACTTGACAGCCATTTGGGCAAAGTGTGCAAACAATTTCTTTCATATGAGTCGACTCCCTAGATAAAAAGTTATTTCCTTATATTCTTTTGGCAAAGTTACTTCAATTCTTTCCATCTCTGGCGGTTTTAGGCGAACATAGTTTTTTCGATAAATAGACTCACCATCGACGACGATAGAAAGCACTTGATTTTTTAAATCTTTTTGGACGCGAAAATAAAATGTTGTTTTATCTGAATTTGTATTAACATCAAGCATATTAGGAACTACATATTGTAGTGGACCTGTCAAATTTACATCGATTAATCTTCGCTCGTTCAAATCCTTTTTTGCCGCAAATTCACCAGCAATTTCCCCTGATTCGCTCACATAATCAACCAAATCATTGACATGTAACGCGTTGCCACAACAATAGACATTATGAACGCTACTCATGAGTGTTTGATCAACGCAAGGACCATTCGTCAATTTATTAATAGTGACGCCGATAGAGGTCGCCAATTCATTTTCAGGAATTAAGCCAACCGATAAAATTAAAGCATCACATTTAATAACCTTTTCTGTTCCCGGAATTGGATTAAATTTTTCATCAACTTTCGCTACTTCAACAGCTTCCAATTTATCATAACCATAGACTCTTGTCACAGTGTGCGATAAATATAAAGGAATATTATAGTCATCCAAGCACTGAACAATGTTTCTTGTTAAACCGCTCGGGGTAGGCTTGACCTCGTAAACGCCCAAAACATGCCCACCTTCCAAAGTAATTCTTCGCGCCATTATTAATCCGATGTCACCACTACCAAGGATAATATAATTTTGGCCCACCATTTTGCCGAGTAAATTTATATAATGTTGCGCTTCGCCAGCCGTCATTATTCCAGCTGGATTTCCTCCTTGAATAAATATTTGTTTACTTGTCCTTTCTCGACAACCAGTAGCGAAAATTATTTTTTGAGCATTGATTATTTCTATTCCCGCTTGACTGACTAAATATAAATCAAAAGTATCATCTTTTTTTCGTTCTATTTTTGATACAAATGTTAATAATTTTACATCCACCCCGCTTGGCAAAGCAGCAATTTCTAATAAAGCATATTCCGGTCCCGCCAATTGCTTTTTATATCGAGTTGATCCAAAGCCTTCGTGAATACACTGCTTTAAAATGCCGCCCAATCTATTTTCGCGTTCTATCAACAACGTCGATGCGCCGTTTGAAAAAGCGCTTCTTGAGGCCGCTAAACCAGCTGGACCACCACCGATTACTACAACATCATATCTAGTGTTCATCGTCGACCTCCTTGTTGTCGTTCGTCAAAACATTTGCCATTCCTCTTTTATAAATTTTTTCTAGCGGAATATTTTCCTTTTCAGAAATTAAACTAACAATTAATGGCCGGCAAAAGCCTCCTTGACAACGTCCCATCCCAGCACGAACTCGTCTTTTTATTGCGTCGATGCTTGTTGGCTTAAGAGGGCGATTGAGGCAATCGATAATTTCACCTTTAGAAATTTCCTCACAACGACAAACAATTATTCCATAATCAGGATTCTTTTTAATTAAGGCATCACGTTCACTTAAGGACAACTCATTTGTTTTGATAAGGCCCTTTCTTTTATTTATAAAATGTTCATTCTTTCTCGTCTCATGAAATATTTCATTAACAACAATATTTGCTACATCTTGCCCGATGGCACTAGCCGCCGTTAATCCCGGCGATTGAATGCCTGCTGCATGAACAATATTTTTTACCTTTCTACCAGGTTCTACAACAAAATCTTCTTCATATGTAGCAGCTCTAATGCCAGAAAAATATGTGATTATATCTTTCATATTTAAGTTAGGCTCGCTATTAGCATTTTTTGACATTATTTCTTTGATAGCAGTCAAATCAACTGTATGGTCTTCTCTAAATGGTGTTTCAATCGCATTAGGACCAATCAATGAATTACCATCGATAGTCGGTATTACGCCACCACCTTTTGTGGAACTATGTGAGATGAGTTCTTCACGATAGCCTAAGGCTGATTTAGAAAGTAAATATGATACTTTTTTATCCATGATTATGTCGGTGCCTTTGCGGGGATGGATAGAGAAAAATTGGTCGCCGGCCATTTTGGCCACTAAATCAGAAAAAGCGCCAGCAGCATTAATAACAACTTTAGGATAAATGGTGCCGCGATTTGTCGTTACCGATATTATTTTGTCACTAGAAACTTGCATCGAACTAGCGTAAGTGCTTAAGGAAACGGTAGCTCCGTTCATTATGGCTGACTCAGCTAAAGCCACAACATATTCAAAGGGAGAAATTTGTCCTGCTTCCGCAAAATTGACCGCAAAAGGAATGTTTTTTGCAATATTTGGTTCGATTTCTTGAATTTCTTTTCCAAAATAAAATTTTACTTTAACGCCATTTTTTTGACCTTTTTTTCTTAAATATGGCACGGCTAATACTGCCTGAGAAACTTTAGAAAAAGCAATTGTTTGTCCTGTCTTAACATATTTGACATCGAGGTCCGCAAATAGTTTTTCGTTTAAGGCGCGCGCCTTATTTAGATAATAAAATTTTTTGCTTTTTGTTGACAAATCAATTCCCACATGAATATTCCCATCGTTTCTTGTCGAAGCATGAAGGCCAACATCGTCTTCTTTATCGATACAAAGCAATTTTAGATCGTATTTTGTTAGTTCTCTTAAAATGGATAAACCAATGACGCCAGCTCCGATTACCAAGACATCAACCTTTGTATTATCTAAACTATTATCATTGATGGCTGGAGTTCGTATTTGAGGTAACCTGACGTCTTTCGCTTCAACATTATTGATAACATGTTCATATAAGTGTGTCTTAGCAATTTCAAGACCAAGACTTACAACATCTTGATAATTATCAAGAGAACCGCTTAGGTAAATTAAATCATCTTCTTCTTTAAAAGAAATAGAAGGTGAATATTCGCTAATAATACGTCTAACTATATCAATTCTTTTCATTTTCAATTTTCCAAAAATAATTAACCAGCTTATCGATATCAATTGTTTTAGTATGCAACACTTCTTGAATTACAAGTCCATCAATCACAAACATTAAAATATAAGCAAGCGTTTCATGATCTTCTTCGTTTGGAAAAGCTTGTCTAACACCATCCACTAAATGAGCAAACCACCGTTCCCAAAGCTCATTGTATTTAATACGCAATGTTTCATTGCTTTTCAAACACTCATTAATGACAAAAATATGCATTTTGGCGCGATCGAATAATTTAGTTCCCTTATAAAAAACTATCTCGAGAAATCTTTTAGCGTTTAAATCACTTTTATGGCGAGAAAGCCAAGACAAATAATCTTTCTCAATTTCATCCATATGCATAACGATTAAGCTATAAATCAAATCATCTTTTGTTGGATAGAAATAATATAATGTGCCAGGTGAAATGGAGCATTCATGACAAACATCTCGCAAGGAAAAAGCATTTACTCCTTTTGTAGAAATAAGTTTCTCGACACTTTTGAGAATTTTTGTTCGCGTATCTTGATTTAACTTTCTTGCCATAATTATCTCGGTCAAATAACCGACACGATAATTATAAAACTTTTTTATTTATAAAAATATCTTTTGTTATAATCTACATAGGAGAAAACGAAAAAATGAATGAAAAATTAAAATTCCCTATTCATCTACGAGACGCCTTAATCGTTTTGGGTCTTGCTATTATCATGTTGATACTTGGAGCATTTTACGATTATGACTTATCGCTAGCATTATATGTAAACGCAAGCGACTTTGGTCGCTGGTTTGGAATAATATTTTCCGGCATTGCCGAACTTCCAGGCTATACAGCTTTATTTATTGGTGGCTTTGCACTTATCATTTCTAGCATTAAAGCCAATAAGACAAGAAAAATCATCTCATATATAGTTGGCATTCTTGCAATGATTGCCGCCTTTGTCTTATCAAATTCAACTTTTTGGAATATTTACGAATTTGCTGAAACCGAATCTTCTAAATGGCTAATTATATTATTAGGAGCATTCTTTATCACCGCCATTGATGGATTGCTAGCAGTTGGCTTAGCTTACTACATGCGGAATAAAAAAGAAAAGAGCGAGCAATTATTTCGTCTCGCAGTGACAATCATAACAATTGTTGCTATCGAACTAGCGCTACAAACAATCTTCAAATACTTAGCCTCACGTCCACGCCCAAGATATATCTTTTCCGTTTCAATAGATGAATCAACGTCACTCTTTAGACCATTCTACGATTGGCAACCATTTTATGCCTTCAAAGCAGAAGTGGGAGACAATTTTAAATCGTTCCCAAGCGGCCACACTACTACCGCAATGGTGACCGCTTTTGCCTTGCCGTTATTCGTCGGATTTTTTGTTGATTTAAAGCAAAAACCAGCCTTAAATATTACTCTATTTTATCTAGGATTTTTATATGCTGTAGCAATGGGATTTTCGCGCATTTGTTGTGGCGCACATTTCCTTAGCGATATTTCAGCTGGAATAATTTTAGCAACAGTGATTGGTTTTGCCTCAATCGTGGTTATAAAAATAATTTTTGAAAAACTAGATACAAAGCATATTAGAAAACAAAATTAATTAATCTTCGGAGATAATCTCTTTTAACACTTGCGGAATTAAACGAATTACATCCTCACTTAGCATGGTACCTTCCGGATATTCTTCCGCGTATATTTCAGCAGTTCGACCGAGGATATAAGAAGCAAAAATGGCATTTTTGCAGGTATTTTCTTTATCTACAGCCAGTAATCCCGCTAAAATTCCCGCTAGCATATCGCCAGAACCAGCTTTAGCTAAACCTGTATTACCATGTTTATTTAAATAGACATTTTCTCCATCACTAGCAAATGTGTAGGCGTCTTTTACGAGCAAAATTATTTCGTTTTCTTTTGCGTATTTTAGCATCTTGTCAACAAGACGATATCTAACACTTTTTACATCTTCACCATATAAATTTGCAAATTCTCTAAGATGAGGTGTTAATATAATTTCACACCGCTTATTTTGAGGAATTACTACCCCACGAGTGGCCATCATAGTTAGGCCTGTTCCATCAATGATTAACTTGCCAAGAAAATTGTTCATTAAATAATTTAATAAACGTAAAAAGTATTCGTTGTCCGCTAGGCCCATTCCGATTGCAAGCACATCATATTTTAATAAGGACGGAAACTCTGCCTCATCATCTAAAAAATTTAGTATAACTTGGGGGGCGCGCATGGCATAAACTTCAAACAGTGATTTAGGAATTATCAATGTTGAATATCCAGCTCCCATACGCAAAGCACAAAGCGCCTGATAAGTCATCATCGAGGCTCCTAAATAATCTTTTGTTCCAACTATAATGCCAACTCTTCCGTAGTCGCCTTTATTGGTAAATCGATCTCTTTTTTTAATAAGTTCCTTGGCAAACAATTTATCTATTTTTATATTTTTTTCCATATTTATCATTATATAATTGTCGTATGCCTGATTTAAAAAAAATTGATCCTAAACTTTATTCATCATTATGCCACGAGCAAAAAAGACAAAGAATGCATGTCGAATTGATTGCTAGCGAAAATTTTGCTAGTCCAAATGTGCGAAAACTTTGTGGATCTATCTTCACTAATAAATACGCTGAAGGTTATCCCGGTAAAAGATATTATTCTGGCTGTCAGTACGTTGATGAAATAGAACGATTAGCCATTGAACGCGCTTGTCGATTATTTCACGCTAAATACGCTAATGTTCAACCACACTCTGGCAGCTCCGCAAACTTAGCTGTTTATCGTGCGCTAATTAATAACGGCGACACTATTTTAGGCATGAGTTTAGACACGGGCGGTCACCTAACGCACGGCTATCGTTTAAGTTTTTCTGGCCAAGACTATAATGCAATTACTTATGGGGTAGATCCAATAACCGAGACGATTGATTATGAAGCAGTTCGTCAATTAGCATTAAAATATCGACCAAAATTAATCATTGCAGGGGCTAGCGCCTATTCACGATTCATTGATTTTAGTAAATTTAAAGCAATTGCCAAAGAAGTTGACGCCTTATTAATGGTCGATATGGCGCATATTGCCGGACTTGTCGCGACGGGCTTACATCAAAATCCTATCGACTATGCCGATGTCGTCACTTCTACTACCCACAAAACGTTGCGTGGTCCACGAGGCGGTTTAATTCTCACAAACAACGAAGAAATTATTAAAAAAATAAATAAGGCAATATTCCCAGGAACACAAGGCGGACCTCTAATGAATATAATTGCCGCCAAAGCAGAGGCCTTCTATGAAGATTTGCAACCGGAGTTTATCGACTACCAAAAGCAGGTTATAAAAAATGCTAAAGCTTTTGCTGAAGAATTCAAAAAAATGGGTTATCGGATTGTTTCTAATGGGACCGATAATCATCTATTTATCGTTGATTTAACGAGTAAGGGCATTAACGGTAAAGAAGCCGAGGTACTGCTTGACAAGATTTTAATCACCGTCAATAAAAACACGATACCAAACGACCCTTTACCGCCACTTAAAACAAGCGGGATTCGCCTTGGCACACCTGCCATGACAACACGCGGTTTTAAAGAAAAAGATTTTATTCAAATCGCACACATCATCGATAAGGCAATTAATAGTCAAAACAATAATTCAATTTTAAAAGAATTAAAAAAAGAGGTAATCAATCTCACAAAGAATTATCCTCTTCCTTAATTTAAATCTAACTCGTCATAATAAGGCATCGCCACCGAGGTGCCTTTTTTAGTAATTTGCTTTGAGGCGACTAAATTTGCAAATTTTAAAGCGTCTACAATATTGGCCGTCTTAGCGTATTCATAAACAAATCCAGCGATAAAGGCATCGCCAGCACCAGATGTGTCAATGGCTTTAACATCGATTGCTGAGGCAATAATTCGCTCCCTATTATGAATAAAAGCATAACCATCTTTTCCAAGCGTTTCGATTATGTTAGGAACAGGAAAATTCTTCACATCATCAACTCCTAAGAGTTTTTTTATTTCTTTAGCCTCGTGATGATTGAGCACTAAAATATCACAATTTTGAATTAAGGTAGGAATAGCATTGTTAATAGGAGATGGATTCAAAATAGTAATCATATCTTTTTCCTTTGCTAGTTCAAGAGCATAACCTATGGCATCACTAGGAATTTCTAGCTGTGTCAAAAATATGTCACCTGGCTTAGCGTCATGCAAAAACTCCGCAATTCTGCCTTTATTTATCATTTTATTGGCGTTTCCGGCCGTAATGATACGATTTTTAGATCCCTCGAGTAAAATGATGGCTAATCCAGTTATAGAGTCTTTTTGCACATCAATGTATGTGTCATTAAATCTTTCTAAATGAATAAATTCTAGCACGGCCTTCCCATAATAATCATCGCCAATTGTTCCGCACATTCTAACCTCTCCGCCTAGACGATGAATGCCAAAAGCCTGATTAAATCCTTTGCCGCCGACACAAGCACTACTATCGATGCACTTAACCGTTTCACCTTCATTAGGAAAAATATTTAATGATAAAGAAATATCATAATTAATGCTTCCTAAAACATAGATGGTTTTCATCGTTTAATGCCTTCCTCAATTATTTGCCAAAATCTTTCAACGTCAATGTCGATTGCCACCAAGGCATTATGTTCGCGATGAAGATAATCGAAGCGGTCGCAATTTGTCCGACCATAAGATGGTCCTTTTGATACATCAATTTCAACATTCATTGCTTGATAGGTAACTAAATTTTTATCGAGCATAGTCGCTATGGTTACCGGATCATGTAATGGCGCACCTTCAAGATGAAATGTTTTTAACTGGTTTCGATAAAATACTTCCATTAGTAAAGTAAATAACTTGCTTTTGAAATTATCATATTTACTCATTCTTTCAATAATTGAAGGAGTAACTAATACTTTTCTCGTAACATCTAAACCTATCATTTTAATAGGCACATTTTGCTTAAAAATAACTTCCGCCGCTTCTGGGTCAACAAAAATATTGAATTCGGCTGCCGGAGTGACGTTGCCATAGCCAATAGAGCCACCCATTAAAATAATTTCTTCGATATTAGTTGTTATTTTCGGCTCTTGAAGAATGGCTTTAGCGATATTAGTCAAAGGACCAGTTGCCACGATGGTGACTTTTTCTTCTTTAAGCGTCTTGATAATAAATTCTACGGCAGATTCCTTTTCAGCCTTAACAACTAGCTTTTCAAAAGGGAATCCGTCTAAACCACTTTCGCCATGAATTTCTTCACAAATAACCGGGGCTTTTATAAGAGGGGCTTTTTCGCCTTTATAGACCGGGGCTTTTATCTTTAAATATTGTTTAAGAGCAAGCAGGTTATTGGTTGTTTTTTCAATCGTTTGGTTGCCGGATACACTTGTGAGACCAACTATATTAAATTTATCAGAAAAAGTGGCGAGGAGCATCAAGGCAATCGCGTCATCGTGCCCAGGATCACAATCTAAAATAATTTTACGCATGTTTATAACCTACAATTGAAATGAGCATCTCTTCATCAAGCGTGCCAGCATGATGCGCCAAAAAACCTTTGTCGATAATTTCTGAAAAACAATATTTATCTATCGCCACCGCTACATAATCACCAATCGTATCTAAAGATAGTTGATTGGGAATGCCTTCACCAAACAAATTGGTGGCGAGGGCTTTTTCCTTTGTATATAAACGGAAATACTTTCCATAATATTGTTTAAACAATTTTTCAAACTCCGGACCTTTATTTTCCTTTATAAAGAAGCTGGTCGCGCGCGGTTCAAGGGTCGACGGTCTTAAAAGGAGCGAAGCGAAATCTTCATGTTCATAAACATAGAAAAACTTGACGTCGACAAGACCATGGTCAGCAATGACTAGTGTTACCACATCGCGATATTTTTTTGCGAAATGACGAATGTAACGATTCATCTTTTTGATAAATCGATGCGCGTGCTTACTAGCGACCCCTTCATGATGAATAAAATGATCCGGCCTTGTAAAATAGGCATAAACAAAGCCACTTTCTTTTTGATGGACGAATTCATAAGCATCTTTTAAATGGAACCAATCAAATTTGGAAGTCGTTTTATTGATTGGGTATTCAAACATTGTTTTGGCAATTGTCGCGTGGTGCTTTTCATTAATTAAATCGACCAAGTTTGGATATTTAGCAAGATTATAATAATAACCCTTTCCAACATCCTCGCCCGTTTGACTATCCTCATCTTTAAAGACATTGATATTGCGGTCTAAACTTTTGACATATTGGCTCCAACCCATCCAACCATTTTCAATTGGAAATTTCCCACTCAACAAAGCATCGGTGGCTGCGACGGTCGTAGAAGGAAAAGTCGAAGTCATTTGATGAATAACATGACTTCTTAAAAAACTATCTTCCTTGAGATGCTTATTTAAAATATAACTGCCACATCCATCTAACAAAATTAAAACAACTTTTTTGCTGCCGCTTAAAAAATCGTCAACTGGTTTAATAGTTGAATGAAATGTTTTAACATTAAAATTTTTCAAAATTGAATTGCTAAAATTGACTAAACAATTATCTTTATCGTAATAAGTCATTTTTTTATTTTCTCCCAATATTCTTTCGCGGCTAATTCCACCTTGTTATCGCCATATTCATAATATTTACTACCGACAAGATCATCTGGCAAATATTGCTGTTTAACATAGTGATTTTTGAAATCGTGAGGATATAAATAATGCTGCCCTTTATTCTCGTTATCCTCGCCATCAAAATGAGTATTTTGTAAGGTTCGAGGCACGCTTAACCCTTTGCCGCTTTTTACATCGGAAGCCGCTTTATGATAGGCTATGCAAGCCGAATTAGATTTAGGTGCCGTCGCAATTAATAAGGTTGCATTGCTAAGGGGTAAATAGGCTTCCGGCATGCCTAGTTGCAAGGCACTATCGACACAAGCTTTGACGATTGGAATAAGTTGTGGATAAGCCAAACCAACGTCTTCATTAACCGAACAAAGCAAGCGCCTACTTGCCGCGATGATATCGCCGCTTTCAAGCAATTTTGCAAGATAAAAAATTGCCGCATCGGGATCAGAACCACGCAACGACTTCATAAAGGCACTCAATTGATCATAATGATGGTCTTCACTCCTGTCATAAGCAATGTTAGCTTTAATGACGATTTGGTTAACATGCTTTAAAGTAATTCGTTCTTTTTTCTTTAAACCATAGATAATAAATTCTAAATTGTTAATCGCCTTTCGCATGTCTCCGTTCGCGGCTGTCGCTAAAACTTCTAATGCATCGTCATCAATTTGGTATTTAATGCGCTTGATGGCTTTTTTTAATCCTTCTTTTATGTCATCCGCGCTGATGGCTTTAAATTCAAAGACAGTGCAACGCGATAACAAGGCCGGGTAGACATAAAAATATGGATTTTCAGTCGTCGAAGCAATTAAAGTAATTTCTCCTTTTTCTACAAATTCAAGCAACGTTTGTTGTTGCTTACGATTTAAATATTGGATTTCATCCAAATACAATAAGACGCCATTTTGTCCGAAAATCGATGTTGCTTCTGCAATCACTCTTTTAATATCTTCAATAGAAGCATTCGTGCCATTTAACTTATGCAAGGACATGTTAGTCCTTTTAGCAATAATATTAGCCAATGTGGTCTTGCCAATACCTGGTGGACCATAAAAAATCATATTCGGTATATGGCCTTCTTCAATCACTTTACGAAAAAGCATTCCTTTATCTAAAAGGTGATGCTGACCAACAATATCATCGATGTTGGTCGGTCTTAATTCATCCGCTAAGGGTCTATCCATATCATTATTTTATATAAATTTTTTAATTGATTAAATAAAAACGCACCTTAATAAAAGGTGAATTACTTTATAAATTGCTAAATTGCTTTATAATTATCGTATAAATCAAAGGAGATTAATATGCCAGATTGTAATCATGATTGCACAAATTGCGGAGTAGATGATTGCTCCGAACGGATGAATAAAGAAGATTTTATAATTTCCCCTAACGAATTAACAACAATCAAACACACAATAGGAATAGTGTCTGGCAAGGGGGGAGTTGGCAAATCGTTCGTCACCTCTTTGCTAGCTATTAAGAAAAATAAAGAAGGCAACAATGTTGCTATTTTAGATGCCGATGTCACTGGCCCATCTATACCACGCATGTTTGGTATTAAAGGACAATTAGAAAGTGATGGCGTGCATATTTTTCCCCAAAAGAGCAAAGAAGGCGTTCAAATCGTTTCCACCAACTTACTATTAGAAAAAGAAAATGATCCAATTATTTGGCGAGGACCAATTATCACTCAAATGGTCAAACAATTTTATACCGATGTCGCTTATGGCGATTTGGATTATATGTTTATAGATATGCCACCGGGAACAGGCGATGTCGTTTTAACGACATTCCAATCTATCAAAATGGACGGCATCATCATCGTAACTTCACCACAAGATCTCGTGACAATGATTGTTGAAAAAGCAATCAATATGGCGAAAGAAATGGATGTGCCTATTCTAGGCATAATCGAAAATATGTCCTATGTCGAATGTCCGAACTGCCATGAAAAAATTGAAATTTTCGGCCACTCCAAACTAGAAGAAGTTGCCAAAAACAATAAGTTAAATGTTTTGGCTCGCCTACCGATAAATCCCCAATATGCCGCTTTGGCCGATAAAGGTAAGATTGAACAAATTGATGTTGAGTCTTTCCATATTTCTTTTTAAAAGTAAATAGACGAAAATAAAAATATGAAAAAATATAAAATTATACCTTCCTTACTCTTATTATCAATTGCTTTAACTAGTTGCGGAGAACAAACTTACCCAACCGAAAGTTACTTTTTAGAATCACTTTATCAAGAAAATTTTCGCGTGTTACAACTTACCGATATTCATTTAGGGGCGACCGCATATTTAGATGAACAAGAGGCATTTTTAAATAAAGTAATAGAGGCCGCTAAACCAAACTACATTGTAATTACAGGCGATTCATTTATGGATTCGACTACCCGTGAAGTTGATTTTTTATATAGCTATTTTGATAGCCTTGATTTACCGTGGTCAATCGTTTGGGGCAACCACGACAAACAAGGTTGGTACGCTCCATCATATGTTATTAACGAATTAGCTAACTATAAAAACGTTGTCTTTTTAAATTATAAAGATGATGATGTTTACGGCGATTCTAACTATGTCGTCAACTTAAAAGACGGCGATAAAACTGTATGGCGGCTCATCATGATTGATTCTAACTCTTATTATAGTGATGGGTCGCTTGAATATACCTATGATGTAATTCATGAAAACCAGGTTGAATGGTATAAAAGAGTCGCCTCATATAATAATGGCAGTGCCATTCCATCGATCGCTTTTATGCATATTCCCCTCCCGGAATATCTACTTGCAATCCAAGGAGCAAACGATGGTTTATATGAATATAGTGGCGAAGTAAATGAAAGCACTTGGCCAGGTTATACAAATACTGGCTTGTTCGCTGCCATTAAAGAAATAGGCTCAACCAAAGGGGTATTCTGCGGACACGATCATATCAACAATATCGCCGTTGATTACAAAGATGTAATTCTTTCTTATGGCGTCAAATCAACCAACCTAATTTACCACGACAATTCAATGATTGGTGGACAAGTAATCACTTTACCTAGCGATGGATCATTTGGATTAGAAAATATTGAAAGGATTTTTGTAAGTTATGAAAAATAAAGTTCAACCCTTAACATTACTAAATATCCTCGTCTATTTTCTTGCGAGCATTGCTTTATTGCACATAATGTATTATGCCTTTACTGACGCTATCTCCTTTTTTCCAAATCTCGATGTATTAATTCCTTTTATATTAATTCTTCTCGTACCGATTGAATTTTTCTTTTCACTAAATGCCGTTTTAGCTATCGAGGATAAAAGAAAAAGATACATTTCAATAATTGTCCATGCGGCGATTTGCACATTGTTCGCGCTGGTTTCTTTAATTATGTTAATAGTATCTATTTTTACTAAATACGGCGGTAGCGCTATAGCCAACCAATTCACATCCTATTTCCCCATCGATTTTATAATTTACTCGATTTTAATTTTGTTGCTCGGTAGCGGCTTTATTTTTTATGGCGCAAAAGAGTTAAAAAACCTTAAAACAGCCACTGCTGATTTAACTGTTACAAAGAGCGGATGGCCGTTACCAGAACCAAAGAAAGGCAAGTATGTTTATCGGGCTTTTACGGTTATTTTCATTCTTTTTGCCATGTATTTTTTTGCACAAGGTTTCATCGGCATTTTGACTATCGATTTAATGCATCCGGAAAATCTATTAGGGTCAATTGCAATTATTTTGCTATGCTTGTTACCAACTTTAGAAATTATCGTATATTATTTTGGTTATTTAAGAGTTGCCGAAAATAGAAAAGAACGTTTCCAAATTCATCATAGTTTATATATCGCTTCGCTTTATTTATTATTATTGATTTTGTACTTTGTGCAACTAGCTATAAATCCGCAATTTATTGTGGAATCTTTGCAGACCTTCTTCCCAGTTGACTTCGCCGCCAGCGTTAATATCGGTCCAATGATTTTACTAATTTTATCGCTTGTACCAATCATTTATTCAATAACGCTATTATTAATTCGAATCTATTCAAGCAAAAAGAATAATAAATGATAACAGTAATTTTTGTTTGCTACGGCAATATTTGTCGTTCTGTTTCTGCGGAATTCATCGCGAAAGATTATTTAGCAAAACACAAAATAGGAAACAATTTTTTAATATATTCGCGCGGCACGAGCGACGAAGAATATTTAAACGACATTTATCCGCCAATGAAACGCGTTTTAATTGCCCATAATATTCCGATAAGAACGCATCAAGCAAAGCAAATAACACATGAAGACTTTATCAAAGCGGACTATATATTAGCGATGGACGAATACAATTTAAAAGATCTAATATATGAGTTTGGAAAATCAAATAAAATTCATTTATTAGGCGAATATGCTTTGCCGCCTTTTGGTTCAATTGCCGACCCTTGGTACACGCGCGATTTTGAAAAGGCCTGCCGCTACATTTCCCAAGGCATAGAAGGTTTCTTTGATTACATTTTAAATAAAAATCAAATCTAAATATTTATTTAATATTTTGCCGAAATACGAAAATTGATTTCTTGTGGATAAACATTGGTTCTTTCATCGACGAAACGATAATATAAATCGACAGTCACATAACCCTTATCATCTTTAGGGGCATTCGCTTCAAAAATAATCTTGCTATCAACTACACTATAATAAACATAATCGGATGCATAATCTGCAATATATATTCCATACATTACATTGATAGAATTTGTTGGTTTATAATTATACTCTCCTGTGAGATGATCTAAATCGCCATAATAAAAAGAGAATGTGGCTTCGTTTAATCCTTCTTGAATATAGCAAGTGACGATCTCGCCCTTTTTATAAATATTCGTCATGTCATTTATAAATTCCGGACTCGAACAACAAAGTCTATCAAAATCAAAGGTATCTTTTAAAATACTCCAAGTATCACTATAAGAAGCGATTGAACCATCTTCCCATGTAGTGTTACTTGTATCGTATAAACTAATCGAGCAATCGTAAGTACCTGGATTGACATATGAATCGCCAGCTACAATTACTAAATCGGTATTACTATAATAAGCATCATAAATGTTTCGATCCATTTCATCTTTTAAATATTCAAATTCATAATCTGGCGAATAAGCATAGTCGATAAAATAGTGATAATAGAAAAATTTGGTTGTCGGCTTATGAATCTTAAAGGGAATAAAATCTACTTCGATAGGTAAGGTAATTGTTTCAGAAACATAATACGGATTGGTGTCGATGGTAAAATCGATATTTAAGGAACGCCTACCGATAGAATCAATTTGTATATTATTGTCAGAAAAAGCAAAAAAGCCCGCAATAGCCTCATTTTTAAACGATGCGGACAATTGCTGACCTTCTATTAAAAAATTGTATTCACGTAATAATCTGGCTTCTCCATTTTTTGTTGGCAGATACTCAAATGTCAATAAATCAGTCGATAAAGTTAATTTATCTTGTAAAGAATATTTCTCGACGGAAACGCCGTCGGTTAAAACCTTTCTATAATAATTGCGCGAGTTAATTGTCGCGCGGAAATAGACCGGCGTTTGGGGCGTAAATATAGTATTTATTGTTTCTTTATCATAATCCCATGTTTTATATTCTTCGTCGTAACTATTCCGATATTCATAGGCGACTTCAAAATTTTCATTTTCCGGTAAGTTCATTACTTTAAACTCGCCAATTGGCTCAAGCCATGTAAGTGATGGCAATGTCATCGAAATATCTACCAATTCGGCTCGCTCAACGCTCAATGACAATGTAGCGCTAAATTCTTTATATGAAATATAAAAATTATAATTTCCAGCATTGTATTTTTCTAATGTTCCATCCGTTTCTATATCATCGCTAATAGAGTAAGTGGAGATTGTGTAACCATCTTCGTCATCGCGCTTTAAAGGAATTTCGGCTGATTTATTTTGAGGACCATAGGCGAAAACTTTTATTTTATCTATTTCATCCCAATTTTCACCATATGTAATCTCTTGTGATCTTTCGCTTTTTAATTCGCCATTATTATCTACATAAAATGCTTTTATATAGCGAATATAACCTCCTACTTGATCTTCAATACCCGTTGAAGAACTTTGTGAATTATTAAAAACACCATTGCACGAAGATAAAATAAGCAAAATAAATAAGTTAAAAGCACATATACTCTTTTGCATATTTTTATTTTAACAAACTAACAATAAGAACCAAAGATAAGTATTAAATAAATAAGAAAAGATATTTAAATGATATTTTTCATTCAGCGTTATAATCCCATATAACCTGCCGATTAGATGGGTTCCAATTAGAATCCCAACCACTTGGCTGAGAAGATGCTTCGCAATAGATAGTTAATGATGTGCAACCAAAGAAAACATCATTACCCATTGAAGTGATAGAAGAAGGAATAGTGATGGAAGTTAAAGATGAACAATAAACAAAAGCACCATCACTGATTAAAACAATTTGACAGTTATCTTCAAAAGTTACTGATGTAAGGGAAGTACAGCCAAAGAAAGCGCCGGTATCTATCAGATAAACATCATACTCTTGATTTAGGTGTGATATTCTATTTGGTATTTCTAAATCTACATCTTCACCGCAATAACCAACTATTGTCGCTTTATCATTCACTAGTTTATAGATAAGACCTATATCATCAAAACCACTGACACTGGTAATAACGGATACGTTTGATGGATTCCAAACGCTAGCAAAACCTTCTGGAATTTCTGAAGATTCTAAATATATTTTGGTACCCAAACAATTATAAAAGGCATCCCCATCAACAGTTTCTATTGTGTTAGGAATAAATACATTACTGACTGATTGATCGTTAAAAAAATTAAAATTAAAAACATTCGCGGCAATTTTAGAAACAGGAAGACCTTTATATACGTTTGGTATTCGAACATCTTTACCATTTTCACCAATATAATCAGTGACTACATAACTTGTTTCTGTTTCATTTAATTCAAAGGAAAAATTTTTGCTTCCGACTATCTCGTATTGGGCGATATATTCTTGTGGGCCTTGAACTTCTTAAATTTCCGGTGACCAACCGACGAATTCGTAAGAGTAAAAAGGGTCGCGAGATCTAGTTGGAATCTCGCCATCATAATGAGGAACGGTTCCATATTCAACATTTTCATCAATCTCTAGAACGGTATCATCATAATTGACCCAGGTGACTGTAAATGAATTATCAGTGTTTGCCGTCGAGTCGCTAGAAGAAGATGATGAATCATCGCTGCTGCTACTAGTTGAAGGGGAAGTAATAAAAGAAAAATCACAAGCAGTTAAAATGATTGCTAGAGATAATGAGAAAAAGCTTTTAATCCCTTCGAAATACGTTTCATCAACAATTCCCCCCATCTAGAAGATTGACTAAAATAAGCGAAACATAATTAGTCAGCCGTTCTTCTTTAAATCCAAATATTCATAAACATTTTTGAAAAATTATATTTGCCATAAAGCACAATACAACACTAATAGTATCTACTTTTTTTATAGCATACTTTTATTTCTTTTTATAGACAAAATTCTAAAATTAATTATCTATTAAGGGAATAAAATATGGGGCGGCTTATATTTATTGAAATTTGTTACTGCTTTTTACTTTTGATCTTTTTAGAGGCACTGAATTTTATTAAACAAATTATCCCAATAACACCGCTGATAGAAGCGACAATTAAGACAACGGCAATTGCAACGTTTTTTTCGATGCCAAGGGTAATATTATTGATGGCAAAAACGCCGGCTTCGTTTCTATCCATATAATCAGGAAAATTTGTCGAATCAGCACCATATAAGAAAACTACTCGATCGTATCTCGCTAAACACGTTTCAATCGGATTGGATGAGTATTGATTGGCAATACCATTTTTTAAAATTGTTTTTGCTTCATTAGGTAACGATTCAAAAGCCTCTTTTTGCGCTTTCCAAATATCTGCACTCGCTTTTGTATAATTATCAGTGCCACATAGATTTGATGAATTAAAGTTTTCGGCATATGTTTTAGCTTCTTTTAAACCGACATCCGGCTCACTACTATCGATATATCGATATAAAAATATGGGGTCACCCTGTCCTGCACTAGAGTAATATCTAAAATAGTTTGCATTATAACGCAAAGTCAAATTGCCACATTTAATAATCGTTCCCGAAGTGGCTGCTTCAATTGTATTTATATAACTTCCGGCTTGAAAATTGCCAGAAGATGATGCTCCAAATGTTTGGCCGTAGCGGGATGATAAAGTATAACCACCTGTTGTTGAAGTAACAATAAATTCATTTTCAAAATAGTCGCCATTAATTATATCGTTTTCAATAGAAACACTAAATTGATTGCCACTATTTGTTTTATTTAAAGAAACTGACCCATCTAATGCTTTTCCGTATGTGTCGTTAACTAGTAAATATCTGCCAGAATAATCATCCATTTTATCGGTTAATTTTTCATAGCCTTCAACATCTCTTTTTATAACGGTAATTCCATTATAAATGGCAGTTAGTCCTTGATATACGCAGCGAATAGAAGTCGTATCAGTCGCTAATTTTACTGTACCTGTTACACCATCGAGCCACTGGCAAGCAGCATTATCAATTGTGGTTTCACTATCATCAGAAAATTGGCCTTTCACCAGCAAACCATCCGGCTCGAATGTATCGTTTGTATAATATGTTGTTTTATATGGCTTTCCTTCTAAAGAAATATACACCAATTCTTTTACCGAAACATTAATTGTTGTCTTAATGGACGAGTCATCAATAGCGTAAACTTCGATTGTAGTACTTCCTTTTGCTACGCCTTTAACCACACCACTACCAGTAACAGTAGCGATATTGGTATCTAAAGAGCGGTAACCAACTTTTTGCTTGGCGGTTGAAGGCAATACACTTGCAACAATCTGATATTCTTGATTGGTAGCGACTGCTATATCATTCGTATTAACTTCGATAGATTGTGGATCGTCATACTCGATGTTGCCATACTTCTCAATAACATCTAAAACGGCATCTGTCGGAGCATTTTGATCTGGCTCGGGCAAATATTGATAAATCAAGGTTGCATACTCTGGATTATCAATAAAAGGATTGCGATTATGATGCCAGCGAGTTGCCACTTCGTTGTTGCGATTTATTTCCCACTCGGTCGGTGGCTCAAGATAATGCCATTTTAATAAGGTTGATAATTTGCCAATTCGCCCACTTTTCAATGTTATAGCTTTATCATGAAGCATCACCGGATAACGTGTATCGTTGTGATATCGTGTTGCTACATACATTAATATGCGCGCTATTTCTCCTCGGTGTCCCTCGCTTGGATACATGGCATCATCATTTTGCCCATTTGAATTATTAAATGCCGTGGACCAAACATAAGAATCGTTATCGTTAGCGGTGCCATAACTATATGAGCCAAATTCAGAACATTTCCAAGAAGTAGCAAAATCTAATTCATCAAAAGCACAAGAACCACGCTTGCTGTTTAAATCAGAAGCAGATGGCCATACATTATGAGCATCTGCGCCAGGCGAACCGGCTCCTTCCTCACGGTCACCAGTTCCATACCACGAAGCTGGCCAAACGTGTTCTTTATTGGTGCTACCAGGCATATTGCCTGATGAAAAACTCTTTTCGGTTCCTGTATAAACCATGCGCATCATTCCATTTGACAAATCAGAATATTGATAAATATCCGGTAATGATGAATAAGAGTGGGTAACAAATCCTTTGCTGGTTAACGAAGATAAAGCCACAACTAAATCTTCCCCAGTCAAAGAAGGATCAATACCTTGATAATATTTGTCAGCATCGGCATAATAAATCGCTCCACTGGTCGGATCATAACTAGCGGCTTCGACATGCTCATGAAGACCATTAATATTTGTGAGTAAAAAAGAGAATGTAGAAAATAGTAAAGTAGTAAAAACAAAAGATTTTCTAATTATTTTCATAACCTACCCCTTCCCCTTAATTAGATATTAAAAAGTAACTGTAACATTATATAACAATCTAATATTTTTGTGACAACTACAATTTTATTGGCTAATCCAACTATAGTTGTTGAATATTTATTTTTTTATGTTACAAGTGTGCTCTAATTTTACTTTCATAAATAATTATGATGCGTTTTACGAACATTAATTATAGATAAAATTAAAAAACCTATAATGATTAACATTATAGGCATTAATTTTGAACTGGTGGACCTGACGAGGATCGAACTCGCTACCTCATCGTTGCGAACGATGCGCTCTCCCAGATGAGCTACAGGCCCAGCGAAAAAATATTATAAACTTTAAAAGCAATCAAAACAAGTTAGGGATTAGACAATACCTTGGAATGCAAAATAATCTTGATATAGTTGGATTAAAGCAACGGAAGTAGTCTCCCATCCAGTTATAGGATTTTCAATGCGCACAAAACCCGCAAATGCACCTATCCAGCTCAAAAGTGGCCGATATACTGGATCAAGAGTACTCAATAAATAGACGGTTGATTCTTGCATGCCTAGAACGTTGATATATTCAACGTTGCTCGCTAAATAAGTAAATGGTGGCGCAAAAACACCGGCAAATATATAAGCACTAACAACAAGTGTCAGCGATGTTAAAATTCCTAAAAGGGCACCTAGCCAATGAACGTCTACATTTAACCAAGCTAGAGGAATTAAAAAGCGCATAAAAAGCCAAGTTAAACCGCTAATAATAGGTGATAGTATTATGACGGCAATGGTGATAATAAAGTAACTAAGATACTTTAAAATGTCACCGCCTAATGTCGCTACATAATCATTCATATAAATAGATGGTCTAGCAGTCGATAAACTAATTTTTGTCAATTGGTCGATAAACGTTATGCTTCTTTCATTACTAGCAAGAATTGATGTATTCAAAGATGATGATACGATTGGCTCGAAAACCAAAAAACCTATCGTCAACAAGACAGCCACAACGATTGTGTGATACAAAGCGAAGAAAAATTTCCTTTTATAACCAATTACAATGGTTAAAATCAGATAAATAAAAACACAAATTTCAACAATATAAGGGATTGTTAAATACTCGTGCACAATACTCCACATGGTACTACTCCATCCCATCTAGAAGATCTAAGACATCTTCATCCTTGTTGTTTTCATCTTCTTCAATAGATTTAACAACATTGCTTTTATTAATTGCATCAAAGCGAGTGGTGATTTTATTTACGCGCTTATCTAAATCTTCACGCGCGTCATTGGCTTTTCGCAAATTAGTTGAAAATTTATTCCATTTTTCGCCCCAAATGCCAAATTCTTTCGATAATTTCTTTAGTTCTTCATCGATTACTTTTAAATTTTCGCTCCGTTGATAATTGATATTTAGCATCGATATGGTAGATAACATCGCTTGTAGCGTAGCGGGTGAGCAAATAATGACGCGCTTATTTTGGGCGTACTCCACCGAATCGTAACTATGTGAATGAATATATGTAAAAATACCATCGCTAGGAACAAACATAAAAGCGAAATCCGCCGTCTTGTCGCGAATAATATATTTAGAAGAAATATCGTTGATATGTTTCTTTACATTAGCCTTAAAATTCTTTAAAGCAACTTGATAGGTTGGGTCTTCTTCTTTTTTATCTAGCAAAATTTGATAATCTTGAAAGGGAAATTTAGAATCAATACAAATTAAATGATATGGAGGCGGTAAAAACACCACCGCATCCGCTCTTACCGATTCACTTTTGGCAGTCGCTTCTTTTAAAGTGTATTGTTCAGCGTAAGCATTATTGATACCTTCAAATATTGTATGAAGAATTGTCTTTAACTGTATTTCGCCATATCTGCCTCTTGCTTGATTGTTTTCTAAAATATTTTTCAAAGAAACAACATCGGTCGATAAACTCTCTATATTTTTTTGAGCAGCATCAATTTTGCTTAACCTTTCAATGACATTGGTGACAGTTTTATTTGTATCTTTAAAACCATCGCTAAGCTTTTCGTTAACTTGTTTATTAATATCGAGGAGTGATTTGGTAACTCGCTCATTTAATTCGTTAAAGCTTTTATTGATTGTTTCGTTATTTTTTTGCATCGCCTCATTCATTTTGGCTTGAAAATCAAGAAATTTGCGATTGGTCACTTCGTTTTGCTGGGTGCTAGTTTCACTGACTTTAGTTGTTAAATCTAAAAATTGTTTGTTCAAACTATTAGATATATCGCGTCCAATTTCTAGTTTTGTTGTACTTTGTGTTTCTTTAAATAAGAATTTTAGCTCTTCGAGTTCTTTGATGGTTTCAGGATCAGTTTTATTGTTTTTTTCTAAATCTTTCACACGTTTAAAAAGCACCAAGCAAATGATGATAGCAACTAGGCTAATGGCAATAATAACAGCGTCTAAGATATAAAGTGTATCCATAAACTCACCAAAATTTTATGTAATATATTATAGCACGCACGAGAAGATTTTTAATATTCTTCATAAATAAAAAATTATTTGGAAAGTAGCCGTGAACCACAAAGAAAAAAGTTATAATTTTCTTATGGACAAAAAAAGGAGTATCGCCGTCATTGATTTAAAAGCTTTTTATGCTTTTGTCGAATGTGTTGATCGTAATTTAAATCCGATGACTACCCCGCTAGTGGTCACCGATATTGAAAGGGGCGAAGGCACAATCGTTTTGAGCGTTTCTCCTTTTTTAAAAGCATTAGGCGTTCCTAGCCGGTTAAGAAAGCGGGATTTGCCGGACATTCCTGGCATGATATACGCCAAACCGCGCATGTCACGCTATATCGAAAGATCGTGCGAAGTTATCTCAATAATCTTAAATTATGTCGGTGAAGACGATATTCATGTCTATTCTATCGACGAAGTTTTTATTAATTTAGGACCATATTTAGATTTATATAATTTGACGCCTTATGCATTGGTAAAGAAAATTCAAAAAGATATTTTACAAAAAACAAAATTAATAACCACCGCTGGCATTTCTTATAATATGTTTTTAGCAAAGGCGGCACTGGATTTAGACGCCAAGAATAAACCGCCTTATATATCTGAATGGGACAAAAAAGATATTGAAACTAAATTGTGGCCAATTAAACCCTTATCGAAAGTCTGGGGCATTTCGCACGGTTACGAGACTAAATTAAATAAAATTGGCATCGAAACAGTCGAACAACTAGCAAAAACTCCGCGAGAATTATTGGTGCAGAAATTTGGCATTATCGGCGGTCAACTGCACGACCTCGCTAACGGAATTGATGATAGCGATATTAGAAATAAATACACTTCGAAAGACACCTCGTTTACCGTAGGACAAGTTTTACCAAGAAATTATTCAAGGGAAGAAACTAAACTAATCATAAAAGAGATGGCCGACGATTTGTGTTATCGCCTTCGCGAGCATCACCTATTGGCCAAAACTTTTTCATTGAGTGTTGGTTATGCAAATAATGAAGGCGGTTTCCACCATCGTCTCAGCGTGGATATCCCAACCAACGATAGTCAAGAAATACTCAATGAACTAATAAAACTATTTGACAAATATGTCACAAACAAGGATATCCGAAGGGTACATCTAGGAGCAGCCGCCATAAAAAGCGACGAAATAAAGCAAATGTCCATCTTTGATGAGTTGACAAAGAAAAAAGACCGCGAACAATTGATTAAAACAATTGATATGTTAAAGCAAAAATATGGAAAAAATATAATCTTACGCGGTTCGTCGCTTTTAAAAGAAAGCACTGCCAAAGAAAGACACGAACAAATTGGAGGGCATCATAAATGAGCGATGACCGGGGAATGAAAAAATGGTTGCCGTTTGCGAGTTTAGTGGAACAGGCAGAGGCATTAGAAAAAATGCACTATCGGCGAAACAAGATAGCAAAACCACAAATTAGTAACGAGAGAGCGGAAAAAATTAACAATATTCTTACAAATTATAAAGGCGAGGAATTGCTTGTAACATTTTATTACGATGGCTATCTTTATAACATCAAAGGTAAGATTAAAAAAATTGATTTAAACAGTCGAACAATCTATTTTGAAAAAGGTCAAATACCGTTAAAAGAAATAATCGATATTGTAGTAAACGACACGGATTTTTAAATAGTGTAACATTATTTTCGGAGTTCAATGACTATTTTTACTCCAAATTTTATTATTTTTTTCTTCGATAAATTCGAGACTTTAATTAATTTAAGTAATTGGATGTTCAATCTGACTCCAAAAAAGAGCATACTAGTGTATACATAAGGAGATATTTATGGCGAAATATTCTAAATCATATATTCTAAATGACGCGAAAATTAAAGGTGTTCATTATGTAAGATTACAATTTACCGATATGCTCGGCGTATTAAAGGCGGTCGAAATACCTGTCAAAAAGCTCGATGATGCATTAAAGGGTGAAATAATGTTTGATGGTTCGTCCATCGAAGGTTTCGTCCGCATCAAGGAAGCAGACATGTATTTAAAACCTGACCTAGATTCATGGTTAGTACTAGATTTTGAAGATAGCACATACGGAAAGGTTGCACGTCTAGTGTGCGATGTCTACACCACTTATGGTAAGCCATTCCCTGGCGATCCTCGTTATATCTTAAAGCGGGCGATAAAGAAAATGAACGATTTGGGCATAGCAAAAATGAATGTCGGTTTTGAACCTGAATTTTTTGTTTTTAAATTAGATGAAAATGATCAACCGATTTTAAAGCCAACCGACAAAGGCAGCTATTTTGATCTGTCACCATTGGATGGTTCTAATTCGATTCGGCGCGACATTTCGCTAGAATTAGAAAAATTAGGTTTCGTCGTTCAAACCGCCCATCACGAAGTTGGCGTTGGTCAACATGAAATTAATTTTAAATATAGCGATGTTTTGACGGCGTGCGACAACCTTCAAACTTTTAAACAAGTGGTAAAAATGGTTTCTAGAAAACATGGTTATCACGCTTCATTTATGCCTAAACCAATTGCCGGTATTGCTGGAAGTGGCATGCACGCTAACTGCTCTTTTTCTGATGAAAGTGGCCACAACATTTTTTATGATGAAAATGGTTTATTAAAACTTTCTCTTATCTGTCGTAAATTTATCTCTGGAATTTTAAAACATTCGCGTTCGCTATGCGGTTTAACAAATCCAGTCGTAAATTCCTATAAGCGCTTAGTTATCGGTTATGAAGCGCCTTGTTTTGCTTGTTGGTCCGATGCTAACCGTTCGGCGATGATTCGCATCCCATCAGTTCGCGGTGAATCGACGAGAATTGAACTACGAAATGTCGATCCAATGGCCAATCCTTATTTAGCGCTAGCCGCTATCATCCAAGCCGGGATTGATGGAATAGTTAACATTGATGAAAATAATCTTGTCCCGCCGGTCTACGATAATGTTTTTACGCTAACTCGCGAGCAAAGAGAAGCCAAAGGAATTGCTAATTTACCAGAAAATCTAAAAGACGCAATCAAAGAAATGCGAAATGATCCTTTAATTAAAGAGACATTGGGCGATCACACCTACGATAAATATATCCATGCAAAAACATTAGAGTGGGAAGAGTATCGAAAAATCGTTACTGATTGGGAAGTACAAAAATATCTTTAATTTTATTAATTAGCCCAAGTTCCGTTTTTAAAAATTGGGATAATTTGGCCATCTTTTGTGTGGCCTTCGATTAATAAATCGGCTGTTCCAATCATAAAATCGACATGAATCATTGAATCATTAATACCTAATTTAGTTAATTCTTCCTTGCTGTATTTTTCATAGTCTTTATATAAGTTAGTAAACCCAATACCTAACGCTAAATGGCATGCGGCATTTTCATCATAAAGCGTATTATAAAATAAAATGCCCGATTGATTGACTGGTGATTCAAAAGGCACTAAGGCAACTTCTCCTAACATAGAAGCACCTTTGTCCATCGAAATCATTTGTTTAAGCAACGGCTCATTTTTGGCGGCGTGCGCTTCCACCACTTTCCCTTCTTTAAAGACAAAATAAAAATCTTCAATTAATTGACCATTATAAGAAAGAGGCTTGCTTGCGTGAACTATTCCTTCAGCCTTACCGGCAATCGGCGAAGTAAAAACCTCTTCCGTTGGCATATTCGGGTTATAAAAAATATCCGATCCGCTGGTTTTTTCTCCTCCGGCAAGCCAAATGACATTTTCGTTAAGCCATACCTTAAAGTCGGTACCATTAGAAGAACGATAATGAAGATAGTCGAGTTTTAAAGAGTTTAAATAGTCCATATGAGCTTTTAAATTTTTGTTATGAATGCGCCAAGTTTCTATCGGGTTATCATCGATACGAGCAACTTTTAAAATGGCTTCAAACAATTTTTCCTGTGCTTGATGGGAAGATAGATTTGGAAAAACTTTTTTGGCCCATTCTTTTGAGGGAATACCAGCGATTGTCCACTGGTATTTATTTTCTAAAGCTTCGCGATAGCTTTTAATCAACGGGAAACGGCGTTGCGCAACTTGGGCACTTTTTGCATGATTTAAATTTTTTGCTCCATCTGGATTTTCGCTTATTAAGAAAATGCGAACTGGCAAACGTTCAACCATGTATTCGAACATGCTTTTATCAAATGGTTTTAATTCAGACAGAGAATCAATGCATTCTTTATTGATTCGCAAAATAGAAAATGGTTCATAAGAAAAATTAATGCGAACATATCGCGCTCCAGCCTTATAGGCATAGTCGGCTACAATAGTAGCGAATTCTGCTTGGTCGGTAGCAACATCAATAATGACATCTTGACCTCTTTGGACATTAGCGCCTACTTTTACAATCGCTTCTGCATATTTTTTTAACCATGTTTTTTTCATAAATATAAATCCTTCAAACTACTTAATTATAAAAATATCGTGAATAAAAACCAATAATCTTATTATTTAAAGAGTTTCTTTTTGTCTTTTTGTTTTCAAAAGTCTATCATATAAAAAGAAAAGGAGAAAAATATGGCTACAAATAAACAAAAAACTCTCTTAACTTTATGGACTGTTTGGCAATATTTAGAGGCCGCTATTTTGATTGTTGTTGGCATTTTAACAGCAGTTTACGCCAGCAACGCCAACTACAAAACATTCGTCGCTGTTTTAATTGCTGTTTTAATTATCTTAGACGGTCTATTCCGACTTGGTTTATATTACACCAGTCATTTTACAAGCAGTGTGGCATTGCTTTTAATTGGAGTGCTCGAGATAACGATTGGAATTTATGTTTGTATTTTAAATTCCGGCATAATTGATATGTTTGCTGAAATTGTAACAATTCTATTGTTAACAGCTGGCGTCAGTCTCATACCAGATGGCATTTTAAAATTGCAAAGACCAGATCGTGACATTTTCTTAATTGTCTTAGAGTTTATCCTAGCAGCTGTCCTAATTGCTTTAGGTATCACTGCGGCTATCACTTGGGGCACAAATGGTGACACGAGCATCATCTTAATTTGTGTCGGTGTCTTTTTAGCATTAATGGGTGTTGGCCTAGTTGTTCTAACTTCAATCAAACTTGCCAAGGGTAAGAAATTAATGAAGGGCAGCAACATAAAATCTACTTCGGTAACAAAACGCGATTGATTAAATATAAAAAACCGGCAATTGCACCTTTTAAAAGGTTACCAAATTGACCGGTTTTTATTTTAAAGAGGTAAAAAACTCCGCAATTCTAGGCTATTCTAGTCCCAATAGTTCTTTAAAATAAGGTAATTCTTCACACCAGGCAGTAAAGATGTGCCATTCCATTAATTTATGATATCGGCGTTGATAATACATTGTTTTTAATTGCTGGTAATTTGTAGTCATCGTGGCGCCAAGACAAAATCCGCACGGAAGAGAGGCGACCAATTCTCGCCATTTATTTTTCTTAGTCGGATCATCATCGCTCATCGCGTTATATACATCAATCAAATGTTTCATAATAGCCAAAATGTCTCTATTAGTTTCTTCGACGCATTGACTTTCTACATCAAATTTTAATAGGCAATGCATCGTTGACTGGCTAGACACAAAATCAAACCAGTGATAACGCTGCGCTTGTTTCCACCAAAATAAAGGAGCCGTCACATCCATTTGAACAAGAATTCCTTTTAAGAAATTGTCATGTCCTTCGCCGCCGCGCGTCTTAGCTAGACCAATCGCGCGCTGAATATCTTTTTCGGTAACCTCACCATTATCAATAATGGTGCGCATCGGATTTCCAGAAGCTTTGAAAGCTTTGTCAAGACCATATACTTGTGTGTTTTTAATATTAAATTTCATTTTCAACTGTTGCCTCCAATAAATTATCCATTAAAGAAATGCGTGTCAATAAACCAACCCCACCTGGGACAGGTGTTTGTAATCGCACATTAAGATCTGGCTCAATATCGCCACAAAGCGCGCCGTCATGACGGTTTATGCCAACATCAATTAAAACAGCATCTTCTTTTAATTTGAACGAATGATCGAGGAAATATCGTTTTCCAACAGCCACCACTACAATATCAGCGTGCGCCAAATAAAATTCCATATCTTCTCGCTTTGTTTTGCTATGCAAAATCGTCGTGTTTGCATTTTCTTTTAATAACAATTTAGCCATTGGTTTACCAACAATGTTGCTTCGGCCAATAATTACTGCGTTTTTGGACTGGATGTCTATTTTTTCAGCTTTCAAATATTTAATGATGCCTTTTGGTGTACAAGGTGAAAAGGTAGATAAAGGATGGAAACCATCAACATCTTTTTTAGGATTAACCGCTAGTTTAACCGCTTCCTCATTAATTTGCTTAGGCAAAGGCATTTGAACGATGATGCCGTGCACTGATGAATCGTCATTGTATTTTTGGATTATCTTTATAAGTTCTGCTTGCGAAATATCTTCAGGCAGTTTGTCGTGAATCGTCTTGGCGCCTATTTCGGCAGCATCCTTAATTTTGCCACGAATATAAGAGGCGCTCGCTGGATCATCATTAACTTGAATAATCACTAAGGTCGGTGAAAGATTTTTCTCTTTAATGAGATTAGCCAAACGATTTTTTTCGCTTTGAACATACTCTTTTACTGTCATAAAAATCTCCTTAATAAGTAGATTATATAATTATCTCTTTGATATATCTATGATACATTTTGTTAAATAAAAAATTTGTCAATTTTACTATTTTTTTGAACAGAAAATCATGTCTAATTTTTCAATAAAAAAACTCCATAAAGGAGATTTTTAAAAGAAGGATCGACTAACTCTAATTATTGAAGTAACGAAATAAGAAGAGCTAAGAACATGAACAAGATCGCAAAGGAGAATGTTAGCCAAGAGATCACTTTCTCGGAACCGCGCTCCTTGGTTTTCACAAAAACATTCATACCACCACCGGTAATCGCTCCAGATGCCCCTTCTGATTTACCACCTTGAAGCAAAGATAAGATGATAACTATCAGGGCTACGATAACGAATATAATGTCATACCATTGTAACATTGCGTGTCTCCCTTGCAAAAACTTGCTTTTAATATAATTGCACACTTTTATTAAATATGCAAAATATTTTTATTTTGTCATTTTATTAAATCAATCGCGCATCGCTTTTAGTTCAAAGACAATGTCGCGAATTTCTGCGGCTCTTTCGAAGTCGAAAACCTTAGCCGCTTGCTTCATTTCTGACTCTAAGCGCTTAATTTCACGATCAATTTCACTGCGCGAAGATTTTTTACTAACTTTACTGACGACTTCCACGACACCTTCGATGTTCTTTAATGGCGGGCGAATTTCTTTAATGATGGTTGTCGGTACAATTCCATTTTTAGCGTTGTACCTTTCTTGGATAGCTCTTCGTCGATTAGTTTCATTAATCGCCTCTTGCATGGAACTTGTCATATTGTCAGCATACATAATAACTTGACCATTTTTGTTTCTTGCCGCTCGCCCTATTACCTGAATTAACGAGCGCGTAGAACGCAAGAAGCCTTCTTTATCGGCATCTAAAATAGCAATTAAAGACACCTCAGGAATATCAAGACCCTCTCTCAATAAATTAATACCTACTAAGACATCATATTTTCCTTTTCTTAATTGATAAATTATTTCAGAACGTTCAAGGGTTTTGGTTTCGTTATGTAAATAAGCTACCTTATAACCTTTTTCTTTCAAATACCGCGTTAGGTCTTCAGCCATTTTAATTGTCAAAGTAACAACCATCGTTCGCTCATTATTATCGATGCGCTTAGTTATTTCATTCCGCAAATCATCAATTTGCCCAAAACTACTTTTAACAATAATTTTTGGATCCAGCAAACCTGTCGGTCGAATGATTTGTTCCACCACATGTCCATGAGATTTTTCTATTTCGTAATCGCCTGGTGTCGCCGATGTGGTAATAACCGTCGGCATAAGAGATTCAAATTCTTCAAAATTTAATGGTCGATTGTCTAGCGCGCTTGGTAAGCGAAAACCATATTCTACAAGCGTAAGTTTTCTCGACCTATCGCCATTATACATTCCTCTAATTTGTGGCAATGTAACGTGCGACTCATCAATGACTAGCAAAAAATCTTTTGGAAAATAATCAATTAAACAAAATGGTCTTTCGCCCTGCTTTCTTTTATCGATGTGGCGCGAATAATTCTCTATGCCAGGACAAATACCAAATTCCAACATACTTTCAATATCTTGCTCCGTGCGCATCTTAAGCCTTTCTTCCTCTAGATACTTTTCCTCATCATGAAAATATTTGAGACGTATCGCTAATTCTTCTTTGATTGTCTTGACAGCTTCTTCAATTCTTTTTCTAGTCGAGGCATGATCATACGCCGGAAAGAACGGATAGGTTTTATAACGATTTTTAACTTGTCCAGTTAAAGCATCAATTTCATCAATTGATTCCACCAAATCACCAAACGTATCTATCCTAATGATGATTTCATTAGTATTAGGAGGCATTATTTCAATCACATCGCCACGAACGCGAAAAGTGCCAGCCTTTAATTCCAAATTGTTACGCTTATATTGCGCGTCAATAAGACGAGCGAAAAACAATTTTCTATCTAATGTTTCATCAACACGAACATCAAAAACTAAGTTACGATATTCGTCAGGATCAATTAATCCATAAATTGAGGCTACTGAAGCGACCACTATGGTATCATTTCTTTCAATTAATGAATTAATTGCGCTTGTGCGTAACATTTCAATTTCTTCATTCATCAAAGCGCTTTTTTCGATATAGGTATCAGTTTTTGGCAAATAAGCTTCCGGCTGATAAAAATCAAAATTAGAAACAAAATATTCAACACGATTATGTGGAAATAGTTCTTTAAATTCGGCATATAATTGGCCCGCTAAAGTCTTGTTATGAACTAGGACTAATGTAGGTTTTTGAACTCGTTCAATAACATTGCCAATTGTGAAAGTTTTGCCCGTGCCAGTAGCGCCTAAAAGTACTTGAAATTTTTCTCCGTGCATTATTCCATCGGTCAATGCTTGGATAGCCTCTGGTTGATCCCCAGTCGGCTTAAATGGCGATACTAATTCAAAGCGATGTTTGTCCATTTTTTTCACTAATAACTCCGCAAAAACATAATATTTAACTAAGTTCAGCGTTTCTAGAAAGCATATCTAAATAAGCGTAAATGAAACCATCGATATCCCCGTCCATCACCGCTAAAACATCGCTTGTCGAATAGTTAGTACGATTGTCTTTAACCATTGTATACGGACAAAAAACATAGGAACGAATTTGACTGCCCCATTCATTTTCTTTTTGCTCGCCAACGATTCCTTTTAACTTTTCATCGTTTTTGGCAATTTCTAGTTGATATAATTTTGAATAAAGCATTTTCATCGCTGTCTCTTTATTTAGCGATTGAGATCTTTCTACTTGGCACGAAGTAACAATACCGGTTGGAATATGAGTAATGCGTACTGCCGATTCAACTTTGTTGACATTTTGGCCGCCCGCTCCACTACTACGGTAAGTATCAATTCTTAAATCCTTTTCATTTATTTCAATCTTTATATCGTCATCAAAAACAGGCGTGATATTGACAGAAGCAAACGATGTGTGACGGCGCTTATTAGCATCGAAAGGGGATATCCTAACTAGGCGATGAACACCTTTTTCGCTTTTCAATAGTCCATAAGCATGCTTGCCATCAATTTCTAATGTGACGCTTTTAAGACCGGCTTCTTCGCCTTCTTGATAGTCTAATACGCGCATCTTAAAATGGTTTCTTTGCGCGTATCGCACGTACATTCTATAAAGCATGTCCGCCCAGTCGTGCGATTCAGTGCCACCAGCTCCTGGATGAATTTCTAAAATGACATTTGAATTATCGTATTCGCCTTTAAAAAGCAATTTTGTGCGAAACGTTTTAACTGTTTTCGTTAAGTCAGCAATCATCTCATCAAGAAGATTCAACATATCTTCATCGTCGCTTGCTGTGGCGAATAATAAATCATTAATGTCTTTATGATTTTTGGTGATTTCTAAATATGTATCACGCTCTTCTTTAGCATCATTATATTTTTCAATAATGGCCAAAGCCTTTTTTTGGTCATTCCAAAAACCATCTGTGTTTTGTTCTTTATCTAATTCGGTTATTTTTTTGTCTAAAAAAGTGAGGTCAAAGAGAGTCACCGAGCCGATAAACCATTTCAGTTAGTTCTTGAAACTCTAATTTGATTTCTTGAAGCTCTTTCATTATTCCTTTTCCTTTTTGGCATCATCTGCATTTGACGTGCCGTTTTGTTCAACTGGATTATTTTTAGTTTCGTCAGGCTTATTGACACGAATAATCACATTTAAAAATTTAAATGCCGCATCGACAGAGATTGTTTCTAACATCTCTTTGAACAATTGATGTCCTTCATTGACATAATCTTGCAGCGGATTAGTATTTGCATAGCTTCGAAGGTGAATACCTTCGCGCAATCTTGCCATCGTATCGATTTGCTTAGTCCAGTTTTGATCAATTGTTTGTAACGCAATTTCTCTTTCAATTTGATTTACCAATTCTTGCGGCCAACTTTTCCGTCTTAATAAATAGAGGTCATATAAAACATCGCCCAAATCTTGTCCTGCTTCCTCGTAAGGGGCTTCGTTATATGCGGCGGCCTTAAAAGAACCTTCTTTCATAAAACGAGGCTCAAGTATTTTTCGCAATGCTTCACCATCGATTAATCCATCATGAGAATCGGTTGGGACTGCTCTTCTAGCTAGAACATATCCAGCAGTTGAGAAAAATTCAACTATTAAATCGTTAATATCGGGTGCGAAGATAATAGCATCTCGCTTATCGTAAATGGCTTCTCTTTGTTTGGCTATAACATCGTCATAGTCGAGTAAATTTTTACGAACATCAAAGTTTTGTCCTTCAATTTGTTTTTGAGCGTTGGTAATAACTGCACTGAACATCTTGCTTTCAAGCGCACCATCGCCACCCATTTTTTCAATTTGCTTTTGAACGCCTTCCGCAGCAAAACGCTTTAATAAATCATCGTCAAAAGAAACGTAAAATCTAGAAAAACCCGGGTCTCCTTGTCGTCCACTTCGTCCCCGCAATTGATTGTCGATTCGTCGCGATTCATGGCGTTCTGTTCCTAGAACACATAAGCCGCCCAAGGCGCGTACTTCTTCATCGATTTTAATATCGGTACCACGACCAGCCATGTTCGTTGCAATCGTGATGGCGTTCTTTTTACCCGCTAAAGCAATAATTTCAGCTTCGCGAGCATGGTTCTTTGCGTTTAAAACTTCATGTGGCAAGCCAGCATCTTTTAACAGTTTAGACACTTCCTCGCTCGATTCGACAGAAATCGTACCAATTAAAATTGGCTGACCAACACTATGGCGTTCTTTGACTTCTTCAACAAGAGCAGCTAATTTAGGAGCTTTATGGGCATATATATAATCCGTCGCGTCGATACGAATAACTGGTTTATTCGGCGGAACACAACGCACGCGCATATTGTAAATCTTTTGAAATTCTTCTTCTTCAGTTTTGGCAGTACCCGTCATACCAGCTAATTTCTTGAACAAGCGGAAGAAGTTTTGGTAAGTAATGGTCGCCATTGTAATGGTTTCTTGTTTGATTTCAACATTCTCTTTTGCCTGAATGGCTTGTTGAAGACCATCGCTATATTCACGACCTTTTAAAATTCGGCCGGTATTTTGGTCAATCAATTGAATTTCATGATTTTGATCCACCATATATTCGACATCGCGCGTCATGATGTAGTTTGCTTTGAGAGCTTGATGTATTCTATGCACCAAATCTTGATATTCAGGATCGTATAAATTGCGAATGCCGAACATTCTTTCGGCCTTCATATTACCTTCGTCAGTTAAAGAACAAGACTTGGTTTTGATATCAATATCAAAATCGCGGTCTTTTTTTAAAGTTTTAACAAAACGATCGGCGACAGTATATTGGCTGGCGCTGGCCCTTGCACCACCAGAAATGATTAATGGTGTTCGTGAGTCATCAATTAAAATCGAGTCTGCTTCGTCGACAATAGCGAAGTTAAGTCCGCGCAAAACACGCGCCTTAGCGCTTTTAGCCATATTGTCTCTTAAATAATCAAAGCCTAATTCTGAGTTTGTTGTATATGTTATGTCACAAAGATGGGCGGCTTGTTTTTCGGCCGTTGTCAAATCGTGAAGATTACAACCGACGGTCAATCCTAAAAATCGATAAATTTGACCCATCCAATCCGCGTCACGTTGTGCCAAATATTCGTTGACAGTAACCACATGCACACCATCACCGGACAACGCATTTAAATAAACGGCCATAGTTGCTGTCAAAGTTTTTCCTTCACCGGTTTTCATTTCAGCTACATCGCCGTCATGCAAAATTAAAGCGCCCATAATCTGCACTTTAAAAGGGAATTGTCCTAATGTTCGACGCGCCGCTTCTCTAGCGACTGCGAATGCTTCGTACTTTATGTCCTCCAAAGAAGCACCGTTTTTTAACATATCTCGAAAAAATGCTGTCTTTTCTTTTAACTCATCATCCGAGCAAGCAGCCATCTCTTTTTCAAAAGCTATAACACGATCAGCTTCCCTAGAATATTTGCTTATCGCCCGTTCGTCAAAACGGAATAATTTTTCGATGAAATTTGCCATATATTACCTCTTAGCAAATAAGTAAGTGGCAAGGTCCCAATTGATAGTCCATTACCAACTGAATATTATTCACTTCACTAATGTTATAAATTTTCGAGCAACTAGTCAATTAATGAATAATAAACTTTTTAAGAAAATTTGCATCACCTTTTAATTAGTCATTTCTAATTTTAATGTGTCACATAAAATATTTTCAAAAGAAATAATTCATATATTATGTGGTATGTTTTTTTACTATCGACAGTACTAAAACTTTAATTTTAAACTTTCCAATATTTTCAAGCAATTTAATCATCGCTTGTATGGTCGAACCAGTTGTAAAAATATCATCAACAAGAAGAATTTTTCGATGTCTTAAGATGTTTTCAATATCCACTAATTTTAATTTATCGATAATTTTATTTCTTTCTTCTTTTTTTAAATCAGATTGCTTAAAATCAATAACTTTTTCGAAATGATGGTGCACTTTTATATTAAAAAAATTAAAAATCATTTCATTTTGTTCGAAACCTCGTTCATTGATTTTACTCGGAGAAGAAGGACCACCAATTATGTAATATCCTAAATACTTTAATTTTATATACCAACGATAATAATCCAAAAAAATTGTTGCAATTTCGATATCACCAGCCCCTTTTAATAGATATATTTTTTCCTTAATAAAATCTGTATATTCATAAATTGCTAAGGCACTTTTACCAGCAATCTTAAAATTGCAAAAAACAGGCGTTAAATTTTGAAAGCAAGCTCGGCATATATACTTTCTTTTATACAAAATACTATGCAGGCTAATTTCCTTGATTTCTTTAAAACAAGTTTTACAAAAATAAGTTTCGTCCTTTAATTTCATCAATTGCCTCTTCCATGCTCTTAGTAACCTTGTCAGCCAAAAAAATTATGTCTCCGCTTGGACATTCTTTTTTTCTGCCTACTCTTCCACTTATTTGTATTAGAGCTTCTTTTGTATATAAATTATGGTCAGCATCATAAACGATTACTTGCAAGTTAGCGACAGTGACACCGCGTTCTAAAACTGCTGTTGTTATTAAAAATTTATATTTGCTTTTTTTAAAATCATCAATGATTTGCGGTCTTTTTAAGCATTTTGAATGGACAAATGCGCCATTTTTCACAAAGTATTTAATAAAGCGATAAATTTCCTCAACTATAGAAATGGTAGGCGCAAATACGAAAACTGGTTTATTTAATTTTTGATATTTTTTCAATAAGTATATAAGTCTATAAAGTTTAGTTTTTGAAAAATATATTTCAATTTTTGGAACCGGTAATGGATGACGATGATAACGAGTATTTAAAGTTATTATTGAATGATTTTTTTGTTGAAATTGTCGTATAGTAATTTCGTCAATTGTAGCCGACATCATAACAAAGTTGCCACGCAAGGATCGATAAAACATCGTTTCTAAAAGATTGTTATTTTTGTAGGGAAAGGCATCGATCTCATCAAATATAACTAAATCGAATTGCTTTTCATAGCGATATAGTTGATGGGTTGTTAAAACAATAATCTCTCCAATTAATTCATCGTTATGGCCAGCATAAATAGCAGTTACTTTTCGATTAGGAAAAGCCGATTTTAGCCTTTGATATAATTCAACGACTACATCGCGTCTAGGGATAGTAAAGGCAACGTTATTACCAATGCTTAATGCATATGCGATAACGCCATAAACGAGTTCAGTTTTGCCAGCGCCACAAACAGCATGAACAAAAGTATTAACCTTATTTTTATAGTTTTCGACAATTTGATTAGAAATTTTCTCCTGTTCTTGGCTCAAACAATAATTTAAGGAAGGAGCCTCCGACTTTTGCTCAATATTTGGCAACTTGACATCTGATTCAGCAAAGGAAATGCACCGACGGCAATATGGTTGTCCGTTTTTTAATCCAATATAACGTAAATCACTGGTATGACAAAGGGGACAAACAAATTTTTTCACACTTTTAAGTAGCAAAAAAATAAGGTTGTGTGTCAAAAATGCTAACTAAAATTTAGTCAAGATTAAATAGAAAATTATTCGAAGAGATTTATTCTTCTTTGGTGCCTGCCACCTTCGAAAGCAGTTGAAAGAAAAATATCAATGCGACGAATTATATCTTCTACGCTCATAAAGGTTGCACCGAAAGAAATCATATTGGCGTCGTTATGCTGTCTTAATAATGCAGCAACCTCGTCGTTATAACCTAAACCGCAGCGAACACCTCTCACCTTGTTGGCTACCATCATAACGCCTTCACCACTGGAACAAATAACAATTCCAAAGTCAGCTTCTTTTGATGCGACCATTTCAGCGGCTGCTTTGGCATATAAAGGATAGTCACAAGACTCGTTTGTATACGCCCCAACATCAGTTACTTTATGGCCGTTATCTTCGAGATGTTTAATAATTTCGGGCTTTATCTTATAACCATGATTGTCACTACCAATAACAATATTCATACTAATCAATTTCCTTTCTTAACACATTTTCTATTTTATCCTTTGTTATATTACCAATTCTAAGAATTTTACACTTGTCGCACAATGTCACGATTGTTGATGGTAACATTGATCCGCTTGTCCCATCCACCACAAATGGAATTTCACCATTAAATTCATTAAAAACATCCGCGCCACAAAGCAATGGAGGTGAATCATGGCGGTTCGCCGAAGGTACCAAAAGAGGTTTACCGACAAGATTAATCAACTTTGTAACAATTTGATAGTCTGGAACACGAATTCCAACACTTCCGTCTTTTGAATTAACACACCATTGAGGCAAATTATCTTTTGCCTTCAATATGATTGTTAGATCACCGGGTAAAAAAGCCTCAATTAGTCTCCTAGCATCAACGTTAACAATGGCATATTTTTCAATGTCATTAATGGATCCCAACATTAAACTATATGGTTGGTTAGGTGGACGCCGTTTAATTGTGTTTAAAGTATTAAAAGCGGCTAAATTATCATAAATAATTCCTAGCCCATAAACAGTTTCAGTGGGAAAAGCGACCACAAAACCTTTTTTTATAGCTTTTGCAGCATCACTTAGATATTTGTCTGTAATTAATTCTGTTTTCATAAAATATAGACTATCAATATTCTATCACAATGATTTATATCGGAATAAAAATTCCATTTACACTTGGCTAAATATTTTTTTAGCATTACTTCTAATTTATCTTTAGTATCATAACCAATTTCTAGAACTATTATCCCACCTTCTTTTACCATACTTTTCGCATGTGCAAAAATTGATTCATAAACATATAGTGGATGAGTATCAACCAACGCATTATAAGGTTCGAAATTTCTAACACTTTCATCAATTTCGTGCTCATTAATTATGTATGGTGGATTTGCTAAAATGACATCAAATTTTTGTTTCGATTCTAAAAATGGTTTTGTGGCATCGCCTTGTACAATTTTCGTATTAATTTCATGATTGGATAGATTAATTTTAGCAACGTCTAAAGCGTCTTTAGAAATATCACTAATAGTTAAATTAGCGTTTTTATAATGTTTTAAAAATGTGATGCCCATTATGGCGCTGCCAGTGCACATATCAAGCACATCAATCGTTTTTTCTTTAAATGTTTCTTTTGCGACTTCAATGGCTTTTAAAACAACCTCTTCTGTCTCAACTCGAGGTATCAAAACGCGCTTGTCAACATAAAATTTTTCACCAAGAAAAATAGCTTCATTAACAATATATTCAACAGGTTCCTTATTCAAATAACGCATAAAATATCTAGTAAATAACCGCAAATCTCTAATTTCTTGGTCTTGATAGACAAAAAAATTACTGTATGGATATATGTCATTTATTTTGCAAAGCATCAAGCGCAAATCATATTTTGCACTCTCAAGATTGTTAATGCTTCTTAATGCGTTTCTATATACTTCACCAATTGTTGGTTTCATCATTCCATAACCATCTTGGATTCTTGATCATAATGAATTAATGCATCGATGATTTCATCAAGTTCGCCTTCCATAATTCTATCTAAATTATGTGAGGAATAACCGATTCGGTGATCGGTGACACGATTTTGTGGATAATTATACGTTCGAATCTTTTCGCTTCGCTCACCAGTACCAACTTTTAAGCGTCGCTCATTACCAACCTTTTCGTCCTGCTCTTCTTGCAATTTTTGGTAAATTTTAGCGCGCAACATTTGCAAACAAATTTCGCGATTTTGAATTTGCGATTTTTCGGTTTGACAAGAGACGACAATTCCGGTTGGAATATGTGTCATTCGAACAGCGGATTCTGTCTTGTTTACGTTTTGGCCGCCAGCGCCTTGTGAACGATAAGTGTCAACCTGAATATCGTCCATTTTTAAATCGACCTCAATGGCATCAATTTCCGGCATAACTAACACGGTAGCAACCGATGTATGTATTCGCCCACCGGCTTCGGTTTTAGGAACACGTTGAACGCGATGACCGCCTGATTCAAATTTTAATTTTGAATATACATTTTCACCTTTGATTGAAAAGGAAACTAACGAAAAACCACCCGCGCTAGAAGGATTCTCATCTAACAATTTAATGCGCCAACCCTTGCTTTCGGCATATCGTGTATACATTCTAAATAAATCGCCAGCAAAAATGTTTGCCTCATCGCCACCGACCGCTCCACGTATTTCAACAATGATGTTTTTCTCATCGTTAGGGTCTTTTGGTAATAATAATACTTTTAAATGATCAATTATTTTATCCATTTCACCTAGCAAACGATGATGCTCGTGCTTTGCTAATTCGGCAATTTCGGGATCACTATCATTGCTCATTAAAAGTGTATCTTTTAAGTCTTGTTCACACTTAGTATATAAATCAAAATCAGCAACAATTGGTTCCAAGTCTGATTTTTCTTTCGATAAGGCCTTAAATTTCGCCAAGTTGTTAAGAATGGAGTTATCCAATAATTCTTTTTCGATTTCTTCTAAACGATTTTTCGTCGCCTGGAGGCGCGATAACATACTATTTTCCATATGTAGTAATATTAGCATAATTTATAAATTGTGTGTCGTTCGATTATTTGTTCGCGTTATTTTTTTATTACCTCTAAAAGTTCTTGCTTTCGCTCTTTTTATAAAGACATAAAAAATGTATAATTTTTTCTAGGTATTAAATTTATGGCATACAAGGCATTATATAGGACTTATCGACCGCGCACATTTGCTGAAGTCGCTGGTCAACAGCCAATCGTTAAAACGCTTGAGAACGCATTAAAAACAAACAAAATCGCTCATGCATATCTTTTTTGCGGCCCTCGTGGAACTGGCAAAACTACTATGGCGCGTTTGCTCGCTAAAGCTCTTAATTGTAGCGAGGGAATGGGTCATCAATGCAATCATTGTTCCAATTGTCTTGAAATAGACGAAGGCATTCACCCTGATGTTATTGAGATTGATGCTGCAAGTAATAATGGTATTGATCAGGTTCGTGACTTAATTGAAAAAGTTAATTATTTGCCTATTAAAGGCAAATATAAAGTATATATTATCGATGAGGTTCATAATATGAGTGATAACGCATTCAATGCGCTTTTAAAAACGCTTGAAGAACCACCATCCCATGTAATATTTGTTTTAGCCACCACTGAGCCTCATAACATCTTGCCAACAATTGTTTCTCGCTGCCAACGATACGACTTTACAAAAGTGGCCGAAGAAGATATCTATGCAAAATTGTGTGAAATATTAGAAAAAGAAAATGTCACCTATGAAAAAGAAGCTGTAAAAGCTATAACTACATTGGCTGATGGTGGGTTGCGCGACGCATTATCAATGCTAGACCAAATTTTAGCCTATTCGAATCAGTCATTGATTGAGGAAGATGTCTATATGCTTTTTGGGCTTGCTTCTAAAAAAGAAAAAATCGATTTTTTATTAGCAATACATAATGACGACATCGTTCTTGCCTTATCTAAAATTCAATCGTTCGTTGAGGGCGGAGTAGATTTAAAAAGACTCGTTTCTGACTTACTCGAAATTTTGAAAGATATTCTCATTTATAGTAAAAATCACGATGAAGAATTGCTAACAACTTTAAGCGAAAAAGAAGCTCAAATGGTCTCGCAAGAATTGACGATAAAAGAGTGCAATACTTTGGTTGAACAATTTTTGAAAATGCAGGGGCAATTAAGAAGCGTTTCTAATATAAGAACTCTTCTAGAATTAGTGACCATTAGACTATGCACTAACGAGGAAACAGTAATAGAAAAACCCGCAAAAACCACCTTTTCTAAACAAAACTACACTTTAGAGGAGAAAAATATTGACGAAACCAAAATAACTGAAAATGTTGTGAAAACCAGTTCTCCTAACATCATAAAAGAAACAAAGCAAGATAACTTAAGCGAAGCAAAAATAGATGACATAAAAGTACCTGAAGAAGTTGCCGCTGAAGAAGTTACTGTCACTACTTTCATTGAAGAAAAAGATGATAATCCTAAACCGACAGACAATGAGCAAAAGCAGAATAGTGCTCCTGATTGGCTTTTTGAAGACGATACAAATACCGACAAGCTTACAATCAACAAAAACGTTGATGGCGAAAAAAATCATTTAGACGATCAAGATATCATTGGCATAATGGTAAAAGCCAATAAACTTGAACGGCAGACGTTAGAAGAAAAATGGTATGATTTAGACCGTCTAATCAGCGATCCTAATATCGGTGAAATTGCCGCCTTATTAAAAGACGGAAGCCCATTTATTTTGTCAAAAGAAATTTTGGTCTTGGTTTATGACTTTGCTAAACTAGCTGATCGCGTCAATATCCCGGCCAACCAAACTTCTTTATCAATGCTAGTTAAGAAAATGCTCAAACGACAGGTTGCCGTCTATGCTATTTCTCGAAGCGAGTCTGTCCGTTTACGAAAGGTCTTCTTCAACTTACGGCAAATCAATCAATTGCCCGATGCCGCTACTATCAAATTAGATATTAATAAAATTAAGAGGTAATAAATATGAACATTCAACAAATGATGATGCAAGCACAAAAAATGCAACGCGAATTAAGAAAAGCTATGGATGAATTGGCCAAAGAAGAATTTGTAATTAGTAAAGGTGGGGCTATCACCGTAACAATACTTGGCGATAAAACTATTAAAGCCGTCCATATCGATGATGATGCTTTCGAAAAAGAAAATAAAGAGATGGTTGAGGAAATGATTGCCATGGCCATCAACGAAGGTCTTGTCGAAATTAAAAACAAAGAGAATGCTTTGCAAGAACGCATAACAGGTAGAGCAGGCGGTCTATTCTAATGGAAGAAAATCTAAAGTCTTTACAAAAATTAACCGAATGTTTTAAACGTCTTCCGGGAATAGGTAGCAAATCTGCCGAGCGTATGGCTTATGCAATACTAGATGAAGACAACGAATTTGTTAAAACGTTTTCGGATGCCTTGCTAGATGTAAAAAATAAAATCCATCGCTGCAATGTATGTGGACTTTATACCGAAAATGACGATGTGTGCGACATATGTCGAGATAACACACGTAATAAGCAAAAAATTATTGTTGTTTCTTATCCGCGCGATGTTATACCATTTGAAAAATTAAAAACTCTCGATGCTACTTATCATGTCCTCCATGGGGTAATTTCACCGATTCAAGGAATCAATATCGAAGATTTAAATTTTGTGTCTTTACAAAAACGTATTGAAGAAAATGGCGTCGAAGAAGTCATTTTGGCGATGAACCCAACTATTGAAGGTGATATTACCGCTATTTATATTGCTAAATTGTTACAACCGTATAATATAAAAATAACACGTTTAGCATATGGTCTTCCTATGGGCGGCACATTAGAGTATGCCGATTCATTGACGTTAGCAAAAGCCATTGAAGGTCGCAACAAAATCGAGGAGGAATAATTTATGTTCATTACTTTTGAAGGTCCAGAGGGTAGTGGCAAATCCACCGTTGCAAAAGAAATTTATAATCGCCTTTTAAAAGAAGGCAAAGATGTTATTTTGACACGAGAACCTGGCGGTACGCCAATCGCTGAAGAAATACGTAATGTCATTTTAGATAGAAAAAATACCAACATGGATTGTATTACCGAGGCACTGTTATATGCCGCTAGCCGAAGACAACACTTGGTGGAAAAAGTATGGCCAGCAATTGAAAAAGGAACAATCGTTTTATCGGATCGCTTCTTAGATTCTTCATTAGCGTACCAAGGGGGTGGGCGCGGAATTGGTATCCAAAAAATATTAGATATCAACATGCACGCAACGGAAGGATTCTTTCCTGATTTAACTCTTTATTTTGACATTGAACCAGAACTAGGGCTTGAACGAATCGCTAAAAATTCTAGTCGCGAAGTCAACCGTTTAGATTTAGAAAAACTCGAATTTCACCGCAAAGTCCACGAAACTTTTCTTGAATTAGCGAAAAAATATCCAAATAGATATCGACTAGTAGACGCAACTAAATCATTAAATGAGGTTATTGAAGACACATACAAAATTGTTGAAAGCGTATTATAAAAAGTGGAAATTGCTACCTATTTAAAAAAATATCAGCCGGCAGTCTATCAAACATTTTCTAATGCGTTAACTAAAAATAAACTTTCTCATGCCTATCTGCTTTGTGGCTCGCCAGGCATGCCCTTACTCGATGTAGCTATATATTTAGCAAAAACTTTACTGTGCGATAACCCTAATCCGCTCGCTTGCCAAACCTGTCTTACTTGTTTACGTGTTGACGAAGGCAATTATACCGACTTAATTATCGTTGATGGCAAAAAAGGGAAAATCAAAAAAGGCGACATCGAGCAAATTGAAAACAGTTTTGACAAAACTTCTATCGAAAATAAAGGCAAAATGATTTATATATTAAATCTTGTAGAAAATACGACGCCGATTGCCTTAAACAGTTTGCTTAAATTTTTAGAAGAACCGGGCGAAAATGTTTACGCCTTTTTAACGACGGAAAATGAAGCAAAGCTCTTGCCAACAATTATCTCGCGCACTCAAGTGTTGCACTTTTTGCCAGTGCCTCGTAAAGACATAATAGAAGACGCGTTAAATGTTGATGTTCCATTGATGGATGCCGAACTATTGAGCGCATTCCATAATGACGGCTTAACAATAGCTAATATCGCTAATGATGAATTATATAAAAATACCAAATCGATTGTAGATGATTTTTTAGACTATTTAATTGATGACAAAGATGATGCAGTTTATTACATGCAGAAGGTTGTTTCCACCTCGATTCGTAATTATGAACAAATAAGATTATTTGTCGATTTGCTCGCTGAAATATTTGAAAATCTCCTAGCGAAAATAATGAACGGTGTGTCCCAATTATCTAGTTATGATAAAATATTAGATGAACTATCTAAACAACTAAAGCATGTCGATAGTTCTCTGCTTACCATTGTAAGCGCCAGGAGCATGCTTGATGTAAATGTCAATATACCGCTATTGCTCGATTATATAGCGTATAAAATTATTGAGGAGTAAGAAAAAAAATGGATGAAAGATTTTATGTCGGAGTAAAATTTGACAACAATGCTTTCAATTATTTTTTTGCTACCGATGATGAAAATCTTCGCCAAGGAAATCAAGTTGTTGTTGAAACAACTCGTGGTTTAGAAATAGGGACAGTCGCCTTTACACCGCTGCCTATTGAATCATATAAACATCCTTTCGAATTAAAACCAATCATACGTGTCGCGGATGCTGATGATTTATTAATTCAAAACGAAAACCGCAAAAAAAGTATTGAAGCATTAGAAATAGCTAAAAAAGATGTCAAAGCCTTAAATTTAGATATGCGGTTATTAGGGGCAACTTTTTCGCTAGATGGCACCAAAGTAACATTTACTTTTGTAGCCGACGAGAGAATAGACTTTCGCGAATTGGTCAAACAATTGGCCTACCGTTTCCGCTGCCGCATTGAACTCAAACAAATCGGTCCACGCGATAAATCAAAAATGACCGGAGGAATAGGAGTTTGTGGATTGCCTTTATGCTGTGCAACTTTTTTAAGTGAGATGGAAACCATCTCTATTAATAGGGCAAAAAATCAAATGTTATCTTTGAATATTCCTAAATTAAGCGGTCCTTGTGGCAAATTAATGTGCTGCCTCACTTATGAGGATGAAGCGTATAACGAACTAAAGAAACAATTCCCACGCATAGGTGAAAATATCACAATCGATGAAATAAAATTCAAAGTAGATTCAATTAATCTTTTTTCAAAAGAAATTAAACTTGTCGGAGAAGAGGAAGTGAAAATTCTTTCCCTAGACGAATTTAATGATTTAAATAAAGCAGTTAAAAAGAAAGAAAATAAATGAAGCGTAGTTTAAATTTTGCCAACAAACAACCAATATTGTATTTAGTGGCCACTCCAATCGGCAATTTAAAAGAAGTTTCTTTTAGAACGATTGAAGTTCTTTCTAGTGTCGATTTAATCGTTTGTGAAGACACACGAGTCACTGCTAGATTACTCAATAAATACAAAATTGAAAAGCCGCTATTATATATGGAAAAGCACAACGAAGTTGCCCTATCAAAGAAAATAATCAATGAAATTATTCAAAATGGTAAAAATGTTGCTTATGTTTCAGATGCTGGCTATCCATGCATTTCTGATCCAGGACAAATTTTGGTTGAAACAGCTCTTACAAACGACATCAATGTATCAACCATATCAGGACCTAGTGCCTTTTTAAACGCCTTGGTAGCCTCCGGGTTAGACTCTTCTAGATTTTATTTTCATGGCTTTTTAGAAGTAAAAGAAAAAAGCAAAATAAATGAATTAAGAGAATTATTTAAACGAAAAGAAACTCTGATATTTTATGAAGCTCCCCACCGCTTATTAAAGACCTTAGAAACTTTGAATAAAGTGTTTGGAGCGCGCAAAGCGTGCATCGCCCGCGAACTGACCAAAAAACACGAAGAATACATTCGGGGAAATTTAGATGAACTGGTAACTATGGAAAATTTACCAACCAAAGGTGAATTTGTCATCTTGGTCGAAGGCTACAATGATGAAATGCAGCCTCAATTAGATGGCGAAACAATTCGCTTGATGGTCAACCAAATGATGGAAATGGGTGTTTCTACCAAAGACGCAATTAAGCAAGTCGCCAAAACGACAAAATTAAACAAAAATTACATTTATAAAATTTATCACACTAACTAAAAAATAATTTACTTCATTAACTTAGTTTTTTTCTTTTTGTTATACATATAAATGGCAACCGAAGCGCCACTTAAGACAACAAATGAAGTAACAAAACAAACAACACCAACTTTTACATAAGGCGTTTCATAGGTCATTTCATAATGAATTAAGCCGATCGTAGGAGTTACAAAGCCGACAAAGCCACCTTGCGAATTATAAGTCTTTGGGTAATAAACATTCCCATTTTCATCAGTCGCTTTAATTTTCCAACCCTCGCCATAGGCAATTTGAGTAATTATATAGCGAATGGAATCGTACGAAGAATCAAAAGAAAAGTAATCAACCCCTTGCTCGACATTACTGACACCATATTCTTTCGCGCCATCAATGCGGGCGAAAGTCGTATCGATATCTTCATAATATAATTGTGCACTTAAATCGATCGCTTCCGAAGACGGACAAATAATTATTTTCTTTATTTCTTCAGTTGGATAAAAGGCTCGCAAGTATTTGGTACCATCGCTATCGTTATTGTGCAAATTATCATAAACCACAACTTTTGAATTGCCGTTTTCATCTTCGCCAATTAAGTAGATAGTCGCGGCCGATTCACTAGTTATACGATAACTGATTATATAATACATTCCGTTAGGGGACATTGGGAAAGAATCTCCTGTTCTAGGTTCTAACACAATATATAAATCGCTCGCTTCGTATTTAGAAATATCTCCGCTAGAAATAACTTGTCCGCTTTCAAGATATTTATCAGGATTCAACGGGTTGAAAGATTCCTCAACATAATAATAAGTTCTTGTGACACTAGCGATAGCCATCTCTCTTGTCGGAGCTTCTTCCAATGAAAAAGCATTCGGATATAAACGGGAAATCTCCCCAACATCTTCATCATCTAAAATCGCTCCTTTAAAATAAGCCTCCTCGTTACGCAAGGTAGAGGATATATGATTAGTAGAAGTGTGGAAGGCGTTATAATACGAATTAGCACAATTATGTTTGTAATATAAAACATCATAAGAGAGAGCAAAATCGATATAATGCTCATTTTCGTAAACAGAATATCCATCATCAATAGCGTCATCATCGATACGCGTATAGCCAAGAGGAACATTGGGGGTAAATTTTACAGAATAATTTTCGCCATCAGCCGTATAAGAATATGTGTAGTCACTATCTTTCAATATATAAAACTTCACTCCTAAAAAAGCATCTAAATTAATTCGTTTTTCATAGCCCGAACCAATCCATGTATTGTCGCCTTTTAAAATGTGACTCATCCTTTGAAAATCATCGGTTTCTACATTATAAAAAGAATGGAAAGTGGAAACACCATTATAGTTTTCAACCATCATGATATTGTCGTTTGAGGTGTACGCTCGTGTCGATTGAATGCGATAAAAAGAATCGTCTTTTGCGGCTATTTCTTGAATTATTTTCGTTTCTACTGGGACATTTATATAGCCACCTTCTAACGAATACATATAGTTGGTTGTTCCGTGAATATTGGCCACCAAGGTACCCATAACAGTTATTTCAAAAGTCAATATAGTAAGCAAAACTGATTGTAGCTTTTTGTGCTTCCAAAAGCCGGTTAGTAGCCCGGTAGTTACCAAGGTCAATACGACTTGATATACCACTAAAATAACTATTTCAGAATAGCTTTCGATGCGCGTATAGTACATGTCAAGCCACATCGCATAAAAATAAGATCCAATCATTATTGCGCTAGATAATAAACCTGCCACAACAATGACCGCACGAGGCACCATATGCCGCTTATCGAAGGAAATTGCTACATACGTTAAAGCAGAGATAGCAACTACTATTTCCCAACGGCCATAGCCAATCGACATCGCCCCACACAAGTAATAAAAGAAAGGAATAAATAAAGCTATTGTCAAAACTCCAATGGCAATAAAATGAGAAATTTTTCTTTCTTTCATAGAAATCCACATCGAAGCAAAAAAGAGGATGATGCCGGGAGTGAATATAAAGATCGACGAACCATAATTATCAAAATATTGATCGCGAACAATGTTGACAAAGCGGTCTGATATAGTTGGAAAGAAGAATGAAGCAATCGAATAAAAGGCCCGGTAACCATAATTATCTCCACCCCAATAAAGGAATATTAAATTAAAGGCTTCATCAAACTGTTTTAGTTTAAAGGCATTAACGATATCGCTCCAATAGGTTGAGTCCTCATATCGAGCAATATTAAAGGAAGCAATTATCGCTGGAATGGTCACTACGCCACTCATCAAAATACCTGTGGCAAAACCTAGTACTCCTAAACCAAAAACCGCTAGATTTTCTTTATTGGTTCGCGTCTTATAGGTTTGAAAAAAGCGGAAGCCGGCATAAAACACACCAAAAATGCCTGCCGTCAAAAAGAAGAAATAATTAGAAATGCCTAGCAAAAAGAAGCCAAGCGAAACGGCCCATATTTGTTTTTCTCGCAATACCTTTTCGATGCCAAAAAGAATTAATGGAAAAAAGGTTGCTACTTCATAAAAACTGTTAAACCATAAGTGATAAGCTGTCCAACCAAAGAAAGCATAAGCGACGGAAAAAATTCGCGCGGTTGTTTCTTGCGTTCCTAAATATTTCAAATATATGCGAAAGAAAAGGCCACCGATAACCATCCTCGCTATTGAACACATAGCAATAACTTGCGGTATTAGTTCGCGCGGAAATAAAAGCGTGACAAAGGTAAATGGAGAAAACAAACCGTAAAAGGTATTTGCCTCGATGCTATCTGCACCTAAAAAAACATTCATATCCCAATTCGGGAAATTGAAATTATAAAAGGCTGTCCACCATGTATCATAAAAATTGTACGCAAAAGGTATTCCCTGTTGCGAATAATCGCCAGTAAAGGGAGTTGAAAAATATGATTTAGCCAAAGCAAAACCAAAAAACAAAAAACCAACTAAAATTAAGAAAAGAACATAATAAAAAAACGAATGTATGTTTCGCAAAAATCCTAATTTAGGATAGACATATTCTCGATAAAATTTTTTGTGTGTTATGAAAACAAGTTCCATTATTTATTAAAATATCACATTAAGAAATATATATCACAATTTCTCGATTGAAAAATTGTGAATGTGTGACAAAGTAGAAAAATTAATTATCGCCTAATGTGGCGCCAACGACATCGCTCACCGGCAAAGAAAAGGCAATTCCTTGCCCGTTAGTATCTAATCCAGCATCTTTATATATTTCGCTAAGAATTTCATCTTTTTGATCTTTTTTCACTAAGATTAAAACAATTTCTTTTTCAGGAGAAATTGAGATACCAAAAAACTTTTCCATCTCTTTGTTTCCAGTACCTCTAGCGTGTAAAATTGTTCCCCCTCGCGCGCCTTTACGCTTGGCGGCCTCCATCACTAAATCCGCAAATCCGTTGTTGACAATAACCAAAACCAATTCAGCGTTTTCGTTATTTATAGTTGCTTTAATTTCATCTTTTGTTTCAACCATTTTTCTTTTTCTCCCTCACCACTTGCGTATTTGATAAAAATTTATAGATGGTAACACCCACTAAAGAGGTTATTTTAATTGAAAAAGCAATTCCTTTTGCTGCCCTAGAAATTGAAAAACGCTCTTCTAATAAACGTTTAAACTCAGGAACATTTTCTTCTTTGAGAACCGATAAAATCACTTGTTTTTTAGTATCGCTAAGACCGATTACATCATAGATATCTTTTGAACCTGTGCCTTGTGCAGAAATAATAAAAGAAGAAGAGGCCTCCATCGATTCTAATCGCTTAATAATTGCGCCAGCTTGACCATAAGGAACAATGATGACAAACAATTTTAAAGGTGATATGTGATGGCTATCTTCAAAAGAGGGAGCGAGCGCTGACTCTAACTCTTCCTTTTTTCCACTAATCGCTTGTACTTTCTTCTTAAGACGAGTGGTTATTTTTTCCTTTTCTTTCTTTTCAGCCATTAAATGATACCTCATTCAAAATGAATAATTTGATTGTCGAATTCTTCTCGCACTCTTGTTCGCGCAATATGAAGTTCGGCGCGCCTTTTAAGCACGGCCGATAGACCGACTAATTGGATTGAGATCAAAGGCATTAACGCCACTAAAGCAATCATGCCGAAAGCGTATTCCATAATTGCTCCATCGGTCAACGAAATAGCCGTGGCAACGCCTGTAGCAAAAGGAACTAAAAAGGTTGAGTTCATTGGTCCGGAAACAACGCCTCCACTATCAAATGCAATGGCACTATAAATATCAGGAACCAAGAAGGACAACAAAAAGGCCAAAATATAGCCAGGAACTAAATAATATAAAAGGGGAAATTGATAAATGATGCGTAGCAAAGCAAGCACAATTGCCAAGCCATTACCGACTGCTAAAGCAATCAATACGACACTTTTATGAATGACGCCGTCGCCCACCTCTTCAACTTGTTCAGTAAGAATATGAACTGCTGGTTCGGCAAATATGGCGGCAACACCTAGCGTAGCGCCTATCACAAGAAGTAGCCATAGCATCGAACTATCTGCACCTAAAATTATTCCTAATTGAGTACCCATATTCATAAAGCCAGCTTCGACCGAGCCAAGGAACAAAACTAATCCAACGTAGGTATAAATCAAAGCGACTAATATTTTTATCAAAGTCTTTCTTGGCAATTTTATGAAGATGAAATTAAAGATTAAAAAGAATATCGCTAGTGGCGATAAGGAAATCAAAACATTGATACTAGCGTCAACAAAACCATCTTTAAGCAAGAGCCAAATATTGTCGGTAGTTTCTGAAGTCGACATGGTCAAATCTTGCCCCGAACCTTGCAAAATTAGCGATAAAATCATGACCATTATTATTGGACCAACACTTGCAAAGGCAACTAAGCCGAATGAGTCGGAGTTAGTCTTATTACCGCCACGGCTAGTGGCAATACCTACGCCGAGGGCTAAAATGAAAGGCACAGTGATAGGACCGGTTGTAACGCCTCCACTATCAAACGATATCGGAATATATTGCGAATCTAGTAGACAAGCAACGGCAAAAAGCAAGCCATAAAAAGCTAATAACCATACCTTCAAACTTTTTTGAAAAATGATACGAATGGCACCGACTACTAAAAATAAACCGGTGCCAACTCCAATGGTAAAAATTAATACATAACTATTGATGGGCACCTGATTAGATAAAGCGGATAAATCGGGTTCCGCAACAGTAATTAATATGCCTACCAAAAAGATGATTATGACTAAAAGAAGCATGCTTTTTCTCTTCGTCAAAGTTGAGCCTACATATTCACCTAGTTTAGTGGTTGAGGCTTCAGCCCCGATGGTGAATAGCCACATACCAATAGTCAATAAAACAGCTGAGACAGCAAAAAGAATAATGTCATTGTTCGTTAACGATTGATTTAATAAAAAACGATCAACCAAAAAAACGACTATCACTACAATGATAACTGGTAACGTAGATAGTGCAGCGTCTTTTAATTTTTTAACCCATTCTAAAACCATAATTATTACCTAAACAATTATGCCTTTAACAAAGAATAAAAACAATCATGGATATTAAAAACTCCGCAAAAGTTTTCTTATTTTTTATTTTTATCAAAAAGAGCCATAAATTCCTTTGGCATTTTTGAACGAAATTTCATCAATTTCTTTGTTTGAGGATGGAGTAAAGATAGTTCGTAAGCATGCAAGGCAAGACGGTTTAGCGGGTTAGCTGGCTCACCATATTTATCATCGCCTAAGACATGGTGATTTCGGTAACCTAATTGAACGCGAATTTGATTTTTACGGCCTGAATCAATGCTAATATCTAACAAGGAATATTTTTCTGATTCACGAATTACTTCATATGATGTTTTGCATAACTTACCATACTTTTTATCGTCGGTAACATACATCAAATTTAATTTGTTTTCTTTTAGATAATCGACATAAGTTCCCGTAGATTTTTCCATCTTACCTTCAACTACTGCGTAATAGCCTCTTTTTTTAACTAACGATTGCCAGTTGTCTTGAAGCTCGCGCGCAAGCTTTTCGTTTTTGACAAAAAGCAATACGCCAGAAGTATCTTCGTCAATACGATGCACTACATAAATGCGCGTATGTCTATCTTTACTTTGTACATAATCCATCACTAGTCGATAAGCGGTATTCCGCTTTTCTTTATCGCTAGAAACGCTTAAAAGCGTCGATGGTTTATCAATGGCAATTAATTCATCATCTTCATAAATTATCGGCAATTTATTTTTTGAACCGCTTCGCTTAATTGGGTCTTGAAAAACAATTACCGAATCACCCTTATTAAGTATAAAATCAAATTGCGAAACCATCGCCCCATGAATGGAAACTCGATGCGATGATAGAAGGTGTTTAATATTATTTCTTGATAAGGATGGATAAACTTCTTCTAAAAAAGCAAATAAGGTTATATTAGAGGTTTTTACTACCCATTCACGAAAATTATTTTCTTTTTTTCGTCTAGCGGGTCTTCTTCTATTTTTAATATCGTTTTTATTCATATAAAAACTTTTTGATAGCCTCCATCTCTTTCTTTGCTATCTCTTTGCCGTCTAAATATAATCTTTCAATTTTAGTTGTATCTTGTTCGGTTACTTTTATGTCGTATGTCTCTTTGGGAGCAATGATATAAATATTCTTTTTATCGCTCGAATTTTCAATTTTATCAATGCATTCATTATAGGATAAATATGTATCTCTTAATGCCTTGCGTAAAAAGCGATAGGTCGTCCCGGAAAAGGTTGGCATTTTCGAAATTAAAACATTCCGATGGCTTTTGGTTTTGCGAAAGCCAATTGGACGCGACAAAATTACTAATATCTTTTCGTAGCCATCTTCTTTAACTTTTTCCAAAGGTAGGGGCGTTACAATGCCACCATCTAAATATTCTTCATCATCTATAACAACTTTTTTTGATAATAATGGTAACGAGGCACTAGCGGCGCACGCCAAATTTAAAAATTCATCCACGGGCATTTTGGATTTATAAAAATATGCTTGTTTGGCGTCTTTACACCTAGTGGCCACCGCCACAATTTCCGTGGGGGAATTTGCAAATGTTTGGTAATCAAACGGAAGTTCTGATTTTGCCAATTCATTAAACAAAAAATCAAAATTAAAATATGAATGTGTTTTTAAGAAAACTTTTCTCCCGTAAAATCGTTTGTCTTGCATGTATTTAGAACAAACGATATAAGAACGGCCAAAATCTTTTGAAACAAAATTGCAGGCATTTAAAACTCCTGCACTAACACCAATAATATAAGGAAAGGTTAAGCCTTCTTCTAAAAAGGCATCTAACACTCCACTAGCAAACGCGCCACGCACGCCACCGCCTTGAATCGCTAAAGCTACCTTATTCGTCTTCGTTTCCATACTCTAGAAGAGGTGAATAACTATCGATTCGCCTATCTCGAAATACTCCCCAATAAATACGATCTTTATCGATGCTATCTAAATCAAATTCGTATATGGCATACCCTTCTTCGACTCTCGACAATTCTTTCACAACTTCGCCATATTGATTGGCAATAAAAGAATAGCCACCAAAAGTCATGGTTGAACCAGCGACACTTTCTACACCAACCCGATTAGAGGCTAAAAGAGGAATGATATTAGCGGCAGCATGACCACACATGGTGTTTCGCCAATGAATCATCGAATCTTTAACCAACACTGGTTCACTGCCGATAGCGGTCGGATAGACAAGCAATTCCGCGCCTTTTAAAGCGAGAATTCTAGCCACTTCGGGAAACCATTGGTCCCAGCAAATGCCAACTCCAATTTTACCGAATTTAGTTTTAAAAATCTTATAGCCGGTATCACCAGGAGAAAAATAAAACTTTTCTTCGTAGCATTGCCCCGTAGGAATATGCATCTTTCGATATAAACCTAAATTGGTTCCATCGGCATCTATCATAACTAAGGAATTAAAATAATTAGCTCCGCTTTTTTCAAAAAAGGAAATTGGCAAAACAACATTATATTTTTTGGCTACTTCTTGAAAAGTTTTTATTAAAGCTGAATCATTTTTGTTTTCCGCTAAAGAGAAATTATTATAGTCTTCAACTTGACAAAAATATAAAGAAGAAAATAACTCTTGTAACAAAATAATGTTTGCGCCCTCTTTCGCTGCCTTTTCAACGAGCGAAATTGCTTTGTGGATATTGGCTTGAATATTGGCTGAACAACTCATTTGTGTAATCGCAACTTTAACTGACATACTTATTCTCCTTTATGAGTTTTAGGCACTTGCATAGTGATGCAATGAATGTTTCCACCGCCTAATAAAATTTCACGCGAATTGATTTGGATGACATCCTTTTCAGGAAATAGTCGTTTCATTCTTTTTAAGGCCGGACCATCTTCTTTTACACCAAAACCAGGCATAATGACAAACTTTTCACCTTGATAGAAATTTATGTAACTAGCCGCTAAGCGTGAGCCTACTAAGCGCGGCACAGCCGAGTAGCGACCAGCTTGAATTCCTTTCGTGTCTTCTTTGTTCGTATATATTGGCTCGGGGTTAATAATTTTTACTATTTTAAAAGGATTGCCTTCCGCATCATGCTCTTTTTTCAAAATGTTGTAACAAGAGAGGGAATATTCATATTGTGGATCATTTTTATCGTTTGTCCAGGCTAGAGCAATTACGCCAGGACGAACAAAGCAAGCGATATTATCTACATGCTCGTTTGTCTCGTCTAAATAGATACCGTGTTTTAACCAAATAACTTTAGAAACATTTAGATAAATTTTTAAGGTTTCTTCTATTTGCAATTTGTTTAAATGCGGGTTACGACCGTTTGACAATAGGCATGCCTCCGTCACCAAACAAGTACCTTTGCCATCGACATGGATGCTGCCACCTTCTAAGACAAAGTTTTCTAAATAATATCTTTCTACACCAAAATATTTTGCCATTGCCTTAGCGATCAAATCGTCTTCTTTGTAATTGTTATATAAACCATCTACTTCGCCGCCCCATGCATTAAAGCGAAAATCGACCGCACGCATCTTGTTCTCCTTGTTGATGACAAAAATAGGACAATTGTCGCGCGCCCAAGCGTCGTTATAACGAATTTTGATAGGAACGATGTTGTCAACATCTTTATAGCTATCAATCAAGGAATTATAAATTGAGGGATGAATGCCGACATATACTTTTTCATATTTAGCGATGGCCATAATAACTTGTCGATAAGCGTTTTGAGCCAGCTTAGCATTTTCTCGCCAGGTGTCTTTTCGGAAGGGAAGTAAAATAATTGTTCCTTCGTGCGCCTCGCCTTCAAAAGGCATCACATAATCATCGCCTCGTGGCGTGGTAATCTTTTTAATCAAATAGTCATTGAGTTTGTTTTTAAACAAATGGAATTGTTGCCATTTGTCACGGTCAATCACGCTGACATTGTCAGCATTTTTATAATCGCTCAATATAGTTCCGTTCATCTTCTTATATGTTTTAATGCGATCCACTAATTCCTTAGTGAAAACCTCGCCAGGAACAATTAGCGGTATTCCCGGTGGATAAATCATCAATTGCTCTTTAGCAATTTCATTAACGGCTTTCTCTAATGGCACTTTTTTCCCATCGGCGTGATAGGCCAAACGAGGTCGCATAAGCATATATGGGAAATCAATTCCAAACGAATGTTCATCGCGAACATTGCTTTTTTTATAATGTTTTCTAGAAATATCTTTTAACGCTTTTATTAAAGCTAAAATATGCTTTTTCTTTGTACCGATTGCTAAAATGGCCATAATGACATAGGTCTCGGCTAGTTCCACTTGAATGTTATAATCGACTTTTAAAAACTTATATAATTCAAAACCGTTTATGTCGAGGTGTTCTAACGCGATTACTAGTTTTGTTTTGTCATAATCGTAAGAACCGTATTTTACAAAATGGTCTTTGCCAACTGTTTTAAAGCCTTTAATTTTATCAATTTGTTCTCTCGCAAAATCACTTAATTCAAAAACGCGATTCATGTTTGCTTGGCCATGCATAGCCACATATTCACGAGCGGTGTCTAAACTAGCAAGCAACAATGTATTAGGTGAAGTTGTATTTAATATATTTAATGTTTTTTGTATTTCTCGGCGCGAGAAAATACCCTCGTTTAATAATAACACGCTCGATTGAGTCAAACTGCCACCTGTCTTATGGAAGGAAACACTAGACATATCCGCTCCACATTCCATAGCTGATAGCGGACCATTTTTGTTGAAATAATAATGGGCGCCATGCGCTTCATCTACCAAAACCGCGATTCCTCGTGCGTGAGCAATTTCTACCAATTGCTTCAAATCAATAACGGAACCAAAATAAGTTGGATTAATAACAAAAATAGCTTTAGCGGACGGATAACGATTCATTGCCCTAACGTAATCATCTACCGATGGTTGATTGGCAATCTCTAATTCAGAATCTAAGCGGGGCATAATATAAGTCGGAATGGCTCCACTTAAAACCAAAGCATTAATAATTGATTTATGAACGTTGCGTGGCAAAATAATTCGGTCGTTAGCTCGACAAGCAGTCATTATCATCGCAATGATGCCCGAAGTTGTGCCGTTAATTAAGAAAAAAGCCCGACTCGCTCCACAAAAATCCGCCATCAATCGTTGTGCCTCTAAAAGCGGGCCGCGAGGAGCGGCTAAATTGTCCATGCCGATAGGAGCGTTGACGTCCGCACGAAAAACATTTTCACCAACTAATGTTTTTAATTTGTTCGGGACATTACCCATATGATGTCCTGGCACATCAAAAGGAGAAACTTCGACTGACAAATATTTTTTTAAGGCATCAAAATATGGTGTTTTACGTTGCGACTTTTTCATATCTAAACATTATATACATAAATTATATTTTTTTCTTTAACCCTTTTATAGCGTGGCTTTCAAAGAAAGCAATAATTTTATCGTTCGCTTCGTTGGTTTCTTTTTTATCAAAATTAAAATGGTTAAAAATATGCCCGACATATTTATTAGCTGAATTTTCAAAATAATAGATGTATTGGGCGTTTCTTTTCTTTAACGCTAAATAAAATTTAATGGATTCTTCTTTGAAAAAATCATTTTCGCAAGTGAGCAAAAAGATAGGAGGGAAAGAGTAAGCGGTATTTTCTACATATGTTTTCAAAGAATTCTTGTTTAAAAAATCAACATCTTTATAATGCTTAGAAAATAAGGCGGCTACTCCGCAGGGATAAAAATATTTTTTTGCTTTTTTGCATAATTCAACATAATCATACATCGGCGATGATGTCTCAATCGCCCGGAACCTTAAAGGAGTAACAAAAGGAATATTATAATATTTTTGAAGTTCTTCATCTTCGAGCACTAAAGAGGCTAAAATTGCCAAATGTCCTCCGGCAGAATCTCCCATCAAAAATACATTGTTTAAATCGATATCGTATTCGATTCTTCTATCATAGATAAAATTAAAAGCCATCACGATATCAAAAATTTGTTTGCGAATATCAATATTTTCTTTGTTATTAATCAAAGAGTAATTAATGTTTATGACAGTAAAACCTTTGCTGACAAAATAAGAGCAATAAACTTCGCTATAGTCTTTATCGCCTTGAAAGTAGCCACCACCATGAACATTAATAATCGTATAGCTGTTTTTATCATTAACAGGCATATACACATCTAATAAATTTGAACGGGAATAAATATCATTGCCAAAATAGGTGACATTCTTAAAAGTATTGTATGTGCCAAATTTTTGCGTTTGACGAAGAAACTTTTTGTCGCCTTGGTCCATCAAATATTTGCCAATACTGGTCGGAAGTTTTATGCACATGCTTAAAAGATAGCACAAACACTAAAAATTTAAAAATTTTTTATTTTTTAATCGATGTATTGTTTAATGAATTTCGAGATACGAATTTGTTTAATTAAAATTTTTATTAAATGAATTAAATAAAATGTAATTCCAAAGAAAATTACATAACCAAATATCGCTAAGTAAAGGAAAATATTTATAAATATTTTTGCCGTCTGTGATCTTGAATAGGCAGGCGAAGAAGAAGCATAAACAGTATCACCATAATCATCTACATTAATTTGGGTCGCTTCGGGGCTACCAATTTTCAAAAAAGTTCTTTTTTTAGCAACAATTATACCAGCGGAAACAAGGCCATATAAACCACCAATAAACATTACAACGGAAAACAAGACAGACAAAGGCTCTGACATTTCAATTAGCCCATTCGAGTACAAGATATTAATTATAAATCCCACTAAACATAAAATATTAGGAATTCCATACATAACAATCGGAATCCATTGCTTTTTGACCAATTCACTTTTATCGTCTTTCAAGATTTCTAAATAACAATCTGAACAGAGGGTATACTCACCAAAAGGATGCCAGGTGGATTGGTTTAAATTTTTGCCACATTTGGCGCATTTTAAATCAGACATTTTTTTCTACTTTATGTATTGTTTCACCAAAGATTAGGGAAGCCGCTATAGTGATACCCCCCCCCCCCGCATTGGTTTGTCAATAGTCATTGATCCTTATTTAATAAATATGTTTTATAAAAAGTGAGGTATGAATTATCATTTAAATATGGATGAAGAAGTATTTTATGTAACAGGCGCGACCGGATGGGTCGGCTATAATGTGGTAAAAGAGTTATTAAGTCGAAAAAAAGAAGTGGTCATTTTTGCAATTAAAAACGATCGTTTCCTTACTCATTTTTATGACGTAAAAGAAAAAATAACCATCTTTGAAGGCGATATTCGAAAAAAAGAAGATTGTGAAACATTCTTATCGCTAAAGGCGACACTAAAGACAATTCAAAAAGTTATTCATTGTGCTGGAATAGTGACGGTTGAGAAAAAATTCAACCAAATGGTTTATGACGTCAATGTCAAAGGAACGAAAAATATCGCCGATGTTTCTTTAGCTAGACATGTCGATCATTTTGTTTATGTTTCGACTACTAATGTCTTCAAAAATACACCAAAAAAAGAGATTGTTTACGAAACAAAAAATTTTGTTAGCGATGACAAAACGGGGCTTTATGCAATCACAAAAAGCGAAGCAACTTCTTATGTTTTAGATTTGAGTGAGAAGGGATTAAATTGTTCGGTTATTCATCCTAGTGCAATAATAGGTCCGCGCGATTATATGAATGGCTTAATGACGTCGATGATTTTAATGTTTTTACAAGGCAAACTGCCTGCTAGCGTCAATGGTGCATATGATTTGGTGGACGTACGCGATGTAGCAAACGCTTTAATAAGTGCTTCTTATCAAGGCAAGCAAGGTGAGAATTATATTATCGCCGGTCACCAAAGAAAAATAACCGCTTTAATTAATGAGGTAGCTGCCTTGACAAATAAAAAGAAAATGCGCTTTACGTTACCATATTGGTTTGTATCGCTTGTCACCCCTTTATATGAATGGTATTGTCATATAAAGGGCATGAAAGTTTTATATACAAAAAACGCATTATTGGCCGTAAAAAGCAATTCTAATTTTTCCATCAAAAAGGCCGAGGAAGATTTAAATTACTCTCCGCGCCCGTTAGAAGAAACTTTAGTAGATACAATTCTCGATTTAAAAAGTCGCTACCCAGAATTAAAAGTTGAAATTAAAAATGGTGAGATATAAAAAGCATTTTTGGGTAGCGTTAAGCATATTAATTTTTTTAATCGCTATTTTAATAGTTGTTTCTTGTTTAAAATACAACTCTACCATCGCTGAATATTGGTCAAGAACAGTTGCTAGATATTATCAAGTAGCTATTGGCACTCTAACCTCCGCCTTGCCTTTTTCTATTTTCGAAATTGTAATATACCTTTTAGTAATTGGCGTTATCGTTTGGCTCGTGTTTCTTATAAGACACTTGTATAAAGTAGGTCTCAGATTTTCTTCTAAATTTTGGCTCATACCAGCTTATTTTGTTGCAATTACGAGCCTATTATACGCGATGACGGCTGGTATGCAATATAACCGTTATCCATTAGATATTCCTTCATATGAAGGAACGGTTTCAGAAAATGAATACATGGATATCGCGAACTATTTTTTAGATGAATACAATAAGACAGCTGAACAATTGACATTTGATGAAGACTCGGGTGCTTTAATTGCTCCTTATTCCTTAGATGAATTAAATGCCGTCTTAAAAGAAGAATATGCGAAATTAGATTCCGACTATTTTAGCGAGTTCACGCCGAACACTAAAAAGTTTTTCTTACTTCAATACCTTTATGTAGAATTAGGAATCACCGGCGTTTCTTTTGCTCCACTATCGGAGGCAAATTTAAATTATAAAATGACATCAAGCGAACTTCCTTTTGTGGCCGCCCACGAAATCGCGCATATAAAAGGGGTGATGCGCGAAGAAGATGCCAATTTGTTGGCATTTTATGTTTTATTAAATAGCGATGATCCATTTTTAAAATATTCCGCTTTCATGTGGACTTTTAGTAGTCTAAATATTTTCCCTTTAGCGTATGGCGGTTATGAATGTTATCAAGAGTTTGTCGCAAACTTAAATCCTAAAATAATAAAAGACAATGCCTATCGCTATTATTTTTGGGAGTCACACAATTTATTCGAGCGAGTGGGCAATTTTTTCAACAATCTATATTTGTATGTTTTTGGTAATGATGGCACCTCTTCGTATCAAGATAATATCGATATTAGCGCGAGCGAAAATCCTGATGGAACAATCAACTATACAATAGAATCTTTCTCTAGATATCAAAAAATGTATTTATACTTTTATTACTTAAATCAATGAGTGGAAGTGACGTTATAGACATATTTGATAGCGTCTTCGATGGTCTTTTCTTTGGCTTCGTTGCCATATTTATCCACTTCACTTTTATCGCGTACTTCATGCGTCAAGCAGCATGGGCCACCAATGCAGCCGTTACTACAAATCATACCCTCGATAAAATTAAATGGTTTAGTGTCTGTATTGCATTTTAATAATAATTGACGACATAAGTCAAAACCGTCGCCGACACCGGCATTCAAATTAAAGTCAAGATGTTGTTCTTTAAGTGCTTCATTAACGGCGTCATGCAAGCCACCACTTCTAGCGAAAATGCGACCAAAATATGAAGCGTTATCCAAACTAGACTCTTCTAATTTAGAGGCATCGATTTCTCTAGCATCAATCAAGGCTTGTAATTCCTCAAAGGTCAAAACACTATCAATATATTCGCCAACTTTCGGACGTTTGATCTCTTGTTTTTTAGCTACACAAGGACCAATAAAAACAACTTTAGCAGTTGGGTCAACGGATTTAATATATTGAGCAATTGTCGCCATCGGCGATAAATTCTCTGAAATGCTTTCTTTTAACTTAGGAAATTTTTTCTCAACAAAAGATACAAAAGACGGACAACAACTCGATAATAAGAAACCTTTTTCCGACAGCTCTTTGGCTTCCTTATAAGCGACCATATCGGCGCCTAAAGCGGCTTCGACTACATTATGAAAACCTAACACTTCAATCGCTTTGATAATTTGACCAAGCGTCGCATATTTAAACTGTGAAGAAATGGAAGGGGCGATGACGGCATAAACATGATATTTTTTTGAAAAATCGCTGTCTTTAAGCATGTCAATAACATCGGTAATATAAGAAACATCCATAATTGCTCCAAATGGACATTGATAGACACATTGTCCACATTGAATGCACTTTTCGTCATCAATTTCTGCCGCGAAATTTTCATCGTGACTAATGGCGTTCATCTTGCAGGCAACTTCGCAAGGACGTCGATAATTATTGATTGCATTATATTGGCACGCTTTAGCGCACATCCCGCAATTTACACATTTTGTTTTGTCAATGATAGCCGCGTGAGTAACCGGATCAAAAGTAATGGCTTTTTTAAAGCATGCTTTTTCGCAGCGATGGGCGATACAACCACGACAGTTGCGAGTTACCTCATAACCACCTAACGGGCATTCATCACAAGCTATTTTTAAAACCTGTACGACATTATTTCTTGTTCGATCGCCACCGGTAGCTAATTTCATTCTTTCTAAAACGATGGCGCGCTCTTTATAGATGCAGCAACGCATCGTCGCTTTCGGACCGGGGGAGATTTTTTCAGGAATAGTTGAATAATCTTGAATTAAAGTACCATTAAAATACGAGCGGGCAACCTCTTTTAGCACGCGATATTTTAATTCTTGTACACGCGTGTCAAATTTTGCTTTAATTTCTTCGCTTACCATAAATTTGTCTCCATTAAAAATAACTTACTTTAATGCTTTTGTTCATCTTTTTTAAGGCTTTAGATAATTCATCCACCAATTGCATTTTTGTATTGAAATTGATTGGAATGCCATCTTGTTGGTGGGCAGGGTTAATCGCACAACCGACAAAAAAGTTAATGTCGGTGGCTTCTTCAAATAAAAGGCGAGCAATTTGTGAGGCTCCATCCTGCTTAAACGACCAAGTAAAATAATCACTATTGTCCTTGAATACATTGTCGGCGTATTGCAAAACTTTATTGATTGTGATGACACCTTCTGTCACTAAATCCACACCCTCAATTTTGGCCGTCGGCGGTATTTCTTTATCAATATAATCAAGGGGGAATTCGAGTTCTTTTTTTAAGTAATTGGCAACCACATGAGAAGTAGTGCCACCGCAAACGATGTGTTTGCCTTCTTTAGCGAAAAATAGCGAGAGCATTTTTTCATCATCTTCGCGGTTCGAGGCTGGACCAATCATTAAATTTACCTGCTTGCGCGGACGAATTTTGATGGCGGCCACAGTCGCATCATCCCCAGGATGACCATTGTATAAATCATTTACGTGACTAATTAAATAAGTCGCGAGCGATTTGGCTGAATATTTTTCGTCGAATAGCCCTTCGGCATAGTCAATCACACTCATAATATCCCAACCAAAATTCAAAGTCGCTCCAATGCCGGCGTGAATGACGCCATCGGACATTAAGAAGAAAGTGTCTCCCTCAACTAAATAAATAGAGGCAAAAGAGATGGTTTTTTCATCGATGATTTGTGAACTCCAGTCAAGAGGACGATATTTACCATTTCTAATTAAAAATGGTTGTGGATTATCGTAATTATAAATTATTGCTTGTCGCGAATCTAATATATGAATAATGGTGAAAGTGGAATAAGCAACGCCACGAACTTTACAAACTGGTAACGTTTCCATGATTGTTTTAACACACTCATCGATTGGCAAATTGTTCGCAATCATCGTCGAAAGAATTTCGCTCGTCAAAGTACTCAAAATATTTGCTTTGACTCCGCTACCTAACCCGTCGGCTAAAACGAGAGTGGTTGTCCGCGATTGTTTATTGTTTATTAGTTGAACATGATCACCACAAAGTTCTTCACCGTCGTGATTGATTGATAGATAGCCAACTTCCGTGATAAGATTACTCACCATCATTTTTTAGTGTATCCTTGAGTGAAGAAAGAGCGATTTTTGTTTCGGCGGCACTTTCGCCTAATAACGAGGCTATTTCCTGAACGACACGCATATTTTTTTCAATAACAGCATTGGTAATATCAACTGATTTATTGACCGTTTCTTCTTTTTTCAAAATTTTCTTTTGCTCTTGAGTTACGTCTCTAAAAATCGAAATTAAGACGCGATATTTTTCGTCAAAAACAACGGTTTCTTCGACGTATTTATCGTATTCACTTAAATAATCACGGCGAGCGTGAATTTTTTCGCCTGTAAGAGCCATGGCAAAAATTGAAGGGTCTAGAATGGTCGAAACATTCTTGCCAATTACCTCACGAGCATGGGCAACGCCAACAATTTGTCGCATTGCCGGATTAATTAATTGAATATTTAAATTCTCATCAAGAGCCATCAAACCATTTGGGGTATTAAAAATAACTTTATCGGAGAAACTTTGTGCCTTTTGCATCAAGAATGGTAGACACATTTCCTTGATGGCTTTGCCTTCCAAAATGGCAATTGCCTTTTCGCGACATGTGTCATATCCACAAGAACCACAATTAAGTTCATCCTTTTTAGTATATTTGCCCATATCGACTAATTCTTTTTGAATGTCAAGGTCGCTTGGGCGCGCTTTCGAGACGCCTGTTGATCTAAATTTCACCGCAATATCATCATATTTTGTGCTTGTTACGGAAAAATCTTGCTTTCCAGAAGCATTGTGTACCTTTATATAACCCGCTAGCAACGAGCGAGCACTTGTGGCCACTGCCGGACCATTGATACATGAGCCGGGGCAGGATGACATTTCGATGAAACATTTATGAACCTTGCCTTCTCGAATATCTTCTAAAGCTGCCATGACATTAAATGTCCCATCGACAGCTAAATATTGATAGTCGGGACTATTCTTTTCCATTGTGTTTAAAATTCCACCTGTCGTTGGAAAAAGGCGCGCTTTAGATTTTTCAAGCATTTTGGTTCCGCCGTCTTCTTCTAAAACGATATCGTCTTCTTTTAACCAACGATCAAGTTCTAAGTATGTTAAGACACAATCGACATAATGATTTTTGTCTTGGTCAGCTTCGTCTTTTTTAGCAATGCAAGGTCCGATAAATACGACGTATGAATCCGGGTAGCGAAGTTTAATATCACGAGCATGAGCGAGCATAGGGGATAAAACATCCGCTAAGCAAGGTATCAAATCGGGATAATGCTTTTGTACCAAAAGATTTACACTATGGCAGCATGTGGAAATAATAACATCACGATCACCCTTTGCCACCATTTCATCATAAATTTGTTTGACAATCGTCGCGCCAATGGCTGTTTCTTCGACATCATAAAAGCCCAATTGAAGCAATGATTTTTTTATGTTTTCAAAAGAGCAATTAATGTAGCCAGAAACATAGCTTGGCGCGAGCGATACAATAACTTTTTTGCCGCTTTTAATAAGAGCTTTCGCTTTAGAAATATCGTCACGAATTTCTTTACATTCTTGTGGACAAAGTAGAAAACAATGACCACATAAAATGCAATCATCATGAATAATAGATGCTTGATTGTTATCACCAAATGATATCGATTTTACTGGACAACCGCGAATACATTTATAACAGTTGCGGCAATCATTTTTACGACTTTCTAAAGCGTATGGCATAAAACGGCTCCTATAAATAAATTAATAATTTAATTTGTCGAGAATATTTGTTTTGAACACTTCTTCAAAATTGTTTTTTGTCACACCAGTGATGATATCATCATCAACTTTAATGCAGACACCGCTGATTGCACATTTGCCGAGGCAAAATGTTGCTTTGAGAGTTACTTTATCTTCGAGATGATGGGCGGCAATTGCCGCCTTCATCAATTCAATAATGTCGTAACTTCCTTTTAAATGGCAAGAACTACCAACACAAACTAATACTGTCATTAATCAATACCTTTATAAGCCTTTCTTAAAATTTCCTTCATATCCTTAACAAGAGGAACTCTTGGATTTGCTGGTGAACATTGATCTTCATAAGCTAAGACCGCCACAGTATCAATTTTAGAATTCCATTCTTTTTCATCGATACCGAGTTTCTCAAAGCTTGTTTCAAGACCAATTTCGATTGCTAAATTTTTAACAGCTTTAGCTAGCGATTCTACTCCTTCGGCGGGAGTAGCGGCAGGTAGGCCGAGCAATTTAGCAATTTCTTGATACTTCTTATCTGCTTTATAAACGTTATATTTTGGCCAAACAGATAATTTTGTTGGGGTAGTGCCATTATAACGAATAACATATGGCAACACGATGGAACATGTATAACCATGAACAGTATGGAATTCACCACCAATTTTATGGGCTAACGAGTGAGCCATGCCTAAGAACGCATTGGCAAAAGCCATACCGGCAATCGTTGCTGCATTATGCATTTTTTCGCGTGCTTCTAAATCGTGTGGACCATCTTTAACCGCGCGAGGCAAATATTCAAAAACCAATTTGATTGCTTGAAGGGCTAATCCATCCGTGTAATCGTTTGCCAAAACAGACACATACGCTTCAATCGCGTGCGTCAAGACGTCCATACCAGTAATAGCAGTTGGGCGCGCTGGCAAAGTGGTAACAAACTCTGGGTCAACAATAGCAATTGTTGGTGTTAATGAATAATCCGTTAACGGATACTTCTTGTTGTTCTTTTTGTCGGAAATAACCGCAAACGGGGTAACTTCTGAACCAGTTCCAGATGTTGTCGGTATACAAATGAGTTTAGATTTTAAACCAAGTTCAGGATAGCGGAAAGCTCGTTTACGAATATCCATAAACTTTTGTTTCAAATCATCAAAATTAACTTCTGGATGTTCATAGAATAACCACATTCCTTTTGCGGCATCCATTGGGGAACCACCGCCGATAGCAATAATTGTATCGGGACGGAATGCGTCCATCAATTTAACACCGCGCAAAACGGTTTCAATATCTGGATCTGGCTCAACATCACAGAACAATTGAATTTGAACTTTGTTACGACGCATATTTAATTGATCGGTCACACGAGAAACATAGCCGAAATCAACCATCGAGCGATCGGTGACAATAAAAACTTTTTCGATGTCGCGGCAAGATTGTAAATATTGAATCGAGTTGCGTTCAAAATATATCTTGCGTGGTACTTTAAACCATTGCATAGTATTTCTCCTTTTACCGACCTTTTTAATATTTAACAAATTGATTGCACTGACATTACCGCCAATGGAGTTTCTTCCATAACTACCACAGCCTAATGTCATACTTGGCAAGAACGAATTATATATATTTCCAATGCCACCAAAGGTAGATGGCGAATTCCAAATAATTCGCATCGCTTTGCAGCGCTCGCCATAAGCGTCGGCCAAAGATTGCTCTTTACAGTGGATAGCAGCACTATGTCCTAATCCATTGAATTCGACACATTTGCTGGCCACGTCAAAGCCTTCTTTTTCATCTTTAACTTTATAAATTGCTAATACAGGAGACAATTTTTCTCGCGACAAAGGTTCTTCGATGCCGACTGTTTTACAATGAACAGCCAAAATAGAGGTATCTTCAGGAACCGAGAAACCAGCTTGTTCAGCAATAAAATGAGCTGACATACCAACAATCTTTGGATTGAGGCGTGATAACTCAATGTTTGGGTCTCCTTTTGCGTAACCAAACATATATTTTTCCAACTTTGTTTTTTCAGCTGGTGTAACAAAATAAACTTTGAAACGTTTAAACAAATTGATGGCTTCATCAAAAACTTCTTCGTCGATAATCGCTGCCTGTTCAGAAGCACAAACCATACCATTATCAAACGATTTCGATGAAACTATATCATTGACTGCTTGTTCAACATTGGCGCTTTTATGAATGTAGGCGGGAACATTACCAGCACCGACACCCATTGCTGGTTTGCCACAACTATAAGCAGCTTTAACCATCGCATTTCCGCCAGTAGCCAAAATTGTCGCTACACCGGTATGATTCATCAATGCGGTCGTCGCATCCATCGATATTTGTTCAATCCACTGAATACAATTTTTTGGTGCCCCAGCAGCCACCGCTGTATCTAACATAATTTGGGCGGCCCGCTTTGAACATTCATGGGCGCTAGGATGGAATGAAAAAATAATTGGGTTACGTGTTTTTAAAGCAATTAAGCATTTAAAAATAACGGTACTAGTTGGATTGGTGACTGGCGTAATTCCACAGATAACACCCATTGGGTCAGCAATCTCGGTGATACCAGTTACCGGATCATCTTTAATGATACCAACTGTTTTTAAGTGACGCATATTGTTGACAACATATTCGCACGCAAATAAGTTTTTTGTTGCTTTGTCTTCAAAAACACCACGTTTCGTTTCTTCAATTGCCATTGCGGCTAAAGTCCCATGGTGATCAAGACCAGCAACCGAACACTTTGCAACAATATAGTCGACTTGTTCTTGATTTAGTTTCAAAAATTCATTGAGTGCTTTTTGCCCATTTCTTACGAGCTTGTCAACTTCTTCAAAAGCTTCAATGGAAACTATTTGTCCTTGCATTAGCTTTTCTCCTTTTTTAATAAAATCTGCAAACGATGGGAAAATTTGGCAAGCGAACTCGCTAAATTCATGTCTTCAACCACCACATTAAGAGGATGAGAGAGATGAATAGGAGTAAAGTTCCAAATTCCACGGATGCCATTTTTTGTCAGCACATCGCTGACTTCTTGTGCCACACCTTGTGGCGTTGTTAAAACGGCAATTTTTATATCACTATCGGCTAAATATTTACCAATTTCATCGAGTGAATAAATCGGTTTCCCGTTTATTTCGCTACCGACAATCAAAGGATCAATATCAAAACCCATAACAATATCTAATCCATAGCGAGTAAAGCCGGAATAATTCAAAAATGCTTGTCCCAGATGACCGACTCCAACAACGATTGCTTTGTTCGTTTCGTTATAGCCTAAAAATTTCTTTAAATCGGCAATTAACTCTTCAACATTGCGACCAAATTTTGGCTTGCCCTCGCTGCTAGAAACAGCTTGTAAATCTTTACGAACCTGCTCGACGTTAAGGTGCAATGCCGCCGCAATTGTCGGTGCGCTAATATTGACGACACCGGCTTCACTTAGCATCAATAAATGACTAAGATACATTGGATATCGTTCAAGTTGTCGGTTGGAAACATTTTCGTCCATTTTTACCTCCATCGCTCAATCATATTGATTGACCATATATAAGATAACACGGGCAATTAACTATATCAATATTTTTTTACTGATAACGCTTTCATTTTGTTTCTTTATTTGGCTATAGAAGCAATGAAATTAATTTCATCTTCTTTTTTTAACCGTGGAAATAAAGGAGCGTCTTTATGAACATGATGGTGTGCGACGTGGTTAAAATCACGCACTTTATCGAATGTACATTCATCGTTTGTTAGACCAAATTGAGCGTAAATTTTTGGTGCGCTTTCTACCAGAGCACACTCTAATAACATCGTGCCATTGATAATCACATTGGCTAAAGTGGCCATAGTGTTTTCTAATCCTTCAATGTCACCATTTTTAAATAAGGTCCATGGCTCGCTGACTTCAATAAATTTATTTGCTTCGCCCAACAAGTTCATCGCTAACGCTAATGCCTCACTAACCTTAAGATCATCCATCAATAATTCGTATTCATCAACGGTTTTAACCAGCAAATCTTGCATATTTTTATCTAAATCACGCATATTTTTACCATGTGATGGGACAGTGCCATCAAAATATTTTTCAATCATGGTTAAGGTTCTATTAACTAGATTGCCAATATTGTTAGCAAGATCCAAATTGACACGCTCTACAAATAATTCAGGGGTGAACCGACCGTCGGCACCAAACGAAAATTCACGTGCCAAAAACCAACGCACAGCGTCGACACCATATCGTTCAATTAAAGGAAATGGTGAAACAACGTTACCACGAGATTTAGACATTTTTTCGCCGTTTAAATCTAATAGACCATGGACAAAAACGCGGTCAGGAAAGCGTAGGCCAAGGCCTTTCAAAAACATTGGCCAATATATGATATGAAAACGCGAGATATCAGCTCCAACAACATGCACAATTTCAGAATTTTCGTCGGCCCAGAATTTTTGAAAGAGCGAATCATCGCTACTCCCGTATCCTAAAGCGGTTATATAATTTGTTAAAGCATCCATCCAAACATATATTACATGGCGAGGATTTTCTTTAATTGGTATTCCCCAATCAAATGAGGTACGCGAAATGCATAAATCTGTTAAGCCCGGTTTAATGAACGTATTCATCATTTCGTTTTTACGCGATATAGGGGTGACAAAATTTGGATGGGAATCCATATATTCCAATAAATCAGGTAAATATTTATTTGTTTTGAAAAAATATGTTTCTTCTTTAGCTACATGAACGGGGCGATGACAATCAGGACATAATCGTTCTAGACCAACTTGTGTTTCCGTCCAAAACGATTCGCAAGGAGTACAATACCATCCTTCATAATCGCCAAGGTATATATCACCGTTTTCGTAAAGTTTACTAAATATTTTTTGAACAACTGTCGTGTGTCTTTCTTCCGTCGTTCGAATAAAATCATCATTAGAAATACGCATTGCTTTCCAGAGTTCTTTGAATTTGTCACTTATTTCATCAACAAATTGTTGAGGTGTTTTATTCACTTTAGCGGCATTTTTTTGAATTTTTTCGCCGTGCTCATCGGTGCCGGTTAAAAAATATGTTTCAAAGCCTCTCTTTCTTTTCGAACGCACAATAACATCGCAAATTGTGGTGCAGTAGGCGTGTCCAATATGGGCATCTGCACTCGGATAATAAATAGGTGTAGTTATATAAAATTTCTTTTTCATATTACCAAATTAAATCAGCAAAATCGGGATAATCGATAAACGGATTACGATTGCCTTGTATTTCATAAGCTGCGTTATTTCGATTTATTTTATAGGTGTCAGGTGGGTCCATTTCATTCCATTCTAATAAAAGCTCAAACGCTTCGCTTTTTGTACCATCAATGACATTTGTAATCGGCAAACTACCGAGTATGCCAGATTTATCATATGTACCAATTTTAGAAGCAGTAGTTAAATTATTTTTCCCCAATGAAGATGGATTGTTATAGTGAATGAACATATAAAGCACTATTCTTGCGGCATCGCCCTTAACAGCATCTTTCGGTTCAAAAATGTCAGCGGTGTAAAATCCCCCTTCGTAAGTAACGCCATCATATTTATAAGTGGATTTGCTTCCAGATCCATTCAAATCGCCATATTCTTTATTTCCTCGGTGAGTACCATTGATTGTTGGAAAAGTTGGCCGAATATGGTGAATATCTCCACCACCATTTGCGTCATTATTGCCAACGTTGGTCCATAAGCCATTACTCAATGATTTTGGCCAAACGTGCTCACGGTCATAGGTTTCACCACTATCCCATTTGCCCGGAATAGATGCTTGAGTATAAAATTCAATGATGTGTTGGTTGGGGAAACTTGGGTTATAATCAGTTTTTTGGAATAAATTCCTTGTCTCTCCGTAAGTGGTGTAATGAGTGTGCGTTTCACACACTAAATCGTGTAGTTCCCCTAACAAGTCATTTCCGCTGGTCGCTAAGACATCTAAATAATAGTCGTCCGCTAGATCTGCCCATGGATTATCATTATCTACTGATGTAGATGTTGATGAGGTATCGCTAGATGAGGTTGTGTCAGATGTCGATGAAGTGTCACCACTATCTGATGATGTTGATGATTTTGGTGTACATGCTGTTAAAAAAACAACGATTGATAATGCTATAAAATTTAAAAACTTCTTTCCCATAATATCTATTATACAAAGCAAAAAGAAAAAATCCACTTAACAGGGATTTTTCTTTCTATCTATCTTTTTTATAAAGAATAATTATTTCTTAAAACCGTATTTTTTGTTGAAACGGTCAACCCGACCATCAGCTTGCGTAAAACGTTGTTTACCGGTATAGAATGGATGACAATTTGAACAAGTATCAACACGAATTTCTTTTAATGTTGAACTGGTTTCAAATTGGGTTCCACATGTTACACAAGTAACTGTGACTTTGTGGGTTTCTGGGTGAATTCCTTTTTTCATATGTAACTCCTTCCGCCTTGAACAATACTTGTCCAAAGAAAGTTTGCTCGATAAGTGTAACACTTTATATGATAGTCAACAAGACGAAATTGCTAAGAATATTATTCTTGAATGTTTTTTGGCAGGTAGTATTCTTTGTATTCATCTACCCAATAATCCATCGGCAAATAAAGTATTTCTTTGGAAATATTTTTGGCAGCAATAAATAAATTTATTCCTGGGCGAAACGCTGGAACTTGAAATTTTCTTAAATATGTAAACGATAAATAAACAAGTTTGTTGTTGGTAAGTTCACTAGGCAATTCATAATAAACTGGCTCGGCCAATTCAAGCGTCAATAGATTGTACAATTTTTTCAGTTTATTTTTTGGCTTTCCTTTAGATATAAAATCTACGATATTATCGTTGATTGATAAGTATAATTCAGGATTATCGTTAAATTCTTTTGTTGGTGAAAATAATAACCATGTTGCAGTTGGTTTATCCTCGTTTAGCGAATCAAAATAAGTTCTAAAAACATATCCATAAAATATTTCTCCGCTTTTAATTAATCTACTTCGCTTATAATAATCAAAAGTTAAAAATCCAAGCATCCGATTGCGAAGGTTATTTTTACCGGCAACATAATTTAATTCAACCTTCGAGAACAACTCTCTTTTTTTATAAAAATTTTCACGTGTTTCATTTAAAACCGCAGAATAATCCATATTTTTATTATATAAAAAAGACTTTCTTATTGAAAGAAAAGGAAAAATAAGAAAATAATGTCGTTTTTATGTAATCACCCCCTTTTTTGCTAATTCCATCAATTTTCTAATTCTAGGCAATTCATTAAATATAAAAAGCACTACATCCGGCTTAAAACCGAATATAGTGCTATGATAAACACTTCTACCTAGTAATAGATGCCATGAAAGTATTTTTTGAAGATTACTTGCTTATGAACATCCGCTTAATGCTTAATGGAAGGATTATTTTTTAATATATAGAATTCCTATCGTATTAGGACCGCAGTGGCACGACACTACACAACCAGCGCGTGTCACCATCGTGTGTTTAGAAGTACCGACAACATCTTCAACAAGTTGTTTGACATGATTGATTGTTTCATCGGAGCAGCCTGAATGTGTGACCATGATATGATCTAAATCGACATTCGGCCAATCTTCTTTTAAGTCTTCGTTCAACACGTTGCAGCATAAAAGATGTTTGCCACGAGGTTTTTTATAAACAATCATTCCACCATCGACAACTTTGATAACAGGATGAATGTGCAAAAGATGGCCAAACAATTTGGTCGCACCAGAACAGCGACCACCGCGATGCAAAAATTCTAGTGTGTCAACGACAAATTGACAAACAACCTTTGGCACTAACGGGGTGACTAAATCATAAATTTCTTTAGCGCTTTTACCTTCATCGCGATATTTGCACATCTTCATAGCCAATAAGCCTGTGCCGCTTGATAAGTTTGCGCTATCTACAACATAGATACGACCAGGAAATTGTTCGGCAACCATACAAGCATTTTGATGAGAAACACTCATTTTAGAGCCAATTCCTGTATAAACGATGTCGTAACCTTTATCTATCCACGGCTTAAAAATTTCTAATAATCTACCAGGTGAGACGGCAGCGGTTTTGGGAAAAACGTCTCCGCCTTTAATTTTTTCATACATCTTATCTGGATCAATATTGACGCCATCAAGAAAAGATTCTGTGCCAAAATTAACTTCTAAGGGAATGATTTCGATATCAAAATCGCGATAATCACTCGGATTTAAGTCAATTGTTGAATCACAGATGATTTTTACTTTATTCATTATTAATCTAATCCTTTCGTTTATTCCAATAATATTTTATCATATCGATATTTTTTGAATAGAAAAGGTATAAAAACTTTAGAACTTAATTTTTTCTAAACTAAATAAGAATGATATAATTAACTCATGGCAAAAAAGGCAAAAAAAGAAAAAATTAATGAAAAAATAACACAAACAGTTGAAACTGGTGGCAAAAAAATTCGCTCTCTTTGGGAAGATTTCAAGAAATTTATTAGTCGCGGAAATGTCCTCGATATGGCGGTTGGTATTATCATAGGTAGTGCCTTTACGGCGATTGTCACCGCTTTAGTAAATATTTTACTAAGCGTTTGCACTTGGAATGTGCCTGGTGGATTATCTGGTCTAGTAACAATCTTGCCTGCTTTAGGCAATAGCGCACAGGCAGGATATAATCTCGAGGTTGGTTTAGGGCAAAGCTTTCATAAAGATGAATTACAAAACTTCGCCATCGCTTTAACAAATGATATTTATGAAAATCCAACTGATTCGTTGGTAGAATCTGTAAAAGCAACAATATTAGATAATTATACTTTGCACGGTAATCTATATATATATAATCAAGCCGCAATTATCGATTGGGGAGCGTTCATTAACGCCGTGATTTCATTTATTATCATTGCTCTCACTTTATTTGTAATTATGAAAATAATTACTGCTTTGCAGGAAAGACGTAAAAAGTTGCTTGAAAAAGCCAAAGAAGAATTTATCGCAAAACATCCAAATTGGAAAGAAGAAACTGCTCCTGAAGCTCCTAATAAAGCCCCAACAGAAATAGAATTATTGACAGAAATTCGTGATACATTGAAAAAAATGAATGGCGAGGTGAAGCCCGATGACAGTCCAGAAAAAAATTAAAGTATTGCAAGACTACTATCACTTTAATGATAGAAAAATGGCAAAAATCGCTAATACAAAACTAAAAACATTTAAAAATTGGAAAAGCGGAGCGATTGTCCCTAGCATTGAAGAAGTTAAAACGCTTTGCGAATATTTTTCATTGGTGCCATTTTATTTTATTCAAGAAAAAGTTCGCTTAAAGCCTGCAAGCGAACTAGATAGTTATGAGGTTGTTTTAGACTCTAATATTTATAATTTGCAACAAAAACGCATTAAAGAAGAACAAAATCAAAAAATTAGCGAAAAAATTGTCGACGAGTGCATTCCTAACGAAGACAACATGCGTTACGAAGAAAACGATTAATTTTTAGATAAATCCCAATCGGGATGTGCTTCTAATACTTTATTTAAAGCTTCCGTGTACAATTCTTGCTCCACTTCAACTCTAGCTTCAGGGGTTCTTTTTAGTGCTTTTACCTTGCGAGAGTTGACATATTGAACCTCTCCTTTAGATTCTTCTAAAAGACCAGCAATCAACACGTAGGCGCGAACCGATTCCATTGAAACATCATTAGAAATGAAACGTTTTATTTGTTCGGAAACTTCGTTTTCATAAAAGTGTTTAGCTTCTTCAAGCGGACAAGACATCAATTTTATATATATTTTTTGAGCTAATAAACGAGCGTATGTATGTGAAGAAATAGCAGAAGGATTCACGCATATCTTATCGATAAGGAGCATCGCATCATCATATTCTTTTTTGCCTAACAAATTATAGACATATGTTAAATTTAAAGAAGCGGTAAAATCAGTAATTTCTTCAAAGAAACGAATTTCTTCAATAGGCTTACCTTCACGTTGCAAATTTTCAATGCGCATTAATTCGTTATAAGCAACAACATTGATGGGTTTATTAAATAAAGTCAAACGATAACCATCATTCATTGAATCAAGTCGTGCGGGGAAAAGGTTATAGATAGCAATCATCGCTCCAATAGCTAAAAAGATAACGGATCCCAAACCAAAAACCACCAACGCTTCGTTGCTTGGATTCATCGTTGAAAAGACATAGAGCAAAATAGCGGCAATTATTTCAAATAAAAAGAAGAAGACAGGAACCCAAATATATGGTTTGGGGTTTGCCTTTTCGCTTTTAGGCGCTAAAACAGTCTCTCCACTTAAACCGTCAAAAGACTTAAAACCGAATCTCCACTTATTTTTTTCTTTGTGAATGCAAAAATATAAAACATTAAATGAAACGATGTTATAACCACCGATTTTGCCACCAATAAGATGGCCAACTTCCAACATAACCGTATTAAAGATGATGGCTAATAAAATAGCAATGATAACAAAAGCATAAGGATTGATTGGAAGAGCAACCGAGGAAAACATTGGTCGTATAACAACAAGACCAACAATTAAAGCAATTGCAAACATTAATAAGTAGGCAACGATTGATAATACATCTTCTTTTTTCATAAAAAATACTCCTTTAAAAGCATATTGCGAAAATCGCAGCAATATCTTTTTTGTTTAGTGGTTTGACAGAGTTTTGGCCAACCACACGTGTACCACCATTTGTCAAACGTTCACTAATTGAGGAGATCTGTTTTTCGTCAAAGCCACATTCTCGAAGCGTCGTTGGTAGACCAAGTTCCTTAAAGAATTGCTTTAAACGAACAATACCCATTCTAGCATTTTCGACGCTATTTTCAACCTTTATATCAAATATCTCTTTACTAAATCTAGCAAATTTTGGTACATCATAGTTATACACATATTCCATCCACGCCGGTATCAAAATGGCCAAACCAACTCCGTGTGCTAAATTTGGATTGATGGCGCTTAATTGATGCTCTAAAGCATGAATCGGAAAAGTATATTCTTTGCCTAAACCGGTTAATCCATTATGCGAAAAAGCACCATTCAACATGAGCGATGCTCGCGCTTCATAATTATTAGGATTTACAATAATTTCATTTCCTATCTCGACAGTATTTTTTATTATTGCTAAAGCAATATTTTCAGAAAATTCATATTTTTTGCCTCTAGCAAAATAGCGCTCTAGCGAGTGAGAAATTATATCGACAACTCCGGCCATGACGTCTTTTGTCGAAGCGGTCAATGTTAATTCAGGATTCATGATGGCAAATAGTGGTCGATTAAATGGCGAATTATACCCACCTTTCATCGATGTTTCTATATTAGAAATCACACAAGAATCCGATAGTTCGCTCCCTGAGGCCGCCAAAGTGAGAATGACGCCGATTTTTAACGCTCTAGTTGGTGAGGCAACTTTCATATTGAAATCGTATGGATCGCCACAATAATAAAAATTGCAAGCAATAGATTTAGCGACATCAATAACTGAGCCACCGCCAATAGCCAAAACTAGTTCTACTGGCCACGCTTTTATAATTGATAATCCTTCTTTAACTTTTTTGACATCGGGATTCGGCGTTACGCCACTTAATGTTTTATAGGCAATTTGATATTTATCAAGAGATGACATTACCCGAGATAATAGGCCGGATTTCTCGATTCGATTAGAACCATATACAATTAAAATTTTTCTTATCCCGTGGTTAAAAATAATTTGGCCAACCTCATTTTCTTTGTTTTGTCCAAAATAGATAGTTGTCGGTGAACAAAAAGTAAAATCTTTCATAATTCAGTTTGTAAATAAGTTTTGGTAAAGTAATCCCATATTCTTTTTAGTCTTTTTTTAATTTTTTGTGGGCCTTCTTTTCTTAAAGCGGTAATGTGATAAGAATATTCGAGGGAAAGAACATTTGAAAGACAACGCTCCATTGATAATAGGTAGTCTTTGCTTACAGTTTTCGGCGGATATAATTTATAGAATTGTTGAAGTTTATCATAGATGAACGAATAGATAAAATTATCAATTAAATCACCAGCGTATGACTTTTTAACTTCGGACAAAAATCGATAATTATCATTTATATATTTCACAATTGCATCATGCATATTTTCAAATGCCAAATCGCTAAACGGGTAATTAATTTGTTCGCGTAGCATGATAGCCGCTAAAAGATCATATAAATCGCGGAAGTGATAATAAAATGTCTGCCGATTAGATTTGACATAATCGCACAAAGAAACAACCGTAATATCTTCTAAAGAAGATGTTTCAATTAATTCTTTTAATCCTTTTTTGAAAATTGCTTCTTTTTTCATTTTCTTTCCGCTAATGATTTAGCTATTGCTGCTCCTAAAATTGCGTTATTAATCACTAAATGAATATTGGCTTCAAGGGACTCGCCCTTTGTAATATCTACAATGGTTTTTAACAAAAACGGAGTTACGTCCTTTCCAGAAACATGTTGTTTTTCCGCTTCGTCAAGAGCTGTTTCGATTGCTCCATTAATAACGTTATCATCCATAGCGTATTTTTCGGGAATAGGATTGGCAACTAAAATGCCTCCCTTTAAGTCAAATGCTCTTTTCGCTTTTATCACATCGGCAATTTCCTCTGCTGTATTAACGATATTTTCCATCTTAATTCCGGAATGACGCGTATAAAAATCCGCAAATTCATCACTACGATACGATAAAACAGTGACTCCTTTTGTTTCCAAAATTTCTAACGTCAACGGGAGATCTAAAATTGCCTTTACGCCGGCACAAACGACGGTGACTTCAGTCTGCGCTAATTCTTCCAAATCAGCCGATATGTCAAATGTTTGTTGAGCTTTTCGATGAGCGCCCCCAACACCGCCGGTAACAAAAACTTCAATGCCAGCTTTTTTAGCCAATATCATCGTTGTCGCAACCGTGGTCGCTCCCCATTCTTTTTTGGCAATTACAATCGGCAAGTCTCGACGCGAAACTTTTTTGATTCCTTTTCTTTTTCCAAATTGTTCAATTTCTTCTTTGCTCATGCCGACAATTGGCTCGCCGTCAATGATGCCAATTGTCGCGGGAACGGCGCCATTTTTCTTAATTGCTTCTTCAACAAGTAAAGCTGTCTCAACATTTTTTGGATAGGGCATGCCGTGCGATATGATGGTCGATTCTAAAGCAACAATAGGTAATCCATTTTTCAAAGCCTCTTTAACGTTTTCAGCAATTCGCATTTTTTCTATTCCTCCTGTTTTTATAGTTCAATAGAATCAAGAATAAAGTGTATACAATTATCAAACATAAAATAACAACAAACAAAATCCACCAATTATCACCACTAATTAAATTATATTTAATTTGTAAGAAAAAACTCACATCTTCGAATGGGCTTTTAGAATAATAATCAAAGACAAAGAAACCAGCGAATATAATTGCCGAAGCAATAATCAAAACAATACGATAAATATCAAACGGCAAACAAACATATATCAAATAAACAAAACTGAGAATCGAAAATGTAATTACTGACATAGTTATATAAGTTAATTCATCTGACAAAACGCCAGTTCGATACAAAATAAAATAAATTAAGACTGAAATAATTTGAATTATCCCAATTGGTAGCGATTTAACAATTATATTCTTTGCGAATGTAGATTTGATTCGTTCATTATTTGGTTGCAGTGCAAGGAAAAACGATGATAACCCAATACAAACAAGTTCCCATAAATACAAATTGCCTGGCGTAAATGGGAAACGAATGGATTCCGAAACAAAACTGCATATCAAGAAAAATATTGATAAAACGATAGAAAAAATTGTCTTAGCTAAAAATAACGATGCGGTTCTTTGTAAATTGTTAATTACTCTTCTGCCTTCTTTAACAACATCTGGCAACTTTGAAAAATCGCTATCAAGAGAGACTAAATGAGAAACATTTTTAGCAGCTTGCGAGCCGCTCGCCATCGCAATTGAACAATCGGCACGTTTAAGTGCGAGAATATCATTAACACCATCACCAGTCATCGCTACGACATGATTATCATTTTTTAAACTATCTATTAAAGCTTCTTTTTGTTCAGGCGAGACACGGCCAAATACATTGAATTTGCTGGCAATTTTAGCGGTTTCTTCAATCGACATACCTTCTAGAGAAATATATTTATCGGCCCCAGCAACACCGACCTTGTCAGCTATTACGCTCGTCGTTATAGCGTTATCGCCACTGATGATTTTAATATTCACATCATTATTTTTAAACCAAGCGATTGTATCGGATGCATCTTCCTTAATATGATCGGACAATATTATTAATGCAGAGGCTTTACCACCAGTAATTTTTTCTCCGCGCACCAATCCTTTTTTCATGGTTGCTAAGATTAAAACGCGGTAACCTTTTTCTTCATATGCTTGCGCTTTAGAGATTGTCTTTTTGTCATTAGGTATTACAAATTCTTTAGCACCTAATACATAGGTTTGCCCGGTTGATAGCATTACAGCCGAGTACTTTGTTTCACTTAAAAAAGGTATAGCAGAATGATAATCCAATGATTTATAATCATTGAAAGCCTCTAAAATAGCGTTTGCGGTCGCGTTAGTATCGCCGGTAGCACGCACCAATGTTATTAAATTTTGCTTAATGCTATCAAGCGATTCTTCACCAAGCGAAATAATGTTTTCTACATTCATCGTCCCGTCGGTAATGGTGCCTGTTTTATCAAGACATAAAACATCGACTCGCGAAAGCATTTCAATACTATAAAGTTGTTGAACGGACATGTGTTTTTTGGCAAGGCGAATAACACCGACGGCCAATGTCAATGAAGTAAGTAAATATAGCCCGGATGGTATCATACCAATTAGGGAACCAGCAATGTTTTCAATAGTTCTTGAATATTCAGTCTCTGACAAATGACCTCTAATGCCATAAGTAATGAACATTGCCCCACCAATTAGAAGTAAAAACACCGCAATTCCCTTAAATAAATAATCCAAAGTGCGCAAAATTTCTGATTTTTTTGGTGTGAATGTTTTGGCCTTTTCTTGCAATGTTGCAGCGTAGTTCGCCTTGCCAATTTTCATTACTTTTAAATAACTTTTACCACCTAAAACGGTTGTGCCTGAATAAATTAAATCACCGGCTTGCCGCAAGATTGATTTAGATTCGCCGGTTATCATCGACTCATCCATATCTATTTCGCCGTTCATTATCAAACTATCACAAGGAATTTGGTCACCAGCTTTGACGATTATTATGTCATCTAGCACCAAACTATTAACATTCACGTCCTGCACTTTTCCCTCGCGCACCACTTCCACTTTTGGATTAGTTAAAACGCGCAATTTATCGCTCAGCCTTCTAGCGTGAACGTCTTGTATTAGCCCAATAAGTGTATTGGCCAAGAGGATGACCATGAAAAAGAGATTGTTATATGATTTAGCAATCAAAAGCAAAATAAAAATAGCAATCAAAACAAGATTAAAGAAATTGAAAACGTTGTCGTAGATTATCTTCCAGTATGATTTTGTTACGCTAGGGGTCGTTTTATTGACTAAACCTTCTTTAAAACGAGAGGCAACTTGAGCTTCCGTTAATCCATCTTTAAACGAAGGATTAAACCGTTCGGCTTCATCGATTTTTATTTGTACTTTATTGTGTTTAACATGATTCTTCATAATTTATACATTGTATCAAAATAAGTATAAACTAAATGAATAACTAATAGAAGAATTTAGCCTATGATTTATTACGAATATTTTTAAAATAATGCTTTAAAATTGTTTCCGATTTTTCTTTCAATAAACCACTTTCAACAATTGGATAATACGCTAATTTGGGAGACAAAAACAAATCATTAGAGCCATAAAGAAATTCTTTGTGATAAGACGTAGCGTATACAATTCTTTTTATTCTTGATAAATAAATGGCACCTTGACACATATAGCAAGGTTCTAACGTTATATAAATTGTACAATCGGTGAGTCGCCAATCATTGAGTGTTTTTGAAGCATCTTTAATGGCATTAATCTCCGCATGACCAGATGTGTCGTTTGTCATAGCGACCACATTGTGGCCACGACCAATTATACGGCCATCTTTTGTAATGATTGCACCGACAGGTATTTCGCCACATTCAAAAGCTAAATGCGCTTCTTTTAACGCCTCGAGCATAAATTTTTGATCAGTTTCGCTAAACATACATTAAAAAAACCACCGCACACGAATTCAATACTTAAGGCTGCTATATTCCTATCCTGACCTGGTTCATAAATCGTCCGTCGCGATGGCGCAATAATTATAACAAATGTCTATTGCTTTTTGGGATATATTTTTTTGATGCCACCCATAAATGGCCAAAGAACTTCGGGAATAGATACGCTTCCGTCTTCATTTTGATTTTGTTCTAATAAAGCCGGGAAAACGCGCGAAGTGGCAAGACCAGAACCATTTAAAGTGTGGACAAATTTAATTTTGCCGTTTTTATCTTTATAACGAATCATGCCTCTTCTTGCTTGATAATCATGTGCAGTTGAAACAGAGCTAACTTCTTTATAAATATCTAAACTTGGGAAATAAACTTCAATGTCATACGTTCTAGCCATTGAAGCGGAAATATCTTCAGCCGCCAGTTTAGAAACTCGAAATGTCAAACCAAGCTTTTGCATCAAGGAAACTGCCTTGTTGACCAATTCTTCAAAAGCCGGCATATCGCCTTCTTCACTGGTATATTGGAACATTTCTACCTTGTTAAACTGGTATCCACGTATCATGCCTCGTTCTTCAGAACGATAGGCACCAGCTTCTTTCCGATAACAAGGCGAATAGGCAAAATATTTTCGCGGTAAATCACTATCGTTTAATATTTCGTTACGATGAAAATTAACGAGAGCGGTTTCGGCAGTAGGCAACAAGAATTTTTTCGGGTTTACACCCTCCATTACGAATACATCACCTTCAAACTTAGGAAATTGACCAGCAACATAGCCAGATTCAAAATTTAATAAATGTGGAACTAGCATGAACTCATAGCCATCTTTTAAATGTTCGCTAATAAAGAAGTTTAAAAGCGCCCATTCTAGTCTTGCACCTAAATCGGTATAAACCCAGGAACCGTGGCCGGCAATTTTTGCTCCGCGTACATAGTCAATTAACCCAAGCGATTCGGCCAACTCAACATGGTCCAACATTTTAAAAGCAAAATGCTGCTTTTCACCATAACTAGCGATAACCTTATTATTTTCTTTGCCGCCAGGAAGTAAATCATCATCAGGCAAATTTGGCAGAGGTTTTAAAAAGGAGGCAATGTTGTTTTCGATATCCGTTAGGCGCTGTTTATCTTCTTCGATGCCTTGATTAATTTCTTTTACTCTTTTGAATATCTCCGATACGTCTTTACCTTCTTTTTTAAATTTAGGTACATCGGAAGATAAGCGATTTCTTAAGGCGTTAGCCTCTTCGACTTTCGCCAAAAGAGCCTTTCTTTCATTCACCATCGTTAAAAATGGCGCAAAATCAATAATAACACCTTTTTTGGCAAGTTTTTCTTCGACCAGCTTAGGATTGTCAATAATAAGTTTTTGATCAATCATATTGTTTTCTCCTTTTTATTATCTATTATTTTCAAATAATTTTTTTCTAAATCTTTACCTAGTTTTAATAACGAATGCCGATTGGCGTATGCATATGCTTTATTGGTGTTTGACGGTATTTTCCCATCCATATATTCAATAATTTTTGTTGCTAAGTCATCTAAATTTGTCGCGACAATTGCTCCGAGAGAAATAAGTATTTCTCGGTTATATAATAGCGGTTCCAAAGCAATAATTTGTGTTTTAGCGCACGCCGCATCAAACAAAGACATTGGCGAAAATTTTTCATTATCAATCGCTAAATATAGCGAGGCGTTTTTCATCATTGAACGATATATTTCTTCGCTCATGATTGGATTAAGACGCAAGTTGTCGGGAACTTTTTTGCGCATATTATATAACGAGTTCTTTTTTGTTTGACCACAGAAGAAAAAAGTATATTGAGAACATAGCGAAGCAATTGATGACAAAATAGTAATTGTATTTTTATTCGTATAATCACCGATTGCCACCACATACTTTGCGTCGCGAGGCATTTGGAAATAACTATAAAATAGTCCATCAATAATTTTATCGCTTATTTTAAATCTTTCTTTATTGACACATACCGGCAAGACAACAATGTTGTTATCCACACCATTTTGAAGCAAGAATTCTTTTGCGCTATTTGAAGGAACAAAAACTAAATCGACTCTATCCAAAATGCGCTTTGCTTTAAAAGTAAGAACATGTTTGTTTTCGTTATAGATAGTTAGACGTGTCCCTTCATCACCCTCGCAATATAAAGCGCTAAAGACTGTTGGGATACCATTTTCAACCGAATCATTTATTTTTGCTTCATCGTTCGACGATAAGAAATGAATGACGTCATAACTATCAATAATATTTTTTGTATATGGTATATTAATCGCCTCAAGCGCGCCTTTGATGCTTTTTCTTAGGCGCGCCCCTTCAAAATTATCTCGTTTAAGAATTGGTTCAAAATATACGCAAACTTTCATAAATTATTCGACTTTTGTGGTGTTTTCTTCGCTTTGTTCGACCGATTCTTCGACATTGCTTTCGCTGGTTGCAGTTTCTTCCTCTTCGTGTTCGACAACAGAAACGCTTGAGACACGTTGCTTTTCATCGAGACGAATGACGCGAACACCTTGAGTGTTGCGGCCACTTATTTTGACTTGTTCAAGAGGAATTCGAATTAAAACTCCACCGGCGGTAACAATCATCAAATCTTCATCACCGTTGACGGCTCTTAAAGCGACGAGTTTACCATTTTTTGCAGTCGTGTTTAAGGTAATGACGCCTTTTGATCCACGTTTTGTCAAACGATAATCATCGATTGGACTCATCTTGCCATAACCTTTTTGGGTGATAGCTAAAATGTAATTTCCTTCTAGCGATGTCGTCGCATTAACAACATAACTACCATCGACATTCATACCTTTGACACCGGCGGCTGTTCTTCCCATTGGGCGAACATCGCTTTCGTTAAACTTGACCAATTTTCCTCGGCTACTAGCCAAACAAATTAAGCAATTGCCGTCCGTGTGTTTCACGTCGAGTAGTTGATCGTTTTCCTTTAGCGAAATAGCGATTTTGCCATCACGACGAATGGAAGCGAATTCTCGCGCATTAGTCTTTTTGACGATGCCATTACGAGTAATGAAGAATAAGTATGAATCATCATCGTAGTTATCCATACTGACAATGGCCATAACTTTTTCACCTTTTTGAATATCGATTACCTGTTGAACCGGTACACCTTTAGCAATTCTACTGCCTTCGGGAATCATATAACCGCGTAAACGATAAACTTTACCTAGCGATGTAAAGAACAAAATGTCCGTATGCGTCGAAGCGTTAACCATCAAAGCAACTTCATCTTCAGAATAAGTTGTCATTCCTTTGACACCACGACCACCGCGATTTTGTGTGCGGAAAGTATCAACTTTCGTGCGTTTAATATAATTATTGGTTGTTAAAGTGACAACGACTTGATCTTGTGGAATCAATGATTCATCATTGATGGTAGCGGCACTATCACTAATTTCTGTACGACGAGCGTCGCCGAATTTGCGCTTAATTTCTAATAACTCTTCGACAACAACTTCGACAACATTTTCTCGACTGGCCAAAATATGTTTATAACGAGCAATATTTTGTTCAAGTTGAGCGCGTTCATCGATTAATCTGCCTTCTTCAAGACCGGTAAGACGTCGCAATGTCATAGCCAAAATTGCTGCTGTTTGTTGTTCGCTAAAATTAAATCTTGCCGATAAATTGGAGGCGGCTTCTTCGGGAGTCGCACTTCCTTTAATTATTTCGACAATTTCGTCAATGTTCTTAATAGCTTCTAATAAGCCGATAACAATGTGATCGCGCGCTTCGTCTTTTTTAAGTAAAAATACTGTCCGACGACGAACAACATCAATCTGGAATTCTAAGTAGCACTTCAAAAATTCATTAATTGGTAAAATTTTTGGTGCTCCGTCAACCAAACAAAGCATAATAATGCCGATTGATGTTTGCAATTGGGTGTTTTTATATAATTGATTCAAAATAACTTCAGGGATACAATCGCGACGGACATCAATAACAACACGAATACCTTTATTAGAGGATTCATCACGAATATCTGTAATGCCTTCGACAATCTTATTGTGTACCAAGTGAGCGATGTTCTCAATCATGTTCGCTTTATTAACTTGATAAGGTATTTCTGTAATTATAATTTGCTTTTTGCCGGTTTTTTCATTTTCAATCACTTCGGCTTTAGAACGAATTGATATGTTACCCATACCGGTTTCAAATGCTTGTTTGATGCCTTCTCTACCTAGGATAATTGCTCCGGTTGGGAAATCAGGACCATAGATATAATTTTGCATTAATTCTAAAGGGGTGATATCAGGATTATGTGCCACAGCTACAACAGCATCAATCGTCTCCGATAAATTGTGTGGAGGAATGGATGTAGCCATGCCGACAGCAATACCGTTTGAACCATTAACCAACAAGTTTGGGAAACGGGACGGCAAAACTGACGGTTCTCTTTCTGTACCGTCGTAGTTATCGACAAAATCAACCGTGTCGCAATCAATATCTCGCACCATTTCAAGCGCTAAACGGGACATTCGTGCTTCGGTATATCGCATGGCGGCTGGTTCATCACCATCTACCGAGCCGAAGTTACCGTGTCCATCAACTAATTTATAGCGCATTGAAAAGGGCTGTGCCAAACGAGCCAACGTGCTATAGATTGCTTGGTCACCGTGCGGGTGATATTTACCCATGACGTCACCGACAATACGAGCGCATTTTTTGTGTGGCTTGTCTGGGGTTGTGCCCGTTTCATACATACCATAAATAACTCGTCTATGAACCGGCTTACAACCGTCGCGTACGTCTGGAATAGCCCGTGAAACAATAACGGACATAGAATAATCCAAAAATGACGATCTAACTTCTTTAGCCAAGTCGGTATCGCGCAAACCAGGGACAATACCAGCTTCAATTTCTTCTAATTCTTTTTCTTTTTTATCTTCGATTTCTTCTTGATCGATTTTCTTTTCTTCATCAGCCATTTGTTAATGTCCTCCGTATTAAATATCTAAGTTTTTAACAAACTTAGCGTTCTTGTGAATGAAATCTTTTCGTGGTTGAACTTCATCGCCCATTAAGTCGGTAAAAACTTGTTCGGCCTCAATCGCGTCACTGAGAGTGACACGAAGCATTTTTCTAGTTTTTGGATTGAGGGTGGTATCCCATAATTGATGATCATCCATTTCGCCTAAACCTTTATAACGTTGGAATGGATAACCTGGTTTTAAATCTAATTGCTTTTTGATGACTTCGAGTTGCTCATCATTATATGCATAGTAGGCTTTGCCGTGATAATCAACCTTGTATAGAGGAGGTTGAGCAATATAAACATAACCTTGCGTAATTAAGTCGCGCATATAGCGATAAAAGAAAGTTAAAAGCAAGACTCGGATGTGACTTCCATCAACATCAGCATCGGTCATAATCACTATTTTATGATAACGAATTTTTGTCACGTCGAATTGCGGGTCAACACCGCCGCCGATAGCGACAATCATGTTACCGATTTCGGCGTTATCAAAAACTTTTTCGTGACGAGCTTTTTCAACATTAATAATTTTACCGCGAAGAGGCAAAACTGCTTGGGTATCACGGTCTCTTCCGTTTTTTGCCGAGCCACCAGCGGAATTACCTTCAACGATATATAACTCGCATTCTTCAGGATTTTTCGACGAGCAATCGGCCAGCTTTCCTGGCAAAGTTGTCAATTCCAATCCGCTTTTACGACGAACGTTTTCTTGGGCCGTTCTAGCAGCCATACGCGCTTTAGACGCCATAGAAATTTTGTCTAAAATTAAAATAGCGGTTTTTGGATTTTCATATAAAAATCTTTTGAGAGATTCACCGACAACTTGCGAAACAATTTTTCTAACTTCGGTATTTCCAAGTTTTGTTTTTGTTTGTCCTTCATATTGAGGATTTGGGTGTTTGACAGAAATAATCGCTGTCATTCCTTCTTGGATATCATCGACCGTATATTTTTCTTCACCATCTTTTAAATATTTCTTTTCGATGGCATATGCGTTGATTACTCTTTGAATAGCAAGGCGGAATCCTTCTTCATGCGTGCCGCCCTCGTGTGTATTAATATTATTGCAGAAGGAAAAAATTGTTTTTGTATAAGATTCATTGTATTGAATAGCTGCCTCACAGTAGATTTTTCCGCTTTTACCAGGTAGATATTCAACTTCTTCAAAGCCTTCACAATAGATGATGTCATCCATGATTGGGCCTTTATTCATATTAATATTTTTTACATATTCAATAATTCCGCCTTCATAGTGGAATGTCTCTTGAACTGGCGTCTCACCGCGATCATCAATGACCGTTAATTTAACACCGCGATTTAAATAGGCCATCTGACGGACTCGATCACGAATTGTATCGTAACTAAATTCAACCGTGTCTAAAAAGATAGTGGGATCAGGCTTAAATGTAACAGTAGTGCCACTTTCAGTCGTATCACCTATACGTTTTAAGTGTTCAGTAACCTTTCCACCTTTGCCAAATTTAATGTAGTATTTACCACCGTTTTTATGGACGGTGACTTCCATCCAGTCAGATAGGGCGTTAACGACCGAAGCACCGACGCCGTGCAAACCACCGGATACTTTGTATCCGCTTGTTTCACCGAATTTACCTCCAGCGTGTAAAATCGTAAATACCGTTTCCACGCCAGATAATCCAGATTTCGCGACGATATCAACTGGTACTCCGCGGCCATTATCCTTAACAGTAACGGTGTTTCCTTTGTTAATTGTCACAATAATTTGGTCGCAATAGCCGGCTAATGCTTCATCAATTGAATTATCAATAATTTCCCAAACTAAATGATGGAGTCCGTTGGGGCCGGTGGTACCGATATACATGCCTGGTCTTTTTCGAACCGCCTCTAGGCCTTCTAGGACTTGAATATCACTCGCGTCATAATTTTGATCGGCTTTATCAAAGCCTTCTTCTTCGACGGAATGATTTACCTTTTCTTCTTCCATTATGCTTTCCTCCGTAATAATTGATTGTTTTCTATATGATAGATTGTGGTGTTTGGCTGATTTATTTTTGTCTCGGTAACAAACACCTGCCCGAGTTTTTGTAAAAATTCAAATAGTCGTTTTTGATGAATAGCATCAAGCTCACTCATCACATCGTCCATTATAACGATTGGCCGATCTTCTTTTTCCTTTATAAGGAAATATGGCACTAGTTTTAAGGCGATGGCCGCGAGGCGATTCTCTCCTTGCGAACCGGTGGTGGCAACATCTTTCCCATTTAATAACATTTGGAAATCTTCACGTTGAACACCGATTGATGTAACTTTCTTTTTTATATCGCTAGCCGTATTTTTTCTAAAACATTCGACAATCTTATCTTTGCTTAGGTCTATCGTGTCTATAAATGGCTGATAAACGACTTCTAGCGAATCGTTGACGCCTTTGATGTGATTTACTACTTTAGAAATAATTTCGTTGATTTCTGAGCACAATTTGTGGCGATAAAGGATAATCTTTAAAGCATATTCACTCATTTTGTCGGTAATTACATCCAAAGCAAGCAGGTCAACCTCTTCATTTTTGAGCAATTGATTTCTTTCTTTTAGCAATTTGTCATAGCCAGAAAGAATTTCCAAATACTCCGGGTATTTTTTAACGAGCGTCAAGTCTAGAAAGTTTCTTCTAATAGATGGTGAGCCCCGAAAAATAAAACTATCTTTCGGTTCAAAAACAACGACATTCACCAATTTTAACAAAGAGGATAGTTTGCGAACTACTTTACCATTCACCAATATCTTATGAGCGGTGGGGGTTATAAGAATCGCCACATCCGTCAATATATTATCGCGGGATACGCTCGCGCGTATAATAGCATTTTTATTTCCTTTATTGATTAAATCAATATTGTTAACTTCTCGGAAACTTCTAGCTAAACTTAGATAATATATCGCTTCAACCAAATTGGTTTTGCCAGCCCCATTATTTCCAGTGATGATATTGACTTTTTCTTCAAATTCAGTCTCGAGTTTTTTGAAATTACGGAAATTAATTAGGGCGAGTTTTTTAATAATCACTTAACAATTTTTAAAGTTCTTGTTTCCACCTCGATTACATCATCAGGATATAATTTTCTTCCTCGGCGCGTCTCGTTTACACCATTAACTTTTACTGCGCCTTGGCCAAGAAACATTTTTACCTCTCCTCCTGAACTAATAACGTGGCAAAATTTTAGAAGAGAGCCTAAGGTGATGTACTCATCGCGGATAACAATTTCTTCAATTTTCTTATTCATCAAAAACTCATTTCATCACTCGGGGATATTTTACCACACAAAAAATAAAAAGGGAATATATATTTATTCCCTTATTTTTTAGCTGCTAAATGCTTAGTTTTTGAATATTTGATTTTTTTGCCTAAATTATTTTTTTGAAGTCCCAAACGCTCTTTTTATGATCTAAGTGGAGTCACCAACATATCAATTGAATCATCTTTAACATTTTTAACAACAAACGGCTTCATTTCGCCAACAAAAGCGATGGTGACATCCTCACATTTAAGTGCCTTTATCGCATCGGAAACAAAAGATGATTTAAAGCTGACTTCCAAACGTTCACCAGAAAATTGGAAAGTGTTAATTTTTTCATTCGCCGAACCAACGCTTACGGTTCGCGACATTATTTCTACTTCATCTTCTGTCATAACAAGTTTTACTACCCCTTCGTGTTCACTACTTAAAACGGAAACACGTTCCATGGCGGCCAAAAACTCACGCGAATTAACTTCTAGATAATAATTAAATGACTTAGGAATGATATTTTTAGTGTTTGGATAATCAATATTAATCAAGCGAACAGATATTACGGTAAATCCAAACGAGAAGATTATCTTTTTATCAGAGACAGCAACAGTGACAATTTCTTCGTTTTCAAAAGAATGGACAATATCTAAAAACTTTTTAGCAACAATATTGACAGAAAAGGCGATGTTATCGTCGATATCTACTTTTTTTCTAGCCAATCTAGCCGTATCGGTCGCAGTGGTTGTTAAAACGTTATTGTGAGCATCAAAATTAATGGCCGTCAATACTGGCCTACCGTCTTTTGTCGAAGCGGCAAAGGCGGTGGTTTCTACCAACGCGAACAAATCACTTGCTTTGACGTCAAAAATGGCTCCAAATAATTCTAAATCGATATCTGGATATTCTTCTGGCTTAATAGAATTGAGACGGAAATTAGATTTTCCATCGTCGAGTCGCAAAACAATTTCATCGATGACTTCAATTGAGATATATTCGCCTTCCATATGACGAACAATATCACTTAAATATTTAAAACTGACTAATGCCGATCCCGGCTTTGAATTACGAATAATTTCTTTATCACCAATCATATAAGGAACAGTTGTTCTTATAACTAAATCGTTATCACTTCCTAATAGCTCTAGACCTTTTTCGTTTAGAGTCATTTTTACATTCGATAAAATTGGCATAGGAACTTTTGAGCTAATTGCTTTGCTAATAGAACCCAAACCTTTTATTAAGGCTTCTCGTTCGATGACTAATCTCATAATAAATATCTCCTCTTTTCTTTTCTTATACTTATATTATTTTTAATATTAAGCATTGCGAGTTTGGCGGATAATTCAATATTTGATTTTGAATACGCACATTGTAACACGATTTTGTGTCCTGATGTTATTAAAATAACAATTATTGATTTAAAATGTTTTTTATGTCGTTAACAGCGGTTTGTAACGGTACACTTTTTTTCAACTCGTTTTCCACTTTTTTTACACCATTCATGACAGTACTATGGTCCTTACCGCCAAAAATGTAACCGATTTTTGCAAATGGAACATCCAATACTTCACGGATGAGATACATAGCAATGTGTCTAGGAGTTGTAACTTCACTCAAGCGCGATTTGCCAGTCAATTGACTTGGTGTTAAGTTGTAATACTCGGCAACGGTGGTTATTATTCTATTTTCGTTCAATTTAGTTTTCGCTTCACGCACATCAATTAAATTTTGAACGGCTTCCATTGCCACATCCATTGTTATTGACTTAGTCGGCTTAAAACTGGTTGTATAAAATATAATTCTATTTAACGCTTCGTCTAGGTTACGAACACTTTTTGAGAACTTTTCAGCAATGAAATTAAGGACAGCTTCATTAAAGTTGTTTATATCCAGCGGGCCAGCGTTTATTTTAGATTTAAGAATAGCAACGCAGGTTTGAGTATCCGGGGGATCAATATTCATAACTAGTCCAGAGGAAAATCTCGATGTTAGTCGTTGCTCAAATCCGTTGAGCTCACTCGGGTGTTTATCACTTGTGATAACAATTTGTTTTTTTGCATTATGCATCCGCTGAAAAATTTGGAAAAAGAAATTTTCCGTTTCGCGTTTGCCAGAGAAAAACTGAATGTCATCAATTAATAAAACATCGTGTTTCGCGATATAGTCTTTCATGGCTACCTGTTCTTTTTCGCCACGAACAACCTTTAAATATTCAGTAAAGAAATCATCAGCCGAGCAGTATAGTACGCGCATGCCCGGACTATTAGTTTTAATATGATTGGCTATCGCGTGTAAAAGGTGTGTTTTGCCTAATCCAGATTGAGAATAAATAAATAATGGATTAAAAGCTTTCCCCGGATTGGCGGCAATATATAAAGCGGCTTGTTTGGCCTGTCGATTACATTCACCGACAATAAAATTATCGAAAGTTAAAGTAGGATTAATGACAGAATTGGCGAAAAATAACGGCTTCTCTTCGACAACTTCTTGCTGTTTTAAGTTTTCCTTGCTCATTATTTCGGCTTTTATGTTATCTTGAGAATGTAATTTCAAACTAGCGTTGATTAAATCCATGTAATTGGTTTTAACAATTTTTTCAGCCAAATCACTATTAACGGCTACAATTACTAAATTATTATTAATAGAATGTATAAAGGAATCGCTCAAAAAAGCGTCAAAAACGTGTTTGTCGTTAATTTGCTGGCCAAGATCCTCTAATACTTCATGCCAGAGCCTACCTAACTCAGAAATCGTTCTTTGCATAATATGACCTCTTTCAACCAAGAGTATAAACTAAATAAAACTAAAAAAAAGAGCAAATTCACAATCACAAAAGTTTTCCACAATAAATATTGTAAAAAACACTCGAAATAGACTAGTAAAAGATGAGTTATCCACAATTTAAATTTTGTGGAAAAAACATAGGTGAATATTTCTTTGTGGATTGGTGGTCAAAAATGGTGAATAACTGTAAATAAAAACAATCATTTTTAATAAAAAATATCGATATTATCGAAACTTTTTAAATTTTTCACCAAAAACACAATCGTTTTTTCACAAGGCGGTGAATTCGTGAAAATAACGGTGAATAAATATTTTAGACAATGACAAAAAAACTTACTTTTTTGCCGATTTTCCACCATCGAAATATTTTTTGTTGATTTTTACCTTTTAAAATCGCGATATCGTATGTGCGCCCAAATAAATCTTTGACTAAATGTGTTTCTAATAATATAATCAATTCGCACGTTTAGAATTAGGAGTAATAATTTATGAAAAGAACGTATCAACCAAGTCATAAACATCAACAAAGAGTTCATGGTTTTAGAGCTCGCATGTCAACCAAGAACGGTCGTAAAGTATTATCTGATCGCCGTTCTAAAGGACGCGAAAGATTGTCGCACTAGAGGATGAAGGTTAAAAATCGTCTTAAGAAAAACGAAGATTTTGATAACACAATTCATAAAGGTAGAGCATATAAAACAACTAATCTGGCCATGTTTGTTCTTCCTAATAGTGTCGGTTATGCTAGAGTAGGCGTCTCCGTTCAAACAAAATTAGGGAAGGCTAATAAAAGAAACAAGGCCCGTCGCCAAATAAAAGCCATTTTGGGAAATTTATTGGACTTGCATATCGCCAACGATTATGTCTTTATAATTTATAAAGGGTATAATTCAGATGAATTTGTTCTCAATCAAAAACTCGTCACCGAATTAATTTCAAGATTGGATAAATAATATTGTGAAAAGATCGCTTAAACTAACGTTAGGAATTTCCGCGCTCGCTCTTGCGGCGTTGACTATTTCCGGTTGTACAACATCTTTTTGTTCGACCATTGAAACGGCCAGAATGATGTACGCATATGAACCTGGAGTTAGTGAATATCATTCATACGAAGATATCCAGAGTTTTGTTTCTACCGAGCTTCAATATGTCGAAAAAGTCTTTGACGATAACGATGATTTATATCGCATTGTCTATCGAAACGAAGAAGGCGCCTATTTAACCTCGGCAACTCTTTCCTCTATTTTAGCGACCGCTGAATCAAACTCTTTATATATTCCGAGTAGAGAATATTTTACGATGTTTGATACAAAAGTATTGGAACTTGCCATCTCAATTTATAATAACGATGTCAACGCTTACGAAAACGCTATTGATGATAATCAACCAGCACCTCTTGCCGACGTCCGTTCGATAAAAGACGAAAACGGCCAAATAGTTGAGTATTTACCTGTTTCTACTAGTGACATTACAAGAGACGAGACAAATACGCTATTAAAACAATATGGTTATTTAAAATTTTATGGTACCGACGAATTACTTTGGGTAAATTATGAAGTCATTGATGCCGAAGTTAAAAAAATTGTTGGACTTGAAAACTCACCCGATCAAGATTTCAGTAAACTTTATGTTTCACAAATGACCACGACCGTATCTTCGTTGAGGTCTTGTATTGCAACCGTCTCTGGTGAATATGGTTCATATGGTTATAGCGGGGAAAGCATTTTGATTGACGCCAAATCTTGGGAGTACGCTTGGAGCAAGGGGCCGATTGAAGGTCTTTTAGTTTATCCGGTCGCCTACTTACTTGACACCATAACTGTCAGCATGGGAGGCGTTTCAGCAAATGGTTGGATTCAACTTGCCGCTTTAGCCATCGTTACATTTATCGTGCGAACATTCATTTTACTTGTAACATTTTGGTCAACGGTGTCGCAGCAAAAGATGCAGGCCTTACAGCCCGAGATAGCTAAGATACAAGCGAAATATCCCAACGCTCAAACCAACCAATCTGAAAAGATGCGCCTGTCGCAAGAGACAGCAGCTTTATATAAGAAAAATAAAGTAAATCCATTAATGTCCATTTTGGTAATGATCATTCAATTCCCAATCTTTATTGGTGTTTGGGGAGCAATGAATGGTTCAGCCGTCTTATCCACTGGTACATTATTAAACTTACAGTTGTCTACCAGCATTTGGACTGCCTTTTCCAATTTCGGAACCGATTGGGCAGTAAATGCCTATGGCTTTTGGACGGCGTTGGTCATCTTTTTAATCATGGCTGGTACACAGTTTGTTTCGATGAAATTGCCGCAGTGGTTAACAGTTAAAAAGTCAAAGAATGTCAGTCGCTTAACCAAAAACCCATCACAAGATCAGCAAGCTAAAACAATGAAAATAGTTTCTTGGGTCATGTTGGCGATGATCGTATTTATGGGTATTACTTTGCCGGCCGCCATGGCTATTTACTGGATTTTCGGTGCTATTTATTCCATCATTCAAACATTAATAATTCAGTTACTTGTTGTGCCAGCGTTAATGAAGCGTGAAAAACACAAGAAACAAAGTCGCTAAAAGCGCAAGAATCGAGGTATTTTAATGAAAACATATACAGCTAAAACCGTTAAAGACGCTATCAAATTAGCAGTTGAAGATTTAGGTGTCGAAGAAAACGATTTGATTTTTTCTATCAAAGAAGAAAAAAGAACATTACTTTCTAAAAAAGCAGTTATTGAGGTGTACGAATTGAGCGATGCTATCGAATATGCTCAACAATATATTACAAACGTTTTAACATCGTTAGATATTGAAGAAGTAACTACAACCGCCTCACTTAATGACGATATTATTCGTATCGAAATTAATACTGGTCATAATCCGATTGTTATTGGTAAAAACGGAGTTACATTGCAAGCTTTAAATGAATTGACTAGATTAGCTGTTTCAAGCAAATTTAAACATCGTTTCCGCATTTTACTTGATGTAGGAGACTATAAAGGTGCGAAATATAATCGTGTCGCTAGATTAGCTAGGATGAGTGCTAAGACGGTTCAAAAAACACATGTTGATGTCACGCTCGATCCGATGCCTAGCGACGAACGACGAATTGTTCATAATGCCTTGGTCAACTTCTCACACATCAAGACAGAATCTAGCGGTGAAGGAAAAGCTAGAGCGGTTACAATCAAATATGTAGAATAGAGCCAAGTGCTCTATTTTTGTATAATAGGAGTAGTATGTTTGATACAATCGTTGCTTTAGCGTCCGGGGCGACCAAAAGTGCCCTTGCCATAATTAGATTATCTGGTGATGATTGTTTTAAAATTGTCTCTTCAATTTTCACTAAACAATTTGACGATAACTTAACTAAAGAAATTCTTTTTGGATACATTGTTGATGAAAATAAAAAAGTCGATCAAGTTGTTTTGCTTAAATATAAAGCCCCTCACTCTTTTACAGGTGAAAACTCAGTAGAAATTATCACGCACGGCTCAATGTTGATTGTTCGTGAAGTTATTGACTTATGTTTGAAACACGGGGCAAGGATGGCAACGAACGGAGAATTTTCTTCACGCGCATTTTTAAACGGGAAAATTGATTTAGTTCAGGCTGAAGCCATTAACGATTTAATAAACGCAACAACCAAAGAAAGTAAATCGATATCGTTATATGCGTTAGAGGGATTTGTTTCCCATGAATTTTATCCAATAAAAGAACAACTAGCGGATTTATTGAGCAATATTGAAGTGAATATTGACTATCCAGAATACGAAGATATCGAGCAAGTAAACAGAGAAAAAATAGTTGACGTTTGCAATCAAATTCGCCACAAATTAAGCATTTTTCTTAAAAACGCTAAACTTGCAATAAAAATTAAAAATGGCGTTAATGTTGCCATTATTGGCGAGCCAAATGTCGGCAAGTCATCATTATTAAATGCTTTAATTGGCGAAGAGAAAGCAATCGTCACCGAAATTGAAGGAACGACGCGTGATATCGTTGAAGGAGATTTAATTATTGAAGGAATTCCTTTTCACTTTTTTGACACGGCCGGGCAAAGAAAAACGGACAACCCAATTGAATTAATCGGAATTGATAAAGCGAAAGAAGCAATAAAGAATGCCGACTTGCTTTTATATGTTGTAGAAGGTAATAAAATAAGCAAAAAATTAATTGAAACCTTCGCCGATAAACCATATATTATTGTCCACAACAAAAAAGATTTATATTCTAAAGAGAAAAACGATGAAGTTTACACTAGTGCCTCGAAGAAAGAAATCGATGAGCTGATAAATAGAATTAAAGAAATTTTCCTTTTAAATGATGGTTTAGAAATAGTACCTAGTTTTAATAATGCAAGGCAATTAGGCTTGTTATCTAACATTGACTTAATATTGAAAGAGGCAATCGAGGAAACAAAAAATGATGTACCAATTGATTTGATTTCAATTAACTTACTAAAAGCGTATAATGACATGCTTGATTTGCTTGGTGAAGGAAACAAAAACGATTTGAGCGAAGAAATTTTTTCACGTTTTTGTGTTGGTAAATAAAATGATTGATACACATTGCCATATTAATGACGAACTATATAAAGATAATGCTGAAGAATATATTATATCGGCCTTAGAAGGTGATGTTGATAAATTTTTCGACATCGGCTTTGATCTTGCTTCTTCCTCGGTGGCCATTATGCACGCTAGAAAAAGTGAGGCGATTAAATGTGCCATTGGTATTCATCCAAGCGAAGTTAAAAAAATGCAGGTAGATGATTTGACGAAATTAACAAAAATGATTGATAAAAAGTATGTGAAAGCCATCGGCGAAATTGGCTTAGATTTTTATTGGGACAAAGATGAAAAGATAAGAGATCAGCAAAAGAAAATTTTTATTGAACAAATCGATTTGGCCAATAAATTTGACTTGCCGGTCATAATCCATTCTCGGGAAGCGACTCAAGAAACATTTAATATTTTAAAAAACCATCCTGTCAATCGTGGAGGCATCATTCATTGCTACCCTGGTAGCGTAGAGATGATGAACGAGTTTATCAAAATTAATTTTTTGATTGGTGTTGGTGGAGTTGTCACTTTTAAAAACGCTAGACAATTGGTTGAGGTAGTAAAAGCGGTGCCGCTTGATAAATTTGTACTTGAAACGGACGCTCCATATTTGGCTCCAACACCTTATCGCGGAAAAGCAAATCATTCGAAATATTTGCCACTAATAGCAGAAAAAATAGCCACAGTTAAAAACATTGATGTGAAAACTATCATTGATGCTAGCGATAATAACTTTTTAAAATTGATTGGTGAATGGTAATAAACATTTTAGTTAGTGTATAATTATAAAAAATGACTAAGGATGAATTGAAAGATTATATCAAAACTTATTCGCAACTCGCGAACCATTCGTTAGGACAAAATTTTTTAATAAATTTTGATGTTGCTGAGCGGATTGTTTCCATGCTTGGCATTGAGAAAAAAGATAAAATTTTGGAAATAGGTGCCGGTTTAGGTTCCCTTTCCATTTATTTGTCGGAATATTCTAATGATTTAACCTTGATTGATGTTGACTCGCGGATGGTTGATTTTTTAAAAAACAAATTGCTTAAAGATAGAAAGAAAACAAATATTAAAAAAGCTAATATTTTGCAATTTGATGTAAGTAAATACAATAAAATTATTGGTAATATTCCTTACTATATTACAAGTAATATCATTGAGCATTTACTTTTATATGCCGAAAAGGCCGACACGATTGTTTTAATGACACAAAAAGAAGCCCTCTTACGATTATTAAGCATTAAAAGTAAAGATATTTGCCCATTATCACTTTTAATAAAAGATTTGTGCGAAGTTGAATTACTATGTTCGTTATCGGCGGCAAGTTTTGTTCCCTCACCGCGGGTTGATTCGATTGTTTTCAAATTGAAAATTAATGCACGTGGAGACAAAGCAATTAAAGAAAATTATAAAGTAATGACTCTATTGTTCCAAAATCGTCGCAAGACAGTCTTGAATAACCTGTCCAATTTACTAAATGATAAAAATTTAGCCAAAGCAATGCTCGAACAAGCAAAAATCAACCCTAGATTGCGACCAGAACAAATTAATATTAATGAATATTATCTTTTAACAAATCAGTTGCTTAATTATAAGCAAGTGTTAGAATAAAAATCGCTCAGTTACCATGTACATTAAGGCATTTGCAAAAATAAACATTTATCTAGATGTTATTAATAAAAGAGAAGACGGATATCATGATTTAGACATGATTATGCTTCCGTTAGAACTACACGATTCAATATCTTTTAACATTTTGCCCTATTCGACAGACTCTTATATAACTTGCGATCATGTCGACATACAAGAAACAAAATATAATTTAATCAATATTGCCATAAAAAAAGCGCGCGCGAAATACAATTTTACTCAAAATTTTGCTATTTCTGTGCATAAGGAAATTCCAATTAGAGCTGGCTTAGGTGGCGGCTCTTCTAATGCCGCAGCCATCTTGAACGCTTTGTATCATGTTTTAAAAATAAAAGATAGCGAAGAAGGGCAAATTGAATTAGCTAAATCGATTGGTGCAGATGTGCCGTTTTGTTTAAAAAATGTTCCTGCCCGCGTAAAAGGAATCGGCGATGTAATTGAGCCATTAAATATAAAACAACATTACTACGTTTTAATTGTTATGCCTGAAAAAGGACTATCGACAAAAGATGTCTTCGACGCTTTAGATAAAGGCGTTATCTTAAAACACGGCAATCCTGAAGCGATTGTTGACGCATTAAAAAGTGACGATGATGATGCATTAGCCAAAGCGATGTTTAATTCGTTAGAAGATGTTTCAATTTCGATGGTTTCGGAAATTCAAAAAATAAAAGACATGATGAAATCAGACGGCTTAGACATGGTTTTAATGAGCGGATCAGGCAGCGCGGTTTTTGCGCTATCAAAAAATCACCATAAGTTGCAAATGCTTGCTAGAAAATATGATAAACTAAATTATGATACTTATCTTACGAGGACATTATAAAAATGAATAAATTTGCCATTATTTTAGCTGCCGGTAAAGGCACGAGGATGAAATCAAAACTAGAAGATAAATCTAAAGTCAGTTATGAAATTTTAGGCGTTCCATTAGTTAAATATGTTTTAGATTCGCTATCTCCGCTTTCTTTGGATGAAATTGTTACCATCGTAGGTTTTGGAGCAAAAACAAGCGAAGCCATTGTGAAAGATTATAGTAAAATCGCCTACCAATTGGAGCAAAAAGGTACAGCGCACGCCATCATGCAAGTTGCTCCAATTTTAGAAGATAAAGAAGGCGCTACTATCATATTGTGCGGTGATACGCCTTTGCTAAAAAGCGAGACACTTAAAGCATTATTAGATAGTCATGTTTCGAAAAACAATAAATTGACCGTTTTGGGTGCGCATGTGCCAAATCCTTTCGGCTATGGTCGTTTGATATTGGATGAAGAAGGCAATTTATTAAAAATAGTTGAGCAAAAAAACGCTACTAAAGAGGAACAAAAAATCGATATTGTCAATACCGGTGTCTATGTTTTCGATAATCAATTGTTGTTTAAATATTTAAAAAAGGTAACCCCCAACCCATTAACCAACGAATATTACTTAACCGACTTAATCGAAATGTTCTTTTTAGATCATCAAAAAATGAGTGTTTCAATTATGGAAGGCGATGAAGAGATGATGGGTATCAACGATCGATATCAGCTCTATCAAGCACTAAAAATTAAGCAAAAAGAAATTAATAAAAAATTAATGCTTGAAGGCGTTACTATTGTTGATAGTGATAACACCTATATCGGTCCATATGTGCAAATCGGTCCCGATACGATTATAGAACCAAACTCCTATATTTATGGAAAAACAATAATTGGTGAACGGAACATCATTGGTCCGAACACATATTTAAAAGATGCTAATATTGGTAACGATAATGTTGTCGAGATGTCTTATATTACCGAGTCCACAATTCATAACAAAGTGCATGTTGGCCCATTCGCGCGAATGCGCACTGGTGCGATCGTGGAAGACGAAGCTAAAATTGGCAATTTTGTCGAACTAAAGAATGCCTATTTTCACAGTGGCGTTAAAAGTGCTCATTTAAGTTATTTGGGTGATGTTGAAATTGGAAAGAAAACCAATGTTGGCTGTGGCGCTATTTTTGCCAATTATGATGGTGTTAATAAATTTCGAAGCAGCGTAGGTGAAAATGTTTTTATTGGTTCTAACTCAACAATTATTTCTCCGGTGGAAATTGGTGACGATTCGTTTATAGCTGCCGGAAGTACAATTAATAAAAATATCAATAAAAACGAGATGGCCATCGCTCGTTGTCGTCAAGAAAATAAACCAGAATACGCCGCAAAACTCCGCCAAAAAGCCTTAAAAATTAAGGAACAAGGTAAAAAAATGTTATTTATTAATTGCTACGGGAAAAATGTTTATATCAACAAGGAACTAGTTGGATATATTTCTTATGATGGTGATATTTTTGTTCGCGGAAAGAAGTTTGGCAAACTAGATGACGACGGAACCCTCAGCGTTGCCGGTGAAGAGGTCGGCTATATTGAAGATAATAATGATATTTTTATGAACAATAAATGTGTTGGCTATGTAAACTCATCCAACGATATCGTTTTCATTTACCGATGAATTTTTTATAAATGCCTGATGTACCTTCAATGGTAATAGTAGATAAATTATCAATCATCTCATTGAAACTTTTTTGTGACTTATTTTGTAAATAACAATCGCGATAAACCGCAAAAATTCCTGAGATGACATAATTTACCGAAGATTGAAGCAGCTCTTCTTGTAGTTCATATTTTTCCTTGAGCATTTTTTGGATGGTTGTTTTTAAAACGATGCCCAGCCGATAAATTAATGAATCTCTTCCTTTAGCCATAAAAATCAATTCAATAATTTTTTCATCGCGTTTTAATAAAAATGTAAGGATAGTTTTCATCTTTTCTTTGTCATGAAAAGCTTCTATTAAATCGATTGACATTAAATAGTCTTCTATCGACCTAGCGTACGTTTCGATTACATCGCTGATAAGCATATGAATACCACTATAATGGGAGTAAAAAGTTTTGCGACTTATCTTGGCCTTATTAGCGATGTCTGAAACAGTTATCTTATCAATTTCTTTGTCTTTTAAAATGGAAAGCATTGCATTATAAATTGCTTCTTTCGTTTTGGATACACGTTTATCTATTTTCATCAAAAATATTATTCTTGTTTAAACGATATAAAGCAATAAAAATATCAGCCATGAGTGCTGATATTGATAAATAAAAAAAGGGTGCGACGCAAAGACATTATGCTTATGGGGAAAGGTTGTTGCGTCGCATAATTAAAGTAACATACTGTAACATTCAATGCAAGATATAATTTGCATTATTGACTATAAAATTATAAAAAAGCGTCTAAAATTCGTTATATATTATTAAAAAACATAATTAAATACGCATTTTATCACTGTTATGGATAAAAAAACGACCCTCCTAACAAGGGTCGCTTTAATTTTTTAAAGTTAAATTATTTGTTGCGAATCGCGGCTTGTGCAGCGGCTAAGCGAGCAACAGGAACGCGGTATGGCGAGCAAGACACATAATCTAAACCAACACGATGGAAGAAATCGATGGAAACCGGATCACCACCATGTTCGCCACAAACACCTAAATGGAGATGGGAGTTTGCTGCGCGACCATTTTTGACTGCCCAGTCAATCAATTTGCCAACACCTTTTTGGTCAACAGTGGCAAATGGATCTTGTTCCAAAATCTTCTTTTCATAGTAGGAAGGCAAGAATTTACCAGCATCGTCACGGCTAAAGCCGAATGTCATCTGGGTTAAATCGTTGGTACCAAATGAGAAGAATTGCGCTTCTTTACCAATTTCATCAGCAAGAAGAGCCGCCCGAGGAATTTCAATCATTGTGCCGACTTCGTATTCGAGTTTATCGCCGCTTTTTGCGATTGTAGCATCGGCGGTTTCCACAATTATAGAACGCACATAACGGAATTCTTTAACGTCGAGCGTCAAAGGAATCATGATTTGAGGAACAACTTTTTTACCTAAATCTTTTTGTGCTTTTAAGGCCGCTTCAATAATTGCTCGAGCTTGCATGCGTCCGATTTCTGGATAAGAAACATCGAGACGGCAGCCACGGTGACCCATCATTGGGTTAAATTCGTGCAAATATTCAATTCTGTCCTTAACATGTTCGACTGTCATATTAAGAGCATTAGCTAGCTCTTCGATCTTGTCTTCTTCTTGTGGTAAGAATTCATGTAGCGGTGGATCGAGTAAACGAATGGTAACCGGAAGTCCTTCCATCGCCATGAATAATTGATAGAAATCGTCGCGTTGATATGGAAGCAATTCTTCTAAGCACGCTTCCCTTCCTTCGACCGTTTCAGAAAGAATCATCTTGCGCATATGGAAAATGCGGTCTTTATCGAAGAACATGTGTTCGGTACGGCATAATCCAATACCTTGAGCACCAAAATGCTTAGCAGTTTTTGCATCGCGAGGAGTATCGGCATTAGTGCGAACTTCTAAGCGACGATATTCGTCTGCCCAAGCCATAATTCGACCAAAATAGCCGGTAACTTCAGCTTCAACACTCTTGATAGCTCCTTCATAAACTTCACCGGTTGAACCGTTGACAGAAATTACATCGTCTGGACCATATACTTTGTTACCAATCTTAAGAGTTTTAGTTTCTTCATCGATAATTGCATCAGAACAACCAACAACGCAGCATTTGCCCATACCACGAGCAACAACAGCAGCGTGAGATGTCATACCACCGCGCATCGTCATAATAGCTTCGGCGGCAACCATACCTTCGATATCTTCGGGTGAGGTTTCAGCACGGCATAAAATAACTTTTTCGCCATTGCCATGACGTTCTTTTGCTTCGTTTGCCGAGAAGGCAATTTTGCCTGTGCCAGCGCCTGGTGAAGCAGGTAAACCGGTAACGATTGGTTTAACTTTCTTTAATTCTTCTTTATCGAAAGTTGGGTGTAGCAAGCTATCTAATGATTGTGGTTCAACGCGCAAGACAGCTTCTTCCGGAGTAATTAATCCCTCATCAACTAAATCGCAAGCGATTTTTAAAGCAGCTTGAGCGGTGCGTTTGCCGTTACGTGTTTGCAAGAAATATAGTTTTCCATCTTCAACGGTGAATTCCATATCTTGCATATCGCGATAATGTTCTTCCATCAATTTGATTGTTGTAACAAATTGATTATAAACATCAGGCATTCTAGCATTTAATTCTTCAATATGAAGAGGTGTGCGAATACCAGCGACTACGTCCTCACCTTGAGCGTTCGGCAAATATTCAGCAAATACTTTCTTTTCGCCAGTAGAAGGTGAGCGGGAGAAAGCGACACCGGTGCCGGATGTTTCTCCTTTGTTGCCAAAGACCATGGATTGGACATTGACAGCAGTACCCCATTCATATGGAATATTATTCATCTTACGATAAACATTTGCGCGTGGATTATCCCAGCTGCGGAAGACGGCGGTGACCGCTTCAATTAATTGTACTTTTGGATCAGTTGGGAAGTCTTCATTGAATGTTTTCTTGTAGTAATCTTTGTATTTTTGGACTAAAGTTTTTAACTCATCGGCGGTGACTTCCGTATCGAGTTTATAACCGCGTTCTTCTTTTAAATCATCGAGCATCTTATCCATATCGGTGCGTGGATGACCTTTTGCAATGTTGGTGAACATTAAAATGAAGCGGCGGTAGCAGTCATAAGCAAATCGCTCGTTGTCGGTTTCTTTAGCTAAAGCAGCGACAGTTACATCATTTAAACCAAGATTTAAAATTGTATCCATCATACCAGGCATGGAAACGCGAGCGCCACTACGAACGCTAACTAATAAAGGACGGTGATCGCCGCCAAAATTCTTTCCAGTATCTTTTTCGATCACTTTAATTGCATCATAAATTTCTTTAACAAGAAAATCTGGCAATTTTTTACCGCTTTGATAATAAAGTGTACAAGCTTCAGTAGTAACGGTAAATCCTTCTGGAATTGGGACTTTAATATAAGTCATTTCGGCCAAACCGGCACCCTTGCCACCCAAGAGTTCTTTGCCAAGGCCGTGTGCGTCTTTAAAATTATAGACGTATTGTTTTGCCATTGTTATCCTCCTTAATTCAAACAATAGAAGGTGAATTAACACCTGCAATAAAAACTATAGCGACATATGAGGGCATTTTCAAGCAAGATTATTTATAAAATAATATTTATAAGAATTAGGAATCTATTTTAAAAACACCGATTGCAATAAAAAAGTCTTTAAACGGCGCGTCGGGAAAGATGCATAATGTTTTTTGGTTTAAAAATTTTAATAAAGCCCTTTGATTTTTTTTAGCTACTATATATTCTTTTTTACTAAAAGCTTTTTTAGTTAAGTACAAGTCCGTCATAGTAAAAATATATCGTCGGAAAGAGTATTTTCTATACGTAGGAAGATACTCGATATAATCTTGTTCGATTATCCATCTTAAAAAAGCATAGGCATTTAAACGATCTAAATATCTACTCTTTTTTGGCGCGGATGTTACTCCTAAATTATCTTTTCGGTAAATGGTTACTGGTGTCTTTATTGAAATAATTTTTTGGGCAGCCAAAATCAAAGACGCCATCATCAATGCATCTTCAAATAATATAATGTAATTAGGATAGTAAAATTTTGCTTTTTTAAACAAATCTCTTTTATAAATTTTATTCCACAAAAAAGAGTGGAAATAACTATCTTTCATGTAGGCAATTAAAGCGGTTTTGCGGTCCATTTGCTTGTTTTTTACAAAATGATTTTTCTCTAATTTGTTGTTTTTTCTTAAATAAAAAAGCGAGGCATTAACCATATCAGCCTGTGCGTTTTCAATTTCTTTATATAGAACAGATAATGCGTTTTTTAAATATAGATCGTCGCCATCTAAAAAGGTGATATATTTTCCTTTTGCCATTTTCACTCCGCAAAGTCTCGCTGGTGTTTGTGGATAATTAGGAATTTTTAAATGTTGAATAATTGAATATTTTTTCGAATACTTATCTACAATGCTAGATGTATTGTCGGTGGATTCATTATTAACCACAATTATTTCATATGGCTTATCGAAATCTTGATTTATGATTGATTCCAAACATTCTTCGATATGTTTTTCCTCGTTGTGCGCTAAAACAATAACGCTGATAGCTATATCATTTGTTGTTTCTTCCATACGCTAATATTATAAAAATTGTTTGTTTTAAGCACAACCGACAACATACAAAAAAGAGACACGTTAAGTGTCTATTTTCATGTTCAGATATATAAGTTGGTAATTAAATATTTGGATTCATTAAGTCATAGACTTTTAGGCTACCCAAAGCCTTACCGCCAAAGGAAAATAATCCTTGGTTAGCCCAGCTGACTTTACTACCCTCATCTGCCCAGCCAACATATGCGCTAGTTGTGCCTTCTTCACCTATTGGTGACCAAGCTGGTTCCCAATAAAATACACCGCTGCCGTTACTTAGTGAGGCAACAGCGTTTGTTATATCGCGAATAATTTCAGCTTGACCCATCACCGATACTTCATATTCCGAACAGGTGTATGTTACCGAATTGGCTGTAAAATCATTCCACCCGGCGCTTGTAAAAGGCGAGGATGTTTCTGTAATCATTATTTCTTTACTAGAAAATCTTGTTTCAAGAGCGTTCAATCCATCCGATAAAGCGCTGAAATCTGTTTGAAAATCATAAAATGGGTAAGCGCTTAATCCAATTACATCATAGTCAACATTACTAAGATTATTATAGAAATTGATAGCTGTTGATAAGTTGTTGAAACGATTAGGGTAGGTGGTGGTGGAAAGTGTCGATGTCCAATGTATCATTTTTTTGATGTCGCTGGCGCCTATTTCCTTGTTAATATTATCTGCACCTATTGAAGTAATCGCATCATCGACACCAGATGAAGCAGCGGTTAAGTAAGTAACAAGATTTGAATTTGCTCCTGCATTGCCCGCTACCGTTCCAGCGCTTGTTGTACTAGAAATGTACTTTGGATTTCCACCTTGGGCAACTGCTGTAGATGAATTGTCGTAGGAAGATGCTTTAAGCATCAACATACCGGAACTAATCTCGTTTCCTAATTGGACCATGCTTGGTAAAGCATCGTTATTATATAGGTGGATTATAGTTTCTTTTGTATAATTTTTTAAAGCTGTGCTAACATCATTTACTGATGTTAAATTAGACCAATCCTTTGGCATGACCTGTTGTCCAGGATGTGTCCAAAAATCGCTATAATGGAAATCTAATAAAATATTTAATCCGGCCATATGAGCTTCATGACACATCCAAGTGACGCGATCTAAATCGCAGCCACCGCCTCCATAACTATATGTAATTGTATCGCTTCCATTTACATATGTTTCGCTCGGTCTATTCCATAGACGAATGCGGACCCAATTTACTCCGGCGTCCTTTAATAAATAAAATAAAGATTGCTCATTACCATCATAATCGTAATAGCGAGCGCCGTTTTCATATAGAGCTTTAACCGAAGAAATGTCTACACCATTTGCAAAATCAGAACTTAGATTATTAATTGGTTGAATGTTCGATGAATTAATGTTGTTTTTGGTGTCAAACCAATCTTCTGTTTCTTCAAAATCATCACTAGAGTATAGCGATGTGTAATTTGATGAGTATGATCTATTTTGGACAGTTACAGTAAAGGTTGTTTCGATGTTTGTAATACTAGTTGTTAATTTAACCTCGGTTGTAGTCCCGCCTTTTAATCCGATAATCCGATTATTTTCAATACGAATGTTTACATTATCGAGTGAAGAATCAACAACACTGAGTTGATGTTCTTCTTCGCTACCTTGAAATGTAACGTCGGGAGTAACACCCTCTTGATTTTCGCCGCCATAGACAGTTGTAGTAAGATTTGCCACTGACACTCCTTCGGTCGTGCTTTCGCCTTCGCTCACGCTAGTAAACTCCATAATGGCAATCTCGCCAACTTCTTCGCATGCAAAAGTGCAATTTAGGTTTATGGTTGTGTTGCTTGTGAGTTCAACGCTTCCTAATGTACCGTTGCTATCAGCACAACCATATGATTCTCCTTCAACCCCAGGAGTTGCTAGCCACGTAAACCAAACATATATTGAAAAATAGAAAGTTCCTTCAGATTGGCCGGTCAAAGTAAAAGTTCCTTCTTGGGTTGCACTTCCAGAGGCAGTGTTTACAATTTTATATTCATTTGGCCAGTCGTTTTTATAATTAAATGATTTTGAATTATATTTTAGTGTTAAGGTGTTGTACCAATTGTTTGTTCCGCTAAACGAAATGCTGTAATTGATTGTTACATCGTATGTAGACAATACTAAATCTGGTTGATCACTAAACTCAATCGTAGAGCCGACCGTATATGTTGTTTGTCCTTGTGATAATCTTAGCGAATATCCATTGTGAGATGTAGATTGATAACTCCAGTTAGGAGCTGTTTCTGAACCTAATACAAAAGTAAATTGCAACGCCCCATCGGTTAAAACACTATAGGTTGTTTCATCTAAATCTAAGTACCAAGTTCCATCGGCTTTTTTGGTAAATAAATAATTACCGTTATAATCGCCGATAGCGACCCACGCCCAAAGATAGGTGCTGCTATATAATGATTCACCAGCTGCTTGCGGTGCCATATACGTTTCAATTCTAAATGAACTTGTCACAGTTGTAGCGGCGCTAGTGCAAGCGTATGTATAAGTAATTGATTCGATATAAACCGCTCCGCCAGACGCAACAAACATTAAATAATTTGGTTGTATTCCCGACAAGTCAATTAATGTTCCGTCGGATATTAATACATCTGAAGAAGTTTGGAATTCAATTGTGCCGTCTCCTTCTCCGTCTTGAGCTGGCTCGCTCTCGTAGGCATTGCTATACCATCCTCGATATAAATACAAAGAGCCAGTGCTCGCTTCGCTATCGATATTGATGGTGACATTTTGTATCGATGTCAATTTATCACGATTGCTAAAAAATGCTGTATCGCCAAGCAATGTGCATAAATAACCGTCGTCGCTTGAAGATGTTAAGCCTTTATAATCGTATGTGATATCATAGCCGGCTTGGTTAGGAACCTCAACTGTTCCATAAACCCATGTTTCATCCTCGGCTTGGATATTTCCGAAATCGCCAGCGGATAAAGTAAAAGTGTAGTTATCGGTAGCATATACATTGTTTTCGATATTTGTGTTTGTCAATGACATGCCACCAAAAACAGTAGCTGCTAGGACAAAACTAGTAAAACTGCCGATAATTGCATAAAGCCTTTTTTGCTCCATAACAAATCCTCCTTTTTCACATATTATTTAAAATAAATAAATATGTTATTTATATAAAAAAATCTCATTATTTTAACGATGTAAGCCCTTACATAAAGTGATAAAAAATGATATGCAAATATTGCTATGATTAATTATTTTCGTGGTAAAAATCACACTTTTTTCTGTTATATAAAAATCACTTATTCTTGTGATAGTTGAAAAAACATATATGAAAAAGTGAGGAACCCGTCCCCACTTTATTTTTTTAATTGATGTTTTTAGATAATTCTTTTTAACGTTCTTTTATCGAACAAATGAATGTGCTCTAAATTAAATGTGACAATGATGTCATCGTGAGAATGAATTTCATCGTTAGCACTAATTTTTGCAATTATTTCTTCTTCGGCGATTTTTGAATGAACATAATATTCATTGCCAAGCAGTTCATTGAAATCGGCAGTAATATTGAATTCAGGTGCTTTTTTCTTTAATAGAACGCTGTTAGATGTCGTCACTATGTCTTCTGGACGGATGCCGAATAAGATATCGTGATGTTTATTACTTTCAATTTCTTTATAATAAGCAAGTTCGTCTTTCAATTTGGCGATGTTAGAGGCATTAATTTCTAAGATAGTATCGCGCTCTTTGTCGTCTTCTTTTAGCTCGGCATTTTCCTTTTCAATTTTGCTTATTGCATTTTCTATTCGAACAATATTTTCCTTATAAAAATCATCGTGCATTTTGACTTCTTCATTGCTAAGTTTTAAGGTGTAGCCGGTGCGGAAATGAATAGTTCCCTTATCATAGGTGGTTTGGATAATGTTCATTGCTGGTGAACCAATAAAACAGGCAACAAATGTATTGCTAGGATGATTATAAATTTCTCTAGGAGTACCAATTTGTTGAATGACGCCATCCTTCATTACAACTATGCGCGTCGCCATTGTCATGGCTTCGGTTTGATCGTGGGTTACATATATGGTGGTGGCGCCGATGTTATTATGAATTTTGACGATTTCACTGCGCATTTGGACACGTAATTTTGCATCTAAGTTTGATAGCGGTTCATCCATTAAAAATACTTTGGCATCCCGAATTATCGCTCTACCTAAAGCTACTCTTTGGCGTTGCCCACCACTAAGAGCCGCTGGCTTTCTATCTAAATAGTGATCAATTTGTAATAACTTGGCAGTTTCTTGAACCTTTTTATCGATGATTGCTCGTGGCACATGACGCATCCTTAATCCGAAAGATAAATTTTCTTCTACGGTCATATTGGGATACAAAGCATAACTTTGGAAAACCATCGCCACATCGCGGTCGATTGGCTTTAAATCGTTAGCGTATTTTCCGTTAATATATAAGTCGCCGGCCGTTATATCTTCTAGCCCAGCAATCATTCTTAATGTCGTCGATTTACCACAACCAGATGGGCCAACAAAAACGATAAATTCCTTGTCTTTAATATCTAAATTGAAGTCAAACACAGCTTGGACATGGTTTGGGTAAATTTTATTTATATTTTGTAAAGAAATTTGATAACCGGCAGGCGCAATCTTTTCTTTTTTGCGATTTTCAGCCTCAAAAGCATCCATCTTACGGTGGTTGATTTCACGTTCCTTTGCCAGCAAACGCTCCTCTTTTTCCTTTTGATGTTTTGCCTTGATTTGCTCTTCTTTTTCTGCCTTTATTTTTGCTTTTAAAGCAATCTTTTCTTCCTTCGTTAATTTACCCATTTTTCTTACCTCGCTATGTTTATTAGTTAATTTCAAAAGAGTCGTAAGTTCCTAAACTCCAGGAGCTTTCACCAAAGGCACAGCCGCTGATAGTTACCGTTTTGGACTCATTTATATTTTCGACCGCAAAATTTGTCCAATTTTCATCGTAGCAAATTACTTTATCAACATTAGATGCCCATGTATAAATCCTAAAATATACGCTTGCCCCTTCTTCGATATTATCCAACGTAAAAACATAATTAACATTATCTTCTGTTTCAAAATATTTATTCCATGCATAATCGTTAGTGCCGTTTGTAAAGTTATAATTAAATTGAATTCCAGAATTTTCTTCTACAAACGCTTCGCCAAAAATTAAATTTACGGTTAATGAAATAGAAGTTTCGACAATTTCGGCTGGCTGGTCATTGAAGTAAGCGTGATCATAAGTAATCGTGGTTGTGTCGCTTGCGACATCAAATTTATATTCATTCCATGTTGTCCACACGCCATTTTCATAGGCACCCCATTGATAAGACCAGTCGGGTTCTTTGTCGCTACCAAGGACAAATGTTAAAGCAAAGCTTTCTACGCCGGTAGCAACATTGGTAAATGTGTATGACCAGGTGTTATCGCTTTGTTTTTCAAAACGAACATTACCATTTGCATGGGAAGACCATGCCCAAACGTAGTTAGTTGACAATAATTCTTCGGTCGTTCCATTAACGTCAGTTTGAATGATTGGTGTTATAGTAACAGTCAAAGAATCAACAAACTCGTCTGGAAGTTTGAAAGTTGCTACGGCACTATATTCGGTCGTTCCATTAATTACGAGAAGTGATCGAGGAGATTCTGAGCTTCCTTCATTATTAATTGCTGTCCAGTTGGGATTAGTGTCAGTTCCATAGTAGATGTTGTAATAATAAGATTGATCCATTTCAACATCAGGAAAGGTAATTGACCAACTATTCGCATCTTCTTGGCTTTGAGCCAAAGAAGAATATCCCCAACCATCGTTATTTTTGTTATCTGGGGCTAATGGACTATTAATCCAAATTGTGGTGTGATCGCCTTCATATGTATCAATCCCTTCCACGGTGATGGTGAAAGTAATATCAGAAATAGGTACTTCAATATCACCGGTCGAGTCGCTTGTGCTTGTTGTAGTGCTACTAGACGAAGATTGGCTAGTAGATGAAGAAGTTGTAGAACCATCACATGCGGCAAGGCCTAATACTAATAAAGACAATAAGATTAGACTTTTTTTCATTTTCTTTCCTCCTTATATATGCAAAAGGTTTTATCCTTATGGCATCATTTTTGAATATGTCGACAAAGAGCCGAGCGCTTTGCCGTTATAGCTAAATAGTGCTTGATTGGCCCATGAGGCTTTGGAAGCAGCATCGGCCCAACCTGAAAATTTAGTAGGTGTCCAAGCACCTTCCCAATAAAACACCCCTAAGCCATTATTTAAATTAGCGATAACATTAGTTACATCGCGAATTAAGTTTGCTTGTCCTTGAATATTTGCCTCGTAGCCAGATATTGGCGAAGCGGTTCCGCTTGAAGAAAAAATATTACTTGCCCAAGAATCAGTTTCATAAGTAAAACCATAACTTGTTTCAGCTATACAAATGTATTTATTAGGAAAATTATTTTCAATTAGTTGAAGACCGTTAATTAAAGTATTTAATCCGTTACTAAAATGATAGTAGGGATAGGCACTTAATCCAATCACATCATAATCGACGCTAGCTAAATCTTTATAGAATTGGATGTGACGATTGGTGTTTCCAAAGCCGTTCACATAGTGAATCATAATTAAAATATTTTCATCGACTGCGCGAACAGCTTGGCTAGCAGCGCTTAAGTAGGCAATTAAATTGGTGTTGTTGCCATTAGAAGAATATTTGCCAGCTAACGCTGAACTTTGTGCCGTCATTTCGTTAATGTAATTTGGATTATTTCCGGTATAAGAAGTCGTTTCGCCGCCAGGCAGTTGGAGCAATAAACCATCACATATTTCGTTACCAATTGATACCATACTTGGCAAGGCATCAATGGCACTCATAGCTTCTAACACCTCTTTGGTGTAATTATAAATCGCGAGACTAAAATCATTCACACTGGTTAGATTAGCCCATTCTTTGGGTATGACCTGTTTACTAGGATCAGCCCAAAAATCGCTATAATGGAAGTCTAATTTAATTTTTAAGCCAGCTTCCTTAGCTTCTTTAGCCATCCACAAGACACTTTCTAAATTACAATTGCCTCCGCCGTATTGGAAAAGACTTCCATCATCTAAAATATCGTAAGGTTGATTCCATAAACGAAGGCGTATCCAATTGACATTATTGTCATATAAGATTTGGAAAAGCGATTGCTCATAACCGTCAAAGTTATAAAATCTTGCTCCATTATCATAAAGTTGTTTAGATGAAGAAATGTCCATTCCGTTTATGAAATTAGAACCGACATTTGGCTCACTTATTTTTTCTACATTAATCGAATCAAACCAACCTTCATTTTCCTCAGCTTCTTGATGGGTGGATGTGTACTCACGGTTGATAACCTCGATGTTGAAGCTTCCTTTATTGCCGCTTTTATCTTCTACTTCGACCTTTGTCGTTGTTCCGCTTTTTAATCCTATAATGGCCCCGCCTTCATCTATTCGGATGTTTTTGCCTTCGTAGATAAAAACCAAATCATTGTTATCTAGTAGATTGCCTGCTGAATCGCTGACACAAGCATATTTATCGTTTTCATAAACATAGACACTTAAGTTTTCGGCTTGCAAAGCGTGTGTATCAGCGCTACTTCCCGTGTTATCGCAAGAAACGACAAATATTGTGGTGGCAAATAATAAGCAAAAACTCCGCAAATTCATGATATTTATCCTTTTACTGCTCCTGATGAAATGCCCGCCACAAAGAATTTTTGTAAGCCAATATATAAGGCGGTGATAGGTATTGCTACGAGCACCGAACCAGCGGCAAATTTTGTAAAGTAAGTATTGATTTTAGAAACATCCATCCAGCTATATAGGCCGACAGCGACAGTTTTTGCGCTATCTTGCGTTAAAAGTAAGGAGGCAAGAATATAGTCTGACCAAGGTGCCATAAAAGCCATCAAAGCGGTATAGATTATGATAGGCTTTGCTAGTGGTAAAAATATTTGAATAAATACGCGCAGTTTAGATGCACCTTCCATATAGGCAGCCTCGTCGATATCTTTTGGAATCGTATCGAAATATCCTTTAGAAACAAAGAAGCCTAATCCGGCACCAGCAACATAGTATATGAGTAATGCCCAAATATTATTAATCATATTTAATTGCGAGAAGATGAAGAAGATTGCAATCATTGCCATAAAGCCCGGGAACATGCCGAGAATTAAAGCGATATTCATAAACAGTTTTCTTGATTTAAAGCGGAAGCGCGAAAGAATAAACGCAGTAATAATTGTTACTAGCGTTGTTAATACCGTATTACAAACAGCGATGATTAATGTGTTTTTAACCCAAATGCCAAAATCTGTTTTGGTAAATAATTCTACATAATTATCAATTGTCCATTTGGTTGGGAAGAAATTGGGAAATATATATCCGGGGTCAGCCGAAAAACTGGCAGCAATAACCCAAACAATTGGTATGAGCCATAAAACCACCAATATAATTGATGCCGCGTTGGACCAAATTGTTTCCCAAATTACGCGATAGTTTCTTTTTGCTTTTTGAGGTGCGCTATTCATCATTGATATTCCCCCTCGTTTTTATATGAACGCGATTGTCTAAAGACAATGAGTGATAAAGTTGCCGATATAACGAACATAATAATTCCTAATGCACCGGCAAAATTATAGTCCTGTGGGCTTTGCATAGAAATCTTGTATAACCAAGTTATCAAGATGTCGGTTGATCCAGCGGTTGTTGAAGCGGTAGCTGAGCTTGAGATTGGCTCCCCACCCGTCAAGAACCAAATGACATTGAAATTATTTATGTTACTTACAAAAGAAGTAATAAGCATCGGAGTGGTCATAAAGAATATTTGTGGAAAAGTTATTTCCTTAAATTGTTGCCACTTGTTAGCACCTTCAATTGTCGCGGCTTCATAATAATCTTTCGGTATGTTAATTAATAAGCCACTCATTAATAACATATAATAAGGGACGCCGACCCACATATTGATGGCAATGATGAGTACTTTAGCAATCCACTCAGTTTCCCAAAATTCGATTGCACTATCGATAACTCCCCATGATTGTAAAAGCATGTTGATAGGGCCTAAATCTTCAAATAGCGTTCTAATTGTTAGTAGTGAGACAAATTGAGGCATCGCCATGGCTATGACGAACAAAGAACGATATATGACTTTGCCTTTAATTTCTTTTTTATTCAAAAGAAGCGCCAATAATAACCCGCCAAAATAGCAAGTAAAGGTTGCTAATGTCGCCCACAAGATAGTCCAAGCAAAGACCATTAAGAAATCTTGTAGATTGGCCTGAAGAGCAAAAATACGCTCAAACGTGGAAAAACCTACCCACTTTAAGAAGATATTGTGATTTAAATCAAAATTGTCATACCCTTCAACGGTTTTGAAAGAATAATTAGTGAAGGCGATAAAAATCATAAAAACGATAGGAACAATCGTAAAAACTATTGCTCCTAGTACAGGGATGATGAGAGCACAAACATTTAGATTTGTATCAACCAAATCACGAAATTGTCTTTTTAACGCTTGTTTCCATCTTTCTTTGTTGGCTTTTTTAACGCACTTTAATGTTTGACTTAAACTGACGATGTAAAAGTAAACAAATAAAGCAATTATGATCAAATCAATAACACCAAAAATTATGTAATATGTTTCTCTAATTTGTAAGTTGTTCAAATTGAAAAATATGCTTAAATGAGTGGCGCCAGCAGCGATCATATAAGAAATAAAAATTACCTGGATTAAGAAAAATAGGATTCCTTTAATTAATTCTTTATAAGAAAGCATCGGCAAGCCCATGATAAAAAATGAAGTGATTAAAGAAATTTTATCTTTCGAGGTTCCGATTTTATAGTTGACATAAAAATCAACCCAATAATTTTTAATCTTAGAAAATAATCCTTTAAAGAAGGAGACGATTATTGATCCACTTATTTCGTCTTCATTATTTAAGGCATCAACATTTTCAACGTTTTTGCGAAAGCCATAATAATATAAGGCTAAAATGGCGACGAACAATATCCCAAATACAATAATACTATTTAAAATACTAAGGGCGATTGAGCCAGTAATATAGGCATGCATAAAGTACGATGTCGCACCAATTAGACCATAGAATACCAATAAGACAATTAGTCCAATTTCTACTTGCCCGAGTAATACATTGCCAAACCCAGGTAAAATTAAATTTACCAACATGGTAATTTTTCGATAAACATTTGCCTCTAAAAAGGTGCGTTTAAAAGATAGAAATGGTTGCAAAAAAGTTTCGATGCGGCCATTCTTTTTGAGTGATAAATTAATTCTACCTGAGTTTTTCATAAGCTTAACCGTTTAAAATTGTAGTGGTTACATCTTCAAAAAGTGCTTTGACAGATTCTAAGGTAACTCCATTATTACGAGAATTCCAAAGCGATGTACAGGTGGTGGTCATTGGCGCCCAGAAATTCGCCATCGCGTCGATATTAGGCATCAATATTGAATTGTTAAGTGAACTTTGGAACACCTGCATAATTTCGCTATTGGCGATATATTCTTCAATATCTGCGCTTGTCGTTGTTGGCAAATATTGATTTTTGTATAGCCGATACATTTGTGATTCGGCATTTGTTAAATAAAGTGCCAAACTATGAGCAATTGTTGGATATTCGGTATAGCGATTTACCGCGTAAGCCTTATAGCCAGAAAATGGCCGTTGTTGCACACCGTTAATTGATGGTAATAAAGCCAAACCGGTATTTTCTACCCCAATAGCCGTAGCAACTTGGCTATATAAAAATGGTGAAGAAATTACTCCAGCAATGGTGCCATAATTTATCAACGAAACTGCTGTTTCAGGCGTCATGGATTCGATGCACCCGGTATATTCATTGATGAATTTAGTGAAATTAGCAACCGTTTGTTCGGTGGCAATATCGACATTAGTTGAATCGGTTCCATCCTCACCAAAAAGAATAGAGTCTGTTGCTAAACCGAACATATAATACGAACTTCCATCGCCGGAAACATTCCAACCAATTTTCTTGCTACTTGCAAGTAAGGTATCGAAAGAAGTTAATTCGCTAGCGTTAATTTGTCGCTTGTCATAAATTACTGTGATGGATTCAGCGGTAATTGGATAGCCATAAATTGTTCCTTCATAAGTTACCGCATCGATTGATTCTTCACTCATGGTCGCTTTCAATTCTTCGGCATATGGAGTGGGATCAAATAGGTCACTGCGGACAGCTGTTGCTAGCGTGTCATGTGTGAAAGCGACAACATCTGGTCCTTCGCCAGTGCTAGCCACTGTAACGAGTGTCTCAACAGCTTGTGCTTCTGTTTGTGATTGAAATTCGATTTTAATTTCAACACCATTTGGATATTGGGCGTTATACTCAGCGATGAAATCGTTGCATAATTCTTCGACCACTTCACGGTTTGTTTCGTCGTCCCACACGGTGATTGTAATGGAATTATCTGCGCTATTACAACCCGCTAGAAGAGTTATTGAAAGGGCCGCAAGTGTAAGTACGCCTGTGATTTTCCGTTTCATTATAAGTTTCCTCCTTTTTTCTTTTTATTTTTAAACATTTCAAACGCTTTTGTTGCGTTACCACCATAGTCAAAAAGGCATTGGTTGGCCCACTCGTTTCGAGTTGGTTTGCCTTCTTCGCGAATATATTTTTGTCCTTCTTTTGACGACCAGCAGATTCCAGCATTTGGTGTCCAAAGAGGTTCCCAATAAATCACACCTTTTAATTTATGAATATCGGCTAAGCGAAGAAGTTCTTCGACAAATTCTGCCTGCCCGTCTTCATTTAGTGGATATTCTAATGTGGGTCCGTTTTTTAGAAAATTTTCGTCAATGACCAATTGGCCGTTTCCGTCTTTGATATAGTTTTCAAGCGTAAAAGCATAGCCGACTTCCACAATCATGACCGGCTTTTGATAACGTGCTTGCATATCATCTAAATTGTGAAATAAATCGTCAAAGCCATGATGCCAATATGGATAATAAGAAACGCCAATAATATCAAAATCAACTTGATTTGCGGTCATTTCATCAAAAAATTCACGATATACAGCGTTGTCGTAACTTCTTTCTAAATGGAGAATAATTTCTACCTTGTCAATTAACTCGCGAATGGCTTTTATGCCACTTTTAACGAGATCAATCAATTGAGGGTAGTTGTCTCTTTTTTGTCCTTGGCCACAATCGATTAGTTTGCCTTGTGGCCAAAGCATACCATTAGTTATTTCGTTACCGACTTGAATGTATTTGAGTTTAATGCCGTTTGCGAGAATCTCACGTATTGTCTTTGATGTATACTCATATACACGTCTTTTTAATTCGGTGAAAGAAAGTGTTTGCCACGCTTTTGGGGTAAACTGTTTGCCCGGATCAGCCCAAAAGTCACTATAATGAATGTCTAACATTATTTCATAGCCATATTTTTCGACTAATTTTGCAATCTGTAAGAAATTTTGTAAGTCGCACGTGCCACCTAAATAAGGACGGCCTGTTTCATCATAAGGGTTGACCCATAACCTAAGGCGAACAAGAGTGACTCCGTTATTGTGAAAGGCTAGTAATGGATCAATCTTTTTACCGGCTTGAAAATAAGTAGCACCTGCTTGCTTCTCTTCAAGATATGTAGAAATGTCAATTCCTAGTTCCATTATTTCCCCCGATAAATAGTTGTCTTGATGGGCGCATTATCTTCGCTGAATTCAACTCTTTTATTAATCAATTTATAGCGATATCTCGCTTGCTCATTGAGACGTAATACATCCGCTTCCTTACCCGTAAAGCAGCAGCGTAAGCAGTAATATTCATCGTTTTCTTTATCGTAAAATAAGTCGATATCTATATCGCGCATGAAGCAAGACGGACAACGATAATTTAGTTTGCCTTTTTGACCTTGAGCCATGTTTTTAAGCATCCTTTCTTTAGTGTTTTTCGTAACGCTAAACGATAAATTGGGGAGAAAGCGTATCCTTCTTTAACTTCGCCTTCATCGTTATCGCCACCCATTTCTAAAAGAGTATTAACATCAGGTATAATTGCTTTTACAACTCCAGCTGTCTGATGTGCAATTTTTCTATCTAAATAGGCATATTGAATTTTTTCTTCATCGACAAATAAGGATATTTTACTCATGTCGGTTTGATATTCGTTGACGCCAAAAGCTCCAGTGAAATATTCTTCAATTGTTACGGTTTCTTCGCCAATATCATTGGCGATTTCTCTTGTGATTTCAATTTTTCCTTCACCTTTATAAAAGAGGAAGGAAGAAACGATATTGACCGATAAGCCATCATCAAATTTGACTGTAACTGGATTTGTTTTTATCAAGACGTTTTCGCCAACTTTTTCGTATTTTGCTAATGTTCTTGTTAAACAAAGATCAACGACTTGATTATTATGAATAATTTTTGCGCTCTTTACTGTTCCTTCGCCAGCATAATGGGTAAAATAACCGGCGCGGTAATTAGCCTGAATTAAGTAGGGATAGCTAGCATCATAAATATGTTCGGTTCCTATACCCACTTCCCAATTTAGTTTGGCAGCGTATGGGCGAAAATCAATCATCGCTCCGCCTTGATTGAAGTCAAGACATAGGCGCATAAAAGGATCATAGTACCAAAAATATTGTTTATTAGAACCATATAAAATATCTTTCCATAAAGCACATTCTGGTTCATCATATTCGACACGACTACGATAATATTTAGCGTATTCTTCCATAGTCATATCAATTAATTTACCTTCTTTTTTGAGCATTCCATAATAGGCCATGCCGTCTTCATACGACTTTTTAAGCAACTCATAGTTTGCTTCCCAGCGGCCTAACTTATTGAGCCATCCGGGTCCAACGAACATCATATTATAACTGCGACCATTGTTATACTTGGCTAGATGACGATATTCGTCTATTAAGTTATATAAATACGGGTATTTGTTGTCGTAATAAATCATTCCTCGAATTACATTTTGTGGGTGGGTTCCAAAATTAGAACCATTGCCATCAAAACAAGCGATTAAATCGCGAGATAAGTGCGGAATGGCAACTATTCCCGAATCGTCTTCTTTAGAATGTGCAGGAATATGCGAATTAATTTTTGAAGGAATCCAAGGCGCCCAAGGGCCACCATCAATAAATGTGTACCAAGAATTATTGCAAGTATGATATGCTTTGATTCCTTCTTCCCAGCAGGTTGCCACGGCGCAGATTACCATTGGATATTTTTCTTTAATATAGTTGATGCAATATGCATCAAGGTAATAACTGCCCGTTGAAGCTGGATAAAAACCAAATTTTTGGAAAAACAGTTCGAAACAATCATCGATAATTTGTCGCTTTGTCTCTTTTGAAAACATCCAAATACAAAAGTCTTCTGTCTTATATTTTTCTTTAAACTCTTTACATGGTAGTCCTAGAAGAGAAAGGGCAATTTCGTCACCATATTTGGCGTGATGCTCTTTGGCTATTTTCACAATTTCATCATTAAATAATGATGCATAGGTTATTTGTATGGTTGTTTTCAAACCATTTTTATGAGCTACTTCTTGTTGAAAGAGAAAGATATCGAGCGATTCAGCAATGACTTCGTTGCCTTTGCCACCATTGGCTTTGGCGGCATATTCAGGCATCATTTCTGGTCGATGTATGATGTTGACAATAAATTCGTTTTTCATATTAAATTAAATCCTTTTTATGCGGCTTGAACTAATTCCCAGTCGTCGTTATGACCCCAAGCGCCCGCTACAGCGCTACCTTTAATTCCTATTTCTACAGTGGCGTTAGCTGGAATATTAATATTCAATATACTGGCCTCTTGATAGCCGGCGGACCAGCCTGCTAACTTATCGGTCATGTCACATTCGGTGGTAACACCATTTATAACGATATATATGATTAAATAGTCGTGTTTAAATTGTGATTGTGTTGGCGTTAACACATAAGTTCGTAAATCATAAGTGCCAGCAGGCATATTGTTTATCGTTTGATAGACGTCAAACGTGAAGCTCGCGGAAGCGTAATACCAGTTCAAATCAGTAGTGCCACTTCGGGTATCAGATTTGCGGTCAAGTTTTACAACTTTTTCGCCACTAGGAGTAGATGATCTTATATTCCAAGGACTGACTATTGAGTCGGATTCGCCTTGGTTTTCAAAGCCTGGATCAACGACATAATTTTCGATGCAATAAGCAATCATCGTTATTTCAAATTGTCCATCTACGATGCCTTCTACGGTATATGTTCCTTTGTTAGCGACTGCCGATATTGATTCTTCGCTCCAAATAACTTCTCGGTCACGATATGCATCAAAATCAGTAATTACAGGATATGTGGAAGGTAAAGTTTCGTTGGCCGCTAAATTGATAGTGACTGTTTTAGGATTACTTGCATCATAATCGGCGCGCAAACTAGTTTCTTCGGAAACATTTTGTCCGCCTTCTTTTATTAATTTATATGTTTGAATTGAGGAAAGAGCTTTGCCACTATAGGAGAACAAACCTTGATTTGCCCAACTATTTAAGCCGTCTTCATAGTTGTTGCGGTGCAAATCATCGCCGTGATAGGCATATGATTGTCCACTTGCTGTCGCCCAACTTGCGCCTTCAACAGGTAACCAAGCAGGTTCCCAATAGAATATGCCTAAACCCATTTGGTTAGGAATATTGGCTAATAAATTGATTAAATCGCGGATCATGGTTGCTTGCGCTTGTTCGCTTATTAAATAGCCACCTGTTTCGGCATCGCTTTCATCAAATTGGTTTGCTGTATATTCGTTATAATCGGTTGTAAATCCCCAACTTGTTTCAGCAATAATAACTGGTTTATTTGTTATTTCAACAATATTATTTAAACATTTTTCTAGATTCTCGATTGTACCAGATAAATATGGATAGAAAGAGGCGCCAATAATATCGTAATTAACGCCGCGTGCATCTAAATTAGTAAAGAATGTTTCAAATTCATCGGCATTTCCACCATTTGCTAAATGAATCATCGTATAAGCATCTGGAAAAATTTCATTTGATGCTTTAATTCCTGCGCTTAACAATTCAGCAATATAATCGAAACTAGAACTTGAATCGCTCCAATTAATTTTGCCATATTGATCGACTAAACCATTGTTAATTTCATTTCCTACTTGAACAGCATTTACATTCACGCCAGCGTCTTTAAATTGTTGCAATGTATCGCGAGTAAATTCGTATAACAAGTTAGGCACTTCTTCTTTTCGAGCAGAGCCCCAATCTTTTGGAATCCATTGTTTATCAGGATCAGCCCAAAAGTCACTATAGTGAAAGTCAATCATGATATTCATATTTGCCGCTTGAGCGCGCTTGGCTAACTCAATATCAACTTCGACGGTATTGTTGCCGCCACCATATTCACGACCATATCTATCGGATGGTTGATTCCATAAACGTAGACGTAAGAAATTTACTCCGTTTTGATTTAAAATTTGAAATACATCTTGTTCTTGTCCGGCTTGGTTGTAATAAACCCCACCATTTTTTTCGACTTCATAGACCATGGAAGCGTCCACTCCATAGGCAAAGTCTTCTCTCAATGGAGTGTCGGTAGGATTGACCTTCAAGGCATCATAATTGTGCGCTTCATTATTCGTCTTGCTGCCTAATATATCTTCGTAAGGTGTTTCACTATAGTTGAATTTAACTTCACGAGTAGAATTGCAAGCGCTCAATGATGTAGCGGCAATTCCTAATAGCGATAAAACGCTGACAAAGGAAAATAGTTTTTTGTTCATTTGTTAATCTCCTCGGGTAAATCTTTATAAGCGAGCGGTGATACACCATAGTATTTTTTAAATTCATTCGAAAAATGTAATTGATTTTTATATCCGACTATTTGACCGACGGTCTTAATCTTGTATTCACCGGTTTTTAGTAATAAAGCGGCCTTTTGCATTCTTGTATCAATTAAGAATTTTTTAGGAGAAGAATTTTCTAATTCGGCAAAGACGTTTGCTAGATAGTTTGGAGATACACCAACATTGCTAGCAATATCTGTGATGCGTATTTCAAACTGATAATTGTTTAAAATAAATTCTTTCGCTTTTTGTATATGCATTGCTTTTGTCGAATACGGATTATCGCTCTTTGCGTACTCGCGTGTTAAATTACCAAATAATTCGTACGCAAGACCTAAACAAACAATATTTAAGTAACCAACGGCGTTTGCTTCGTTATTTATTTCAGAGAAGAAACGACGAATCTCTTTTTTATTATCGTTATAAATTGGATTGAAGACACTTATTCCAGCGGCCTTTAAATATTTTTCAACATAAGCACCGTCAAAACCGAGCCATTCATACACCCATGGATCATCGTAATCGGGAGCGTATTTAGCATCTGTTTCTGGTGGAATATAAAAAATCATTCCGCGATGTAGCTCATATTTTTTTCCGCCTATTTCAAAATGACCTTTGCCGCTTACAACATAGTGAAACAAATGATATTTCTTTTTGCTATAAACAATTGCTTTATTGGGTACGCAAATCTCTCGTCCCCATTCAAGCAAACGAAGTTCAATGTAATTATTTACGTGTTCAACGTTAGGCATATGTCTATGCTTTCATTTAACGATATAATTAGCATTTTTTCTAATAAATTTGTTCTATTTGCTTTAGAAAAAATTATATTTTTTTCTCATTAAATTAATAGTGCATAACTAAAAATGAGAAAAAATGATATAAAAAATATTTTAATAACTTTGTTATTATTTAATATGCAAAATAATGATGTAAACGCTTTCTTTAAAAAAATAATAATAAAATTAACATAGATTTTTACATATTTTATTGTGTGACAATAGATTTTTTTATTAATATTTTTTCGTTAGATAATTATTTTATATTTTAATTTATTACTTTTATTTTAAAGGCGACAACGGAATATTTTCTTTGCTTTTCTAGTGGATAATATGATTCCATATCCTTATATAAAGCATCCTTGTTCTTAATATCATTTTCTAAATATCCCATATCTCTTAACGGGATACCATTATAAAGTTCTTTAAACGACGAGAAGCGAAAAATATCTATAACTTCAACAGAGATTTCTTCTTCGTTGGCTAATGACTTAAAAACAATTATATCACCTATTTTTATTAATTTTCTTTTTTCATCGTATAATCTTAATTCATAAATTTTCTTGTGGGATTTGATTAATTCAAACGGTTCTTTTCTTAATGTCAAATTGTGAATCATATCATAACTATAGGCGACAAATATATTTTTCACAACCGGATTGAATTTTTTATTTTTGTTTATGTGTTATCATTATTTTATGAATAAATATGAGAAAGACTCGCTAATTTTTGCCATTGATTTCGGGACACAATCAGTAAGGGCGGCTATTTTTAATAAAAAAGGCGATACGGTTGCTATTGAAAAAGAAAAGTATGCCCCGGCTTATCATTCACCGAAGTCCGGCTATGCCGAACAAGACCCTGATTATTATTTAGAGTGTTTAGCAAAAGCAAGTCGTCGCTTAGTCGAAAAAAATTCTGAATTATTGCCATTTCTTGCTGGGGTTAGTATGTCTTGCTTCCGCGACACAGCTGTTTTTTTGGATGTGAACGACAAAATACTTCGCCCGGCAATATTATGGCTCGACGAAAGACAAGCAAAAGCGAGTGAAAAATTGCCTATTATCCATCGCATTTTATTTCGTTTAGTTGGAATGAGCGAAACAGTTCGCCTTAATCGCAAGCGAACGCCAGCTCATTGGGTTAAAGAAAATCAACCAGAGATTTGGAAAAAAGTCGCAAAATATATGAATTTATCGACATATATAACAATGAAATTGGTGGGTGATTATGTTGACTCGCCAGCCAACTACGCTGGTCATTTTCCAATTAATTTTAAACGCCGCGCCTGGTATCGTAGCGATAAGCACATGAAAGGAAGAATTTTTGGTATACCTAAGCGGCTATTGCCACGCCTAGTAAATGTACATGATACATTGGGTTATATTACCGAGGATGCCGAAAAGCAATTTGGAATTCCTAAAGGACTAAAAATGTTTGCGATCGGCTCTGATAAAAGTTCCGAAACGCTTGGTTTAGGCGCCTTAAGCGATGATGTAGTGGCCATCAGTTATGGAACAGCCTCTTCGGTGGAAGTCACGACTAAAAAATATCATGACTCTGAATTATTCTTACCAGCCTATCCGTCCGTCTTACCCGATAGATACAATATGGAAGTGCAAGTGTATCGTGGCTATTGGATGCTCAATTGGTTTAGTCAAGAATTTGCTAAAAGCGAATCGCTTGAAGCAGAAATTCAGCATCGTTTGACATTGGATATTCTAAACGAAGAGATGCTCGCTATTCCGCCAGGATCAGATGGTTTGGTTTTGCAACCATATTGGGGGCCAGGATTGCGGCGTCCATTAGCCAAAGGGGCAATAATTGGATTTAGCGACACCCATACACGCATTCATCTTTATCGTGCCATTATTGAAGGTATCGCGTATGCATTGCGTGAAGGCATGGAGAATTTTGAGAAACGTTTAGGCAAAAAAATTAAAGAAATACGTATTGCTGGTGGTGGTTCACAAAGCGACGCTATTTGTCAAATAACAGCCGATATATTTGGCTTGCCAACCTCACGTGTACAAACATATGAAACATCATTATTGGGTGCTTCTGTTGCTGGGTTTTTAGCGGCAAAGCAATTTGCAAGTCCTGAAGAAGCTATAAAAGCAATGGTTCATCAAACAAAGACATTCTATCCTAATGAGTCTAATCATCGCCACTATGATTACTTATTTAAAGAAGCTTATTTATTAATGTACCCTTCTTTAAAAAATATTTACAAAAACATTAAAGAATACGGCCAAAAGAAAAATTAAAATAACCGGTTTTTGCGGAGTTTATTTGTAATTTCGTTTCCTAAATACATTCATTATGATGTCAAAGGAGGGCAGTTTATCTCTTGCTTTTTTGTCGCTAATATAGGTTATTAGAATTCCTTTTAATAACGATTGATAGGCTAGTGCAATATCTTTTGCTAAACCTCCAGTAACCTCACCGTCTTTTTGGCCATTATGTATCAATTTTGCTATTTCATTTAGGAAAAAATCTTCATTTACCACTAAATATAAGTGCTCATAGGCAAAAGTCTTTTCGCTTATCCATATAAGAAAATATTGTGTGATTCTTTCTAATTGATTATACGAATTTGTCTTATTTGTATTCGCAAATAAAAAAGATTTTATTGTGATGATTGTATCGGCATTCATCAACGTATTATAAACATCTTCGACATTACGAAAATAATGGTAGATAAGTCCATGAGAACATTTCGCGACTTTAGCAATATCATCAATGGTAACGCTTTTAACACTTCGCCATATAAAAATAGAGGCAGATGCATCTAAGATTGATAATTTTCGGTCATCCTTAATTTTCTTATATTCAAGTGGCAATTTTGGCATTTTTCTTATTTTGCCTTTTCGCTTTTATTACGATATTTATTTCCAAAATATAGGATGCAAAAGCTTATGGCAAAACCGACAAAAAATAGCGGAATACCAACCGATAAATCAAGTACCATTGAGCCTCCGCCAGCGGCCCAATTGTTATAAACCGAAACTGTTTCAACGTTATAAAAAATGGCGATAATCGATCCATACGTCATGCCAGTTAATAAGTGGAACATTCGAAAGCGATATTTTTTGAGAAAATAATTAATTATTTTTGACAATAAAAGAATTCCGGCGACAAAGCCAATAACTAACATTAAATAAATGACCCACCATAGAGGCTGAGCTTGCCAAGTTGAAATATGAACAGATTCCATTATTGGGGAGAAAACACCAAACGACATCAAAAGCGCGGTTGCGGAGAGTCCCGGGATGACTTGTGTCAGGGAAACCAAGACACCTAAACCAAGCATCACAAAATAAATATAAATAGGAAATTCACCTTCTAATGCGCCTTCTAAACCTGATAAATCACTTGTAAATACAAAGACGACGCTTAATGCAATGGGCAGAATAATACCGATTGCTAATAAAATCCAATCGATTATTTTGTGATCGCGGATGTTTTTGGTAACTATTTCATCATGTACTTCTTTGGCTCCCCCTAGCATCATGCCCGCGAAAATAGCAACACAAATAAAAGTGTACTTATCGATTAACTGTTGAATGGTAAAAAAACCAGCAATAAATCCAATTGCTGCGCCAAGCAAAATTGGCAAAAGAAACAAGATAGATATGACAAACTTTTTAAAGATATTTGCTAATGCAAAAATAATTTTATCGTACAGTTTAAAAATCATTGAAATGGTAGAACCAGATACACCAGGTAAAATAATTGCAAGACCTATTAATAGTCCATTAATGGCCGCCAAAACAACGCTTTTAAAACTCTTATATTTTAATTGCTCAAATTCGCCAACATTATTATTTTGATTTTCTTGCTCTTTTGGTTCTTCTATCATGGTTAAATGTTATTGTTTTCTAACAAAAATGGCAATAGTTAGAATTGACGAATTATGAAATTAGCTTTCTTATTAGAAAAGAAAGCATGATATAATCAATTAGTTATGAAATTGATTGTTGGCTTAGGAAATCCAGGACAAAAATATTCGATGACGCGTCACAATATGGGTTATCGTGTTTTGGATTTCCTCGCTGATGATTTTGGAGTGTGCTTCGATAGAGAAGATTTTCGGGCCAATTACACAATTATAAAATTTAATGGCGAAAATATTATTTTATTTAAGCCTATTACCTTTATGAATTTAAGTGGCGAAGCCGTCGCTTTAGTGATGAATTATTTTCACATTGAAATAAAAGATTTGCTTGTTATATACGATGATATGGCTTTATCGCCCGGCGTCATTCGTTTAAAAGAAAAAGGATCAAGCGGTGGCCAAAAAGGTATGCAAAATATTATTGATCACCTAAAAACGGAAGAAATTAAACGAATTAGAATCGGCATAGGTGAGCCAACTTATGATGCGATTGATTATGTTTTATCTAGACCTAGCAAAGAAGAAGAGCCGTTAATCGAAGAAACTTTGCATCGTTCAGTTGAAGCGGTAAAAGAATTTTTGAAAAATGGATTTCTTTCTGCGACATCTCGTTTCTCTGGAGGCATTAAAACTGACAAATAGTTTATTTGATTTGATTTTTCATTCAGAAGCCATGTCAATTTTGCAAGGCGATAATCGTCGGCTTGTAATTGACGAAGAGAGCGGGACCCCGCTTTTAATTGCGGGTTATTTTTTAAATTATAATAGACCGGTTACCGTTGTAGTTTCTAATTTGAATTCGGCCGAAAAAATTGCTTCTTCTTTAGCTAGCTTGGTTGGCGAAGAGAAAGTAATGCTTTTTCCCTTTGACGAGATGCTCCGCTTAGAGGCCATCTCGACTTCAAAAGATTTATTAGGCGAACGCCTTTTTGTAATGGCTAATGCCGTTAATAACACTAATAAAATATTGATTGTAACTGCGGCTTCGGCGATTTTACCATTACCATTACCATCTTTATTTAAAAATTCAATTCAAAAAATTAGATGTGGTGAAACCGTTGTTTTAGAACAATTAAAACTATCGTTAGTCAAAATGGGATATGAGCAAGTAAATAAGATAGATCAAAGCTTGCAATTCGCTTCTCGAGGAGACATTTTAGACATATTTCCAATCAGCCAAGATAAACCTATTCGAATTGAATTTTTTGGTGATGAGGTGGATAGTATTCGTTATTTCGATATAGCGAGTCAAACATCAATTGAAAATCTATTAGAGGTTGATATTATACCGGCTAACGAATTTTTATTTTCAGAGGCGGAATTGACTAATTTAAAAGATAAAATCAGTCAGTATAATACGCGCGAGGAGGACGAATGTTTTAGCAATATTTTTGCATATAAATATTCGCCGTCAACAATAAGGTATTATGCATCGCTTAAAAGTGCTACATGTTCCATTTTAGATTATTTCGACGCGAATATTATTTTTGTTCCGGATGTTGAAAAATGTCTCGACTTTGATAAAAAAATCAGAGATGATTCAAAAAAATATTTGGACGATTTATATAGCGAAGGAAAACTCGCTTTTAAAAGTGATATCTACTTAAAATCGCCACCCTACTATAAGGATTCAAAGAGAATAATTTACGGTCATCGTTATAAGGAAACGCAAGAGGATGTGCTATTTGAAACGCGTGCCATAATTTCTCCGTCTATAAATAGTTTAGTTCGCCTAAATGAATTAGTCCTATCCTACATTAATGTATCAGATAAAGTTGTGTTTGCCATCACTAATAAAATTCAATATGACACATTATTATCAATTCTTGATGAGCAAAAAGTTGACTATGAACAAGTCGATGGTTTAAATTTGCCTACAAAGCATGTTGGATTAACTTTGCATCCTCTTTTTATCGGTTTTGAATTAATCAAGGAAAAAATAACTTATATTTCCAGTTTAGAACTATTTAATTTTCATCAAAGAGCCAGTAAATTTTTGTCGCACTTTAAAGAAGCAACTATACTAAAATCTTATGAAGAATTAACTCCTGGAGATTACATAGTTCACGAGTTTAATGGGATAGGTCAATTTGAGGATATTGTTACCATGGAAATAGACGGAATCAACCGTGATTTCCTGCATATTTTATATGCGAAAGGCGAATATTTATATGTCCCGTTAGAGCAATTTAGACTCGTAAGAAAATACGCTGGCAAGGAAGGTGTCGCGCCCAAATTATCTTCCTTAAATAGCGATTCTTGGGAAAAGACAAAAAAGCGAATCAAGAGTCGCATTTCCGATATGGCGGACAAATTATATGACTTATACAAACTTCGCAATCAAGAAAAAGGTTTTGCCTTTCCAAAAGATGATGAATTGCAATCGCTTTTTGAGTCCGAATTTCCTTATGAATTGACGCCAGATCAACAAGTATCTATTAAGGAAATTAAAGAAGATTTAGAAAGCGAACATGTGATGGATAGATTGCTATGTGGCGATGTTGGTTTCGGAAAAACCGAGATTGCTTTCCGCGCGGCATTTAAAGTAATATCGAGCGGCAAACAAGTGGCTCTTTTGTGTCCTACAATTATATTAGCAAGACAGCATTATTTGCGCGCTATTGAACGCTTTTATAACTATGGTGTGAAAGTAGTTTTGCTCTCAAGAATGGTTTCAAATAAAGAACAAAATAAAATCTTTAAAGACATTAAGTCGGGTGCCGCCCATTTAATCATTGCAACGCATCGATTATTATCAGATAAAATTGAGTTTAATGATTTAGGCTTGCTAATAATTGATGAAGAGCAGCGCTTTGGAGTTCAACAAAAAGAAAAGTTAAAGATGTTAAAAAACAACGTCGATGTTTTATCTTTGTCGGCAACTCCGATTCCTAGAACTCTTCAGTTATCATTAGTTGGTTTGCGGGAGATCTCGCAAATTAACACTCCTCCCTTAAATCGCATGCCCATTCAAACATATGTATTGCCCTATCGCTTTGATGTTGTAGCGGATCTGATTAAACGCGAAAAGGCACGCGCAGGGCAAACTTTCTATGTTAGAAATGACATCGATGCTCTTTATTATCAAACAAGGATTTTGAGCAATGCTCTCCCAGCCATTAATTTCGCAGTCATCCATGGTCAGATGGAAAAAGAAGAAATCGAAAATGTTATGTCAGAATTTTATGCTGGCAAAATTGATGTTTTAATGGCAACTTCTATCATTGAAAATGGAATTGATATTCCTAATGTTAATTTATTAATTGTTGAAGATGCTGACCATTATGGACTATCGCAACTATATCAAATAAAAGGACGAGTTGGCCGTGGTACTAGAATTGCTTATGCTTACTTTATGTTTAATGCTCAAAAACGCATGACAAATCAAGCGGCAAAAAGATTGAAGGCAATTCAAGATTTCAATGAATTAGGCAGCGGTTATAAAATTGCTCAAAGGGATTTGCTTATTCGTGGCGCTGGTGACATATTAGGCGAAGAACAAGCAGGATTTATTGATACTATAGGTATGGATTTATACATTAAGTTATTAAATGAAGTTATCGAGGAAAAAACCACCGGCAAAGTTAAAGAGCCACCTACTATAAATTCAATGTTTTCACTGAATGCTTATATTCCCCAAGATTATGCCAGCAAGGAAGATAAAATAGAGATTTATCAAGAAATAGAAGAATGCGATTCGATAGCCACCCTTCAATCAATTAGAAAACGCCTTCGAGATATATATGGGAAATTGCCAGATGAAGTGGATTTATTATTAAGAAAACGACGAATAGATATTGTCGGGTTCGCTGAGCCATTTACAAGTATTTTAGACAAGGTAAGCTATATCGAAATTAAATATACAAGAGCGTTTGCTTACCGCGATAAAATTGGAATGATTTTATTTGAGGCATTACAGCCATATTTAAAAATTATTAAGGTTTACTATGTAAAAAATGTATTAATGATTCGCCTTGAAAAGACTGGTGATTGGTTAAAAAATCTAGAAAGTATAATTGAAATATCTTTAAAAATTTCTAAAACACCCGTGAATGCACATTCACAAAAATAATAGGTGTCACAAAATTAGTGTTAAAAACACTATTCGATGATATAATCAAAACATGCGATTAGATAAATTTCTAAAAGTGAGCCGTCTAGTTAAAAGGAGAGAACTTGCCAAAGAAATTATCGCAAACGGTTATGTGAAAATTAATGATAAGATAGCAAAACCAGCTAGTGAAGTGCAGGTAGATGATGCGATTGAAATAACCTTCTTAAAGCGAACGCTACTTGTTAAGGTGCGACAGATTAAGCAAAATGCATCGATTGATGAAGCTTCCTCAATGTATGAAACAATAAAGGAGATTAAAAACAATGACACTGAGTTATAAATTTGACTTAGATGAAAACTATTTAGTGGCAGTTAGCTTTGGACCTGATTCAATGGCTTTGTTGGATTTATTATTAAGAAATAATGTTCATGTCATCGTTTGTCATGTTAATTACCATAAAAGAGATGTCTCGAATTCTGAAGCAGAGGCCCTTAAAGAATATTGTGCGCAACGAAATATAACATTTGAATATCTCGACACTGAAGGCATGGTTGTCGAAGGAAATTTTCAAGAATGGGCAAGAGAAATTCGCTATGATTTTTTTGAAAGAATGTATAACAAATATGATGCAGCTGGCATAGTTGTGGCGCACCATCAAGATGACTTAATTGAAACGTATCTTATTCAAAAAAACCGCAAATCCCTTGTAAAACAGTATGGTTTGAATGGTGTATCGAAATTGCGCGGAATGACTGTAATTCGTCCTTTATTAAATTATACGAAGGAAGATTTGCTTGAATATAATTTAGAAAACTGTGTTCCTTTTTCGATGGATATGTCTAATTTCGAAACGAATTATTTGCGCAACCAAATTCGACGCGACGTAATTGCTAAATTGTCGCCAAATGAAAGAGAGGCTCATCTTGAAGAAATTTTTGAAAATAATGTTCGTCACAAAAAATTTCTCGACGAATTAAAGGATAAAGTACAAATTGATAATGAACTAGATATTCGAGAGATTATTGCTCTTACAAAAGAAGAATTTCAAGAAACGATCAATCAGTTTGTTGAAACAAGCGGTGAACATATTGATATTTCTAGTGGACGCATCGAGGAAATTAGAAAAATGTGTTTATCTAATAAGCCTAATATAGCAATGGATTTAGGGAAGGGAATATCAATAGTCAAAGAATATGATGTTTTGGTTTTATCGCGTTATAAAGAAATTAAACCATACTCCTATACTTTTGATGCGCCGACAAAGTTTCAATGTCCGGAATTTGAAATTGATTTTACCGATGGAGCGCTCGACCGAAATATTAAAAAGACATCTTATCCAATTACAATAAGAAGTCCGAAACAAGATGACGAATATTTTATTGGTGATAACCGTTGTCATTTGACGCGCTTATTTATTGATTGGAAAATGCCTCTAAGACTTCGCAGAATGTGGCCGGTGGTTGTCGATAAAAACGGTTCGATTATTTATATACCGCGCTATCGAAAAAATTACGCTAAAGATGATGGTCACACATCAAAGTTTGTTATAAAAATTACGTGATTATAAATTTTTGTCAAATATGAGGGCAATTAACTTGCGACAACAACAAAATTAATCTTATATTATTTATTAATGCGTATATTTAGGCGCATGCTTGTTAAATAAAGTACTTCAACAAAATATAAAGGAGAAACACTATGCCAAACGATAATCAACAGCCAAATAACGCTCCTCGTCGAAGCATATTTAGTTACATTTTGCCATATTTATTGGTTGGTTTAGCCATTGCTGGGCTCATTACATTGATTGTTATGCTCAATAGTAATAACAGCGATAGTTGGGCATACTCACGCTTAGATGAATGTTTAAGCACCTATGTCATAAAAAATGCAACAGTCAGTCAAAACGAAAAAGCAACCACTATTACCGGTACATATTTGCCAGACGCTACCAACAATCCTAATAATGAACGCTCCTTCAGTGTTGTTTTAGATAACGAAGTATACAACAATGACTTCGTTGTTACAGAGGCTAGTGACGGCTATACCTATACGATAACGAGTGGAAGCGATACGATTATTTATCACTATTCATACCACACATTGTTTTTAAACGAGATTAATGAGTATCAAACCTTATTCCAAACCACTTCAGGATCTTATCTTGTAATTAACGATTTATACCAAGCAGATTTTTGGTCCACTTGGGGTCCAACAATTATTATTGTTGGTGTTGGCGTTTTACTAATGATAATCCTCTTCTCTGGCTTGTCTAGATCGGTTAATTCTTCAAACAATAAAGCTCTTGATTTTAATCGTTCGCGAGCAAGACGCGTTGACACATCAAAAGTAAAATTTGCCGATGTGGCTGGTTGTGATGAAGAAAAAGCCGAGATGGTCGAAGTGGTGCAATATTTAAAAGAGCCAAAGAAATTTTCTAAATTTGGCGCAAAGTTGCCGAAAGGTATCTTATTAATTGGCCCGCCAGGCTGTGGTAAAACATTATTGGCCAAAGCTGTTGCCGGCGAAGCTGGCGTACCTTTTTATTCAATTTCTGGTTCAGATTTCGTTGAAATGTTTGTCGGTGTTGGTGCTGGCCGTGTTCGTGACATGTTCAGGAAGGCAAAACAAAATGCCCCCTGCTTAATCTTCATTGATGAAATCGATGCAGTTGGTCGTCAAAGAGGTGCCGGCTTAGGCGGTGGCAACGACGAAAGAGAACAAACATTAAATCAGCTTTTAGTTGAAATGGACGGTTTTTCGGATAATTCTGGAATCATTGTTATTGCAGCAACAAACCGTGAGGATGTTTTAGACCCTGCCTTGCTTCGTGCTGGCCGTTTTGATAGAACAATCACCGTCAATTTGCCTGATAGAAAAGGACGCGAAGCAATCTTCAAGGTTCATGCGCGCGGCAAAACAATCGATCCCGAGGTCAATTTTGAGTCCTTATCTAGACGAACAGTTGGTTTTTCCGGCGCAGATATTGAAAATATCTTAAATGAGGCGGCTATTTTAGCTGTTCGGGAAAATAAAGACCGAATTGATATGAAAGATATCGACGAAGCAATCGACAGGCGTATTGCTGGTCCCGCTAAATCTTCGCGCGGACTAAGCGATAGCGAACGCAAACGTGTTGCTTATCACGAAGCTGGACACGCCATTATTGGATTGAAACTAAAGAATTCCGATAAGGTTCAAAAAATTACAATAATTCCTCGCGGTAGAACAGGCGGTCATGTATTAATGACACCCGAAGAAGATCGCTTCTTATTATCGCAGCCCGAATTAGAAGCTCGCATTGTTGGCTATTTAGGTGGCCGCTCTAGTGAAGAAGTCTTCTTTAAAGATGTATCCACAGGCGCACAAAATGATATCGAGGTAGCCACTCGTATCGCGCGATTAATGGTTACAGAATATGGTATGTCAACTTTAGGACCAATTCAGTATGAAAAAGATTCTGGTTCCGTTTTCTTGGGTCGTGACTATACCTCAACCCAGCGTAATTTTTCAACACAAGTTGCGTACGAAATTGATAAGGAAGTTCGCAAAATAATTGATGAAGCACACACTAAAGCGATTGAAATTATTACTAAATATAAGAAGGAAGTTACTTTAATCGCTGAAACTTTGCTAGAAAACGAAACTATTACAGCCGACGAAATTGATTATTTATTGACGCATGGAAATTTACCTAGCAAAGTAGTGGAAGCGCCTATTGCTGAGGCTCAAGAAGAAGTTAAGAAAGTCGAAGAACAAATTGCGGAAGATTTAGCTAATGGTAGCGAAAACGAAACAAAGCCAAAAGTTAAGCGCGCAAGCAAAAAAACTTCTCCTGCTAAGAAAAAAGATGAATAATGTTAGGGAGGTTAGCCTCCCTTTCTTTTATGTTTTATATCGGTGATTTAAAAATTAATTCGACCTCTGTGCTAGCTCCGATGGCCGGGATTACCAGCGAAGCTTATCGAACTTTTATGCGGCCATTTGGTGTTGCATTAACTTACACAGAAATGATTAGTGATTGTGGGCTGATATATGGAAATCCCAATACTTGGGAATTACTAAAAATAGACGAAAGCGATCATCCGATTGCCGTCCAATTATTTGGTTCGTCAAAAGAGACATTAGTTAAAGCGATAAGTATTTTAGAAAATTCCAATCTCAACTATGACATTTTGGATATTAATTTAGCTTGCCCTGTTCCGAAAGTGACAAAGAGCGGGGCTGGTAGTGCTTTGCTAAAAGATTTAGACAAATTAGGGGATTTAATGTCTGCTATTACTAAAGCATCTTCTAAACCTGTTACAGCAAAGATTCGTTTAGGTATAGACAAAGATTCAATTAATTTTTTAGATACTATAGCTACGTTAGAAAAAAGTGGTGTTAAGGCTATTGCCTTACACTTAAGAACAGCAGCGGAACTTTATTCTGGTAAAGCACATTATGAGATGGCAACGAACCTTCGTGATAAGATGCATGTCCCTTTAATTATTAGTGGTGATATATTTACTCTAGAGGACGCTATTCGTGCAAAAGAAATTACAAAGTGCGATGCGATAATGGTGGCTCGCGGCGGCGTTGGCAATCCTTTCTTAATTAAGAAAATTGAAAAATATTTTAATGATGGTGAACTAATAGACGAACCTACTTTTATGGAGCAATTAGACTATTTATTGCAATATACCCATTTGCTCATTAAAGAAAAAGGCGAGGTTAGGGCAATTAAATGTCTAAGAGGGATTGCTCCTAAATTTTTAATGAAATTTCCTAGAAATCGTTATTATCGAAATCTTCTTTCCACATCAATTAATTGTGAAGAAGACATTTACACAATTGTTGAAACTATAAAAGGAGACATATTGTCGCAAGACAAATCTTTGATTTAGTGTATAATTTAAGCGAGAAGAAATGAACAAAATTAGCATTTTTCCAATATTAACAGTCGTCTTACTTGCTTCATGCACCGAACAACGTGCAACAGTTTCTTTACCGCCTTCTACCGATACATCTTCTAGTTCTACCTCAACTAGCGAAGATGTAACTTTGTTAGAAGAAGAATTACGTGGTCTAATTGAAGCATATCTTGATGGTGCTTCAACTAATTTTACTATTTCTAGTAACATTACTATCGTTTATCAAAATGCAAATTACCAAGCTACTTCGATTACAACAGGAACATTTGTTTTTACCAGCGGGCAAGTGCTTTTAAGCGACAATTTATGGCATAGTTTTACGATGAACGATGTTGCCGATGCAACTTCTTTAAATGTTCGTATGACATCATCGGAGGAAAGTCCAGTTTTTGAAGACTTGTCAAATATTGATCTATCGTTCTTTATTTATAATCAAGAAACAAATGAACTCGACTACTTGGTTGAAGACTCTTCAACCATCCCATTTGGTCAAGGCATTATTGGAGAATCTGTGATAACAAAAGTTTCATTAGGCATGAATCAAAATAATCGTTTAGCTTATTCCCTTTGGAACGAAGCATCGCGCTTATTTACCTATGAAATTTATGATGTAAATACCACCTCAATCGAAGCGTTAAACAATTACATCCAAAGTGGCGATATACCGACATCCAATTTTAACCTCGCTAATTTCATTGACAATCATTTTATATCTTTAAATTATTCAGTTTCCACGAATGTCACAACCGATAAATATAGCACAAAACGTGACAACCATGGTTCTGTGGTTAGTGACACACTAATTTCTTCGCTCAATTCGAGTTCTAATTTAAAAGTTACTAAAGACGCTGCTTATTATAAAAGTAGCAGTTACGAAAAACTCTTTTTAAACGACGAGACAAATTCTAAATATTGGACATATTATAGAACCGATTCAACCTCTGAATGGACTGGTCAATCATCAGTTGGTAATTGGAGCGATAATGAAAAATCAATGTTAGATATTATAAATATTAGCGATGAACAATATGAGAAATTTTTAGAAGACGATTATCTATTAATCAATCAATATTCTTTAAAATCTAATTATCAAGAAACTAACGAGGCTAAGATTTTTTTAGAAACGCTCAAAGATGCGTTTTGTTTAGAAGATGCTACACCATTCACGTTCAACTATCTAGATAATTTGAATATCCAAACTTACTCAACTTTTGCAATAATGGCTGTTGAGGCAAAAATAACCTATACGATAATTGAAAGCAATAAAACTTATATTATTGAAAAAAATATATCTTCTATTTTTAACAATTTAGGCTCAACTACTATCGATATCGATTCGTTGTTTTTAAACTAATTTAAATGTGTTTTGCGGTTTTATTTAACTCTTTTAAACGCGTATTCAAGATATATTAACAAATTATCATCCTGATTTAATGAACCTTTTTCGTTTATATTAATTTTTTCTTCATTAATGGCTTCGCTGACATAATTGCGAGCCCTTGTTATAAAGCGGCGAAGCGATAATTGTTTCTTATCGGAAGCCTGTAAAATTAATTTATAAAAGTCTACGACATCGTATATTTCTTCATCGGGAATTTCATATTTCCACGCTAAATGTTCTAAGGCAATAATTAATAAAGAATCGCTCTTATTAAACGGTGTATTTTCTTCAAGAGATTGTTCATATAAAAATTTTCTTGCTCTAATTGTTCCGTCGTATTCATGTTTTATTAATATGTCGAAGAAGCGTTTAGCCAGTAAATCAAACTTCGGGTCATCATAGAATGTGTAAACATAGCCTCGCGCCTTATTGAACTTTTTCATGGCATCATGATACCCACGCTTTATGTTTTTTTGAATTGTTTCTTGAGTGAAATCAAGCATCGAGCCAAGCGAAACATTTGGCGAAATATAGGTAACATTAGACATCTGCGTTAAATAAAAATTTTGTGCCTTGCTGCCAAATAGTTTTAAATCAATAGCAACAACTTCGTCGGCTCCAAGTTCAAAACAATAATCAATTGGAAGGTTGTTTCGATAAAAGCCATCGACATATTTAACGCCATCAATTTCCTCAATAGGGAAAAATGGAAAACAAGCACTACTAGCATGCAAAAAAGGAATGATTTTATTCTCTGGTAGCTCGTTGACGGCCAATTTTACTTCTTTTAGAGCAGGGAATGTTGTTGTAATGATTCCTAGTTTTCTTTTGCTTTTTTTGATGGCGGACGGATCCACGTATTTTTTTATTAACTTTTTAAAGGGAGTTATATCAGCACCTTTATTTGTTAAATAACGCTTTAAAAATGGGCCTAAATCAGGCTCATTGAAATTATATTTGATATCGTATTTAAGGTTGATTCCATCTACCATTATTTTATCTGGAGTTATGTCAGACCAAAGATCGCGCATTTTTTGAATGTTGCCAGTTGTAATAAACGCGCCGTTCAATGCCCCAATAGATGTTCCGGTGATAATGTCAAATTTATATCCTTGTTCTTCTAAAAATTTGTGTGCGCCAACTTCGTAAGCGCCAAGTGCGCCTCCACCGGCAAGAGCAAGGCCGATTTTTTTCATTTTAAATACCTCGAAAATTGTAATTTATTAAAGAAAACAGCCGCACTAAGATTAATTTTATTTTTGTTTCTGATTGGTGCATATTTTCTTATAAAAGCTTGAAATCTTTCTTTGGTATTTTCTTTTGTTAATCCTTCTAAAACATCCTTTGCAAAAATTTTTCCATATTCGTAGCCAGAATCATAAAGAGCGCGTAGATTTTTTTGTGAAAAAGAATAAGTTGATAAAGTATTGCCGACTAGCGCTGTTACATCAACATCGACAATCGGAATGCCACTCTCAATCGCCTTTTTAGGAGGCAAATAATGCGGATAACAATGAAGGATTATAATCATGTCGACGTCATTACGATAATAAAATGGATAGACAGGTATATTATCTGTGCCTCCTCCGTCGATATAAAAGCGGCCAAATGACTTCCTAAACAAACCATTTACAAAGGGGAATGTTAAGGTGACATTTAATATTTTATGAATCTCTTCGTTATTGCTATGTTCATCACAATAAAAGTAGTGCGTTGAAAGATTATTTAAACAAGTGCCGGTCATATAAGTAGGTATTTCTAACTTTCGATCAAGAGTAACGATATCCTCTAATAGTCTATCAACAACTTTATTTCCCAAATTAATCTTTAAATTTTTCATGTCAAAGACATCAATTGTTTTCCATAAAAATTCCAAATAGTCCATCGTGTTATTCGAAATACAAATAGCGTTGATTGCTCCAATGGAAGAAGAAGTTATTAAGGCTATATCTTCACGCTTGATGACTTCAAACATCGCTTTTAAAAAACCAGCTTGCGCCGAACCTCTAGCGAAACCACCTGATATGCAAAGCCCTATTCTCACTATTTTTCAACCTCGCGAGTTCGAAATTTTAAAGTAAAAAAGATTGCACAATTTAATAAAACAATAACGGTTAGACCAAACGAAATATAAATTAGTATCCTTTGGATATCACTAAATCCAAGCACGTTAAAGAAAGACATTATGAAGATAATTAATGATGAACATAACAAAATTAATACATAGAAAAATGATGAAAAGATATTTAAGTTTCGATACGCTATAAAGCGGATTGTACCAACTAAAATAAGACCAATAATTAGACACGGATATACATATCCAAATGAGATGCTAAACGAACTCGTGCCTGTTAAGGCGAAAATGTCAAAAGCGGGTTTAATAGTAGCGTCCCAGCTTGGGAAAGATAGCATCATAATTATTGAAGCGATGATTACATAGCCATAAACCTTCAAAAAATAGAAATTGCGGTGGTAGTCTTTCGCGAATATTAAGTCATTAACGATAAAAACTAATCCATAGATAATAACAAATCCGTAAAATGACAAATTATAATTAGCTTTAACGCTCGGTACAAAAAATAAAATTAAATCTAATATTACGAGCAGCAAAAATAGATTGGTTGCAGCAATATTGACTAATGTGCGAATTGATGTTTCAAACCAATTGCAAAAAATAAAACGCCGGTCATAAAATTTTTCTTTTTCGTATTTTGTGCCACAATAAGGACAGGAGGTTTCGTGGCCTCGCGTTATAAAACCACAATTCTTACAATACATAGAAGTATCTCCCTAATCTATTTTATTATAATAGATAAAATCAATATAAGAAGTAGAAATGTTTTTTATTTTAATGTGCTTTTAGATTTTTTCCATGATGTTATAATTAATCGAGGTCAAAACTATGGAAGAATTAAAACTTACCGATCAAGAGAGAGCAAGACGAGATAAATTAAACAAATATAAGGAATTAGGAGTAAATCCGTTTGGCCAAAAATTTATAGTGACAGATTCCGCCAGTTCATTGCACGAAAAATGTGATGCATTGAGCGATGAGCAGTTAGAAAAGCAAAATATAGTTGCTACAATTGCTGGCCGTATTATTTCATTACGCAAAATGGGCAAAGCTTCTTTTTTAACTATCAAAGATCGCTCCGGCAAAATGCAAGGCTATGTCGCATTAGATATAATTGGTGAGGAAGCTTACACCATTTTTAAATTGTCAGATATAGGAGATATAGTTGGTTTAGAAGGCAATTTAATGCGAACCAAAACAGGCGAACTCACCGTCAAAGTTCGTAAGTTCACCCACTTAACAAAAGCGTTGAAACCACTCCCTGAAAAATTTCATGGATTAGTTGATGTCGAGGAACGTTATCGCCATCGATATGTCGATTTAATAATGAATGACTTTGCTAAAGATGTAGCAATCAAAAGAACTAAAATTATTAGGGTTTTGCAGCGATTTCTTGATAATAGAGGCTTCATCGAAGTTGAAACAAGCGTTTTATCGCCAATCGCTGGTGGTGCATCCGCTCGTCCATTTATTACTCACCATAATACTTTAGATAAAGATTTTTATTTACGTATTGCCACTGAGCTGCCACTTAAAAAATTGCTCGTTGGCGGTTTAGAAAGAGTATACGAAATTGGTCGCTTATTTAGAAACGAAGGTATGGATACAAAACATAATCCCGAGTTTACAACCGTCGAAGCGTATCAAGCCTATGCCGACCTCCGTGATATGGCCAGTTTATGCGAGGAACTTTTTAAAACGGTTGCGCGAGAAATTGTTGGTGATGAAATTGTTCCTTATGGCGACAAACAAATTGATTTTTCAAAACCATTTAGATGGGTTTCTATGGTTGAACTTATTAAAGAAGAAACCGGCGTTGATTTTTCAAAAGAAATGTCTTTAGAAGAAGCTGTTCAACTTGCCAAAGAACACAATGTTCCTCTAGAAAAACATTGGAACAGCGTAGGATATATTATTAACGCGTTTTTCGAAGAAAAATGCGAACAGAAATTGATTCAACCAACCTTTGTTCATACATATCCAATCGAAGTGACCCCGTTGGCCAAAAAATCAATTGATCCACGCTTTACGGAGCGCTTTGAATTATTTATAAATGCGACTGAATTTGCCAATGCATATAGTGAATTGAATGACCCGCTCGACCAAAGAGAGCGTTTCATTAAACAATTAGAAGCTAAAAATCGTGGCGATGAAGAAGCGAACGACTTAGATCGCGATTTTTTAAATGCATTAGAATACGGCATGCCTCCAGCCGGCGGTATTGGCATCGGAATTGACCGCATGGTAATGTTAATGACAAATCAGCAATCAATCCGCGAAGTTATTTTATTCCCTTGCATGCGTGACGAAAACGATTAATTTTTAAGAAATTTAAACGACACAACAGCGCTTTCCATCACTATTTTTAAGTGAAAGGAGGCGCTGTTGATATTAAATGCGCGCATTTATTTTTGACAAGTTAATAAATAACTATTACAATATTGAGCGCGCAAGCAAACTCTCTGCTATTCGCTTTACAGAATAGCCAGATGTCCAAAGGGAGGTAGAAATCATGAAAAAGTACGAAATCATGTACATCTTGAAAGCTGACATGGACGAAGAAGGCCGCAAGGCAGAAATCGAAAAGTTACATGGCATTCTTCAGGGTAAAGGTGCGAAAGTCCAAGAAGTAAAAGAATGGGGCTTACGCGATTTCGCTTATCCAATTGATTTTATGACCAAGGGTTATTACGTGGTCATTGAAGTTGAAGCGGATAATGAAGCGCTTAAAGAATTTACGCGCTTGGCGAAAATTGACCGCAATGTTGTTCGTCATTTGATAACAACAATTAAGTAAGGAGGACAATGAAAATGCTTAATCGAATTGTTTTGGCAGGACGTCTTACACGCGACCCCGAATTGCGTCGTACAGGTAGCGATGTTCCGGTCTCCTCATTCACAATCGCAATTGATGATCGTTTCAAAGGTCCAGATGGCCAAAAAACGACCACTTTCATCGGTGTTACTGTTTGGAATAATCAAGCAGAAAATGTTGCCAAATATTGCCGTAAAGGTTCTTTGGTGGCAGTCGATGGAAGAATTAGACAAAGAAATTTTGAAAGACGCGATGGCTCAAAAGGCTCTGTTATTGAAGTAATTGCTGATTCAGTTACATTCTTAGAACCAAAAAGTGATCGCCCAGAAGATCAAGGCTATATTGTCGATGAAACACCTGTCGATGATTCTAAAAATTTAGAATCGATTGATGTTACTGATGACGATTTGCCATTTTAGAGAGGTACATTAAATGAAATTCAAGAAAATGCGTCCGCATCGTAAAGCTTGTTATTTTACAAAAAACAAAATAACTCACATTGATTATAAGGATGTTGAATTATTAAAGCGCTTTATCACACCAGCTGGTAAGATTGCTCCTCGTCATTCGACAGGAACATCCGCGAAATATCAACGTGAATTAGCCAAAGCTATTAAAAACGCTCGTTATATGGCTTTGTTACCTTACGTGCAAGACTAAACGAAAAAAAAGAAGATGGGAGCCCCTTATGGGGCTTTTTATTTTTATCGGTTTTTCCTATCGGTTAAAAATGATAAAATATAAATTAAATCGTTTTGCGATTTTATTTATTTCAACTTTGTATATGTTTAGAATGTTGCTATAATTACATTGATTTATGAACAAAGAATTAAAGAGTCTTCGCTTAACAACATTTATTGTAGCTATCATTGAAATTGCAACCATAACCCTATTTTGTTTTGCCTATTATTATGATTTTTTTGGTTTAAAATCATTTGATAGTCTTCCGTTATATTTAGTTATTGTTTTAGGTGTTCTTCTTATCATTGATTTGCTATTAATTTGGATATCACTATTTAAATTTAATAAAATTCGTAGAAGCAGCGATTTAATTGCCGCTGATTTAATTGGCACCGACATTCAAGAAGCATATAACTTTGGAATGATTGGTTTAGCCGTTTGTAACGACGACGGAGTTGTCTTATGGACGAGCGAATTATTCAAAGAACGACAAATCGATATTATTGATACAAATATTTTGGAATGGCAACCCTTGCTTAAAGATGCCACCAGCGATAATGTGGTGCGAGTTGAAGTTCATTCGCGCAACTACGAAGTAAAGTTTCTGCCTGAAGCTGGCTTATATATTTTCAAAGATATTACAGAATTTTATACTCTTGATGAATACGCAAAAGACCATGCATTAGTAATTGGAATTATCATGATTGATAATTATAGCGATGTTTCTGGCACGGCCGATGACACAAACGATGTCATATCGAAAGTTCGTAATGCCATATTTGATTATGCAAAAGAGTACCATGTTCTTTTAAGACGTTATCGTAATGATGCCTATTTTGCTATTTGCGATTATCAATCGCTAGAAAAGATGGAGCAAGATAAATTTTCGCTTTTAGAAAAGGTTCATCGCATTGGTGAAAAAGAAGATACGCCGCCAACACTATCAATTGGTTTTGCACATGAGTTCCCTGATGCCAACAAATTAAATGAGATGGCGACATCCGCTATCGACATAGCCATGTCCCGTGGCGGTGACCAAGTAGTCGTTAGTAAATACGGTGAGGAACTAGCTTTCTTCGGTGGTAAAACCGAAGCACAAGAAGCTCGCAACAAGGTGAAAGTGCGTGTTTTGGCGGACTCAATTTTTTCGTTAATTAAAAATTCAAAAAATATCATTATCATGGGTCATACTCAAACCGATATGGATGCTTTTGGTGCTTGTTTAGGTATTGCCTCTATCGCAAAATATTTTGAAAAAGATTGTTATATTGTTTATGATGCCAAACTAACTGAAAGAAAGACGCGCGGTGCGGTGACGAGCGCATTTTCACGCGAAGAAATTTCTAAACTAACAGTTTCTCCTAACGATGCTTTAGACAAACTAAAAACTAATACGTTAGTAGTTGTCGTCGATGTGCATAGACCTAGCATGACGCTTGCTCCTAAGCTCTTAGATAAAGCAACCAAAGTGTTGGTAATTGATCACCATCGCCGGGCCGAAGAGTTTATCGAGAATCCAATTTTCTCTTATATTGAACCAAGCGCCTCGAGTTCTTGCGAATTAATCGCTGAATTAATTCGTTATTCTGGTTGCAACCCACGGGTCGTTATTCCATCAACTTATGCGACAATTATGCTATCAGGCATATTCATGGATACGAATTATTACAAAGCCAAATCTTGCGGTATCCGTACATTTGAAGCTTCGATGATTTTAAAAGAATATGGCGCGGATAACTCTACAGCCGATGATTATTTAAAAGATGAATTCGAAGAATATTCGTTAATTACAAGAATAATTTCGACGATGAAAACACCATACTACGGTGTTGTCTACTGCAAAGCAGAGGATGACGATATTATTGAACAAGCCACGATTGCTAAAGTTGCCAATCAATGTATGCAAATGAAGGGTGTTAACGCTTGTTTTGTCATCGGCAATACTGGTGAAAAGGAAACAAGAATTTCTTGTAGAAGCGATGGAACGGTCAACGTGCAGTTACTTGCTGAAAAAATGAACGGTGGTGGACACTTTACTGCTTCAGCTTCTTTATTTAAAAATTCAAGCATCGAAAATGTCGAAAGTCGCCTATTAGAAGTCTTGGCGGAGTATTTGAACGACGCAAGGAAGGCTCCGCGATAGGTTTTGTGTTATTCCATTGCTAAAATAACTTAATTGATAAACAATTATAAATAGCAGTTATGAGGTAAGACTATGAAAATCGTTTTATTAAAAGATGTTAAAGGTGTTGGCAAAAAAGGACAGATTTTATCTGTGAAAGATGGTTATGCCATTAATATGTTAATTCCACGTGGTTTTGCCGTCAAAGCAACGGACCGTTCATTGGAAGTTTTAGACAAACAAAATCAAGATGCACTAAACGCTAAGATTAAAGCGGAAGATGAAGCGCGCAACGCGGCTAAACAATTAGAAAAAATTGTTCTTGAGTTTGACGCTAATATTGGCAAAGACGGAAAAATGTTCGGAACAATTTCTTATAAACAAATTGAAGAAAAATTGAAGAGCGAATATGACATTACAATCGATAAAAGAAAATTTATTGATCGAACGCCAGTCGATCGACTCGGTTATACTCGCCTTCAAATTGAACTTTATAAAGGAGTTAAAGGCGTGGTCATTGTCCATGTCAATGCGAAAAAATAATGGCTAATCGTAAACCACCAAATAACTATAATGTCGAACAGGCTCTCTTGGGCGCTATGATTATTTCGCCTACGGCCTTGAGCGATTGTTTAGGTGTTTTAAACGAGTCGGACTTTTTTGATAATAAAAACAAAATTGTTTTTAACGCAATGTTAAGCTTGTACAACAAGAAAAATCCTGTTGATACTACTACCATTACAACCGAATTAACAAATTCGAAACAACTCGAACTTATTGGTGGTGCCGACTACCTTTTGGAATTGTCTGATTCGGCAGTACCTTTTACCAATTTAGAACATTATATATCAATTTTAAAAGACACAACATCGATGCGCGACTTGCTCGAGACGATGCGCAATATTATTAACGAATATAATTCGAATAAAATTAGCGATATGTCGCAGTTTGTAGGCCAAGCTGAAGAAGCCATTACTTCGGTGACAAGAAGGCGAAGAATTTCTGACTTTAAGCCAGTTAGCGAAGTGACGGAGATGTTGGAAAAAGAAATCGACATTCTAAAGGAGTCAACCAAAGCTGGCAACGCTTCTTTAACTGGTGTCACAACAGGTTATTCACAATTAAATAATATTCTTCATGGTTTTCAGCGAGGAGACTTGATTATTTTAGCCGCTCGAACTGGCGTTGGTAAAACTGCCTTTGCCTTGAATTTAGCGTATAATGCCGCCACCAAAGGAAATGTTCCGGTGGCGATATTCTCCCTTGAAATGCCCGCGACAACTCTTGTCAAACGAATTGTCGCCGCTGAAGCAAACGTTTCACATGATAGTCTTACCACTGGTTTTATTAAACCCCGAGATAGAATCGCTGTCAGCGAAGCATGTCGTATCATTTCTAAAACCAAAATATTTATTCACGACGCGCAAGGCATTCAAGTTTTAGACATTTTAGCAAAATGTCGTCAACTAAAAGCAAAAGAGCCCGATCTCGGTTTAATAATTGTTGACCATATTGGTCTTGTGGAAGCCGATAAAAACATCAAATCTAGACAGGAAGTAGTGCAAACCATTTCTATCTACTTAAAAAGAATTGCCATGGAATTAAAAGTTCCAGTGATTGCTATCGCGCAGTTAAATCGTAAGGCCGATGAAAACCCAGGCCATTCTCCCGAATTATCCAATTTGCGTGAATCTGGTTCGATTGAGCAAGACGCCGATGTCGTTTTGCTCATGTGGCGAGACGATTATTACGCTAACGCGAAAAAATCTAAAAAAGATAATTTTAATGAAAGCGTAGAAAAAACACTAGAATCGAAAGAGACAAAAGGTGATCCAAGCATCTCTTTAACTAACATAAATATTGCGAAAAATAGAAATGGTCGAACGGGTCGTGTCCAATTAGTCTTTAGAAGGGATTACATGAAATTTGATACGCCATCGCAGGAATTCACCGAGCAATTCAATAGCATAAACGACAATATGCTAAACGGCGAAGATTTCGATTAAATTTTTATGAACATTTACATATTGGCTAGCGGTTCTAAAGGAAACGCAACGATTGTTGAAAATAATGGGCATCTCATTTTGATTGATATGGGCGTGTCGCTTTCCTATTTAGTTGATGAAATGGCCAGATACGATTTGAATGTTGAGTCAATTGAAGCAATTTTGCTTACACACGAGCATAGCGACCATATTAAAGGACTAAGATATCTCCGCAATACTCCGATATTTTGTACAGAAGAAACATGCCCTAAAGGGGAGATTAATCCATTAATCCCATATCAAAAAACAAAAATTGCTGGTATGGAAATTAGACCGATTTCTACTTCTCACGATGCCTCTAATCCGGTCGGTTATATTATTAAGGATGGTAAAGAAAAACTCGTTTATGTAACCGATACTGGTATGATTCCTAATCGCTCGCTACGTTATATGAAAAACGCGAACTATTATGTTTTTGAGAGCAATCATAACCAAAAGATGTTGCACAAAACAAATCGGCCAGCTTTATTGAAACTCCGAATTCTTTCCGACATGGGCCATCTATGTAATGAGGATGCGGCAATGTATTTATCGATGCTTGTCGGCGATAAGACTACCGATATTGTTTTAGCGCATATTTCTGAAGAAGCAAACACACCTGAACTAGCGTTAAAAACTCTCACCAAATTTTTTAAAAAAAGTCACATCTCATTAGAAAAAATACATGTGCAATGTGCCAAGCAATACGAATCTATTTTTGTGCGGCATTAATCAATTAAATTATAATGCTTCATGGCTTTTGCCCAGCCATCATTATCTATATCGTCAGTAACGTAATCGGCCACGGCTTTTACCTCGTTGGTCGCGTTGCCCATCGCAACAGAAACACCAGTGAATTGTAACATTTCGATATCGTTTGGATTATCTCCTAAACTCATCGCGTTTTCTGGTTTATAGCCGTAGTATTGTAAAACGGCTAAAATACCTTTGGCCTTGTCGCTGTCTTTTAGCATAATATCGACTGCATATTCATCCCATCTAGCCGATTTGCAATTTTTTAAGTGAGGTAAAAAGAGCGACTCATCTAACTCGTCACAAAAAGCAATCATTTGATATACTACCCGGTCATAATGGTCCGGATAAGAACGTGGTTGTGGGAAGCGAGTTCCATATTTTTCGTGGGCCGAAATTACCCGGTCATCAATATAATTTATATGTCCTTCGCTTTCTTCAATGAGTGTTAAACCAAACTTTAAACGTTTGGAGAATTTTATAATGGCGTCAACGACTTCACTTGGAATGGGATATCGATAAATTACTTTATTATCTATAATTGCATTAGCGCCATTCATGGTAATTAAACCATCGAATTTTACCATATCTAAAATTCCAGTTTTTCGAATCAAATAAAAGTTTCTGCCGGAACATAAAAAAACCTTAATTCCTTTAGCGCGCAATTTATTTATTGCCTCAATTGCACTGGCAGGAACAGTTTTTGTTTTTTGCTGATAAAGGGTCATATCGATATCAGTAAAAATAATTTTTATATCGTTGTCTTTCATAGGTCGCTTGTTTATTTTACAATATTTCGTTATATTTTTCATTGTGAATTATAAAGAATGGGATAATTTGATAGTAAGTCAAGACAAACTTTTTCCCTTTTGCAGGTGTTATTTTTATTCCGATGGATCATGTTTTTATATTGAACCAATGTTTTACACACAACTGAATAGACTAGAAGAAATTTATCCAGATAAATATAATCAAATCATTGATAAAATGGAAAGTATTGTTCATAAGAATAAGAAGGTTATTTTTACTCACGACTTTGAATCACCATATGTCAATTATGATGATTTTATTTATGTGGAAATTGAAGATATAACTAACCATTTGCATATATATGTCGAAGATAAATCGCGTGGGTCAGACTACGGTGATTAGTTTTTATATTAATTTCATTATCTCCTAAACTTTGATTTTTATTGTTTTTTGGATTCGTATTTTTTGTATAAGCACTTATGAATAGCATTTAACAAACAACTTCTATTACTTGAGTCATGCATCATATTTTTTAATAAATTTAAAAATAAATTAATTTTGAATTGGCCCAAACTGAAGCCGAAAAAGTTATAGACGGTTTGCCTAATCTGCTTGCTTGACAATATTGGGTAGGTTGTATTTTCTTTGCAAATATTGCAAAATAATACAAGAGATTATGCAGGCACTATTCGTACATAATTCAGCTGTTAAAAAGAACAAGGAATGGGAACAACAAATAAATTCTTTTGTTCGCTCCTTTTGCCATCTCGGCGTCGAAATGCTTATTGTTGATAATTCTAAAGCATTAGATTTTACTAACCGTTTCTTTGATTATCTTTCCTTTGTTTTTATGTGGGATAGCGACGCCTCTTTAGCGGAAGCAATTGAAAGAAGAGGCTTACCGGTTTTTAATTCGTCAAGAGCTATCCGAGCATCTAACGATCGAGCGTTAACCCATTTTATACTTAATCAAAAGTTTGTTCCGACCACTAAAATGGTCGTGCCACCTTTTTTGGAAAGTGGCGACACTTTGGCTAATTTTGCTCGAATAAAAGAATTAATTGTGGAAGAAAAATTAACTTATCCTTTTGTTGTCAAGGAACGCTATATCAATAAAAACGAGCAATTTTATTTGGCCGCTAATGAACTTTATTTGAAGCGAATAATGCAACACCTTCGTCAAAAGGAAATTGTTTTAGAAGAATTTATTCCTGAAGGCCGTGGCCGCAGTTACCGCTTAATCGCCTTAAATAGTAAATGCCTTTGCGGTGCAGAGAAAATATTTGAAGGCAACTTTAATCGCTACCCACATCGCAATATAGTGATGGGAAGCGTTGCCAATATACCTCGCCGAATGAAAAAGATAGCGGTTATGGCAACTAAAGCTTTAGGGTGTACATATGCTGGAGTTGATGTTGTTGTCGATGATTTAGGTAATTATTTGGTAACTGAAGTTAACGCAAGGCCACGCACTACCTTAATGGAAACAGTGTCACATGCAAAAATATGTCTAAAAATTGCAAATGAGTGTAAAATTAATTTTCGCTTACAAAAGCGAATGATAAAAAGATAGAGGGAAAGATGAATATTACAGTAATTGGTTTAGGCTATGTCGGATTGGTTAATGCGATTGTTTTAGCGTCTTATGATCACAAAGTAATCGGGCTAGATATTGATAAAAACAAAGTCTCTCTATTAAAAGAAGGCGTTGCTACCCTTGAAGAGCCCAACTTACAAACCTTGTTAACTGAATCGCGTATGAATTTGCGATTTACAACAAATTTTAAAGATGCAATTCGCCCAAACGGAGTTTTTCTAATTGCTGTCGGCACGCCTCCTGATGAGGATGGAAAGCCAGATCTTTCTTCATATTATGCTGTTCTTGACGAAATTGCCAAAGAGGCAATTAGAGATTCATATATTATTGTCAGATCAACCGTTCCAGTAGGAACTTGCCGATTGACGAAGGAATATTTAAAGAAACGTTCTAAATTTAAATTTGAAGTAATCCATTTACCAGAATTTTTGTCACAAGGTCGAGCTGTTTACGATATTTTAAATCCTTCTCGCCTTGTTATTGGAATTGAAAATCAAGAAGAAATTGAATTTGTAAAGTCCTTTGCCGGCGATTTATTTAGGAGAAATATACCTGTTGTTGTTACAAGTTTAGAAAATGCTGAAATGATTAAATATTGTTCGAATGCCTTCTTGGCGATGAAAGTTTCTTATATTAATAGTATTGCTAGATTATGCGAGAAGACAGGAACTGATGTTGAAAAGGTTGCCTATGGAATGAGCCTTGATCCGCGAATTGGTTCATCATTTTTGAAATCTGGTATCGGCTACGGTGGTGCTTGCTTGCCTAAAGATGCAAGCGCATTATGGTGGATGGGAGAAAATAACGAGGTGGAATTGCCTTTATTAAAAGCAATGACTCGAATTAATGACACCCAACCAGAATTTTTCTTGGATAAAATATTCAAACGTTTTAAATCGCTCAATAATATGACAATTGCCGTTTTAGGTGTTGCTTATAAAGGTGGCACCGATGATATTCGTCATTCACCAGCGTTAACCATTGTTAAAGCCATTTTAAGTTATAACACAACACTTAATTTGTACGATCCTTTAGCCGAAGATAATTTTCATAAAATGTTTTCGCGCCACACGCGCATAAAATATTGCGATTACGCCAAAGAGGCGCTAAAAAACGCTGATTTTGCGGTCATTTTAAACGAAACCAGCGAATTTAAAAAACTTACGAATGAAGATTTTATTTCTTTGATGCATCAGCCAATTGTTTTTGATGGAAGAAATCTCTTTTCGCTTGAAGCGATGAATGGCGTTGAATATCATTCTGTCGGTAGGCCGACTGTCAATAAAAAAATATAAGTGAGGATACAGCAATCGTGTCACAACTTGTTTTTGACCACGTTACAAAAATATATGGAAGCGAGAAAAGCAATGTAGTAAAAGCTTTAGATGATATTTCTTTTTCAATCAACGAAGGAGAATTTGTCATTATTTTAGGTGCTTCAGGCGCTGGTAAATCAACAATTTTAAATATATTAGGTGGCATGGATAATGCAACTAACGGCACCTACTCTATAAATGATAAGAATATAACAAAATTAAATGAACGTGATTTAGGAAGATTTCGAAGAACTGAAATTGGTTTTGTTTTCCAATTTTACAATTTAATGCCTAATTTGACTGCATTAGAAAATGTTTCATTGGCTAAAAGCGTTGCCAAAAATGGTTTTGACGTAGCTGAAATATTTCAATCGGTCGGTTTAAAAGGCCGCGAGAAAAATTTTCCATCTCAATTATCTGGAGGCGAACAGCAGCGAGTAGCTATTGCGCGCGCGATTGTTAAGAATCCAACCATTTTGCTTTGTGATGAACCGACTGGTGCTTTAGATAGCAAGACAGGCGCTAAGATTATTAAATTGCTTCAAGATGTTTCTCGGAAATATCATAAAACTGTTATTATCGTTACCCACAATTCTAAAATTGCTGATGTTGGCGATCGCCTTATTCGCGTGCAAGACGGCAAAATCATTTATGACCAAAGAAATGAACATCCTTTGGATGTTGCGGACATAGAATGGTAAAAAATAAATCTAAAAATAGTTCATTATATCGCCTTTTATCGACCACGCGTTGGCGCACTTTTTTGAGGAGTCCTACGCAATTTGTTGCTGTTATTTTTATAACTGCTTTGGCGTTTACTCTTTTTATCGGGCTGGCTAGTAATGCTACCTGGTTAGAAAATCGGGTTAACAATTTATACGAAGGTTCTTTGATGGCTGATATTTGGACAACAACGACCGTTTTAGATGATAACGACTTAAATGAAATAAATAAAATTGTCGGTGATAATGGCGCAACTCAAACGCGTTATAGCGTTACCAGCACCATTAATGGTCATCCTGGAATTGCTCTTCTTTCTGATGATATTCCAATTATCAATCGCCCATATTCAACCGACAACACCGCCACGGAAAACTTCTTCATTATTGATGAAAAATTATTAGGAATAGCTGTCGATAGCGGTTCAAGTTGGTTAAACGATGACGGCAGTTATGCATCAGTGCCCGTAGGAATTTCTTTTGCCAGCTATCGAGATGCGCTTTATGAAATTAGCTTGCGGGATATTTTATCGGACTTATTAGGTGAAGAGACATTAGAAAATTTAGAAATTTTCATGACACAAGAAATGAAAGATTCGATGAACGCTAAAACAGCAATGGATTTATTAAATTTATGTGTTGTCGATGGTGGCACAAATATATTTGATAGTGCCTATTTAGAAGCGGAATTTCAAGTCACCGGAACGATGGTTTTTGCCGAAAATGTTCAATCATCCGTCATGAACGATTCATCTTTTTTGCTCGATCGTCTATACTTTCAATCAACTATTCAAGCGATTGCAAACGCCAATTTTGCTTTGCCACAAAGCGGGGCTACCCCTGAGGATAATTTATTGATTACCTTCTTTGATTTGCTTGAACGATTTACCGGTCAAAATTTAGTGGACACGTTGACGAATTATGTCATCTCTTCGTTCAATGTTAATCAATATGTAACTAGGCTTATTGATTTGTCTAAATTGGATGCAACAATGGATGCCATTGAAGACTATTTTTTGCAAAAGGAAACTTCTAATTTATTGATGATTCAAGATCGCGATACATTGACTAGCAACGTCGTTATTCAAAATGATATTTCGCAGGCTAAACAACTTGCCTATATTTTTCCCTTAATATTTTTCCTAGTTGCAATTCTCGTTGTATTAACAACGCTTTCGCAAATAATATTAAAAGATAGAACAATTATTGGCACAATGAAAGCAATCGGCATTTCATATTGGCAGATTGTTACCCATTATATAATTCTTGCTCTTTCCGTTATCATGATTGGCGTATCGATTGGCGTCGTCTTAGGGCCATTTGTTTTACCATCGATTATGAATCAGAAATATGCCATTTTGTACACTTTGCCAGCAATGAACTATGTTTTAGCTGTGCCTGAAACAATTATTTCTATTTTAGTTGTGCTTTTATTAGGTGCTTTAGTGACCTTTTTAATTGTTCGCAAAGAAGCCAAATTAAAACCCGCTGAATCGATGCGGCCAGCTGCTCCTAAATCAATTAAAAAGACTATCTCTTCCACCAAAGGAGATATTTCTCCTACTCGTATTTCTTTGCGCATGGCTTTTAGAAATATTGCTGTCAATATTCCGAAATCTATTATGGTTATTATTGGTGTATTAGGTTGTACTGGTTTACTTGTTTGTGGCTTTGGAATTGACGACACTTTGGATAATGGTATTAAGCATGATTTAGCCAATTTCTATGATTCTGATATCACTTGTACTTATGCTTCAACTAGCTCAAAAAAAGATGAAATATTGGCAATTGAAGGGGTTAAAGATTGCGAAGAATATTCAGTCCTACCGACATCTATTGTTACCAATGATACATCATTTTCGACAATGGTTTATACCGTTCAAGATAATTCCACTCATTTTATTCTTGATGATGGTTATCAATTAAAAAGTGAAATTGCCGTTTCAAATAAGGTTGCCACTTCGTTGTCATTAAACGTCGGTGACACAATATCATTCAATGTTTTGGGAAATACATATAGTGGCACCATTGGCTTTATTAATAGCGCCTTTTATATAAACGGCATTTATTTAAATGCCTCCTATTCAAATTACGGCGAAATATATGAATATTTAACATCGGCGTGGGTCGATGTTACGGAAGGCTACGACAAGACTACCGTTGTCGATTTGTTAAACGATATTAGTGGCATCTCGACCGCTTCCACCGAAGAAGAAAACCGCGAGAAGATTAACAGTTATGTTTCTTCGATTTCTTTAATGACACTGGCCGTAAAGATTTTTGCAGTGTTGCTGGCTGTCATTGTCCTATATAATTTAGCCCTTTTAAATTATCGTGAGCGCATACGCGACATTGCTACCCTAAAAGTTTTAGGTTTTACACGATATGAAATAGGACAATCATTAGGAATGGAAATAATGTTTTTAACAACGATTGGTATTTTTATTGGTTTAGCCGTTGGCTTCCCGCTTCAAAAACTTGTTTTGTTTGTCAATCAGACGCCTTTGGTGGATTTTTTATACACGACCTATCCGCTTACTTATATAATATCTTTCGTTTTAACTTTTTTAACAGCTTTCCTAGTCACCATATATTTAGCCTTAAAGACACGAAGCATTAAAATGGTAGAATCGTTAAAGACGATAGAATAATTTATTTATAAATTAAATATTATTTTTTATTTTTCTTTTCTTTTTTAGCTGGTTTATCTTTGACTTCTGCATCAATAACCTGCTTATTTTTGGTCGACTTTTGTTTCGCTTCATAAGCGGCCAACTCTTTAGCGGTTGGCTGAGTATTTTCAGTATATTGCGGTCTTAATGAGCGCATTGTCAACCACATTATGCGCATGCCGATGCATAACGGGAAGAAAATATATGACATGCTCGAGAGCAAGAAGCCGCCGACAAGGGCAATGATTGCCGGGGATAAAGTTGCCCAATAGGCAATCTTTTGAGTTTCCCAGAAAGTAATGACGCGATAGATATTTGTCTTGCCTCTTGTTAAGAAGAAAATCAATAGACCAAGAAACATCGTTAGTAAGACGTCAATACCAAACATTATCAAAGTTGATTGCCACGTTAAAGTGTTGCGATAGTCGATATAACCGGTATCATAAAAACTCTTTAAATTGTTAAAGACGCCTTCGGTATAAACTTGATAAAGTGTGCCGACGGAATTGCGGTCGACTAAAATGTCGCCATCATAGACTTTAATTAGCGATTTGATATTGAAACCAGCATCAAAATAATTGTAGTTTCCGTAAACATAGCCCAGGGCTGTTTGCGAGCCACACTCATATAAATATGCGACATATTCATATCTGCCAAAGACAATTGTCGAAGCTTGTCTAGTGAGATTTAGTGAATTGTTCATTTTATCGGTACCAGGCACGCGATTATTTAATACGTCGGTAACATAACTATTGAATGCTTCTCCGGAAGTGTTCGTGTAATAGACATCTAAATCATCCGCGTTGTCGCTTGCTCTTAAATGAATAAAGCGAATGTCGCCTTCTTGATGATTTTCGCCATAAACCGCGTTCCATTTTTCTTCATTAACGGAAAGATATTTTGTGCCATCTATTTCGGTGGTTACAATCATGTCAATATCGTTATCGTTAATTGATTCGATAAATCGTAAGGTTGAAACATCGTAGCCGTAAATATAATTTTGGTTATTAATAAAATCGCTGCCCGAACTCGTTAAGTAAGAAACCATGATTGGTAAAACAGCCAAAACAGCAGACAAAAAGAAGAATATAACTGCAAAATACCAAGGCTTTTTTCTTGCCCCATCAATTACAGCTTGATTGTTGATTAGACTTTTGAGAATGAGTTTAAATGTTTTCACGATAGTTAAGTTTATCTTAAAATACTTACTAATTCAATTATTAATATTTAAGGAAACTATGACAAGAAAAAGTTATTAATTTTATCAAAGAGATTGTAATTAATTTCACTATATAAATTATGATTCATCGCTTGAACGATATCTTTTTTACTATTTGCGTCGTCTAAAGGGAGGCTCTCTAATTGCTTGTCAATCGTTTCTCTATATTGGTTGCTTTCCGCACTTAAAAATAAAGAAACGTGGCCGGAATATTCTCCCTCAATGTCCACGAATTCAACGAGTGGATTATCTATTTCATCTTTGTATAAATTAACAGAATCTCGTTCATATTTAACTGTTTCGTCCTTTTGGCCATGAACAATCATTGTTTTAATTTCACTAGTTTTTGTTACTTCACTAGCTTTTAAGGTAGATAGTTCACCATATTTTATCGATCCATACACGTTGACAAATGGAGCGGTTAAATTGGTTAAAAAAGATCCGACATGATCGCTCGCTGAAGACAAAATAAATTGTTCTGATTGATTGAAAGCGGCAATAGAAACAATGCCGTCAATTGCCGTTTGAAAATGGGGAATTAATAGCGCAGCGTAGGCTCCCATCGAATGACCGATAATAAACAAATTATCAAAATTTATATTTGCAACATCGCTATAAACATAATCGATGGCACTATCTAAATCATATACTCGTTGGGCAAAACCAATTTGGCTATCTCCCTCGCTATTATAAGTACCGGTTGGATCAAAAGAAAAAACCTGAAAGTCTTGGTCGACGAAATAAGTAATCCAATTTAGATAATCGTCGGCGCCTGAACCCATTTCTGGGACCAATATAATCATATTTGAGGAAGCATTTTCGTTATATAAATAGGCGTCTAATTCTCCTTCTGAGGAAGAAAAATTTATTTCCCGTCGACTGTATTTATTTTGATCGACCCGGTCATAAGTGACTAGCCCTGGAGTGATTGAATAATCAGGTAATTCAGCCTTTGCAAAAATAGAATCGAAGACAATCGGTGTAACGATTGCCATACTTACTAGATATAAAACGATATTTGCCACGAGAAAAATTCCTATCCCGATAATCGTTCCCTTAATAATTTTCTTTTTCTTTGTGGTTTCCATTATTAAATTATTTTATTACTTTGCAAAATTATCTAAAATAGTGAAAATTAATATATGTCTAAGCGTTTTGATACAATTTATTCTTTGATTACCGGCAGCGTCTTTTTATTGTCTTATATCTCTTTGTTTGTCCCATTTTTACAAATGGCCTTAAGCGATGGTGGACAAGTATCCTTCTATTGTTTTCAATTGCTATTTGCTAGCGAGGTTTTTTATACCGATGGGGGTTTCGTTTACGATATTACTTTCAATTTTGACATAATTTTATTCGCTTTTTATTTTCTAAATATTTTATGTGTCGTCGCCGCTTTTACGATGACACGTGGTCGTTTAAATCGTTATTTTTGTTTGGTTTTGTCTTTGGCGTTAGCAATCGCTGCTTTTTTCTTGCCTTTAAGCGCGGAACACTTTAATCCTGCCCTAGATTTTTCGACTGTAACAGCATTTGTTTCTCCTTATTTAGCGTTCGCTTTTTTACTAGTTGGCTTTGCCTTATGTCTTGTTTTTACAATATTAAAAGAATTGTCACATAAGAAAGCAAAGAATAAATAATATTTATTGAAGTGATTTCAAAATGTGTTTTGTTTGCTAAAATTATAAGTGCAGTATGCGAACAATTGAGTTATCTATTAAAGAAGATGGTAGTCTTATTATCGGACAACTAGTTGAAAAAACTTTAGTTAACGAAGGCGCCGATAGGAAGACTATAAAAGAAGTTAAGACAATTGCCGATGAAATTTGGAGCAATATAGCCGAGTATGCTTATTTGACCAAAGATGGTACGGTTTCTTTTTCTTTGGCGATTGTTGACGAATATGTCGAATTAACATTTATTGATGGCGGACTACCATTTAACCCTTTAGAATATGTCAGTAATCCATCTAATAAAAACAAAGGGTTAGGAATTTTTATAGTTAAAAAATTATCCGATTCTATCAATTATAATTATTACAATCGAAAAAATGTTTTAAAAATTAGAAAGAAAATTATTTATGCTTAGCAAAAAGATAATTGTTGGTCCTAGCGACGTAGATAATTCGTTGTTGTTACGGTTATCTAGTTTATTAAAATATACGCAAGATATATCTGTCGAAGCGGTGGAAAATAGCCAAGGCGTCGGTAAAAAATGTCGCGAGAACAATCTCCTTTGGATAATCACAAGAACCCAAATAGAAATTAATAGACTGCCAAAATATTTAGAAAGTATTGTTTTAAAAACTTATCCCGGCCCATCGCGCCATTTTATTTATCCGCGTCACTATGTTATCGAATCTAGCGACGGTGAAGTTTTAATTAGAATGATTTCACTATGGTTTTTAATTGATTCAAAAACAAGAAGACCGACTACCATTCCAAATTTAGATGAAGCTTTGTCTACTGAAACATATATTGGCGAGTTGCCTTTTCCCGCTAGAATCGAAAAAGGAGAAGGCTCATTATTAGAAAAATATAAAGTTTTATATACCGATATTGATTTAAACGGACACATGAATAATGTTCGTTATATCGATTTGGTTTTGAATCTACTTACGAGCAAAGAAATACATAATCGTTCAATGAAAAAAATAAACATAAATTATTCAAAAGAAGTGTACGAAGGAAGTACAATTGAACTATATGGAAACATCTCCTCTTCGATTTATGTTGAAGGCAAGATTGGTGAGGAAAGAATTTTTGAAATCAAAATTGAATGATTAATATAATCGTGTTAAAATTCCGTTACTCGGGGTCGATATAGTTTCGACAGGGGTATCGTTCTCTTTGATGGCAGCCGAGTGATGACGTAATCATCTTGAAAATAACTGCCAATAGTAGTTATAGGGGTGCTTCGCGCCTCAGTTACGCTGCTGCTTAATAGCAATCGATATAGATTCTAGACTTTAGTCTAGGCAGCGCGCGCTCCGAGGTTTCTTCCTCTCACGCTCGGAATACGTGTCATACCAAGAGGATAGTTTAAGGAAGTAGGCAAGTTATCTTTAAATAAAATCACGTTTGTCTCGTCTTGATAAAAAGGCCAACATTTGAATCAAGATTAAAGATGACGATTGGCTAAGCTGTAGGCATCATCGTAGGGCTATTCTTGGACACGGGTGCAATTCCCGTCGGCTCCACCAAATGTAAGTATTAATTGATGCAATCGCATCAATTTTTATTTTTAGAAAAAATTTTTAAAAATAAAAAAGTCGCTACTATCGCACTTAGTCGCGCCTTTTTAAACAGTGTATAGTTTTTGTGAGTATTTGTGTTGCCTTGTCCCACCTATCTATATACAATAATTATGCTGCGTAGAGAGAAACTCATGTAGTTGTTGGGAATAACCAACTTAATCAACGATTAAAATATATTTTTTTGTGTTAAATTATTGCGGAGGAGAAGACGATGTTCAAAGTTAAAAAAAGAGATGGCAAAATTGTTGAATTTGATATTAAAAAAATAGAAGCAGCAATCGAAAAAGCGTTTTTAGCGGAACATACCGAATATACCCACGATATTCTTGGTTTATTGGCATTACAAACAACCAGCAATTTTTCATCTAAAATTAAAGACGGCATCATCAATGTTGAGGATATTCAAGACGCAGTTGAAATTGCTTTGATTCAAGCCGGATATATTCAAATTGCTAAATCATATATTTTGTATCGCAAGCAACACGAAAGTTTGCGACAAATCCGATCGACTGAATTGGACTATAAACAAACAGTCGATAATTATTTGAAGATTAACGACTGGCGTGTCAAAGAAAATTCAACTGTCACTTATTCAGTTGGTGGTCTAATTCTTTCAAATTCAGGCACTGTGACCGCGAATTATTGGTTGAGTGAAGTGTATGATCCAGAAATCGAAAAGGCTCATCGTGACGGGGATATTCACATTCACGATTTATCGATGCTCACCGGGTATTGCGCCGGTTGGTCGCTCAAGCAATTGATTCAGGAAGGTCTTGGTGGTGTTCCTGGTAAGATAACATCTTCTCCCGCCTCCCATTTATCTACTTTATGCAATCAAATGACTAATTTCTTAGGTATTATGCAAAACGAGTGGGCTGGCGCGCAGGCGTTTAGTTCTTTCGATACATATTTAGCGCCTTTTGTAAAAGCTGATAATCTAACTTATAAAGAAGTAAAACAATGTGTCCAATCTTTCATTTATGGCGTTAATACTCCATCACGTTGGGGAACACAAGCCCCATTTACCAATATAACGCTCGATTGGACTGTCCCAAACGATATGGCCGAATTGAACGCTATTGTCGGTGGTAAAGAAATGCCATTTAAATATAAAGATTGCGTTGAAGAAATGCGCATGGTGAATAAGGCCTTTATCGAGGTGATGATTGAAGGCGACGCGAATGGCAGAGGTTTCCAATATCCTATCCCGACTTATTCGATTACGAAGGATTTCGATTGGTCAGAAACCGAAAATAATAAATTATTATTTGAAATGACCGCAAAATACGGCACGCCCTATTTTTCCAATTATATTAATAGCGACATGGAACCTAGCGATGTTCGCTCGATGTGTTGCCGTTTGCGACTTGATTTGCGCGAGTTAAGAAAGAAATCAGGCGGTTACTTCGGTAGCGGTGAATCAACCGGCTCAGTTGGTGTAGTTACTATCAATATGCCACGAATCGCTTATTTATCGCTCGATGAAAAAGATTTTTACGCAAGATTGACGAGGATGATGGATATTGCGGCTCGCTCTTTAAAAATTAAAAGAAATGTAATTACATCATTATTAGAAGCCGGTTTATATCCATATACCAAACGTTATCTAGGTACCTTCAATAACCATTTTTCGACAATTGGTTTAGTTGGCATGAACGAAGCTTGTTTAAATGCGCGGTGGATTAGAGAAGATTTGACGCACGAAAAGGCGCAAAAATTTACCAAAGACGTTCTTAATTTTATGCGTTCAAAATTATCTGATTATCAAGAACGCTATGGTGATTTATATAATTTAGAGGCAACACCAGCTGAGTCTACTGCCTATCGTTTAGCCCGTCACGACCGTAAAAAATACCCCGATATCATCGTGGCAAGCGATAATGTTGATGCTCCTTATTATACAAATAGCTCCCATTTACCTGTCGGTTATACCGAAGACATTTTCAAAGCTTTAGATATTCAGAACGAATTCCAAACTTTATATACAAGCGGCACGGTTTTTCACTGTTTCTTGGGCCAAAAAATGCCTTCGTGGAAATCTTGCATGAATTTGGTTAGGAAAATAGCAGAAAATTATGAGATTCCTTATTACACTATTTCACCTACTTATTCGGTGTGTCGCGAACATGGTTATATTACCGGTGAAGTATATAAATGTCCGCATTGTGGACAAACCACCGAAGTTTATTCGCGCATTACCGGTTATTATCGACCAATTCAAAATTGGAACATTGGTAAGACAGAAGAATTTAAAAATCGTAAAACCTACGATATTAATCACTCGCATTTAAATCGAAACGGCAAAGAAATTTTGGTGAATGAGGAAGTTACTCCACAACCAAAAATTAGTGAAATTTTACTATTCGGAACAAAAACATGTCCAAATTGCAAAATGGCTAAAATGCTTCTAGACAAAGCCGAGATAAAGTATGTTTATATCGATGCGGAAGAAGAAGTCGATCGCACAGTTAGTTTAGGTGTTCATAAAGCTCCAACTTTATTAGTGCCAAATCAAGATGGTGGCATTTCTTACTATGAGAATGCCTCAAATATTAAAAGATATATTGAGACGAGAACCGAATGATGGTTTACGATACTATCGTTATTGGCGCAGGAGTCGCTGGTCTTACTGCCGCTTTAAATTTGCGAAGAGGAGGGCTTACCACCCTTCTTTTGGAGCAAGAAACGGTCGGTGGCCAAGTAGCCATCTCTCCCAGAATTGAAAATATTCCTTCGATTGTCGAAATCAGCGGTGAAGATTATATTGCAAAACTCTTTGATCAAGTTCTCGAACTCGGGACTGATTTCGAATTAGAAGAAGTTCAAAGTGTTGAGAAAGATGCGGATATTTTTACTGTAAAAACTAATTACAATACATACCAAGCCAAAACAGCTATTATCGCTAGCGGAGTAGTTCATCGTCAGCTCGGTGTGCATAATGAAGAGCATTTTATCGGCCACGGATTATCTTATTGTGCGGTGTGCGATGGAGCCTTTTATAAGGACAAGGAAATAGTTGTAATTGGGGACGCTAATAGTGCCCTTCAGTATGCCTTTGCTCTTGCAAAAACATCGAAAAAAGTCCACATTTGCGCTCTTTTTGATCATTTATTTGCCGATAAAATTCTTATTGACCGTCTTAAAGATGCTCCAAATATCGACGTGACTTTTAACTTGTCTTTAAAGGAATTTTTAGGTAACGAAAAGTTGGAAGGATTGCGCTTTGTTAACACACAAACCGAAGAGGAAGTTCTTTATAAAGTTGATGGGTGTTTCGTTGCGATTGGACAGGTGCCTAACAACGAACGATATCAAAATCTTGTCGATTTAAATAACGGATTTATTGTCGTTGATAAAAATATGCAAACCAAAACGACCGGGCTATATGCTGCTGGCGATTGTATCGATAAAAAATATCGGCAAATTGTCTTGGCTGAAAACGATGGAGCCATCGCGGCCATTAGCATCATTAATTATTTAGCAATTAAAAATTAATTTAATAACTTCTTAATTCAACATCATCAATTATCTTTCGTGCTTCTTGAAGCATTTTATCTGCTTCTTCTCTTTCTACTTCGTGTAGACCTTGTTGAATGCAAGTTTCGGCGGGAATAAATTTTTGTAATCGCCATCTTTTTGCACCTTTTATTTCTTTTGCAATTTGCTTGATATCTTCTATTTCGTGAAATTCTTTTACTAGCGTAGTGCGAAATTCATAATCGGCGTCACTAGCAATTAAATACTGGATTGACGCTTGAACTTGCGAAAGAAAGGGGAAATTTTTTATTCCGATTGTTTCTTCATATTTGGACAAAGAGTTTTTAACATCAATGGCAAAATAATCTACTAACTTACGTTCGTGTAAATAACGAATTAAATCTGGATTTGTTCCATTGGTGTCCAACTTAATTAAATACGGATATTTTTTAATCATTAAAATTAAATTAAGCAAATCTTTATGGAGAGTTGGTTCACCACCCGTGATAGTTACGGCATCAATTTTGCCGATTCGCTCTTTTAATAAATTTTCAATCTCTTCTAAAGAATGTTCTTCGTCGGTAGTGGAGAACACCAGCGGTCCATTATGACAAAAAGGACAGCGCATATTGCATCCATTTAAAAATAGAGTAATGCATAGTTTGTCGTCATAGTCGACAAGCGACATTTTTTCTAATCCGACAATTTTTAATGCCATGACACGGTTACCTCTTTAGTAAATATGGCGATATCAAGATGACTTTTCAAAACGACATGTGGCAATTTTGTTTTAACGATGCTTTCTTCATAAAGATAATCGCGATATTCTTTTTTAAAATTGGCGATATAATCCATAAATGAATAATCTAATTCATAATCGATTAAATTAAGTGGCGCATCAAAACGTTGTTGACCTTTCGTCGCTTCAAATCGCTCTTTAGCTTGCTTTAAGCATATTTCTGTCGGCAGATCCATAAAAATTATAAAATCAGCTCTTTTTAATCGGATATCTAATGTTTTCATATAATTGCCTTCGATAATCCAAGTGTCACCAGAAACAAATTCGCGCATTTTTCCTCTTACATAATCATAATCAATTTCTTTTTCGTCCCGGACGCGAAAATACTTATCTAAATGATAAACATCGTATTTCAAGATGTCGCGCAAAGTGAGCGAAAGAGTTGTTTTGCCACTACCTGGACTTCCAAGAATGAGAATACGCTTATATTTCACGAGGTATATTTTAGCATAATTAAATTGCTTGTTTTTAGTGAAACTTTTTTTCTTATCATAATAGTTTTATAATTGAATAGACATGCGTGACACGTTGAATCATTTTATTTATAAGACAAATAAAGTTACCGCTTTTTTTGTTTTTGAATGTTTAGCGCTAACTGCCTTAGCGTTAGGCGGCATAAATGTTATTTTTTATTATCTTGGTTTCATTGTTCTTCTCACAATGATTCCATTTTTCATTTACTGCAAAAAAGAAGAAATAAAACAGTTAGTTTATTTTTCAATTCCTCTTGTCATCGTTGCTGCATTAGTAAGTTTTGGTCAACTCTATTCATCAACCAGCTTTCTTTTTTCAAATATTGGCTTGTTTTTGGCCGTTTTATCTTTTTTCTTGTTAGGATTTTTATCGCGCCGTAGCAAAGAAATCAAAATAGATTATTTATTAATTTCGATTGGTGCAGGCTTGGCCATTTTAGTAATTATATCGACAGTTGCTACTTGGATTAATTATGGAATGTTTTATAGTCTCATTTATAAAGACACCCCCATTTATTTTTATAATGGTTTTCCCTATTACATCACCGATGAGATGCAGTGGTTAATGGGATTGAGCATTACCGAAATGTCGCTAAACTATACGGGCACATTTGGTTTGTTACTCGTTCCGTGCCTTATGGCATTACTATTTGTTTCCCCAAAAAAGGAAAGAAACAAATTCATTGTACTCGCTATTTTAGGAACAGTTGGATTGTTGTCGCTGGTGACGGCCCCAAATGTTGAAGCGTTAATTTATATTTTGTCATTACTGCTTTTTGCCATTTTATATCGCTTTGTAAAATGGCCACTTCTTAAAAAAATACTCTTTTGGACTTTCATTGTTCTTTGTTCGCTTGGCGCCATTGCTTTTTTAATTGTGATTTTAAACGCCAAAGGAGTTATATCGAATTTTATTGTTTCGAACGCCTTTTTAAATCGAATATTTAATACTAACCGTGTTATTGCTCCAATCAATGAACTTCTGAGTTATGCATTAAAAACGGATAATCTTTTTGGCATTCAAAGTACAAATCTAAATCCCCTTTTGGTGGAAACACATTCTTTTGAATTTGAAATTTTAAAAGAAGGTGGGCTTTTTGCTTTTGTTGCTTTGTTGATACTACTAGTTTTTGCTTTTCTTTTAGTGCTTAAATATTTAGACAAATCGAAGGACAGCCGCGATGTAAAAATGCTTTTTGCTGGTGTTTTGCTGGTGTTTTTCCTCTTTTCTTCTTTTTCGTTTGACTCCTTTCCTTATGCGCATGAAACGACAACTTATGTATCTTTCTATCGAGAATTGCCAACGCTTCTAGTCGTCTTTATTCTCGGTTACATTTTTGTTCCTATTTTTGTTAAACAGGATCTATTACCTGGTTATTTAGATGATGAATTTATGGCAAGATATATTATTGTCGAGAAGCATGAATCTAAAGAAACTACGTCGGATGAATATGATTTTGTTGAAAATGACGATGATAAAAACGAGCATGATACCGAGGTGAATAACAATGAATAAAAAAATGTTTTTTGTGTTGGCTTTTCTCCCTCTCTTTTTATCGTCTTGTTTTGGATCTGTCGATGAGCTTTATTATGTCAATCAATATAATTCATCAGATTTTATGAAAAACTATTATGTGCATGACGTACCTGCTATTAAAAATAATGTTCGTGTTAAAAATGAATATAATGTTGGCGAATATCTTCATGTTGGTGACAATTTAGATGGTTTGCGACCAATCGATCGTCAAAATTATAAATTTGATGGACTTGCCGCTGATCAATATGGATACGCAAAAGCTTTGAGCAAGGTCGATTCGAGTTTCTCTTATGGATATTTATCTAAATTGTATGATGGGAGGGTTCGTTGCGATGGTTATTATGCCTTGTCGCGTCTTCAACTCGATAAACAAGGCTACACTACCATCTTCCCGAAAGAGTTGAATAGTTATCACTTGTTTGCTTTTGCTGCTCGTGGAGGAACAGATTGTGAGCGAACATTTTCCACTTTCCCAACTATTGAAATGTGTATCACATTTTATTCGTATGATTATAACGACAATATCTATGACGCTTATCTTTTTAACACCGGCGAATTTCAATTAATTACGAACGCTGGCGGCGGAACCTATTTTGTCAATTTTTATTTTGACGAAGTGATGGGAGCGTCCTATCAAACTATCATGAGCCGCGTGAAAGCAATGTCTTTAACTTTTTCTTTAAAAGAGTCTATTTATGACGATTTAAGTGACGATATGACAAAAGAAGGAGTTAGTCATTTTGCTTTGATGCTTTATGAAGTAATGTTGCCTGATTCTATTTGGAATTAATATATTTTTCGATATTGAGCCATTCCCCCATCTCAAAATCAACTTTATCATCATCCAAGATGAGAGTTCCTTTTGCTGGTGTAAAGGTCATTTCGCTAAAATAAATTTTTCCGGCGATATTATATAAGTCGACGCGTACAAAGGGAAATGGTTTAGCGAGTTCTTCGGCCATTTGCACCATTTGTTGGAAGTTATTTGGCTGCTTGACGCCTTCTTCGCGCTTTTTCCAGCCATTAAACTGCGAACCATCAAATTCTTTCCAATCGATATAAAGATTATTGTAACGGATATCTTTTCCGCGGCCAGTGACGACATATAAACTTTTAGCGACGCCATTAAAAACATGAATTTTGTATTCAATAGGTAACTCTTCAATATCGCCAATGTATTTTTCGATGATAATTTGTGGTTTGATAGGCGAATAATGTAATTCAACAGTCTTCTTTCCGTAATTTGTCCGTAGCCATTTTTTGAATTTTTTCCTCAGTTGGGGTAAATCGTTTAAATCGTCACTATCTCTTACGATGTAGTTAAAAGCGCAAGCGTGCGTGCACTTTAGAACGTATGGCGGTCTTAACTTAGTAAAATCGATTTCGTCAAAATCATCATATAGACCATAAATTGGAATTAAAGTATCGGCGAATCCTTTTTCTTTTACATAGTCTCTTACAGTCGCTCTTGACGCACATCTAATTACTTCTTTGTCATAAGGATATACAAACAAGCGTAAATATTGTAATTTTTCGGTATAGCGGACAGGGTTTTTTAAATTTAATTTATGGTGAGTTATATATTTATATTGCCACTTGACATACTGCGTTTTAGAAATCGCTTTGATAAAATCACGGCTTAAAACCGCAAAGAAACGTTTAATTTTGTTTTCTTTTAAATTTTTAATAGGCATCTCTTTTAGTATATGCCATTCAAATTTTTGCTTCAAACAGCCTAAATAGTTTATTAAGAAATTTTTTTATCTTATAATATCGACGCTATGAAACGAGCATTTAAACTTTGGTATACATATGTTGCTGGTGTAGTCGGTTTTATTATCGTTGCTTTAATCGCTATTATTCCGCGAGTTTGCGTAGTAATGGGCGTAAGCGATATTACGTGGCCAAGCGACTATCCATCTTATGTCTTTTTGTTTTCTTGCGTTGTATATGTTTTGATTGGCTTTGTCTGGCAAGATCTCATGCGGGCCAAAGAACGCCACCGAACAAAAAATTGGGACAAGCCATTAGACCAAGATTTTTTATTTAAAACCTGGCGCATTTTTGCTCCCTTTTTGGTTGCTGCGGCGCTATCGCTATGTGCCGGCATAGTTTTTTCTTTCTTTAAATTTTGATTATTAAAAAGCAACAAATGCAACCGATAGTTTCTGTTTTGAACGACATTTGACAACCAAAATAGAAAATTATTGTCGTAAATTAGCAAAAGTGATATACTAGCCACAATCTTTTTTAAGATTGAGAAAGGAGGATAACAAATGAATCAATCAAAAAAAGTAATGATAGCCGGATTAGCTGCTTTGCTTTCGATTACTCTTAGCGCATGTGATGGCGGTAGTAATCAAGTGACAGTAACTGGTCCATATTTTACAGGCTATGCTGCGAAATTAGATTACAATGCATATATAACACAAGCTCCTAGTACATTAGGTTCAATCACTTCACAAAACGCCGTTGATGTTATGCATATTGCAAACTTCTCTGACACTTTGTTAATGAATGACGAGTATGGAATTTTGCGTAAATCTTTAGCCGCTGAGGCATATCGCAATCAAGATAATACAGAATTTAGATTTCGTATCCGCGATGATGTTTATTGGCGCACCTATGATGGTGAGATTTATAAGGCTCGTAATTCTACCGGCGAATATGTTGAACAAAAAGTATGCGCTGATGATTTTTTACAAGCAGCACAAGCAATTTTGACATATAGTAACAATTCTGAGATTTATTATATGTACACTTTGTTTATCGACAATGCGTGGGAATATTATTTATATACCATGATGTCGGTATATATTTCTAACCAACAAGTTGTTAACGGATTTGATTATGGCACGCTAAAAGGCGACTATGATGCCCAAGCAGAACAGTTAATGGTACTCATCGAAGAATATAGCGGTAGTGCAGCTGATCCAATTACTGGTAGCGACATCTCAGCTATTTCTAAATTTGAGCGTGTTGGTGTTCAAGTTGAGGTTGTTGATGGTGAGGAGTGGCTCGTTTATACTCTCAATCGTTCCGCTTCTTATTTCCCAACTGTTTTGACATATACCCCTTATATGCCAATCAACCGTTCTTTCTATAGTGGTCTTCGTTCAAATTATGGGAAAGATAAGGCCAGCATTCTTTATATTGGCCCTTATTTTTTAAATGATATGTCAACCACATCGATGACCTATAAGAAGAATCCTTATTATCACGATGCCGATAGCGTGCATATTGATACAATCAATTACACTGTTGCCGATACAAGTATGACTTACGCTGATATGCGTAACGCTTATGAAAGCGGTGAAATCGATGGCTTTACTCTCAATCAACAAGATACAGTTGGTTGGCAGCAATATATTACTGGTCCAGATGGAACTGGTACAATTCAACAACCATATGATGGTAGTGTCAATAGCCGTGAATTAGACGATATTTCTTATACTTATCATTTTGTTTTAAATCCAAACCGTAGTACGGATGTATCTGGTCAAAATGATACTTTCTGGGCTGACGATGGTATCAATACCGAATCCGCTAAAGTGGCACAAATTGAAAACACGAATGCTGCTTTGAAAATTAAAGAAGTTCGTAAAGCGGTATTAAATGGTATTGATATGTCGTTATTCAATACACGCAATCAAACCGAAGATAATGACCAATATCAAATTAACACCTATACTCCGCGTGGATTTATTCAAGATGAAAACAACAAAGATTATGTTGAATATTATTATGAAGAATATGCGGAACGAAAAGGTATTACCTACGACGAAGCTGTTAAGGCGGTTGGCCCACAACAAGTTAGTGACGTTTATATGACCGATAATAACGAGTATGTTGGTATTAACTACACCGACGGCAGTGATGCTTTGTCGGCAATGATGAATGATGCTAGAAGCGCCATTCAACAAGCTGCCAATCAAGGTTTAGTATCCTTGCCTGTTACAATAAGTTACTTATCCTCTTCGGCATTAAGCACCGAAACATTAACTTACGATCAAGGTGTTGTCCGTAGTTTCAACGAACGTATTAATGGTTGTACAATTAATTCGTCTTCGACATCAGGGTTGCCATTATGCGAAGCGAAAGATTCTAGTGGTAATGTTACATATCCATATTTCTATATGAAGATGAATAGCCCCACAAGTTCAGCCGCCTTTTCTTCGGCGACCGAATCCGGCGAATATACCATTTATACTGGTTGGGGTTGGATTGGCGACTATGCTGACCCATTAACATATCTTCATACTTATGTAACCAACGGTGAAATGAGCGCCATGTGCGGAAATAATACCGATTTGGACAATTACCATTTGGATGAAGCTGGTACATTAGTCAAAGATGACACATATATGTTTGACGAATTCAATGCAATGGTTAATTCAGCCGACGCAATTGTTGAATCCAACTCAGCTCGTTATGAAGCTTTTGCGGAAGCAGAATATTATTTGCTAAATGAATTGTGGATCATGAAACCATCACAAATGACAAGTCAAGGTTGGGTGGCTTCTGTTTCTAGAGCAGCTGGATATGAAAATCCACAAGCTAGTTACGGTTTGGCCGACAATATCATGAAAGGCATGTGGGTGCTTGTGACTGCTCCTACTGCCGCTGAACGTCAAGCAGCACGTGATTTGCAAGCAGAACGCAAAGCCGCTGCGCTTGAAGAAGTTAATAACGATACAATCGCTCCAGCGTTTGATTAATCGTTAAATTATTTGTTACAAAAATAGTCAGGGTTAAGGCTTACTTGACCCTGACTTTATAAACATTTACACTTTGTAAAGTGATAGTATAAAAGGAGGTATTAATGGCTACTTATATTATTGGATATTCTGTAATCTTCCTTGTTGTAGTTTTTGTTTTATTTGTTGAATTAGTTAGCCATCAATGGATTTTCAAACATAATGTTAAGGTGCAAACAATCTTTGGACATCCGCTCCTTAGATACTCTATACGTCGTATAATTAGTGCTTTAATTTCGATTTTGTTAGCTGTAACAGCAACATTTTTCTTAATTAGATTCAAAGTGCAGACGACAGGAACACAAATATGTCAACAAGCTATTGGGGCTTGGGCACACATGAGTGAAGCTATTCGTGAGGCTCAATGTGTTAACTTGAAGGCTGAATTAGGCATTACAGATAACTGGTTTGTTGATTTATTTACTTATTATTACAATATTCTTCCATTTCCAAAGACGGTTTGTTTGACCGATTTTGAACAAGTAACAACATCTGCCGGAGATGTAATTTATCAATCCTACGTCTACGATTGTCGAACGGTTTTGATGAATTTAGGACGTGTATTTTTTATGCCTGGTGGCTATGTTGGTAGCTATGTTTTAGATGTCATTGGCGAAAAGATGGCCGTATCGTTTAATGTTTGCATTATCGCCGTGGTTGTTGAACTAGTCATCGGTTATCCGGCCGGTATTTTTATGGCCAAATATAAAGATGGCGTTTTTGACAAAGTAGGCAAAGCCTATATTATTTCTATCGACGCTATTCCAGGTGTTGCCTATTATTACATTTGGATGTGGATATTTGCTCTTATTGCCTTGCCAACCGTTTATAACGCGGATAATTTCTTATCTTATTTAGCCCCAGCGCTGACGATGGGCTTTACCGGTATGGCTGGCATTGCGTTATGGGTTAGACGATTCATGTTAGACGAATTTAATTCCGATTATGTTAAATTTGCTCGGTCAAAAGGTCTTTCTGAAAACCGCATAATGTTTACACACATTTTAAGAAACGCCATCGTTCCATTAGTAAGATCAATTCCTAGTGCTGTTTTGGGTGCTTTGTTAGGCTCGTTCTATATCGAAAAAATTTATTCAATTCCAGGCGTTGGCGGTTTGTTAGTGACGGCCAACGATTCGAATGACTATTATGTTTTGCAAGGCATCATCATTGTGAGTGCTTTGATTTCAATCGTCGCTTATTTGGTTGGCGATATTGTTACGGCGATAGTTGATCCGCGCGTTCAACTAACGGGCGGAGAATAAGGAGGTAAGTAAGATGACAAATTCAATTCGTGATATCGATTCGGTTGCTTACCATAATGTAGAAGATCTCTTTGCCGTTATTGGCGCTAGCGACGAAAATATTGAAAAATTACAAACAGCTCCGTATTCATATTGGCGCGAGACATTGCGACAATTGTTTAAAAAACCCCTAACTTTTGTTTGTTTGTTTTTCCTTTTCTTAATTGTTTTCTTTACAATTTTTGGACCAATTATTCGCTATTATAACATCGTCGGAAACGAAACTACTGAAATAGTTCAATTTGAACCATATTTACCGCCAAACTCCATTAACTGGTTCGGAACCGGTGGCAATAAAATGGCATTCTTTGATGGTCTAGACCTCTGGTCATGCGTTTGGGTTGGTTCGCGATTATCTTTGCTTTTGGGGACTGTTGTTGCCATAATTGATACTATTTTAGGTATTGTTATTGGTGCCTTGTGGGGATATTTCCGCCGTTTGGATCCAATCATGATTGAAATAAGAAACTTTGTTTATAATGTGCCGTCTTTGCTTCTATACTTCTTGTTGATGCAATTTTTGCAACCGACATTCTGGACAATTGTATTCTTGCTTTGTATGTTTGATTGGCTCGGATTAGCGGGCTTTATGCGTAACCAAATTATCATAATTCGTAACCGCGAGTATAATATTGCGTCGCGTTCTTTAGGATCTTCAGCGGGCACGATGATTACACACAATTTATTGCCTTATTTAATCTCAGTCATTGTTACGGTCGTTTCAACCGCGATACCGGCAGCAATTTCTAGCGAAGTTGGCTTAGCCTTCTTTGGTTTATCATTTACTCCCGCAAATGGTGATGTGACGCTTGGACAATTATTAACGGCCGCAACCCAAGACGAGTGGATGTCTTATCCTTACTTATTAATTGTTCCTTTAATTGTTTTGGTGCCGCTTACCGTTTCATTCTTTTATATAGGTTTGGTTTTAGCTGATGCGACCGATCCTAAAAATCATCGTTAGGAGGTGTTTGACTTATGAACGAAAAAAGAAAAGTACTCGAAGTTAAAAACCTCAAAGTTGGCTTTTTAAGTCACGGTAAAAAAATGGATGTCATTCGTGATATATCTTTGGATGTATACGAAGGCGAAACACTGGCAATTGTCGGTGAATCAGGTTCTGGCAAATCTGTCTTTACTAAGACATTTACCGGCATGTTAGAATCAAATGGATACATATCTGGTGGTTCCATTTTATTTCACGAATGGGATTTAGCTAAATTTAAAAAGCCTAAAGAATGGTCACAAGTTCGCGGAAAGCGTATTGCTACAATTTTCCAAGACCCGATGACATCTTTAAATCCTTTGTTTACTATTGGATATCAAATTGAAGAGGTTCTACGCCTTCATCACCATATGTCGCGCAAGGAAGCTCATCAGGAAGCGGTCACACTTCTTCAAAAGGTTAGAATCCCTGAGCCCGAAAAAAGAATGAAAGATTATCCGTTCCAATATAGTGGTGGTATGCGACAACGTGTTGTCATCGCCATCGCTTTGGCGTGTCATCCAGAAATTCTCATTTGCGATGAGCCGACAACCGCCCTTGATGTTACTGTTCAAGCACAAATTCTTCAACTAATTAAAGAACTACAAAAAGAATATCGCTGGACAACAATTTTTATTACGCACGATTTAGGCGTGGTTGCTAATGTAGCAGATAGAATTGCCGTTATGTATGGCGGACAAATTGTTGAAGTTGGCACTGCCGAAGATATATTTTATCGTCCCGCTCATCCTTATACGTGGGCTCTTCTTTCTTCGCTCCCACAACTTGGCACTAAAAATGAACCTTTAGTGTACATAAAGGGCAATCCGCCGGCCTTTACCGAAGAAATTATTGGCGATTCTTTCGCCCCACGAAATGATTATGCAATGCGCATCGATTATGTCCGTGAGCCACCAATGCAACGCGTCGGTGATTCCGAAACTCATTTTGCCAAAACATGGTTACTCGATCCGCGCGCTCCGAAAGTTAAAAAGCCAGCAATTATTGAAAATCTACGCGAGCGCATGAAAGCGGCAAGCTTAGAACTTAAAAGAGAGGTTGGTGATTTAGATGAGTAGATACAGTCACTATGCCTCTAAAGAGAAAAATAATGAAAAAAAAGTGAATTTAGAAAAGTTGGCAGCCAAACCGATTAATAAAATTCGCAATTTGATTGATAAGCGCCGCGAATTACACGTGCCGCCAGAGAAATCATTAAGTAATATTTTGCCGGGTTACGAGGAAAATATTATTACAATGCGCGATGTTAAAATCGCTTATAAGCGCGGTATGAACGAACGGGTTGTCGTTGATAATTTAAATCTCGATATTAAGCGTGGAGAGATTTTTGGTTTAGTTGGCGAATCAGGTTCTGGTAAAACTACAGTTGGCCGAACGATTATGCGAATTATTCCAATTAAGAGTGGCGAAATTCGTTATAATGGTCACTTAATTTCCGGTAAAATTCCCAGTTTGCGCAAACGTGAATTGAAGACAAAGATTCAAATGATTTTTCAAGATCCTAGCGCATCATTAAACGAAAGAGCCAATATCGACTACATCGTTTCTGAAGGTATTCGCGCTTTCCACATGTTTGGAAGCGAAGAAGAGCGACTACAAAAAGTTGAATCGATGATGGCTCAAGTAGGATTAAGGCCGGAACATTTAAAACGCTATCCACACGAATTTTCAGGTGGGCAAAGACAGCGAATCGGTATAGCCCGTTGTATGATTATGAATCCAGAAATTGTCGTTGCCGATGAACCTATTTCTGCATTAGACGTTTCTATTCGTGCGCAAGTTTTGAATTTAATTAAAGATTTCCAAGTCAAAAATAATATGACTGTTTTATTCATTGCTCACGATCTTTCAGTCGTAAAATATATATCAGACCGAATCGGTGTTATTTATGATGGACGTCTGGTAGAACTTGCAAATGCCGACCGTCTTTTTGCCATGCCACTACACCCATATACCAAGTCATTATTAAGTGCTGTTCCAATTCCTGACCCACGCGAGGAAAAAACGAAGAAAATTATTTCATACAATCCGATGATGCATCATTATCGTTACGATGATTTACCTCAATTCTATGAAGTGGAACCAGGACATTTTGTACGCGCTAATAAAAGTGAGTTGGAAGATTATAAAAAAATCATTAAAAAAGAGCAGAAAGGAGAAAATAAATAATGGAATATATCGAGCAACCACCTGTGGTTCCTAACAAAAAGAAAAAGATCATTTTTTATAGTGTTGTTTTCTCCCTTTTGGCAATTCTTTTAGCCGGTATTGGCACCGGGGCTTACTTTTTAATTGCCAATGTTTTTATTGAATATTTAAATGTTGAATATATTGAATATTCTTATCGGATTGATACTCCTGAAGGTGAACCGGTGGGCGTAACGATTGAGGCAATTGAAGATACACCTGATTTGCCTGAAACATTTCGCATTCCAAACGTATTAGATGGCTATCCCGTCGTTGCAATTGCCGACAGTGCTTTTGCCGGTCTATTAAACATTAAAGAAGTTATTATTCCTGACACGGTTACTTCGATTGGCATGCACGCTTTTGCCAACTGCAAATCACTTGAAAAGTTCAACGCTCCAAGAGATTTAGTTTCCATTGGAACAGATGCTTTTTTAAATACTGCGTGGTACGAAAATCATAGCGACGGTCCAGTGGAAATAGGGCAATTTTTATATAAATATAAAGGAACGATGCCCTATCCGACCGCCATCGCCAGTAGTGAGGAAACTTACGATATTTTGGTGGCTAGTGGTGAATATGAGATGGTAATACCTCTATATGAAACACCTTATATGTCAGAAGGTGTTTTTGCCGGCCAAACTAATTTGGTGTATGTTGATTTTCCTGATACATTCGATGAAATTGTCACCAATCTATTCAAGGGCTGTACTGGACTTGAAACAGTATTTATTGGTGATAATGTAACAAAAATTGACGATTATGCTTTTGCTGATTGCACGGCACTTACAAATGTATTATTGCCGCAAACAATTGAAAGCATAGGTGTCTATGCCTTCCAAAACACTTTAATTTCGGGAGACTTATCTTTTACTGCCAATTTAACTTATTTAGGCGAAGGTGCCTTTTCCGGCTGTTCAAAAATTCTTTCCTTTGAAGTCCCAGAAAATATCACATCCATTTCTGCCTATCTATTTAATGATTGCACATCGCTAGCGAGTGTGACATACGTAAACGATGAATTCTCATTGAATTCAAAAATCACTACTATCGGCAATTATGCTTTTGCCAACACGGCAATTACAGAATTTTATATTCCGTTTGCGACACGTAATATTCAAGCATACGCTTTCCAAGGCTCCCAAAATCTTAAATCAGTATTCGCTTATGAAAACACTGATTCGGCGACAGCAAGTAAATACGGACTATATACAACTGGAACGAATATTTTCCGTAATTGTACAAATTTCAAAGAACTTGTTTTAGTTGATGAAAATAAAAATATTATTACGAATCGTGACGAAGTAAGTATTCCTTCCACTCTTCAATCATTCGGTAGCAGTTCATCTGATTCTTATCTTTTTTCTAATACTGCGGTAGAAGTTATCAATATTGGTAAAGGAATGACATTTATTGCTAGATCATTTGCTTCCGGTTTAACTTCTTTGCGTGAAATCAATTTCCCTCTTGAAACTGTTTGTAAGTCAATTGGATCTTCTGCGTTTTCAGGCACTTCATTAACCTCCTTTATAGTTCCTGACATTATAACCTCTATCGGTGTCAATGCTTTCGATGGATGTCAGTTGTTAGCCAATATTGTGCTTCCTAACAATAGCTCATTTAAAACGGTGACAGACTATATGCTAGCAAATTGTCCGATGTTAACATCAATTGTCATTCCTGATTCTGTCAGTGAAATTGGTCGTTACGCTTTCCAAAATTGTTCGGCATTAGCTAATGTTACTCTATCTGATAATTCCTCGCTTACCACCATCAACCAATACGCTTTCCAAAATTGTGTAAGTTTGACGTCATTTATTGTTCCTAAAAATGTTACAACAGTAGCGATTGGAGCCTTTTCAGGATGTACATCGCTTACCAATATCACTTTCTTACCGACAACATCAACAGTCGGTCTCCGTTCACTTGGTGATAGTACATTCCAAAATTGTCTAATGTTAACATCGATTGTCATTCCTGATTCTGTCAGTGAAATTGGTCGTTACGCTTTCCAAAATTGTTCGTCATTAGCTAATGTTACTTTATCTGATAATTCCTCGCTTACCACCATCAACCAATACGCTTTCCAAAATTGTGTAAGTTTGACGTCATTTATTGTTCCTAAAAATGTTACAACAATAGCGGCTGGAGCCTTTTCAGGATGTACATCGCTTACCGATATCACTTTCTTACCGACAACATCAACAGCTGGTCTTCGTTCGTTTGGCGATAGTACATTCCAAAATTGTACGTCTTTAGAAACAATTTATTTGCCGACTACATTAACAACAATTAGCAAAGAATTGTTTAAAGGCTGTGCGAATCTTTCTAGCGTGTATATTCAATCTAGCGCAGTTGTAAATTTAGCTGATGAAACCGCTTTTGAAGGAACAAAAATAGCCGACGGTTCTGGAAAGATATATGTCCCTAATTCATTATTAGCGGATTATCTAGCAAATACAAAATGGGCTGAATCGCCTTATGTTGGTATGCTAGTTGGTTACGATGCTTAATTTTTATTAATAAACAAAACTCATCGCTTAATTTTAAAAATTGTGCTGATGAGTTTTTCTTTTGTAAGCAAAAGTAAACTTATATAAATTATTGCACCTATCAAGATGACCGCTACAATTTCAACGACCCGCGAGTAGGCATCGCCTAAATTTTCTAATAAAGCTCCTTGAATTAAAGGGCCAACAAAGAAAGCAAACAAGAAGATAATAATGCCAACTACAAGTATTTTTAAATTATTCCAATTGAAAAGAGCTCGTTTGATATCTTTATAAACGAGAGCGCATAAAATTATTAGGACAATTAAGTCGGCAATCGATGTGGCAATAGCGACTCCTAAGGCAGGTGTTTCTTTCAATAAAAGCATGGCAAATAAAAGAGAAAGGCCGATATCAAAAATTAAACCAATTCCTAAGGCATAAATATATAATTTTTCTTTTTTTAGTGGAATAAGAATCTGCGTATAAATAATGTTCGAAAGCGAATAAGTTAGCATCATACTAGCAAGAGCAATTAATACCATTGGCGCTTCTTTATATGTGTTAAGCGAATCATAACTGCCCGATATCAAAGAAGTGATAGGGTTCGCTAAAGCAATCATCGTCGCAATGGCTGGGACAACGATGAAAAAGCAGATATTTGCGGAGTATTTATTCAAATTTTGAAAGTTTTTTTGGTCGTTGTTTTTTAAATAATGCGTCGCTCGTGGCATGAAAACAACACTTAAAGATGTTACGATTCCAATAATAATTTCTACCCCTTTTATGCCGACAGCATAGGAACCAACACTTACTTTACTGCTATCAATTAGTCCTAAAATAAAACTATCACTTTTTTCATATAGGGCAATCATTAAAGTAATCATAAATAAAACGCCGATTGGTTTTAGATATTGTTTAAAATCATATTTATCGACTTTTTTAAATTTGACGAGCTTAGGCAAATATATCAAGTTCGATATAACTGTTAAAATGGTTACAGAAACAGTGCACATTGTATAGACGGCAATATATTCTGGATAAATAACAAGTAGAAAAATTAATATATCAACTATGGTTAAAATCACGAGCGACCTTATCGCCATATAGACGTGTTTTTCTAGCGCGGTATAAATCCATTCGAAGGAAAATACGCCAGATAAAAAGTTGATACTTAATAGTAGAATTATTGGCTGATAGTCATAGACGGTTCCGGTTTGGTTTTTAAAAGCTGGGACCGTAAAAAGAATCAAGCAAAGTAAAGCGAACGATAATAAAGTGGTAATGGCTTGAATGATAAAAAATTCTTGGGTCTTTTTTGATAGGGCGACGGGATCATCTTTGACTTTGACAATTTCCCTTGTAGCGATGTTAGGAATGGAGACACGAGCCAAAATCAAAAAATAATAAACGAAAGAATTTGCCCAAGTATAAATTCCTAAATTAGCGTCTCCTAAAACACGGCATATATATGGGAAAGTAATGAAAGATAAAACGAGAAGGACAACCGTTCTTATTAAATTTACGATTACATTAGTATGAATATTTGTTTTCATCTTATTACAAATAATTTTATACAAAAAATTATCTAAGAGATAGAAATTATTAATTTAAAAAGCTGAATGATGAATGCATTGTCTTTGAGTTTATAAATTGTTTTAGGTAAAATAACATCGTGTTGAAAAAGGTTTTTGATGTAATTATTGTCGGTTTAGGTCCAGGTGGCATTGCTCTTGGTGTTGAACTTAGTAAATCCAATCTTTCTTTTTTAATAATTGAAAAAGGGATGCCGGGTGGAAAAGTGAATATTGCTCCTCGAGTAGATAACTACCCTAATCACGATAAAATCGATGGACCATCACTTGCGATGGAGCTATTCCAAAAGGCTCAACAAAGTAAGCTACCTATCGAATATAATGAAGTAACTAAAATTGAAAAAAGTGACAATCAATTTATTGTGGATACCCTAGACGATTCTTATGTGGCGAAAAATGTTGTGGTGGCTAGCGGCACCAAAGAAAAGAAATTAGGACTTCCTCATGAAGATGAGTTGCTTGGCAACGGGTTGTCGTATTGTGCACTATGCGACGGTCATTTTTATCGCGGGTTAGATGTGGCGGTAATAGGCGGCGGAAACAGCGCTTTTAAAGAAGCTATCCACCTAGCTAAAATTGTTAAAAATTTGTATTTAATTCATCGTCGCAAGGAATTTAGAGCTGAACAATATTTGGTCGATGAGTTAAAAGAAAATGCGAATGTAAAGTTTTTAACTCCGGCGGTGGTTGATGAATTCCTCATTAAAGACGATCATCTCATCGGTTTATTGGTTAGAAATCTTGAAACGAATAAAGTGGAGAAACTCATGGTGCAAGGCGTTTTTCCTTTAGTTGGTCAAAACCCCAATACCGAATTTATAAAAATTGCTGGTGTTTTAGATGAATATCGCAATATGATTGTCGACAAAGAAACATGCAAGACACCGATAGAAGGATTATATGCAATTGGTGATGTGACCAATTATCCGACAAGACAAATTTACATTGCTGAAAATGATGCAAAAGTTGTCGCCCGCGATTTATTAAATAAATTATCTATCTAAATATTATTTATTTTTATCAAATTTAATTTTGTAAAAGTGTATAATTTCGATTAGAAAGGAATTTTTTATTTTATGATAAGTAAAAAAATTGCACTTGAAGTGTTAAATAAGGCGCTTGAAACAGGTGGCGACTATGCAGAAATTTATTACGAAAATACTTCGGCATATTCATTGGTGTTTGAAAACGGCAAAGTCGATAAGTCGAATAATTCATATTTGCATGGCGTCGGTTTGCGCCTATTAAAAGAAAATCGCCAAATTTATGGCTATACAAATAACTTAACGAAAAAAGGTTTGCTTGCTTTGGCGGACAAATTATCAAAATCGTTTACGGGCGATAGACAATTATCTGTCAGCGAATTAAAGAAGGTAAATTACAAAGATACAAATAAAGTTTCTACGTCGTATAATGATGTACCAATTGATAAAAAAATTGAGTTGGTGAAGGAAGGACTAGATGTAATTAAAAGTTATAACGATATTCGCATCGTTCGTCACATTGGCATTTTTTCCAATACCCGAAACGAAGTCAGCGTCTTTAACTCAAAAGGTGTGATGTTCACACGCGTACAAGAATACGCTCGCTTGATGTATCAAGTGATGGTCGCTAATGATACAAGTTTTGAAGATGCTTTTAACGCTTTATCTTATCAAGGCGATATCTCCCTTTTCAAAAAAGAAGATATTCGTAAAATTGCTAAAGAAACTGTCGAAACAGCATTACAAAACTTGGAAGCGAAAGAGTGTCCGTCCGGCGTTATGGATGTCATCGTAGGTAATGGCTGGGGTGGCGTTTTATTCCATGAGGCTTGTGGTCATCCGCTTGAAGCTAGCTCGGCCGCTCGCGGATTATCGTGTTTTAAAAGCGACATGATAGGGGAAGAGATTGCTTCGCCAATTGTCAGCGCGGTAGACGATTCGACAATCAGCGGTGCCTGGGGTTCAATTGGCATTGATGATGAAGGCAACAAAGGAGAAAAGCGACAATTAATTAAAGATGGAAAACTCGTTGGCTTTATGATTGATGATTTTAATGGCCGACGAATGAATAAAGGTGGAAACGGTGCCTGTCGTCGTCAGTCTTATCGTCATATTCCAACTTCGAGAATGTCAAATACTTATATTGAAGCTGGTAAATCGACGAAAGAAGAAATTATTGCAGCAACCAAATTAGGGCTTTATACCGTTGGATTTAAAGGCGGATCAGTCAATCCTTCGACCGGCGAATTTAATTTTGGTTGTAGCGAAGCCTATATTGTTCGCGATGGAAAAATTTGTGAACCGGTGAAAGGCGCGACTCTCATTGGCAAAGGTCATGAAATACTTAAACAAATCGACATGGTAGGTAATGATTTAGATATGGGACAAGGCATGTGTGGTGCATCTAGTGGCCAAATCCGTGTCAATGTTGGCCAGCCAACCATTCGCTTAAGAAATGTAACAGTTGGTGGCCGAGGAGGCGAATTAAAATGAAATACGATAAATTTTTTGAATTAGCCAAAGAGCGCGGAATTGAAGAGTGCGATTTGGCGATTGGCGAAGAAGAATCATTATCTTTTTCAATATTTCATGGTGAAATTGATGAATATACCGCCAATAATTCTTTAGGAATTATAGCGCGCGGAATTATAAATGGTAAATTCGGAACCGCGACATCTGATTATTATGATAATGAAATTGCTGAAAAACTCGTGGACGATATTGTTAATAACGCACGTGTTATTGAAAACGATGACCCGTCAATTATTTTCGAAGGCAGCCCAAAATACAAAAGAATAAATTTATTTAATAAAGAACTTGGCGATGTGCCAACCGAAACAAAAATTGCTGACGCGAAGGCGATTGAAGAAAAAATTCGTGCCTACGATAAACGAATTGTCGAAGTCGGTGCAGTTGAATATCAGGAAGAAGTTTCTAAACGCACTATTATAAATTCTAAAGGATTAAAACTTACTTCGAAAAGCAATAGTTTTGTCATGTTCGCTTATGCGGTTGCTAGTGACGGCAAAGTAACAAAAAATGGTATAGGGTACCAATTGGATAACGATTATTCAAAACTCAATATCGATAAAATTGTTAAAGAAGCCGCCGAAGATGCTCTTAATAAATTAGGTGGCCTACCCGCCAAGACAAAAACATATCGCGCTGTTTTAGATCCAGATGTGGTGCGACCTTTATTAGATGTTCTAGTTTCCTACGCTTCAAGCGAAGATGTACAAAAGCACTCGTCGCTTTTTGAAGGTAAATTAGATAAGCAAGTGGCGTCCAAACATTTGACGGTTGAAGATCGTCCATTAGATAAGACTTTATTTGCATCTAGCTTTGACGATGAAGGCGTTGCAACAAAAAATTTAACCATCATTAAAAATGGTGTTCTAAAAACATACTTATATGATTTAAGAACAGCTAAAAAAGACGGAGTGGAATCAACCGGAAACGGCTATCGTGCCGGCGCGGCAATTGGTATTGCGCCTACACACTTAGTTTTAAAGAAAGGACGCCTTACGCAAGAACAACTTTTTGCAAAAGTGAAAAATGGTGTCTATATCACTTCGGTTACAGGCTTACATGCCGGTTTAAATGCTCGTAGTGGAAACTTCTCACTTCAAGCGGAAGGTTTCGAAATTAAAGATGGAAAAATTGATCATCCATTTGATATCTTAACAATAAGCGGAAATATCCTCGAGTTATTTAACGACATTGTTGCTGTTGGCAATGATGCAAAACCATCTTTCTCCTCTACATTAACTCCGAGCATTTTAATTAAAAAAATAAAGGTTTCAGGGCAATAAGACCGCAATACTCCATAAAATGAGAATTTTAATAGTTACCCAATTCTATTACCCAGAGCGCTTTTGCACACATGATATCGCTCGTGAATTAGTGCGTCGCGGACACGATGTGCATGTTTTAACCGGCCTACCAAATTATGGATATGGTCATATTTTGCCAGCTTACAAAAAGTGTCGCTACGAAGAAATTGATGGAGTCAAAATTCATCGTGTAAAATTGATTGCTCGAAAAAATTCTCATTTTGTTGTTTCGCTAAATTATTTATCTTTTTGGCTCAATGCAAAAAGAGCTGTCAATCGACTCAAGATAGCTGCTGACATTGTTTTATCGTTTTCATTGTCGCCTGTTATTTCGATTGCTCCGGCTGTTAAATATGCCAAAAAACATAACGTACCTCACGTCTTATATTGTATGGATTTGTGGCCCGAATCAACGGTGGTAACTAAGGCAATTAGAAAAAATTCTTTAGCGTACCGAATTTTGTATAAGTGGTCAAAGAGTCTCTATCAAAATTGCGATAAAATATTAATCTCTTCACCTTCATTTAAGGATTACTTTGAAAAGGAACTTGGATTATCTAAAAAACATAAATATATTAATCAGCCCTCGTTAAGTTCAAACGAAAAACGACCACCTATTGTCTATGAGAAAAAGCATAATTTTGTATACGCAGGTAATATTGGAAAACTGCAATTAATTGACCTACTCATTTTAGCTATGGAAAAGTTGGATAGAGATGATTGTGCTTTGCACTTAATGGGCATGGGCAGTGAACTCAACGATGTATTAGCAAAATTGAATAATCCGCTCTTAAAAGAAAAAGTGCTTTATGAAGGAGCTTTGCCGATTGAAGAAGCTGAAAGGTATTTTTATCAATCCGACGCTTTAATTGTTTCGCTTAAAAACGACGGTAGCTATGTTTCTAAAACAATCCCCAATAAACTTACTCAATATTTGAAATATGGTAAACCAATTTTGGGAATTCTTGGCGGCGATGGTAAAAAATTATTAAAAGACGCCGGCGGTGGCATTATATCAAGCGAAGATGTCGAAGAGATTGCTGAGAAGATGAAATATATAATCTCGTTAAGCGAAAAAGAAAAACAAGAACTTGGCAATAAAAATCGCGCCTATTACAAAGATAATTTGTCGATAGAAAAATTGGTCATTTCATTTGAATCAGAACTTGAAGATTCCCTTATTAATAAATAACTGTTTTTTTTAATCTTACTAAAAATTCCATCAATCCAGCACTTTGACTTTGCATGCCATACAAATGGATTGCTTTGCTTTTAGCCTTTTTAGCCATATTTCTTTTTTCGTCTTTTGACATTGAATTAAATTGCAATAAACCATTTTTAATGTCAATAACCGAGTCGCCATTTAACCAAATGGCCTCATTTTTAAAATAATTATATAGAGGTGTGTTCATCGTTGTCATTGTCAATGTTCCACTAGACAAATATTCAATGACTTTAGAAGGGATGGATTCTTCATCGAGTGTCTTTGAAAATGGTCGCGGGTTAATATTTAATTCTGCAAATTGTTCTAGATTTTCAATTGTTTCGCGATTAACCATGCCAAGATATAAAACGCGCGTATCGATTCTTTCGCTCCAATTGTATATTTCTTTGCGCATTTTGCCATCGCCTGCTATTACTAGACGGTATGGTATATCAATTTCTTTATACGCTTCTAACAAATTCTTTACACCATATTTTTCATAAAGCGAACCACCAAAAAATATATATTTACCAAGAGGTTTTGGCGTGCCTTTTTTCATTTCTAGTGCTAGCCCTTCCAAAAAATAGCAAGGTTTATCAGCTGGATTAAATAATTCGTTAAGTTTGCGCGTCAAGGATATATAACCATCAAAATTTTGGATGTACTTATTGAATTGTTTTTTATAGTGCCTATTTACTGAAGATAAATTGTTTGGATTATCGGTAAGAACAGCCACACATTTTTTTCCGTAGCGCTTTTTAATATCAATAGCCACTTTTCCTAGATTAATTCTTAAAGGATCGACGACGATGATAAAATCGCGGAGATGATGATTGGCGATATAATTATTAATTGCCTTGTATAGATAATTTTTTTCGAATAATAGTTTATAGAAAATAGATGTCTTAACTTGTGGATAAAAGTAATGAATGCCATCAACGTCATCATACTTTTCGTTTAACTTTTTCTCCGCAAACATATTTTTTGCAAAAGGACGTAATGAGATGACATCGATATCATTATTAATTTTTAAAGCTTGAATCAGCTTGTAATAAAAATTTTGATTGCTTGGATTCGGTTTGATAGAAGCTTCATCCAAATAGCTAGAAAAATAAGAATCTTCCATATATGAAGTTAAGACAATGATATTCATTTTCTAAGCATTTCCTCTATTTGTTCAAAATGACGTAAAGCATTTTTTTCGATGGTAGCCTCTTTAACCACGCTAAAGTCATTTTTGTCAATAAGGATATCTAACCCTTTTATAATTATATCCTTAGCGGCCGCTGAATCATCTAATGGCAAAAATAGGCCAGTTCGATTTTTGACAATATATTTTAATGCCGAATTAGCATTGGGAGAGCTTATAATGGGAACCCACTGAGATAGCGATTCAAGCACAACATGACCATAGATGTCTTCCCGGGTTGGAAAAATAGTTAAATCACTTGCCTTTATATATTTGAATGTATTTTTTCTATCTAAAAAACCCGTCAAAAGCACATTATTCAATTTATTCTCTTTAATATAGTGCTCTATTTTCTTTTTGTCTTTTCCTTCACCAATAATAATTAGCAAAAAATCTTTTGGCATTGTATTCCATATTTTAAGCAAATATAATTGATTTTTTCTTTGACATAATTCGCCAATAGTTGTGGCAATATGTTTAAATGACGAAATATTTAATTCCTGCCTTATTTTTTCTTTTTGTTCTCTGGAAAGAGGCTCATCTAGTAATTCTATTTTGTTTAATGTGGAGTACGAATATTCATAGATATTTTTCTTGTTCGCACCATAATAAAGCAAATAATCAGTTGATTCTTTTGTCGGCGAGAAAAAATATTTTGCACTCGAGATATATTTTCGTTTGAGGCGTTTTTTCCACTTGGGTTCTTGCTTAGGAATTATTCCGCCATTTATATATAATGCATATGGCATTTTATGATTATTAAGATATTTAATTGTCATCATTTCGGTTAATGTTGAGTAACCATTCATTATTATTAAATCGTAATTATTGTTTTTAATTAGGTGAATTAAATCTAATGAAAAATGATTTTCTTTTCCAATAGGAATGCCACGTAAATAGACATGATTAAAATTATAAGCCGCATTTTTATAAAAAAGCTTATTTCGATTAGAAGCCCGTTTTCTTTCAAATGCAACTTCTAAATCCATGTAGCGCGCCAATTCATTAAACAGTTTAATTTTATATGGGGCGGGATGATTAAAAACGAAGAGGATTTTCATTTCAGTAGTATTATACATTGTTAAAGTAAAATTTTACACGTGATATAATTATCACGATATGAGCGAAGCACTTACTCTTGAACAAATCAAAGAGCAACCTTATTTTCATGAAATGATTACCTTCATTAATCAAATTTATGAAAAAGAAGTTGTTTTTCCGCCCCGCAAAGATGTATTTCGTGCTTTTAAAATGTGTCCTTTTGACAAAGTAAAAGTGGTTATAATTGGTCAAGATCCTTACCATGAAAAACATCAGGCGAATGGTCTAGCCTTTTCGGTAAATTCTGGCGTTCCTCTTCCGCCATCCTTACTCAATATTTATCGCGAAATAGAAATAGAATTTGGAACGAAAATGAAGCCCGATGGAGACTTAACATATCTAGCCAAACAAGGTGTTCTGCTTTTAAATGCATATTTGACTGTTAAGGAGAGCACTCCGCTATCGCACAGTTTTAAATTTTATGAATCTTTTTTGGACGACGTGATGCGTTATTTAGACACAATCAATCGGCCAATTGTTTTTTTGCTTTGGGGTTCTTTTGCCCGTCGCTACGCCACACTTGTAACCAATAAAAATCATTGTGTAATTGAGACAGTACATCCTTCGCCTTTAAGTGCCAATCGTGGAGGTTGGTTTTATAAAAATCAATTTAAACGAGCGAATGAATTTCTTGAAAAAAATGGTGTGACACCGATTGTTTGGAACAATTAATTTGTTATATAATACGTTTTGGGTGCTGAATTAATTCGGCTGAGATCATCTTGCTAATAGATGAAACCGTACCTGATCTAGATAATGCTAGCGGAGGGAATCGATAAGAATTTTTTCCTCCGCGAGGAGGATTTTTTATGGAATCGCATTCTAACGAGAACAACAAGAAAAATTATAGTCAAATAGTTAACAAAGTATTTTATTGGATTAGCGTTTCGATTGGCTTTCTTTCCTTAATTTTGTTTGTTTTGCCTATCCTTTATGATTCATCTAACGCCGTATACGGTTTTGCTTTAACTTTTGCACCTTTTGAATATGAGTTTTCTATCAATGTATTATTAATAATTTTATTGCCGGCAATCGGCTCATCCCTTCTTCTTTTAAAAAATAAAATAAAAGACATCGAATTGGTTTCTTTAATTTTTTATTTGCTCGCGACCATTTTATTGTTTACTTTGCCTAATTTTGCTTCTCTATTTGCAAATGTTGATATAGCGTTTATAACCTCACCATACACATTAACATATGCCATTTTTCTAGCGCTATCTTGCTTGCTAATTTTTTATTTACTCAATTCTCAAAATCAATATTCGGTATATGAAATTGTTGAAGCTGCGACTTTAATCGCTTTGGCGGTTGGATTAGATTTAGACGCATTAAAAATTAGTTTAGGTGCATCGGGCGGTTCTATTTCGTTTACGACTGTCCCTTTAGCAATTTTGGCGTTGCGGCAAGGTCCTTATAAAGGATTCATCGGCATAGGAATTATATATGGTTTAATAACCTGCCTTTTTGATGGTTGGGGCTTATATACATACCCATTTGATTATTTGTTAGCTTATGGCTCGATTGCTTTGTTAGGATTTTTCAAACCATTAATTATTCAACCAGATAGTACAAAATATACTGTAAAAAGTGTTTTGTTTCTTATTGTCGGTTCGCTTGTCGTGACTTGTCTACGCTTGTTATTCGCTACGCTATCAGGCATTATTCTTTATGAAACGCCTTTTGTTGAATCGCTTGCTTATAATGCACTATATGTTTTACCAAGTGGTGGAATTATGCTCGTTTTGCTAATTGCTTTATATAAACCATTATGCCTTTTAGACCGTTTATATCAAAAAAGAACGAATATACAAATTGAACCGTGATGTATTAAATATTGTTACCACATAGATATTTATTTGTAATAATTAAAAAATAAATATATTATTTATAAGCACGGAGTAAAACAATGGATAAGAGCGAAGAAAAACGAGAAACACCAGATATTACTGATTTATTAGAAACCGAAATTGTTAATGATACGACTAAAAACGTTAATGAAAATCTTGCGACCGAATACGCTGAGCAAGTAGAAAAAAACAAAGAAGTTGAAGACGAAATAAGTGCTGGCACACCTAATAAAAAAGATGAGATTAATGTTGAAAGCCACGTTTTGACTGATTCCGAAACTCGTTTTGACTCGGTGTTTTTACAAGAGTTTGATTCTCGCCGTTTAAAATTTTTAAAAATTTATAAAATTCAAAATATATTTAAATGGATCGTTTCTATATTATCTTTAGGTATTGTAATTTTTGCTTGGCTAGGTGGAACCTTATGGGATTGGGAAATTTGGATTACTATTACCCTGGCAATTGTCGGCCTCGTTATTTTTATCGCCTACGCTATTGCTATTCGTTTCTATCTAAAACATCGTACAAAAGTTTATTTTGAAGATTATTATAAATATACGAGTAACTATGTTTTTGATGCTGACAAATATCAAAATGTTGTTGTTAAGCCTAACGATAAGATTGAACCTATTCAGTTCATTGAAACAGATCTTTATCGCAACATAATTCAGGTTGGTAGCCGTTCAATCATCAATTACAACTTTCACGACATTCCGATAATGGTAACAGATTGCGCCGGTTCGGTTAAATATGAGAAGCGCTTGCTACCTGTTTTTGTCGGCAAATTTATCAGTGCGCCAGCAAACTATGCTTGTGATGACCCAATCGTAATTTATTTAAAAGGCGATGATAAAACACTTATCCCGCCAACCAATATGGAAGGAATTCAAATTCAGCATGACGATGAAAAAATGGTCATCTACTCTAACTCGAAAGATTATGCTAAATATTTGAATAGCAAAATTAAAAAGTTAATTAAAGAATTTCACACTGATAAAGACTTGTTAGATGTGTCGATTTGTCTCAAGAAAAATCGCTGTTATGTCTTGCTTGGCTATAATGACGGTTTGATGGTTTTGCCACTCCAAAATCCATTAGATTTAAAGCCATTAGATGTTTATAAAAGTAACATACTTACTGCTTCAAAAATAATTGCTGAATTTAACAAAATTAAATAAAATGGGTGAGACATTGCGGGGAAAATGGTTAAAAATACAAGCTTATAAGCACGATGGTACATTTCATCGTCTTTGGAGCTTTAATTATGTTTTACGCGATGATGACGATTATTTTGTTTTAGCTAGTAATCGTAGCGCCGTAATTGAGCATAACGGCCGCAAATGGCACACTAAAGAACCATCTATTTTTATCTTTTCGAAAAAGCAATGGTTTAATGTAATTGCTATGTTTAAAGATGACAATACAATCACCTATTATGTTAACATCGCTTCTCCATCAATTTATGATAAAGGTTACATTAAGTTTATCGATTATGATTTGGACATCAAACTATTTGGCGACGGCTCAACCAAGTTATTGGATGTAGGAGAATATCGCAAGCACGCTAATTCGTTAGGTTATCCTGATGAGATTAGAAATATCTTATCTAATAGTGTGGATTTGGTGTTTAAAATGATTCAAAATCATCAATTTCCTTTTGACAATGATGTAATCAAGACTTTATATAAAGAATTTGAAAATATAAATTAGTTTTAATTTAAGTTATCAACAACGATTTGCGCTTCTTCATTGCCGGGCGCAATTCTTTTCTTTTTATTCAAGTATGACGCATTATCACCAATCGCAAAAATATGTTTGGTAGAATGACAATTCGCATCAACAATTAGGCCGGCATTGTCTTTTTGGAGATTAAATGGTGCACTTTGAGGTATTGTGCCAAAATTCACAAGTATATAATCGATAGATAAGTTCACCTTTATCTTGGCATCGCCAACCTTTGATATAGTAATTCCAACTAGTTTTCCGTTTTCGATAATAAATGAATTAGGAATATAAGATAAATATAATTTTAGTGTTTTAATGTCTTTGATTGTCTCTGCGTTGCCTCGAAATTCATCGCGACGGTGAATCAAAAAGACATCATCAGTTAATTTAGAAACTTCTTTTGCCCAGTCTAAAGCGCTATCTCCACCCCCAAAAATGGCAACCTTTTTATTTTTTAAAAAAGAAAAATCATGTAAGTGATAAATAATGTTTTGATATTTTTCCTCTCCATCAATTCCTAATGGACGGGGTTTAGGAAAACCTAAACCGGTGGCTAGCACAATATTTTTTGAACAATAAACATTTCCGCTTTTGCATATTGCCTTAGCCTCATTGCCAATTTCAATGGCGTCAAGAACTTCTTCATTAAAACGAACCTTATCTAAATTAATATTACTTACTAATTGCTTAATGTAATTCTCCGCTATAATGGTTGGAGTGTCGTTAAGATCAACAATTTCCTTTTTTGGATAAAGATTTGTAATTTGACCGCCGAGTTTGTCGGTGGCTTCTAAAAGAATATAAGGAATATTTTTCTTTTCTAATAAATTGGCAAAATATAAACCAATTGGTCCGCCGCCAACAATGACAACATTATAATGAACATCTTTCATATTTTTATTATATAATAAAGTGGTTTTGAAATATGGAAAAAGAATTTGAAGTAAAAATTAATTTAAAAAATAAAGAGGAAACATTGGAATTAGCTCGTGATTTTGCCATCAATATAAAAGCGCCTTTTCTTATTACATTAAGTGGTGATTTAGGCGCCGGAAAAACCACTTTTGTTGGCGGCGTTTTGGCAAATTTAGGGTACGATAAACCAGTTGTTTCACCAACATTTAATATTTTAAAATGCTACTTTGAAATAAAACCGCACATCTACCACATCGATGCTTATCGATTAGAAGATCAAAACATTGAGCTTGGATTAGAGGATTATTTAGAAGGTGATGGAATATGTTTTGTGGAATGGCCAAATTATATTGCCCCGCTATTACCTAATAATCGTATCGATATTTCAATTAGGATTATCGATGAGTCAATGCGCGAGTTTGCCATATTAGATAGAAGCGGCTTATATGTAGATTTTTTAAAAAAGATTGCAGGTAATAATAATGAGTAGAACTTTGTTACTAGATTCATCCAATAAATATTTAGCTGTCGGAATCTGCGACGATGAAAAAATTATCGGTAGAGTTTTTTATGATGCCTATTTAAGACAAAGCGAGGTTATGGTAAATGAAATAAATAACCTAATGAAACAAACTAATACCGACAAAAGTGATTTAGATTCTATTGTTGTCGGCATAGGTCCAGGATCATATACAGGCGTTCGCATCGCGGTTACAATTGCCAAGACAATCGCTTATGCATTAAAACTTAAAGTATTTGCTGTATCGTCACTTTTTCTATTAAAAAATCCGCAAAAAACCTCTATTTGCCTTTTAAATGCGAAAGCTAATCGAGTCTACTTTGCAGTTTATGATGGTAATAAAGAGATAATCTCACCATGCATTATGACTGTAGAGGAGGCAAAGACATTTATTGATAATAATCCTGACTTTGAATTATGCGGGGATGCTTATCTATTTGGTCGGGAATCGTATAAATTTGATATGTTGGACGAATTATTTAAAGCTAAAAACAAGAATAATATTGTCGAGAATATTTTTATTTTAAATCCGCTATATCTAAAAAATTATTACGATAATAATGATCATCTCGAAATCATAAAAGCCACTAAAGATATGCTGGATGACATTTTCAAAATTGAACAAGAATGTTTCATTGATGCATGGAGCAAAGAGGATTTGCTTTATGAAATAGAAAATAATCCAATAAATAATTTTCTTGTTTTGCTAAAAAATAAAAAGATAATTGGTTTCTTGAATTATTTAGATATGTTTGATACGGCTACAATTTCACAAATAGCGATTGTTAAAGACGAAAGACGCCATGGATACGGAAAATTATTGTTAGAAAATATGGAGCAAAAATTATGTAGCAAAACGCATGATTTTTGCGAATTTGTTACCCTTGAAGTGCGGGTAAGCAATGAGGCTGGAATAGCCTTTTATAAAAAGAATGGTTTTGAGTATGTTACATGCAAAAAAAGTTATTATAAAAACGGTGAGGACGCTTTATATTTTATTAAGCGATTAGGTAATTATGATAATCTTAGCGATTGAATCAAGTTGTGATGAAACAAGTATTGCTATTATTGAAGACGGCAAGTTGCTTTCTAATGTCGTCTCAAGCCAAATTAAAACACATCAACTTTTTGGTGGAGTGATGCCGGAAGTTGCTTCGCGTTTACATGCAGAAAATGTTTTATTTGTCTTAGATGAAGCACTTCGCAAGGCAAATGTAACATTAGAACAGGTTGATGCTTATGCTTTTACGCGCGGTCCCGGGCTTGTGGGTGCTCTTCATATTGGAATGCAAGTAGCAAAAACATTGGCAATGCTTTTTAATAAACCGCTTATTCCCGTTCACCATTTAGCAGCTCATATATACGCTAATGAATTTGTAGGGGAACTGAAGTTTCCTTTGCTCTCTGTAGTTGTTTCCGGAGGAAATACAGAATTAGTTTTAATGGAGAAACCTTTAGATTTTAAAATTATTGGAGAAACGAGCGATGATGCGGTTGGCGAATGTTTTGATAAGGTTGCTAGAACATTAGGTTTACCATATCCTGGCGGTGTTATTATCGATAAATTAGCCAAAGAGGGCAAGGATACATACCATCTTCCTTTTCCGCACGCTGATGGCGAATTTAATTTTTCTTATAGCGGTCTTAAAACAGCAATTATTAATCTAGTTCATAACGAAAAGCAAAAAGGTAATGAGATACGAACAGCCGATTTATGCCGTTCGTTTGAAAATGTGGCTATTAAAATGATTGTTGATCGGACGATAAGAGCTAGCGAAAAATATGCTGTTAAACAAATTGTTTTAGCTGGTGGTGTTTCGGCTAATTCTTATTTGCGCGAAGAAATCCTTCGTTTATTCAAAGACAGAAACATCGAGATAATTATTCCTCCGTTATGGTGTACTGGCGATAACGCTGCAATGATTGCCAAACTTGCCGAACATCTTTATAAAGATGGTTTGACGTGCAATTTATTAATAAGCGCCGATCCTAATTGGCAAATTGATTGTTTTCGAGATTTTTAAAGGTTTAAATTGTTTCTTTATAGAAAAAAAAGTCTTGAATAAATATAATATCTTTACAAAGAGGTTTTAAAAAATGGAAGATAAGACAGTTTACGATATCTTGGCCGCCGACTTGTTTGAAGTAATTGAATGTGGCTGTGAAGAGCACAAAAATGATTTGGAAGATTTGACCAAAAATCTAGTTCATCTTTGTGGGTGGGTCAGAAGCAATCGCGATAATGGTTCAGTTGGTTTTATCGATTTTAACGACGGCACATCGTTTCGCAATATTCAAATCGTTTATAGCAGTGAACAAAACGAAGAAAATACTTATTTAGAATGCAAAAAAATGCATCGTGGTGCCGCTATTGAGTTAGTTGGTCGGCTTGTTTTGACTCCCGAAAATAAACAACCATTTGAAATACATGTTTATGATGGAAAAATATTGGCTGATGTCGCCGATGATTATCCACTTCAAAAGAAATTCCATACGGTAGAATTTTTAAGAAGCATTGCTCATTTGCGTGTTCGTTCTAATTTATCGAGCGCTATTTTTAAAGTGCGCAATTCGTTATCGATGGCTATTCACTCGTTTTTTCAAATGAACAGATTCATGTATGTGCATACACCTTTGATTACTTGTAATGATGCAGAAGGAGCCGGCGAAACATTTTCAGTCGTTACAAAAGACAAAGATCCGGCTGCATTTTTTGGTAGACCAGTAGTATTAACTGTTACTGGTCAATTGCATGTGGAGGCATTTGCTTTAGCGTATCGTAATGTTTACACTTTTGGTCCAACTTTCCGCGCCGAACATTCTAATACCGTTCGTCACGCTAGTGAATTTTGGATGATTGAACCAGAAATGTCCTTCGCCGATTTAAACGATAATATGAATGTTATTGAGAATTGCATTCGTTATTGTATCGGCTATGTCCTTGACGATTGCAAAGACGAGATGGCCTTCTTTAATGAACATATAGACCACGATTTAATTAAACGTCTTGAGCATGTTCGTGATACCAACTTTAAGCACATCACATATACAGAAGCAATCAAAGAAATAAAAAAAGCAATTGCTAGTGGCGTGAAATTTGATAATCCAAATATCGAATGGGGAGATGGATTGCAAAGTGAACATGAACGTTATATTACCGAAAAGGTCATGAAGGGGCCAACTTTTGTCACAAATTATCCAAAAACAATGACAGCATTTTATATGCGACAAAACGACGATGGCAAAACGGTTGCCAATTGTGATTTGTTAGTTCCTTATGTCGGCGAACTTGTTGGTGGTTCCCAAAGGGAAGAACGTTATGATGTTTTAAAAGCTCGCATGGAAGAACTTGGCAATTTGTCCGGTTTAGAATGGTACCTAGAATTGCGCAAATACGGTTGCCCGGTTCATTCTGGTTTTGGCATTGGCTTTGATAGATTTTTAATGTATTTAACAGGTGTGAATAACATTCGTGATATTCAGCCTTTCCCGCGCACGAGCGATCCGATTAAATATTAGTAAAGGAGGCAAAAATGGACCAAGAAAATCGGATTAATCCGGAAGGAATTCAAAACGAAGACGGCGAAGAAAATTTAAAAGCTCAATACGCCGCTAAGCGCAAACTGCGCTTGTTTTGGTTTTTCTTTGTTATTGATTTGGCACTTTTTGGGCTTTTAGTGTATGAATTGGTCTATATATTTACTCATTTATGAAAGAACGAATTTTAATTAAAAACGGAACGCTTGTATTTTTTGATCACATTCAAATTGGTGATATAGCAATCGAGAACGAAAAAATTATTGCGGTGGAGCCAAACATCCCTGATAAAAATTTTGATTTAGTAATTGATGCGACAAATAAATATGTTTTGCCCGGCGCTATCGATGCGCATGTTCATTTGGCAATGCCTTTTGGGGGAACTGTTTCGACTGACGATTACGAAAGCGGCTCAAGAGCTGCGCTACATGGAGGCGTAACTACCTATATCGATTACGCCATTCAAAAAAGAGGAGACACTCTTCTAGATATTTTGTCGCGCCGACAAAGTTTAGCCAAGAATGTTTCCTATGTCGATTACGCTTTTCATATTGCTATAACTGATTTTAACGCTGCCATTGAACAAGAATTTGCAAAATTACCTTCCTATGGCGTTAGATCGGTTAAATGTTTCATGGTTTATCGCAAAGAAAACATGATGATTGATGATCAGACGCTTGAAAAGATTATGACGCTAGGCAAAAAGTACGGCGTTTTAGTGAACGTTCACGCTGAAGATGTCGATATGCTTGAAAATAATGTCGAAAGATTGCTTAGCGAAAAGAAGGTAAGCAATTGGTATCACTATATTTCTCGCGATGAAGAAGTAGAATATTCTGGTGTTAAAAAAGCCATTGAGATAGCTAAGCGAGCAAATGCGCCTTTATATGTCGTTCACAATGCCTGCAAGGATGGTATTGAGGCCATTAAAGCTGCCAAAGAAAATGGGCAAATTATTTACGCCGAAACGTGTCCACAATATTTGTACTTTACTTCGGACGTTTATAAAAGCGATCGAGCGGCTCTTTATGTTTGTTCCCCTTCAATAAAAGGAGAAGCAAGTCGAGCGGCTTTGTGGCGCGCAATAGATGAAAATGTGATTGATACTATTGCCACTGACCATTGTCCTTTTAAATTAGAAGAAAAAGCTTGGGGAGAAAATAATTTTACAAAGACTCCTAATGGATGTGATGGAATAGAAAATTTATATGCCTTTGTTTTGTCAAAAGCTTTGGAGGGTAAAATGTCCATTTCAAAAGCGGTCGAATTAGTTTCACATAATCCAGCTAAAACTTTTAACTTGAATGAAAAAGGTGATTTAGTGGTTGGCAAAGACGCCGATATTGTCATTTTTAACCCAAATGATTATGTTATTTATCACAATAAAGATACCTTCTCAAATGAGGATAATTCGATTTGGGAAGGCGTTAAATATCAAGGAAAAATTGAGACTGTATTGATACGCGGTAAAATGGCATTAGACAATGACAAAATTTTAATTGATAAGAACTTTGGAAAATATATAAAACGTTAGAATTGCGGTATTTTTTTAAATATTGTCGTTATTTTGCGGTGGTGGATTATCATTCATTCCGCCATAATTTTCTAAACTTTTTTCAAAGACATTATTAGCTAGTTTATAAAGGCGATGTGTCCTAGCAATAAATGCTTGGGTAGCGTATAAAAACCATAAACCACCAACTAGCATGCCAAAGAAGAAAATGTATGAGCCGATTGCTTCAACTTCAAAATGGGGGCCCTTTAATAAAGGTGGCCAGTCTGAAATGATACTTGTCCCAAAGAAATTAACGTAGGTGGCCTTTTCAAAATCCGGCAAGAAGAACAAGGTTCCTACACCTTCTATTTTGTAGTCAAAAATATTGACATCCCAATTGCCGGTTATTGCGCAGTAAATAACGATGCTTAATGAAGCGACCAGCATGATTAAAAATGGAATATAGGCTTGTTTCAAGAGTAAACGTTGGTTTTTTCGCATACCAAAAATAAATAATTTTTTCTTGCTTGTAATAACGCCACTAACGACGACATCATGCACGAGTGTATCGGCCTTTTTGCCTTGGCTTTTCATTATTCTTTTAATTAATTTACCGAGGTAGCCAGAAATGACAAAAATGAGAACAAAAATAAGAATCAATAAAATGATTAAGCGTTTATCGTTATCGGTTAAGGACACTAAATAATTTAACATTACTCATCATCCCCCAAATCATATTTATCGAAGTCAATCGTTTTCTCGTCTTCTTTAATTTCTTTATCAATAAATGACGGCCGCTTAAGTTCATCATCGCCGTCACTATTTTCGGTAATTTGATTTTCAATATGTGGCAACTCGTGGTAGTGAGAATCTAATTCACTATATTTTGTAACGCCTATCGCGCTATTTGGATTGTTTGTACCTGTTTGTTCATTTTTTGCAAATTGTCCGTCGCCGTTTTTTGTAAATTGTTCGCCGCCAATAAAAGCATTTTGCGACTGATTGTAGTAATTATTCGTTGAATAATAGTTATTTGTGTTTGTTGTTGTGTTGGTGGTCGAATTTTGTTGAGGCTGTTCAGCGACATTTTTTTCAGCCATTCTTTCTTCAAGAATTGCTTTTGCCTCTTTATCCTCTTTTAAGGTAGGAAAAATTGGCCGGCCGGAAAAAAAGAAAATTATTACTTTGCCAGCTTCATAAATTAACATTACTAAACAATAAAGAGCGTATAGCAATAAATAAGCTAAAATTAGTGGCAATAAAACAATATATAAAACACCAAGTCCAAATGTTTTAAAAAAATCAGTCATTATTGTCTAGCTCTCCAAGCGAATTAATTGTATCTTTCTTATTACTTTTCTTCAAGACACGAGCAAGCAAGAAAACTAAAAACCAGCATAGTGGGAATATGGTAAAAAGAAGTAAACCAGCCTCATTAGAGATATATGGATAGACGAGGGCAAAAACCAGCGTTAGAGGAATTAATGATAATAAATCTATCAGCAAGATATATTTGAGTTTTAGCATGATAGAACGCATGAAAGTAATCGCACTTAAATAAGTCATACATGTTAGTGCCAAAAAGCCGAGTGGCAAGCTAAAGAAATAACCAACTATGATTAGGGATAATAGACAAATCGTTAGAATAAATTCTATTAATAGAATATATCGGCTTTCTTTGATAATAATTTGCATTTTTTTGATTTCGTTATATGTAACAATGAACGACAAAATTGTTTGTGCTATCGCTAAAATTAGCATAAACGACGGAAATAAATAATTTGCTAAATCGTTATTTTGCAAATTTGTAATTGCCAAAATACTTTGGATCATATCTAAATCATATATTGCTTTTATGAAAATAAATGACAAATACATCATGCCAACTTCAAACAGCGAAGAAATAATAATGGCAAGAGAAATATCTAGGCTCTTTTTTATGAAATAGGCAAAAATAAAACCGGTGATTATTGCCGGTAGAACATAAAAAATAGTATTTTGAATGTTCCATAATGTGATTACCACGCTTAGCAAAATTGTTGCTATTAAATAAATGAAACAATATTTGTTTTTGCAAAATATGACGACAAGAACACTGACAAGTGGCAAGAAGATAATCAAAATGGCAGCTATTATTGTTGTAAATGCTATTAATACCGAGATTAAAACATTGATTACCGCCATAATGGCAATGAAGGTAATATTTTGAGCGACAGTTTCGCGCTTTGAAAATATATTCATGTTTTAATTTTAACATTGATATTTTTTTTCGACACTTTTTATATTATTAAAACTATCTAATTAATATGCGTGCTTTCTATTTGCTTTTTATAGCAACATTAACTTTGATTATTCCATCGTGTAGCAATGGTTTTAATAATAATGCTTTTGCCTCGACATCATCTAGTTTTTCATCATCAGAAGTTAAAGAGCATTCATATTCTGAAATTGAGCATCTTTTAATAGAAATTCATGAAATTTTTTATCAAAATCAGCCTGATTATTATTGTTATTTTTATGCATCTTGGTGCGCGCATTGTAATTCGATTAAAAACGAAGTAATTGAATATGCATTATTGCAAGAAAATATATTTTTTCTAAACGAACCGACTGGAGTGCAATTTTCTGACAATGCCATGGAATACTCGCTCGGTTGTAGTTCGACATCTTGTCTATTTATTAGTGGGTATCCATCGCTAATTGAAATCAAAAATAATACCGTCGCGTATGTTTCTAGCGACGTCCAAAGTATCTTAAAAAAATTATATTAATAAATAGTATCCTGTACTTTGTTAGAATAAGTTATTGTGATAAAATTTTACTATTAGTAATAATAAAAATGGAATACAAACAATTATTGAATGAAGAGCAATATCAAGCGGTCACGACGGATGCGAAATATGTTCGTGTTGTTGCCGGAGCAGGATCAGGCAAAACGCGTGTTTTAACATATCGGTTAGCATATCTAGTTGGTGAACAAGGAATTGATCCTTCGACCATAGTGGCGATTGCATTTACCAACAAGGTTGCCAATGAAATGAAAACGCGAGCAATGCGCATTATTGGTGATAGTTCATCGCGCATATCGGTTAGCACTTTCCATAGTTTTTGTGCTCGTTTTTTAAGAAAAGAAATCGATATATTAGGTTTCCCTACTTCATTCACAATTATTGATGAAGAAGATCAAAAGCAAATTATGAAGAGCATCGCTCAAGAATTTGGCTTTAAAAAGAATGATGAAATAGTAAAAATCGCTACGGCTTATATTGCTAAAAATAAATGTGAAGGTAAATATCCTGACGATATTGTCGTCGAAAAAAACGAAGAAGAATATATTAAAACTTGTTATCGTTTTTTTCTTCGGTATGAAGAAATTAAAAATTTTACTTATAATCTAGATTTTGATGACTTACTTTTATATAGCATTCACATTTTAGAAGACATACCAGCGATAAGAGAAAAATATGCCAGTAAAATTACGAATATTTTAGTTGATGAATTTCAAGATACAAACGATATTCAATTTAAATTAATAAAACTATTAATGAACGAAGACACTTCGCTATATGTGGTTGGCGACCCCGATCAAACAATTTATACATGGCGCGGCGCTAACCAAAATCTTATTTTGAATTTTCCGTTGGTGTTCATTCCTTCAAAAACAATTATTTTAGACCGCAATTATCGTTCGACTAGCAACATTTTAAATGTGGCTAATGAATTAATTGAAAAAAATGCCATGCGCGTTCCTAAAAATTTATACACCGCGAACGGCGATGGTGAAGAAGTACATTTTCACTCTTCTTATTCTAAGGAAGATGAAGCTTCTTTTGTCGCTGATAAAATTCGTGATATCCGCAAGAAGGAAAAGGATAATCCCGATGTGACTATCGCTATTTTATATCGTGCGGCCTACTTAACCCTTCCTTTCGAAAGAGAATTTATTAAACGACACATCAATTATTCCATTTATGGTGGCGTTAAGTTTTTTGAACGTCGAGAAGTAAAAGATGTTTTAAGTTTTTGTCGTCTTGTTTATAACGAACGCGACGATATAAGTTTTGAACGAATTATTAATGTTCCTCGTCGCGGAGTTGGCGAGACAACATTCGAACAGCTTAAAGAATATTGCATTAGCCAGCAAATTTCCATTTATCAATATTTAAAAAATATTGATTTATACGAAGATATTCTCAAACCTAGAATTGTTTCGGCCTTAAAAATTCTTGTCGCTGCACTTGAAAGCTTAAAAGAAAAACTAAAAGGAGCCAACGAAACGAATATCGTTGATATCTTACAAGGATTTTTAAAAGAAATAGGCTATTACGATTATCTAGCAATGGATGATGAAGAAGGGCGTTTAGAAAATGTCATCACCCTTTTAAACGACATCCGCGATTACATTAAAAGAAACCCCGGCGAGACTTTAAAGGAATATTTGCAAAATGTTACCTTGCAAAGCGCGCAGGATGAAGTGCGTGACGATGACAATGTGGCTATGATGACCGTTCATGTTGCCAAGGGATTAGAATTTGATTATGTATTTGTTGTTGGCATGGTTGAAGGCGTTTTCCCTAGCGAAAAGACAATGATGGAATCGGCCCGAAATGGATTAGAAGAAGAAAGGCGCCTGTGCTATGTCGCCTTTACCAGGGCTAAAAAAGTTTTGTATGTCACTACCAATACTTCGTATTCATTCATTTTAGAAGGCCGTTCTACCCCGTCACGTTTTATCGGCGAAGCAGGATTAAAATTAAAAGATAAAAAACTGAATTTTTTCGATTACAAAAAACAAAATTCCTTTTTCAACAATTTCTTTGATGACGGCGATAACGATGATTATGAAGCTGACTCACCATCTAAAAATGGCTTTGAGGATGAAAAAACAAATGGTATTACTGACTGGAAAATTGGCGACATTGTTTATCATGCCTATTTTGGAAAAGGGGAAGTCAAAGAAGTGTTTGATGATTATTTAGTTATAGATTTTGAAAAAGAAGGGCGCAAAACTATGCAAGCTTCGCACCCTACTTTGTCAAAAGAGGAGGCAAAGAAAGCATGAATCCAAAAGAGCGCATTTCAGAAATAAGCAAAATTTTAGAGCAATACAATTATGAATATTATGTTTTGGACAACCCCTCTGTTCCTGATGCTGAATATGACCGTTTGATGAATGAATTAAAGGAGTTAGAAGCTACCTATCCAGAATATTTATCGCCGTTATCGCCAAGTCAAAGAGTTGGCGGGAAAGTCCTAGACAAATTTGAAAAAATTGTCCATAAACGCATGATGCTTTCATTATCGAACGCTTTTAATGAAACTGACTTGCGCGATTTTGATCGCAAAATAAAGGAATCGTTAAAAGTCGATAAAGTTGAATATATGTGTGAGATGAAAATCGATGGACTTGCCATGGCGCTTGATTACGAAAATGGATCTTTAAATTATGCGGCAACTAGAGGGGATGGTAACGAAGGGGAAATTGTCACAAACAATATATTGACCATTAAATCGATACCGACCAATGTAAAAGAACAGAACTCATTCGAAGTGCGCGGAGAAGTTTTTATGGCCAAAGCCGCTTTGAACAAACTTAATGAAGAGAGAAAAGCAAACGGTGAACCTCTTTTTGCCAATGCGCGAAATGCTGCTGCTGGAAGCGTTCGACAACTCGATTCCAAAATCGCTTCTTCGCGCAAGCTAGATGCCTTTTGGTACTATTTGGTGAATGCCAAAGAATTAGGTTTTAATCGTCACAGCGACGCTTTAGATTATTTGGACAAATTAGGATTTAAAACGAACAAAGAACGCAGGATTTGCGATGATATTGAAGAAGTTTTGGCATATATTAGCGAATATAGCGAGAAGCGACCGACACTACCATATGACATTGATGGCATCGTAATAAAAGTAAATAATTTAAATTATTACGACCGCCTTGGCTATACCGCTAAAACGCCTAAATGGGCCATTGCTTATAAGTTTCCGCCTGAAGAAGTCGTTACCAAATTAGAAAATATTATTTTTACTGTCGGAAGAACAGGTAAGATAACTCCTAATGCTGTTATTGCGCCCACCAAGGTAGCTGGTAGCGTTGTTCAACGCGCAACTTTACATAATGAAGATTTTGTTTTAGAAAAAGATTTGCGGATTGGCGATTACATTGTTTTAAGAAAAGCCGGCGATGTCATCCCAGAAGTGGTGAGGGTTTTAAAAGAAAGACGAACAGGTGAAGAAAAACCATTTGTGATGGCAGAAAATTGTCCAATTTGTGGTTCGCCTTTAAAGAAAATTGACGCTATGCATTTTTGTCAAAATAGTCTTTGTCCCGCTAGGGCCATCGAGGGTTTAATTCATTTTGCTAGCCGCGATGCGATGGACATTGAAGGAATGGGCGATAAAGCTGTGGAATTATTCTTTAACGAAAATTTCATTCATACGATTGACGATATTTATCGCCTAAAAGTGCACCGCGAAGATATCATCGAAATTGATGGCTGGAGCGATAAATCAGTCGATAAATTACTATTAGCCATCGAAGAGTCAAAGAAACAGTCGCTTGAGCGACTACTTTTTGGGCTAGGTATTAAAGAAGTTGGCGAAAAGACAGCCAAAATTCTTGCTCGCAAATACCGAAATTTAAATGTGTTCAAAACGCTTGATGAAGAAGAATTACTTGCCATTAAAGATGTTGGTCCGGTATTAGCAAAGTCAGTTTACGATTATTTCCATAACGATGATAATTTAATGCTTATTGAGAAATTAGAATCGCTTGGTTTAAATTTTGAATATTTGGGTGATGAAATTGCTTCATCGGGTTATTTTTATGATAAAAAAGTCGTACTGACAGGTACTTTAAATACCTACGGAAGGAAAGAGGCGACCGAATTATTAGAGAAATTAGGTGCAAGCGTCTCTTCCTCTGTATCTAAAGTGACTGATTTTGTCATTTATGGTAGTGACCCGGGATCTAAATTTACTAAGGCGACGCAGTTAGGCGTTAAAACGCTTTCCGAAGAAGAATTTTTGAAACATCTATCTGAAGAAAACAAATAAAGATATATTTCAAAATCTAAGGTTTAATTTGAAGTTTATCTTCAAAAGAACGATAGAAAGTGCAATAATACTTTTGATATGAAAGAGTATTCAAAAGAAATTTTAAAAGACGCTGCTCATCGACTCTTATTCGATATGAAAGAGGAGCAATACGATACGTTGTTAAAAGAATTTGCGACCATCATTAAGCAAATGGAAATAATCGGTGAAGATGAAACGATTGAAAATTATTCGCCGATGACTTTTCCTTTTGATTGTCAAACAACTTTTTTAAGAGAGGATGTTCCTTCTATTCCCTTATCAAAAGAAGATGCATTAAAAAATGCTCACAGTAAGGAAAACGGACAAATTAAATTGCCAAAGGTAGTATGAGTTATTTAGATTTAACGATAAAAGAATTGCACGATGCCTATGTGGCGAAAAAAGTTACTCCAAAAGAGGTTGTTTTTGAAGCGATTGCTAGAGCTAAAAGCGACGATAATAATGCTTTTGAATACATCATGGAAAAAGAGGCAATTGCGGCGCTCGACAAACTTGGTGAAGTTGAAGTAGACAATATGCTATGGGGAATCCCTTTTGCGATTAAAGATAATTTATCAACCAAAGATGTTCCAACGACGGCTGGATCTAATATTTTGAACGGATATGTTCCACTATATGATGCGACTGTTGTTAAAAAATTATTAGAAAAGAAAGCCATCCCTATTGCCAAAACTACTCTTGATGAATTGGCGATGGGCGGAACAGGCACCAGCGGGCATTTAGGCATTACTTTTAATCCCTATGATTCCACTCACACTCGCCTTGTTGGTGGTTCTAGTTCCGGTTCGGCTTCATCGGTGGCCAGCGCAATTGTACCTTTCGCTTTAGCGAGTGACACGGGGGACTCAATTCGCAAACCTGCTGCATATGCTGGTTTAGTTGGCTTTAAGCCAACGTGGAGCCGTCTTTCGCGTTACGGCCTATTTTCTTTCGCGCCTAGTCTTGATACGGTTGGCTATTTTACTAGATCAACCGAAGACGCCGCCATTCTTTTAAACACGTTGGCTGGCCGCGATGATAATGATTCTACCTCTTCTAATCGGCCTATTGACAATTATGTGACCATGTTAGATACACCATTATCGAATTTTAAAATTGCTCGCATCAAAGAAATTGACGAAGCAGTTAGCGACGCTGAAATATTGGAAAAATATCATCGGTTAATTGATGAATTAGTAAAGAAAGGCGCTATTGTCGAAGAAGTGTCAGTTCCTAAGAAAATTCTTGAATCATTATTTCCGACCTACTTTGTAATTTCCTGCGCTGAAGCAACGAGCAATAATGCCAATTTAGACGGAATTAAATTTGGCCCATATTATGATGGAAAAACGTATCAAGAGGTCATGATGAAGGCGCGAACAAATGGGTTTAGTGAATGGATTAAGCGCCGTTTCATTTTCGGTTCGTTTGCATTGATGAAAGAAAACCAAAATGCTTTATTTTTGCGAGCTCAAAAAGCGCGTCATAGATTGGTAGAAACAATTAATAAAATTTTTGAAAAGTACGATTATATATTGACAATAGCTGCTCCGACAGTGGCCCCGTTAATTAATGATAATTCGCTCGATAAATTGAGCGATGAATATTTGATTGCCGATAATCATCTTGTCATTGGCAATTTTGGTGGTTATCCATCCATCACCTTGCCGCTTGGCTTTAAAGATGATTTACCATATGCCATAAATTTGACCGCTAAGCCGTTTGAAGAAATGATGCTATTTGCCTTGAGCAAAAAAGTCGAAGATATTACCAAGTTAAAAAATGTTAGTGCAAGGAATTTGAAGAAATGAATTTTGAGGCAGTTATCGGATTAGAAATCCATGTTGAACTTAAAACTAAATCAAAAATGTTTTCTAGTGCGCCTAATGTTTTTGGAGCGGATGCCAACACGCAAGTCGCGTTGCTTGATATGGCCTTTCCTGGTACATTGCCAACCGTCAACAAAAATGCTGTAATTTATGCCGTTCGGGTCGCTGATGCCCTTCATATGCAAATCGATAATGAGCTTCACTTTGACCGGAAAAATTATTTTTATTCAGATCTACCAAAAGGATATCAAATTACGCAAAATTTACGCCCGATTGGTTCAAATGGCTATTTAGAAATTAATATCGACGGTAAAAATAAGCGTATTAATATTGAAAGATTACATATTGAAGAAGACACTTGTAAACAGCTTCATTTTCGCGACCATACTTTGCTCGACTATAATCGCGCGGGCGTTCCTCTCATCGAAATTGTTTCTAAGCCCGAAATGCGAACTGGTTTAGAGGCGATGAAATATGTTGAAAAAATTCGTTCAATTGTCGTCTTTTCTGATGTAAGTGACGGAAAGATGGAAGAAGGTTCTTTGCGTTGCGATGTCAATATCTCATTGCGCCCTTATGGAAGCGATTCGTTTGGTACAAAAGTAGAAATAAAAAATATTAATTCAATATCTTACATTCAAAAAGCCATCGATTTTGAAATTGCTCGTCAAGCTAAAATTCTTTTAAGCGGTGGTCGGGTCGAACAAGAAACAAGACGTTATGATGAAGCGAAGCGGGAAACTATTTTGATGCGCGTGAAAACGGATGCAGTCGACTATAAATATTTCCCAGAGCCAAACATAACGCCTATTGTTTTGAGCGATGAATTTATTGCTAATGCAATTAACTCACGCCCCGAATTAGCCGAAGAAATATTTGCTAGACTGCAAAAAAACTATTCTTTAAGCGACTATGATGCTTCATTAATATGCGCTGATAAAAATATTGTTGCCTATTATGACATGGCCGCTAAAACTACCAACAATTACAAAGCGCTAGCAAATTGGATTAATGTTGATGTGAGTGGTGTCTTGAATAAAAAGTGTATTTCAATCACTGAATTTGCCATTACGCCTACTAATTTATCAGCTTTAATTTCTATGGTGGACTCGAAAGAAATAAATAGCGCGCAAGCCCGTGAACTTTTCGCGTACATGGAAGCAAATAAAACCGATCCTAAAACGGCTAAAAAAGCTCTTGGAATTGTTTCTCAAATACTAGATGAAGATTACATTAAAAATATTGTTGAACAGGTTCTTGCTGAATTCCCTGATTCAATCGTCGATTATAGAAACGGTAAGGACCGCGCCTTAGGATTTTTAGTTGGCAAGGTAATGGCAAAATCACAAGGCAAAGCCAATCCAAAAATTGCTTCCGATATGTTACTTAAAAAATTGAAAGAATAGAAAGCGAGAAAAAAGTTATGAAGGATTATGTGTTAGTTACAGGCGGAACTGGATATATTGGTTCACATACTGTCATTGAATTGCTTAATAATGGTTATGATGTAGTCATTGTAGATAATTTGTGCAATTCAAAAGCGCTTGTGGTGGATAGAATTGAAAAAATAGCCCGCAAAAGACCCATATTTGTAGAATTAGATGTTCGCGATGAGAAAAAATTAAATGAAGTTTTTTCTAATTATAATATTACTTCTGTCATTCATTTTGCTGGCTTAAAAGCTGTTGGCGAATCGGTTGAAAAACCGCAACTATATTACGACAATAACATTGGCTCCACTGAGATTTTGCTCAAAGTGATGCGCGCTCATGAAACAAAAAATATTGTTTTTTCTTCATCGGCTACAGTTTATGGAAATCCTAAGCGTGTTCCAATTTATGAGGAAGATCCAGTCGGCGAAGTAACGAATCCTTATGCTGAGACGAAAGTAAAAATTGAATTTATGTTAAAAGATTTGGCCAAGGGAGACCCGACGATGAATATTGCTATTCTTCGCTATTTTAATCCGATTGGAGCCCATCAAAGCGGTCTTATTGGTGAAGATCCAAACGGCATACCAAATAACATTATGCCCTACATTACACAGGTAGCGATTGGTAAGCTCCCCTATCTTCATGTTTTTGGCAATGACTATAAAACGAAAGACGGCACAGGTATTAGAGATTATATTCATGTCGTCGATTTGGCAAAAGGCCATGTAGCTACTTTGAAGAAATTAGCTACCAATCCTGGATTAGTAATTTATAATTTAGGCACCGGCGTAGGTACTTCCGTTTTGGAATTAGTTAATGCTTTTATAGCCGCTAACGGTGTTGATATTCCATATAAAATTGAAGCGCGACGCCCGGGCGACATTGACACATGTTATGCTAACTGCGATAAGGCGTATAAGGAAATGGGTTGGAAAGCAATCTATAACATGGTAGATTGTTGTAAAGACTCTTGGAATTGGCAAAAGCATAATCCAAAAGGCTACGGAGAATAAGGAGATAATTATGGAAAAGATATCATATGTAGGAGCAAATAAAGACACTTTAAAAGGGTTTGTTTGGAAAGAAAATAGAGTCCCAATCGGCAACGTAATCATTGTTACAGGTATGGCCGAATGCGCCTATCGCTATGATGATTTTGCTAAATTTTTAGTTAAAAATGGTTTTGATGTTTATTGTTTTGACCACTATGGTCAAGGCGAAAATGTCGATGATTTAAATCAACTTGGTATTGTTCCTCCTTCCTTTTTCTCTCGCTCGGTAAAAAATCTTGATGTAATTGTTTCCGATTTGCGGATATCTTGTAAACCAATTTATATTATTGCTCACTCAATGGGTTCATTCATGTTACAAGATTATATCCAGCGTTATACCCAACACGTTAATAAGGTAGTAATTTGTGGTTCAAATGGCCCGAATGCAAAATTGACTTATTTTTTCGGCTACCAACTCGCGTGTTTAATTGTCAATAAAAAGAATCGCGATAAAAAAGGTAAATTTCTAGATAAACTTGCAATTGGTGGTTATCAAAAATGCATTAAGAATCCTAAATATATTAATGATTGGCTTTCGGTGGATGAAGACAATGTTATCAAATATGAACAAGATCCAAAATGTGGTTATTTACCATCGAATGGATTTTATCTTGAATTATTAAAAGGGAATAATCGTCTATATAAGCGTCGTTTCTTAAAGAAAATTCGTTCTGATATGAGCGTATTAATTATTGGCGGTGATAAAGATCCGGTCGGCGCTTACGGAAAGGGCTTAAAAGCTCTTGCAAAATTATATATTCGTCTTGGATTAGAACATGTTGAAACAATAATATATCCAGGAGCGCGCCACGAAATATTAAACGATTTTTGTAAAGATATGGTCTATAAAGATATTTTAGACTTTTTATTAGAAGATAGTGAAGCAGCCGAAATAATCCAAAAATAAAACACTTATTTCATTTTAATTCAAAAAAGAAAAAGGCACTTATGTGCCTTTATTCATATTTATCTTCTAGTTCATCAACCTCTTCGACGTCAACTTCTTCGTTTAAGTCTTCCTCGCCTTCCAATTCCTCATCGGAGTATTCGAGTGAATCGGATTGCACATTTGATTTAATCTGTTTTTTGACATTCCCTTCAGCCATGCCGGAAGTTAAGATTGGCTTGTCGTCTAACATGCCTTCTTCTTCATCTTCGTCGTCTTGTTCGTCTTCAATCTCGCCAACGAGCTCTTCAAGTAAGTCTTCCATGGCTATTATACCGATTAGATGTCGTTCATCGTTTAAGACGACGGCCATCATGTTGCGAGATTTTTTCATGCGATTAAATAGCGATGATACTTTCGCGGTATTTTTGACGAACATAGCAGGAACTAAAATGGATGAGATATCGTCTTCGCCTTTTAAAAGCATTTCATAAAAATCGCGTTGCAACAAAATGCCAAGCACTTGTCCGGAGTCGCGATCAATATAATGGTACTCGTGAATAATTATTATTTTCAAAAGCGGTGGCATCTCATCATTAGACATTGCGTTAGTTAGAAAAACCATGTTCGCAAAGGGGGCCATGCATTTTTCGACTAAGACATCATCAAAGTGCAAAGAATTTTTTATTAGATCGTGTTCTACTTGATTGATGACGCCTTCATCCTTGATGTCGCTGACAACAATTTTGAATTCTTCTTCAGTTAAAGTTTGCTTCTTTTTATCAAAACGGAATATTTTTGTTAATAGCCACTTCCATCCATCAAAGATTTTGGCAAAGGGCAAAAAATATAATAGATGACTAAAATCGGGTAGGCAAAAAACATCAAATATTTTTCCGGCATTCGTTTGGCAATCATTTTGGGAGTTATTTCACCAAAAATTAAAACGATTACCGTCAAAACAATCGTAGAAACCATTTCGCCAACTCCGCTACCAACCAAGCCGACAAAAAGCGTAACGCCTAAAGAGGAGGCGCCAATATTTACCAAGTTGTTGCCTATTAATAGGGTGGAGATTGTTTGATCGTATTTATTGTATAAAGAGAGAATATATTTAGCTCTTTTTTTCTTTGTTGCAATGTTTTTTAATCTAGCTTCGTTTTAGCGGATGTAAAGGCTGTTTCACATGCAGAGAAGAAGCCAGATAGAACAATTAGGACTACAATGCTAACGATTAAAATTGTCATTAATGTTGGATCGATAGTAACATCGAATGTAGTTAGCATGCTTATTAAAGGATCAGGGTCGTCTTCCATATTTTTACCTCACTTTTTTATTTAAAGATAGCATAAAGATAGAGTACTAACAATATGTATCAGCTACCTTACTTATTTTGCAATTCTTCCATGATGGAATTAACTAAATTGGTGTATTTCTTTACGGCCTTATCGCCTTTAGCAAAGATATATGCTTTAAGTTTTGGCTCGGTTCCTGAAGGTCTAAAGGTGATGGTGTCGCCATTAGATAAAAAGTATTTAACGACATCGCTAGCCGGCAAATCAACGTGCTCTTCAAAGTCGATGTGATAAATTATAGAATGCAAGTAATCGCCGATGGCGTTTAGTTCACCAAAAAGTGCGGTTGTATCCTTTTCTCGGAAACGTTTCATCGCTTCGGCAATAACCGTTTTTCCTTTTTCACCTTCTAATTCATAATTTAAAGTAAGAGTCGTATAATTTCCGTATTTTTTATACAATTCATTCATTCTATCTACAAGGGTTTTGCGGTGATTTTTATAATAATTTGTCATTTCGGCAATTAGTAAACAGGCATTGATTGAATCTTTATCGCGAACATCTTTGTTAGTTAAGTAGCCACAACTTTCCTCAAAACCAAATAAGTAATTGTCTAGCTCGCCCTTTTGTTCTAATAGAAGCATTTGCTCGCCAATAAATTTAAAGCCGGTCAAAACTTCTTTTACCTTTACGCCATAATCATTAGCGATGATGGTGGCCATATCGCTAGAAACAATTGTTTTAATCAAGAGCGGATTTGCCGGCAAGGTATTATTTTCTCTGCGCATTTGATAAATCCAATCAAAAAGGAGAATACCAACCTCGTTTCCCGTCAAAATAACTGCTTTATTTTTTTGGTTGACAACAACTCCCACTCTATCAGCGTCAGGATCGGTCGCAAGGAGAATATCATCGGTATGCAAAAGTAAATATTTTTCGATCCCCAAAGACAACGCTTCCTTCATTTCTGGATTTGGGTATGGAGCAGTGGGAAAATTGCCATCCGGGTTGCGTTGCTCTGCTACAATATCTAAATTGTTGAATCCGTCGGCATTAAGTGTTGTAGTCACCGATTTATACCCGGTGCCGTGTAAAGCCGTATAAGCAATTCGAATATTTCTTTTTTCTTTAGATAATGATTGGGCGAGGGTTGACTTTTGATATACACGATAAAATTCATCATTTACAAATTCAATATAACCATCATAGACAAGCATATCAAAATCGCCAACTTTGACATCTTTAAATATTCGCAAGGCATCGATGTGACTTAAGACAGCGTTGGCGGATTCTATATTCATTTGTGCGCCATCCTCGCCATAAACTTTATAACCATTATATTGTTTCGGATTATGGCTAGCTGTTATGACGATGCCGGCTTGACACTTTAAATAGCGAACAGCAAATGATAATAATGGTGTTGGAGTTACCTCATTAAATAAATAAACATGAATTTTGTTTTTTCCTAATACTTTTGCTGCTTCAACGGCAAAAGTGTGCGAATTATTTCTTGAATCATATGCAATTACGCACTTTGGATGTGAATATTTTTCATTTATATAGTTGGCAAGACCTTGTGTAGTTTTTCTTACCATATAGACGTTCATTCTATTGGTTCCAACTCCCATAACGCCACGAAGGCCGCCGGTTCCAAACGCTAAATCATCTTTAAAGCAAGAAATGATTTCTTCTTCGTCATTTGAAATTTCCTCGAGTCGCTTGTGATCGCTTAAAGAAAGTGACTTTTCTTTTAGCCAAGTTTCATATTTAGATTTTGTTTGATTGTCCATAATCGCTCCGTTTCTTTTATAAATTCATTATAATAAATGGAAACAATCTTTTCTATAATCGGCATTTTTTCCTTGTTTTGTTTCCCATATGGTAATACTTTTACCATTCCTCTATGCCTTGCATAGATTATTATATATGTTATAATGCAAAGTGATTTTATGAGAAAAGCCCAAGGAAGCGATAAAGCCGATTGTTTAAATATTGAATATGCATATAAAAAGAAACCATTTTTCGATTTTTGCAAGCGCTTTGAAGATATATTTATCGCCTTGCTTGGGCTATTAATTACTTCTCCGCTTTTTCTTATTATTGCAATTATAATCAAAGCCACTTCTAAAGGACCTATTATTTATCGCCATCAACGTGTAGGCCGAAACGGCAAAGACTTTTATGTTTTAAAATTTAGAACGATGATAAATGATAATCGTTCCATTGAAGAAATTTTAACAAAGGAAGAATACGAATTATTTTTAGTTGACTTAAAATTGCCAAATGATCCGCGCGTGACTAAATTCGGTCAATTCTTGCGAAAAACATCACTTGATGAGTTGCCTCAACTAGTCAATATTTTAAAAGGTGAAATGTCTTTAATTGGGCCTCGACCAATTATGCGACAATATGAATTGGAAAGATTTGGGAAAGATGCTGATTTATTATTAAAGGTGCGCCCGGGATTAACAGGTTATTGGGCATCACATGGGCGTAATAACACATCGTATGATGAGCGGATGAAAATGGAATTATATTATGTGACCAAGCGAGGTTTTTGGCTTGACACAAAAATATTTTTTAAAACGATTTTAGCTGTTTTATCTAGAAAGGGAGCGGTTTAGTTGAAAGATTTAAAGCGTCTATATATTACAAACATTCTTCTTTATATAGCGGTGATTGTCGCAGCGTATTTTTTATGTAATGCTGCCGTTATTGATGTAAATAATGTGTACCGTTCTTTAACTACCAATGAATATGCGTTAGTAACAACCTTGTTGATTGGGACATTAGTCGTTGCTTCCTTTGTCGATCGAAAATATAATCGCTATAAAACGAATATTTTATTTCTTTTGCTACTTTTTGTATTAGGTATATGTTCATTTGTTTCCCTTGTTTATAATCCTGATACGATGATTATCGTGACGGAGTGGGGCGATGATGTTTTAACCTTTACCCTTGATGAAAAAGCTTATTATTTCTTATTTTCAATTGTAACCTTTACTCTTTTTTACCTATTTATGTATGTTTTGCCGCGGCATTTTCTTTACCAAAAGCAATTCGATTTAATTATAATTTTCGGCTTTCTACTTTTGGCGGCTTTCCTTATTTATAGTTATGTCGTCGAGTGGCGTAATTATTTAGATTTCTTTTTTAACTTAAGTAGCGATGACCCGTATGCCTTGACAGTTAAATCTTTATTTGATCATCGTAATAATTATGGTTTCCTTCTATTTATCTTTATTTTAGCCAGTTTATATATGCATCATGTTCGACCAAAATTTTACTGGTATATTATCGCTTTGTTCTTATACACAAACATGATTTTTACTTTGTGTAAAACGACTTTGTTATTAGGCGGAATCGTTATCATTTTATATTTACTTGCTAGATTTTTTATCACTTATAAAGAACACAAAAAACGCAATGTCATTACTATCTCGATTGTTGCATCACTTTTTTTGATATTAGCAATCATTACAGTTTTATCGTTTTTTATTCCGAACGGTTTCTTTTTATTTATAAATAAAACAATTATTCGTCTTTTTGGAGGAGCGTTTGACACATTTAGTTCGCGCCTAGCAATTTGGGGCGATGTGATGCTCATTTTAAATTCCAACCTTGTGTATATGTTTTTTGGAGCGGGATATGGTGTTTTTAATAATTTATTGTTAAGTTATACAACCTTAGATCCATTAGCCGAAAATAATTCGTTCCCGCATAATGGTTATTTGCAATTGATGGGCGATGGAGGAGTAATTTTGCTCATTGTCTTTATTTTTGCCATTACATATTTGTATTACGTGATGGGAAAAATGTTTAAAAAAGAAAAAAGTTTGGTTGTTCTTTCTTTTTTGATGTTGACATCGTCTCTTGTTTATATGCTTTTTGAAAGCGCGCCTTTATTGTTTGCCAAAACACCAGATACAATTTTCTTATCGTTTCTTGTCACCGTTCCTTTACTGTCACGATATTATCAATATAATCATCCGTTAGTTCGCAAAGAAATCATTTTGCAAAAAGAAAAAGTTGAAAGGCCAAAATTAGAAATTTATGCTGAAAAATTTTCTTTAGCCAAGACCATTTATTTTGTATTTACACCAATCGTCGCTACTTTTGTTGGCAGTACTTTCTTTTTGATTAATCAATACGGTTTTAACGAAATTACTATCTGGAGTATTTTTGGTGTAATCGTCGCTATTTATCTATGTTTGCCGTTACTTGTCCAATTTATATATAATTTTGCCACCAAGAAAAATAAGATTGATTATAAGTATTATTTTGCCGATGTTTGGGTATTTTATGTCGCGACTTTTTTATTAGTATCAGGCATTGTTGCAGCTTTCTACTATTTTGTTTCTGACTATACTATATTGCTGATTGTTTTGCCTTATTTTGTCGTTAGCATTCTCTTCTATTATTTATTGACGGCAGTGCCGGGATTTAGAGTCTTTACAAATACTGACAATATGATTGATCGATTAAATAATTTTTGGCTAAATCATCTTTATTTAGCAATTCAAAACGATCCGATGAGCCAACACGAGACACCGCATGGTGCAGACTACGAGATTGGGCGGGAAGAAATTTTATTAATTTCTAGCGACGATCTATATCGTTCAAATTTAAGAGCGGCGTTAGAAAATAAAGGCTATCATGTTGTTGTTTATGATGAATTAATTAATAATTTTATTCATAAAGTGAATAATATAATGCCGTGGCGCGCCAATCTTGAAAGCAGTCGCATTTTTATTGACGACATATTATATGATTCATTATTGAAAAAATATTCTTATATTATTGTGACGATGGGTCGAGGGATTACTATCGACATGATAAATGATCTTCGCTATTACCAATCTGACGCTAAATTTATTTATTACATTCCATATAAAATGAGCAAATATCCTTATTCAAAGTTTTTGTGTCAATCTTTTGATCAATGCTATTCGCTTTATAAAATAGATTCCTTTAATGAAAAAATTAATTTACTCAGTTCATATTATTTAGACGACATTTTGAAATACATCGATGTTGAAGCGACCGACGATTTTACTTGTATATGTTCAGGTAAGAAGAACGATTTACCGATTTTAAAGAAAACTTTAGATGACTTTTATTCGAAATACACTAGAGGAAATATCATTATTAAATTGTCGTTAAAGAAGCGTGAAAAGTTCTTAAAAGAGATTAATAAAACGCTCGGAAAATACGCTGATAAAATTACTTATGTACCTTCTTTCTTTAATGAAACCGTTTTTCGCTCGATTGCTCGTGCTAAATATTTTGTTGATGTCTCTAGCAGTGACAATATTTCAAATATCGATTTTGTAAATATTTATTTACTAAAAAAGAAAATTATCACCAACAATACCTTGGCAAAAACCTTCCAGTATTATTCGGCCAATAATATTTATATTTTCTTCAAGGAAGACCACATCAATTTTGCAGGTGACTTCTTTATGGATTCGAACTACGACGATTATAGTGGCGTTATTTTAGAAAATAATTCCAAAGAAAAATTCATCGAAAAATTATTATCATAAATATATGAAAGTTGTTATTGTGCATGATTGGCTAACAAACATGGGCGGGGCTGAAAAAGTCGTGTCGGATTTTTTAGCGGCCTTTCCTGGTTCAACCATTTACACCTCGGTTTTAAACCGTTCAAACTTATCGCCTTTTTTACAAAAACAAAAAATAGTTACAACATTTTTGCAAGGCAAAAAAGAATCGATTAGCAATCATAAAAAATATTTCCCCTTCATGCCGCGTGCATTTCATAAATTAAAAATTGAGCCTTGCGATGTTGTTTTATCCTCGTCGAGCAGTTGCGCAAAGATGGTTAAAATCCCTAAGGGAGCCATTCATATTTGTTTTTGTCATACCCCGATGCGTTATGTTTATATTGCTAAGAAAGAATATTTATCGACTTTGAGTTGGTACAAACGGCCATTAGCGAGATTATTACTTGCCTATATGCGTCATGTCGATTTAAAGTCCAACAAAAGAGTCGACTACTTTATCGCTAATTCTAATGAGGTTAAGGTGCGGATAAAAAAATATTATAATCGCGATTCAGTCGTTATTAATCCAGGCATTGAATTAGATAGATTTAATCTATCGACGGTAAACGACAATTATTACTTGGTGTTATCGCGTCTAGTCGGCTATAAACGATTTGATTTGGCGGTTCGGGCTTGCGCTGAATCGAAACGACATTTAGAAGTTGTGGGCGAAGGTGAAGAGAAAGAAAAATTAGTTAAATTAGCCAACGAATATGTTAATTTTCGTGGTCGACTTTCCGATAAAGAAATGGTTGAGGTAATGGGTAGATGCCGCGCCCTGATTTTTCCGGCTTTGGAAGATTATGGGATTACGCCCGTCGAAGCTATGGCAATGGGCAAACCGGTAATTTGTTATGGTAGAGGTGGTGTTTTAGATACTGTTATCGATGGAAAAACAGGCATCTATTTTTCTAATCAAAGTGTTCCATCATTATTAGAAGCGCTTGCTAAATTTGAAAAAACTAACTTTGATTATTCCTACATTCGTCAGCATGCTTTAAAGTTTAGTAATGACAATTTTGTAAAAAAAATCAAGCATTTCGTAGTAGAATGTTATGGTGATTATTCCGCTAATCGAGGCAACAATCAATGATATTTCGCTTAAAGCCAATTTACAAACATTATCTATGGGGTGGGCGTTACCTCAATAATATTTATGGTGAAGATGCTTTGGACAATATTGCTGAAGCATGGGTATTAGCAGTCTTGGGTGACGATAATTCGCCAATCGAAAACGACACAAAAACATTAAAAGATTATTTTAAAGAAAATCCTGGTATCATTTCCGATGATTATGAAGGCAAATTTCCTATTTTGGTTAAACTAATTAATGCACAAGAAGATTTATCGATTCAAAATCATCCAGTTGGCAAAACTGAGTTTTGGCATATCCTTTCAGCCGAAAAAGGCTCATCGATTTATTTAGGCTTAAAAGAGGACATTACCAAGGAGCAATTGGAAGAGTATTTGCTTAATGGCACAATCACCAATTATTTAAATAAAGTGCGTGTCTCCCCGGGCGATTGTTATTTTATTAAACCAGGAACTATTCATGCCATCGGTAAGGGGATAACGTTGGTGGAAATTCAACAAAACATGAACGTAACTTATCGTCTATATGATTATGGTCGTTTGGATTCTGACGGCAATCCTCGCAAACTCCATATTAAAGAAGCGGTGGAGTGCGCTAGGTTAGATCACTATTCAATTACAAAAATGTATAGAAATATCGAAGGCGAATTAATTCGTTGCCGTTTTTTTGATGTCAAACGTCATCGTTTATATGGCAGCGAATATAAATTTGTTGACGAGCATAGTTTCCATTATATTTTGATTGTTGATGGTGACGGCATTTTAGTTAGTGGGCGGGAAAAAATATCTCTTAAAGAAGGCGATTCGATCTTTATTAGTGCGCGTCATGGTGGATATTCCATTACCGGTGATGTCGAATATTTATTAGTGACGCTTTAGTCGATTTTAAAATATTTATCAGCAAATTCATCGAATTGTTTAGCGACGTTTTTATATGAAAAATAGTTTAATCTTTTTTTGCCGTGCATAAGCATAGTTTTTTCAATTGCCTTGTCTTTTAAAAGCAAATCCATCAACGAAGCAATGTAATAATGATTTTTGCAATTAAATAGAGCGCCAGCATCGCCGAGTGTATCCGGAATAGCGCTAGAATTATAAGCCAAAATTATTTTGTTAAAATGCATAGCTTCGAGCAAAGGAACGCAAAAACCTTCGTGTTCACTCTCACATAAAAACAAGTTGCCACATGTATAAATGGCCGCCAATTCTTGTAAGTGAATCTGATGTTCAAGGAAAACAGATTCTTTCATATCGGCCTTTTCAATCAGTGTATCAATAAACATTTTATAGGCAGGATCAACTTCCTTACCCACCAAGATTAAGCGCGATGTTGGATTAAAATATTTATGATAAATATAAAATGTCTTAATGATGTCTCCATAACATTTGTTAAAAGAGATTCGACCGACAAAAAATATGTTGGTTAAACCATCGTCATATTTTTCTTTAGTTAAAGGATCAATTTCAATTTCTTTAAGATCATTATCGAGGTAAAAAACCGGCAAAACGCCAGTATTTTTATAATTTAAGCTATCTAATTCTTGTTTATTATAGGAACTATCACCATAGGCTACATCAATATAATCTTTTAACGCCGCCAATTCTTCACGACCCCTTTTAGCCGCCATAAAGGCATGATGGTTATTCAAAAAGTATTTGCTTGGAGTAATGTTATGATAAAGCATTATTTTGCGTGCGACCTTGGCTTTTTTTACAAATTTAGATAGCGGTGTGCCAATGCACATATGGTAAATTATAATGTCATCTTTTTTCGGCCAATAATTTAAAAGCGGAACAACTTTATTGTGGTTTGTCTTTAAAGTGTTGATTGTGACAATTATATTGCGGTAGTTGAGTCTATCTAATTCTTTAGCAATTTCTTCGACATCATTCCCAATTGCATCTCCTTTTATTAAAGTCGGAACGCATTGGACTATTCTTGGTTGGTTGATATCGCCAGTTTTATTTTTGTTAAATCTAAATAGGTAAAGAAAGGAAATTAAGAGGCTCCAACACCATTTTATAATTAGGCGAATCAAGCGCTTTGCTTTAATATAAATATTGCTTTTAATTTCTTCGTTTAATTCAACATTAGTTTCTAAAATAGTTTGATCGGTTTTTTCGTCAAAGGAAATTCTACTTAAATTGTCTTCGACTTGCGAAGTCTTAATGTCGACATTTTGAACTTGAAATTCAGGACACTTTATCATTTTTTGTCTCCTTTAAAAAAGATAAAAGATGATTAATGATTATCGGCCAGCGATAATTAGTTTCAACATATTGATAACCATTTTCACCCATCGCTTTAGCGATTGATGGATTATCAAGTAAGTAATTTAATGTCGCGACAAACTCTTCTTTATTGTCATAATAAAGACCGCCATTAGATCTTAAAATATGCCCTTTCAAAACTTGGCATTTTTCATTGACCAAGATTGGCCGATGCAAATTAAAGGCTTCAAGTACAACAATTGATAAACTCTCAAACATTGATGGTAGCACTAATAATTCTGAATTATTTATTAAAGCATTTTTGTCTAACGGATCCACAAAACCAACCGATTTAATGTTAGAGGCATTTAGTTCTTCTTCCATAATATTTACATTTTGTCCGACAACCACTAAATCGATTTTCCTTTTGCTTTGTTTAGCAAATGTTGAAAAATATTTTAATAGTTTATCGACGCCTTTCGCGGTGTCTAATCGCCCAACATAAATAATGTAAGGATTATTTAACCCAAATTTCTTTTTAACATCTATATTTGATAGCGATGGTGGTTCAATGCCAATTCCTAAAAGCGTAGAAGGTTTACTTGTAGTAAAGGGAAACAATTTATAGACAAATTCGCGTTCTTCAATCGTATTAAAAATTAATCCTTTTGCATTAGAAAATTCATTGCGATAGATTGAAAAATAAATATATGGTTCATCATGACAAAACGGGACCAAAATAGCTTTATTTTTGATGGCTTTAATTCCATAAACGGATGGATAGTATAAATAAGCAAAAAACAAAATATTGCTGAATTTTTTATGGTTTTTTTTAATGGCACGAATTAAAGTTTTCGATTGAGGGCCTTGATATTTTACGAACCTTCTTCCGGCATTTTTATTTTTTGGCCAACTAAGAGCAGTTTGAAGGGCAACCGGAAATAGAAGATGGCGTTTTTTGGTGGGAAAATAATGAATATGTACATCATTTACTACTCTTTCGCCCAAAACATAATAAGGCGCCCAACTTTCGCAAGATAATGCGTTGGTGGTATAAACATGCACCTCGTAATAGGTGTTTAATTTTTCGGCGTATTGACGAACATAATCTTCCGCGCCACCATTAACTTTTTCACCGTAACGTTGTACTACCAGTAATATTTTTTCTTTCATGGGATATATTTGATAAATAAATCTTCATAAAACTTTTCAATCGTTTCTAATGAAAAATCATTTAATCTTTCCTTTTCTTTTGCAATGATTTCGTTTTTTAATTGCTCGTTACTTAAAATTAAATTAATTAGTTCGGCAAGAAATTTGGCATCTTTTTTTGTAACCAAGACTCCCGCACCATTTAGGGTTGATTTGATGGCTGCTCTATCAAGAGCAATAATCGGCAAATCAAAAAGCATCGCTTCTAATAGGGGAATGCAAAATCCTTCATGTTCGCTTTCGCACAAAAACAAATCGGCCGCTTTATAATAGGCCGCCAAATCTTCGACTCCATTGGCATTTAAAAAGCAAATGTTTTTTAGATTGTTTTCTCTAATTAAATTATCTAGGTAATTAAAATATGCCTCGCTACTATGTTTGCCGACTAGAATTAATCGTGAATTAGGATTTATATATTTGTTGTAATAATAAAATGTGTGAATTAAATCCTCAAATTTCTTGTTTCGAACAATGCGTCCGACAAAAAGAATATTAGTCGTCCCATCGTCATATTTTTTCAAAATGCTTTCAGTTGGTGTAGCGTTTTTTAAATCGTCGAGTTTTGTAAATAGTGGCGCGAGTAGGAGTTGGCCATAACCGCCTATTTTTTCTATTTCACTTAAGTTGTAATAAGATGGTGCAAGCGATAGAAAAAACTGATTGCGCATGACTAATAAATCGTTACGTCCGCTTTCGCAGGCTAGATATAGTGGCATGTCATCATAAAAATATTTTTTAGGAGTAATGTTGTTATAATATGCAATCTTTGGTGAAACAAATTTTTTCAGTTGATGATTCATAAAATTGCCAGTGGAAAGATGATATATTATGACATCATTCTCCTTTTCTTCATATTTAGGATAGGGGACATAATTTTTCACCTTAAAGTCTGGTTTATTAATGGCGACTATAATGTTTTCGTATCCCAGTTTAGTCAATAGTTTAGCGAAGCCGCCGACACAGTTACCCACCCCGTCATTTTTTAAATAAACGGGTACCATTTGAACGACGCGCGATTGATGTTGATATTTATTTTTCATTTTTTAAAATTAGTAATTTCTTTTTCTAAAGTTTCGATTCGTCTATTTAAATTTTCGATAGCCTTAACAAGCTCTTTGTTGTAACTATTTTGCTGTTCGAAAAGCGTTTTGATGATAAAATTATTCATCGACTTAACGATTCTTTTTGTCACCATCTTAGAGTAACCAAAAGCACCATCCGACTTTTCAATTTTCCAATCATAAACAATTGCTGATTTTTGACGTAGGCTTTCAAAAGCGATTGAGGAACAATTGTCAGCATCTGTTTCATAAGAGTTTGTTCGTTCCTCTTCTTCCAAGACGGCCGCGTCCAATTTTTTATCGCTTTCCTCATCGTAAGAGCGCTTCGATATCTGTGCTTTAATTTCATCAATTATTTTTTTAGAATCGACATTGTCGATTTTTATTTCTTCATTGTCCATTATCAATTTCCTCCCAGCGGTGGTCTAAAATCATTTCGCCGACCGAATTATCACGCTTCTCAACTTTGATTACTGTGTATTTATTATAAAAATCTAACGGATTAAATTTATTGTCCACTACGGATACATTGACGCCATAATTGCCAGGCATTAAATTTAATTTATCGATGTGAAAAATTATCTCGCCCTCTTCTTTTGTATTTTGTATCTTATAACCATCTAAACTGGTATTAGTTCCATAAGCTACTACGCCGTCCATTTTGATAAAACCCATTCCGAGAATGTAGCCTTTCAATGATGGATCGACTTGATATCGAATGTGAATATCCATTTTGTCGCCGCTTTTATAGACTTTTGACTTTTTTCCACTAGCATTTAATAAAGTGCACGATAAAATTTTAGCGCCGCCATCACCGAAGTGATCAGGAACGCGCAATTCATCGTCATTAATCATATCTCTTAGATTGGCTTTATCAACCGCGTCTAAAAGACGCTTTTTATCTAGTTCATCCATGTAGTCTAGATATTTTTGTGCAGCGATTTTTGGGTCACCATCATAAGAAATTTGTCCATCTTTAATCCAAATTGCTCGATCGCAAAAAGAGGTAATTTTATCGATGTCATGGGTAACAATAACAATCGTTACACCTTGGTTTTTTAAATCTTCTAATTTAGCAAAGCACTTTTTTTGGAAATTCGCGTCCCCTACAGCGAGAATTTCATCAATTAATAAGACATCTGCATCGACATTAATAGCGACTGAAAACGCTAGCCGCATATACATTCCGCTTGAATAAGTTCTAACTGGAACATCAATAAATTTTTGAAGTTCAGAAAAATTAATAATGTCATTTAAACGTTCATCAATTTCCTTTTTAGTTAGACCAAATATCGATGCGTTAATATAGATATTTTCTCGTCCCGTCATATCGGGATGGAAGCCCGCGCCAAGTTCTAATAGCGAAGAGACTCGTCCGTTAATGGTTATTTTACCAGCGTTTGGATAATAGATGCCGGAAATTAACTTTAATAAAGTTGATTTGCCACAACCATTTCGCCCGATTAGCCCAACGGTTTCCCCTTGTTTTATCTTTAAGGAAACACCATTTAAGACATAACGAATTTCATGACGATTTCGTTTCCAAAACAATAGTTTTTCTTTAAAAGAATTGCCTTTATCGTAATAAATTTTAAAACGCTTTTGGACGCAAGAAACGTCAATTCGCGGTTTGGTGATAGTCAAGTCGTTATTTGCCATGATTATAATTCCTCCGCGAATCGTTTTTTCGCCTTTTCAAAAATTAAAGCACCAATGACAAAAACAATTAATGCATAAGCTAAACCAACCCAAATAGATTGATAAGAAGTTATGCTCATATCTGGCAATTTACCATAGTAAAAAATGTTATGGTAGGCCTCGACGATTGACGTCATTGGATTAAGATAAAATAGCCATTCGTATTTTTCGCCAACAATGCTAGTTTGATACATGATTGGGGTGCAATAAGTCCAGGCCATCGCCACGATGCTTAAAATATGTTCTAAATCGCGGAAATATACCGTGATAGAGGAGGCGATAAAGCAAACGCCTAAACATAATAAATATTGAATTATAAGAACAATTGGTATTGTTAGCCAGCCAAGAAAACTATAGCCATCTCCATAAGGATTTATTGGCGGAAAAACAAAATGAAAGCCGCCATCAAACGACAAAAAGACATTACATAAGACCACGACAACTACGATGACGAAGCAATATAGCATATTGATAAAGGCGGTGGTCACATATGAGATTGGAATAACTTCTCTCGGGAAATAGATTTTTGTAATCAAAGCTTTTTGATTGATAACTGCATTTGCGCCCCCAGAAAGACAATTTTGGAAAAAGAGCCAAGGGATAAGACCGACAAATAGATATAAATAAAAATCAGGTATGTCGGTGCCTAAAATAACACCAAAAAGAAATATATAAATTAAGAGTTGAAAGAGCGGATTTAAAAAGGTCCACAAAAAGCCCAATACGCTACCTTTATAGCGGCCACGTAATTCGCGTTGGGTTAGTCCAACAATCATTTGACGATAGGCATATATTTCTTTAATTAGTTTCATACGTTTGACCTAGCATACATTAAAAGATTATCTAATGTATCTTCGATAGTATACTCTTTTTTAAAGTTGGTGGCGGCAACGAGTTTATCAATGGAAGCATAATAATATTCGACATCGATGGGGCGAAATCTTTTTTCGTCGACAGCAATTTCAATCTTTTTTGTGCTTCTTTTCAATAGTTCATTTAACAAAAATTGTATTTGGTATGGTGAGCCACTCCCTACATTGTAGACTTCGTTTGTTTGACCGTTTTCTAGCAATAAAGTATACGCTTTTACGACATCCCGCACATCGCTAAAATCACGATAAGACGCTAAATTGCCAACATAAATAGTGGGTGCTTGTTCGCCTTTTTCAATTTTGGCAATTTGGTTAGCAAAATCGCTTAAAACGAAGGCGGTGGATTGCCTTGGACCAACATGGTTAAATGCTCTTATATAAATGACATCCAATCCATAGGCTTCATGATATAAGGAAGCAACTTTTTCGGCGACATATTTTGACATTGCGTAAAAATTCACCGGATTGCATGTTTCATTTTCTTTTAATGGCATAGCCGATTTTTCTTTTTTGCCATATATTTCGCCTGAACCTACAAGAAGAAGCCTAATTTTTGGATCAATGTCTTTAATGGCCTCTAAAACATTAATTGTTCCATTCACATTGACATTAAATGTTTCGTTAGGGTGTTGCCAGGAAAAGGGGACGTTTGAGATAGCTGCTAAATGAAAAATAGCGTCAATATGATACTTTTTAATAACTTCTTTAATATTATTGATGTTTAAAATATCAAGCTTTAAATATGGTAAATCAACTTGACCAATTTCCTGTTCAAGTTTGCTAATATAAACATGATAGCCAGACTTTACCAATTGTTCATATAAATAAGGCGCGACAAAACCCGCGCCCCCGGTAATTAATATATTTTTGTATCTTTTGTTATTCTTCATCCGCTAAACGCAAATCGTTTTGCACCATTAATTTAACTAAAGTTTTAAAATCGATTTCTTTTTTCCAATTTAATTTTGTTTCGGCCTTCTTAGGATTGCCAATCAATAATTCAACTTCTGCCGGTCGGTAAAAGATTGGATTCACTTTCACTAAAACCTCTTTTGTCTTTTTATCGATGCCAACTTCGTCTACGCCTTTGCCTTTAAATTCTAGTTCAATGCCAGCTTCTTTAAATGCTTCATAGACAAATTCACGAACAGCATGTGTTTCCCCACTTGCAATGACATAATCGTCGGGTTTATCTTGCTGGAGCATTAGCCACATCGCTTTGACGTAATCGCGAGCATGTCCCCAGTCTCTTTTTGCATCTAGATTTCCTAATTCAATCGGTGCTCGATTACCTTTTTTCACGATTCTTGCAATGCCATGAGTAATTTTACGGGTAACAAATTCTAGGCCACGTCTTTCTGATTCGTGGTTGAATAAAATGCCACAGCAGGCAAATAAGCCATACGATTCGCGATAATTAATCGTTATCCAATGCGCATATAATTTAGCTACTCCGTATGGTGAGCGAGGATAAAACGGCGTCGTTTCGTCTTGCGGAATGGCTTGTACTTTACCAAACATTTCGCTAGTTGAAGCTTGATAAAAGCGAATTTTGCGGTTTGTTTGTCGAATGGCTTCTAAAAAATTTGTGACGCCTAATCCATCTATTTCACCTGTTGACACCGGACTATCCCAACTGGCCTTAACAAACGATTGAGCCGCTAAATTATATATTTCATCAGGGTCGGCTTCCTTAATAGCCAAGATTAAAGACGCTAAATCTGTAACGTCGCCATATATAAAGCGGATTTTGTCTTTAATGTGGGCGACATTACCGTAATCTTCTTTCGCTTTTCTTCTAACTAGGCCATAAACTTCATAGCCTTTTTCGAGTAATAGTTCGCTTAAGTAGGAACCATCCTGGCCGCATATGCCACTAATTAATGCTTTTTTCATAATTAAATATAATCATCCAATCCTTTCTTTTCTTTCATCGCTTTTAGTAGTTCTTTAATATTATGAATATCATCTTTTGTCGAAACTAAAACCACGTCATTGGTGGCGACAATTATCAAATCGGAAACGCCATTGGTGACAATTAATGGTTTTTCGCTTGAGATAATTGAATTATAAGAGTTGTATGTAAAAATATTTCCTAAACAAGTGTTTTTGTTTTCGTCTTTGCCAAAAACGCGCGAAAGGGCTAGCCAACTGCCAACATCGTCCCATCCAAAATCACCGCGGATAGTATAGACATTATCGGCCTTTTCCATCACGCCATAATCAATTGAGATATTTTCTAATTTCGAATAGCCATGCTTATATGACAAAAAGCGGTGCTTGTGTCTTAATCGACGGAGATGTTCCATTTGGGCGTACTGTTTAGGCATATATTTTTGAAAAGCTTCCTTAATCGCTTCGCTTTGCCAAATAAACATTCCAGAATTCCATAAATAATTGCCATCGTTTAAGTATTGTTTAGCTTTTTGCAAATTGGGTTTTTCTACAAACTTTAAAACTTTTAAAACATTATCATTAGAAAGATTGTCGTATTTAATATACCCATAGTCAGTATTTTGGCTTCTTGGGACGATGCCAATAGTTAATAGTGCTTTATTTTTACTGGCAAAATTAATTCCCTCTTTGAGAGTTTCGACATAAACCCGAGGCTGCATAACGAAATGATCGCTAGGCAAAACAAGCATGACAAATTCTTGGTATTTCTCGCTGATGACATTTAAACCTAAATTTATCGCCGGTGCAGTATTTCTTCCACATGGCTCGGAAATGATGTTTTCGTTAGGAAGGTTGGGTAATTGTTCTTTGACAATTTGCACATATTTGTCGTCAGTTAAGATATAAATATCTTCATGCTTAACAACTCCGCTTAAACGCTTAACCGTTTTTTGTAACATTGTTTGTTTTTCTTTAGCTTGATTGATTACTAAAAATTGTTTTGGATTATTATCTCTTGAACGCGGCCAAAATCTTTGACCCTTTCCTCCCGCCATAACAAGCGCTACAACATTCATAAATTTTCACCTCAAATAGTCTTTTGATTCTCTTATATATTATAACAAATGCGCGCGAAGATAAATTTCATTTTCATCCTTATTTTTTCGCAATTGTTTGTTTTTATGCTTTCGTTTGTTATAATGCAAGCGTGATAAAAATTGCCGATTTAAATTCTAATAATAATATAGATTCATTAGCGCACGAAAACAGTTTTGACGTAGGCACTATTATTTTAAATTCGGACGGACGTTATATTTATGATGTTTTATCGATGCAAGATGAACTATTAAGTAAGTATTCGCTATCGATTGATGATTGCTTAATAAATTCAGCCGATAACAAAAACGGAAACCTCCTTTATCTTCTCGCTATTTCAAGTAATTTTTTTGCAATCAGCGTTGCTTTTTTATCATCAAATAGCCAAGAAGACAAAAAGATACGTAAAGAATTAAAGCAACATTTATTCGAAATTAAAAAAATGTCAGCTAATGATCAAACCGATAGAGAAAATAAATTGCTTGCTTTAGTTGAAATACTGAAAAAATATCACACTAAATACATTTTGATTGATTTCAATCAAGAAATTAATTTTTTAAATGATGATGTGATAAAAAATGTTTTTTCTAAAATAGATTTTTGCCCAGTTTTTCAACTAACGCCGTCCAAACAAGATGTTTTGTCATTTGGCCAAAACGGTATTGAATTTAACGAGTTAGATTTATCGACTGAAGAAAATGATGTTTCTAATTCTACTAAAAAAATAAAAAAAGCCGAACATTCTAGAAAGAATAAACAGCTTTCTAATGATAAGTCGTCACATTTTATTTTTACTGCCGATTTCAAAAAAATAAATCAGTCCTCGTTTAAAGAAAAATTTCAAATATTTTTGCAAATGATTAAACAAAATTGGTTGAGTTTGTTTTTAATTTTATTTTCGACCATTTTAATAACAATATTTTCATCTTTAATGATTTATTCTTTTGAAAATCAATCAACGGTCTATAGCGTTTTGATGATCGTTGCGGTTGCGGTATTATTTATCAATAGCGCTTCTATCATTGTCTCGTGTTTCGACTTTTTAGTTTTAAAACAACACGTTTCGCGTGATCAGATAGTTTTCGTTACTATTTGCGTCGAATTTTCTCTTTTATTAGCGGCCATTTTAGGATACTTATGTGTTTATATTTTTTATTTGTTAAACTTTTTTGTTGTTCAAGAATATTTTCATTTTTGGTCGATTTATCCATCGGCTATTTTTCTTTTTTTATTAATAATTTTGCCTGCTTTGAGTAAACCAATTAATTCGTTAATAAGCAATATTTCTAATAAAATAAAAAGCAAAAAGAAAAAGAATAATTAAACGGCTTTATTTTTAATGCAATCTTAATGCACTAGCCACTTATTATTTGGCTAAAATAATTGTGTTTCTATGAGTGAAGCAAAAAAAGAAAATTTTATTAAAAAAATATTTGCTTTTCATGATTTAACGACCGGAAAACCTTTTAAAGTTATAATTCTTTTCGCAATCCCTATTTTCATCTCGTCTTTATTAAGCAACAGTTTATCTTTGTTGAATTCTCTTGTTTTAAAAGAAACGGTTGGTGGTATAGGAGTCACTGCAATTAATCAAACTGGCAGTTTGTCTTCTTTGCTCTTTCAATTTGCGTTTGGAGCGAGTAGTGGATTTGCTATTTTGGCGAGTCAAAGAAAAGGTAACGGTGATATTGAAGGCATAAAGCAAGTATTCTTCTCTTCAATTGTTCTTTCAATAGTGGTGGGTCTACTCATCTCGGTGGTAGGAATAATTGCTTTACGGCCACTTTTGACTTTGCTCAATGTAGGGGAAACATATTATGAATTGGCATATGTCTATTTTTTAGTATTATTGTGCGGCTTCATTTTTACTTTACTAAACAATTATTTCGGCAACTTTTTACGCGCTTTAGGAAATTCGGTTTTTCCTCTTTTTGTATCATTAGGAACGACATTGTTGCATATATTGATAGTATATTTATTGACCGCCCAATACATAGTTAATTTAGGAACGTTAGGTTGCGGGATAGCAGTAATTTTTACGAATGTTATTTCTCTTGTTATTAATTATGTATACATAGTAGTCAAACACCCTGAACTAAAAGGGTTTAAACCTCTTTTTAAAGTAAATTGGAAAATTTATTGGGAATTAATTAAATTTGGTATTCCATTAGGTTTTCAATGGTCAATTCTTTTTATCGGTTCATTTTTCCAAAATAGTCAGGTGAATTTATTCGGTGATAATGCGCAGCAAGCAATGGCGTGCTATAGCAACTATGAAGGTTATGTAACTATGCCTTTTAGCGCTTTGTCAACCGCCGTGACGACCTATGTCGGACAAAATTATGGCGCTAAAAAATATCAAAGGATTAATCTTGGATTGCGCGACGCTTTATTTATCACGATAGGAATATATATTTTGGTAGTAGTAATATCCTTGCCGATTCTTAAATACGTACCCTATATATTTTTAAATGCTCAAGAGGTAAATGATGAGATAATTTATTTTTGTTCTACCTATTTATTTGTTGTGGTCTTAAGTTTAATCTTGCAAGGAACGTTGATGTTATCGCGTTCAGCTTTGCAAGGTACAAAACACGCGATGATTCCTTTTTTAGCGGGCGTTGGTGAATTAATTGCAAGAATCTTAGTTTGCCTTTATATACCCTCTTTAATTGATCCAAATTTTGCTTCGACCCATTCACACGGCGCTTATCTAGGCCTCTCATTTTCAAATACTTCTGCATGGTTTGTCAGTTTTTTAGTGATGGGAATTGCCACTCTTGCCTTAATTGTTTTTAATAAAAAATATCGCCAATACGAATTAAATAATTCGACTTCTTCGCGTGATAATGTGAGTTATTAATTTTATACAAATTTACTATTATAAATTTAATATAAAAAAGCGAATTTTGTGGCATTTTTTACATTATTATTAATGTTAGTAATGGTGAAAAAAATCATATTAATATGAATATGTAAACGCTTTCAAGTGCGAATTGTTTTGGCAAATCCGCTTGATAGCTTAAAAAGGAGGAATCGAAAGGAGAACTATGAAAAAAAGATTGCCTTTAACCTTTTTGACAATGCTATTGTCCTTTGGCTTGGTTGTTGGCGTTACCGCTTGTGATGGCTCATCGACGAGTGGCACGACAGATGACACAACCTCTTCTTCTACCGGTGAAGATATAACCATTGAGTCAGTTACCATTGTTGATAGCGACGGAAATTCCCCGGAAACCGCCGTTACAGATAATCAAGGTTTTCAACTAAGCGCGAATGTCGTTGGTAATTCAACATCAACTGCCAGCAAACGTGTAACCTGGTCAGTCGATAACGAAGACATTGCCAGTGTAACAAATGGCTATGTTGAAATTTATAACCTTGGTATGAATAATACTGCTGAATTGACTGTTACTGCGACGAGTAATATTGACGAAACCAAGAAAGACTCAGTAACATTTTCAATAACTCATTGCCCAATTGATTTAAATAATTCGCGACCACTTGGGCAATTAGATGCTATTGCCTTCCTAGATGATGGTGTTATTTCTCAACCAGAGACATCAATGGACACAGCGATGATTTATGCGGATGTTTATATGACGGACTTCATCCAAATAGTAACGGTTATCAAGTATTTTTAGATTTGATTAATGAGTATGTGACGTTAGATAATAAAAGTGATGAATAATAAAACTTTTTACCTCGATGGAAAAATACAATTAGATTGTTATTTTATTGGCTCGCAATTTGTTAAAGAACGAAAAGCCATCATTGTTATGCCCGGTGGTGGCTATGAGTTTTTAGCAGACGATCGGGAAGGTGAAAGCTATGCTTTTTATTTTGCTAGTTTAGGCTTTGTGGCCTTCGTTTTACATTATTCGGTGGCGCCGTCAACTTTCCCCACTCAATTATTAGAATTATATCGCGCTTTAAAATTTGTTAAGAATGAGTTTGTAGATTTAGATGTGCAAATTGATATAAATAATATTTTTCTCATCGGCAGTAGCGCCGGTGGACATTTAGCGCTCAATAGCCAAACGATTATAGATGACAAAAAATTTCTTGAAAAATATCAACTCGATGAAAACGTCTTAAAGATAAGAGGTTTAATTTTATGTTATCCGGTTGTTGTTAACGATAGCAACATTTGTCATGGAGGAACATTTATTAACTTGCTGAAAAATATAAATGATCCATATGTTCATGACTTAGTGAGTCTAGATTGCCATATTCATAAAGATATGCCACCGATTTTTTGTTTTACGACTTATGAGGATGATTTAATTGAAATTGAAAATTCCTTAATATTGGCTCAGCGTTGCAAAGAGCGTGGCGTGAATATTGAATTACATATTTTTGCGAAAGGGGCACACGGATTAGCGCTCGGTGACCAATTTAATAATCCAGGCACTGATGAAAAAGTTGTCAATGTTGTTTCAAAGTGGCCAGAATTAGTTAAAAATTGGTTGAATAATAATTTTTAATTTCAAAGTGTGAAAATTGCCTTTTTCTATTGAGAATGATATAAATATAGAGCAATCCTTTTTATATGAATAAACTTAAAGTTGATAATGAAAATTTGAAACCGCTTGTGACAATCATCACGCCTTCATTTCAAACTGCCAATTACTTAAGACAAACTTATGAAAGTGTTTTAAATCAAACATTTACCAACTGGGAATGGCTCATCATTGATGATTGTTCAACCGACGATTCTTATAGGTTAGCAAAAGAATTATCAGATTGTGATTCACGCATTAAGGTGTATAAGACAGACACTAATAGTGGAACTGCGGCCGCTAGAAACATTGGTCTCAAACATGCAAATGGCAAATATATAACTTTTTTGGACTCCGACGATATGCTCGATGATAATTATTTGGAATTTCAAATAAAATTTATGGAGGAAAACGGACCATTAATTTCTGCTTCTTATCGAAGGAAAGCCGAGCATACATGTACTGATTTTATTGTTCCTAAATCAACAGATTATAAGACGGCATTAAAAGGTAATCCTTTATCGTGCTTGACAACAATGTATGACAAAAGCGTCATCGGAGAAGTTTATTTTTGCGAAAACATTAAAAAAGCTGAAGATTATGTTTTTTGGCTCGATATTTTAAAAAAAGGCTATGTTGCAAAAGGCAATCAACAAGTTTTAGCGACTTATATTATTCATGCTGGAAGTAAGTCATCAAATAAATTAAAACTTATCAAACATATGTATTACGTCTATCGAAAAACACAAAATCTTAATGTTATTTACAGTTGGTTTTGTGTTATTAGGTGGGCATTTTACGGCTTAAAAAAATATCGAAATGTTCGATAAATAAATTTCACATCTATTTCAGCGATGTTAAACAGCGCATTACGCTGTTGATTTTTTTTATAAAAAGATTATTATTTTTTGTGCTTATGGGCATGAAGGAGTGCAATTATGAATGATTCGATTAACAAATGTATATCCACATTTTTGGTGTATAGAGATTTACCGCGCGACACAACGCCCTTTGATTCTAAAATTGATTTATTAATTGATACAACAAAAAAGACTGACATATCTTGTGAAGAAGATTTAGACAAATATTTGAAAGAATATTTTTCAAAAATTGATTTTAGTAAGACAGGTATATGTTTAAGTGGTGGTATCGATTCCGCTTTACTATCTTCTTATTGCCCAAAAGGAACGATTGCTTTTACTTTAAAATATCCTGAAACAGTTGGTGTCGACGAGGTAAAACAAGCAAAAATTTATGCTGAAAAATTTGGCCTTCGTTTAGTAGAAGTTCCCGTCACTTTCCAAGATGTTTTAGACTTTCAAGACGATTTAATGCTTCAAAAAGGTGAACCGCTTTCTTCCATTGAAATCGGTTTATATAAAATGGCTCTTAGAGCATTAGATTTTGGATTAGAAAATTTAATAACTGGTTCGGGCGCCGATTGTGCGTTTGGTGGACTTTTTAATTTAATGTCTCGCAAATGGACTAATGAAGAATTCATTAAACGATTTACCTTTGTGGAGCCTTCTTTGGTTTTAAAAAATCCTGAGCAGTCGGCTGATTATTATAAAGAATATTGTGGCAAAGATTTTTTTGAAACTAATCGGTTTTTATCAGGACTATATGGCGAATCGACAATTAAATATTTTTCCAATGCTTTTAAACTAGCAAATATCAACTATTTAGCTCCTTATGAATATTTAAATGTTAAATTTGAATTAGATTATGAAAGAATTCGTAACGGAGAAGAAAAATATTTTTTGCGCACTTTATTTAAACATCGTGTCGGTGAATTATTTGTGCCAAGAAAGTATCCTCTTCCACGTCCGTTAAAAATTTGGAATAAATTATATGGTCCAATTAAAAATGTTGAGTTTAAAGAGAACGCTTATGAACTTTGTTCGACCGATGAGCAAAGATGGATTGTATATTCCATTGATCATTTTTTGTATTTATACAAAAATAAATGTTTTAATAAATATGACACCATTTACACTACCGGCGTTTACGATATGTTTCATATTGGCCATCTTAATGTAATTAAACGCGCTAGTAAGATGTGCAACAAATTAGTTGTTGGCGTTACATCCGATGATTTAGTTAGTTATAAAGGAAAACAATCTATTATTTGTTTTGAAGATAGAATAAGGATTGTCCGCGCCTTGCCGTTTGTTTGGAAAGCAGTTGTTCAAGAAGATATGGACAAAGTTAAAGCATGTAAAAAATATGGCGCGAACGCAATTGTCGTCGGCGACGATTGGAAAGGCACCGAAAAATGGAATAAATATGAAGAAGATTTAGCGACCATCGGGGTTGATGTCGTTTATTTGCCATATACAAATCGTATATCGTCAACAAAATTAGTAAACGAAATAAAACATAAGTAAAAATGAAGACACCTGCGAAATTGCAAAAATTAAAAAAAGCAAAAAATATTTTGCCGTTTATTCTTTCTATATTGAGTGCTGCTTTTGGGTTTGGATTCAATTACGTTTTGGCGAAATATTTAGGTTCTGCGGTGTTTGGTGATTTGCAATACTTGGTTTCTATCGCTACAACGTTTTCTTCTTTCTTCGTTTTTGGCTTGAGTTGGTTCGTTGTGCGTGAGGCTAAAAATCCTATTCATAACGGCGAGTTAATGAATAAAGTTTTTACTATTTTTTTCCTAATTGTTGCCTATGTTGCTCCGATACTTTTTTACATTTTATATAACTATACAACTGATATAAAAGGTGATTTATCTACTACAATTTTTATAATTTTGGTTGCTTTGGTAATGGCCATAAACACGTTGGGATCATCATATTTTCAAGGTGTTGGAAAATATTACGATTCCATTATTATTGAAAATATTATTCCGAAATTTGTTATTTTTTTGTTGACGATTGTTTTCTTATGGATGGGAACTTTACAACAATTTAGCGACAATTATTTAGCTTATTATTTACTTGTCTATGGTCTAATTGCCGTTTATTTAATTAAGCGGTATTTTAAAAGGTTTTCTTTTACATTGACCAAGAAAGAATACATTAGTATTACTTTTTTCTTTGGCGTAACTATTACTTATTCTTTAACAACAGAATTAACCAAAGTTTTTCAAGGTGCTTTTTTTAATGATTCATCTGTGTTAGGCATTATTTCCATATCATTGACAATTTTAAATCTTTTGACTGTAATTACTGGTGTCGTTACAAAGTTGATTCAACCTGTTTTTGCAAAATTAAAGCGTGAAAATAATCTCGACGGACTTATTGATGTTTATCGAATGAGCACAAGAGTTTGCTTGTATGTTTGTATTCCCTTCTACATTTTTCTTTTCACACAAGGTGAGAATTTTTTGCTGTTTTTTGGCGAATCATACACGCTTTATCCAATGATTATTGTCATTTTGGCCTTACGGCACGCAATGTCAGAACTCTCTGGCCCTACCGGCACAATGTTGTCGATGACCGGCAAAGAAAAAATAGAACTCATTAATGGAATAATTAATATTGGGACATTTGTTGTTTTTTGTTTTGCATTTTCATATGATGTTGTCTATGGTCTTTGCGTTGCTCTTTTATTATCAACAACAATTGTTAATATAGTGAAGTACATTGAAGTTTGGGTTATTTTTAAGCGAATGCCTTTAAATTTCAAAACATTTTTAGGAATGTTTGTTGTGTTTGCGGTTAATTTTGCTGCAATCTTCTTTTTGCAATATATTCAAAATTACTGGCTCTGGTTTTCGATTTCAGCGATAGTGGGTGTAGCTTTAATTTGTTTGAACTTCGTCATTGGTTTACATCCCAAAGATTTCAAAAAATTAATGCGTGTTGATAATTAATAATCATTATAGATTATACTGCTTCGTTGACATGCCTTATTTCATATGATAATTTTAAGTCATGCATAAAACCCTTTTTATATCGTCGCAGCCATCAAAGAATAAAATGTGGGATGGCGAAAGAAATAAATCCGTTGTCATTAAGAGTGCTTTAGAAAAAGCAAATAGAAAATTAATTATAATTGATTACACGAAAAACAAATATCTTCAAACTATAAAAATGATTTGGCATTTATTGTTTTCAAAATGTGACGATGTATTTATTTCTAAATGCATAATTGGTGGAACAATTGCCTTGAATTTAATCCGCTTGTTCAATAAAAAAATACCTATCCAATTTTATATAATTGGAAACGGTTATATAGGTTTTGAAGACAAAAAAATAAATTTTAAAAATTACAATACAATTGCTAATTTAATTGTTGAATCGCCTTTTGTTGAAGAACAGATGCGTCCTTATGCTCAAAAGGTTAACATCTTAATTTTTCCGTCCGTTAAGCCGAATTTAGACATTCCTTTTTTACCAAAAAAATATGATGACGATTCTCCGTTAAAATGTTTATTTTTCTCGCGCATTATTGAGGAAAAAGGTGTTCTTGATGCGATTCACGCTATTGAACAAATTAATGATGAGACAAATAAATTGTGTTTTGTTTTAGATGTTTCTGGCGATTTCGGGAAAAGCGAGAGCGTTGAGCAAGTAAAAGAAGAAATTATGCAACATAGTAAGGATAGACAAGATATTAATTTTGTCGGGACATCTATAAATGCGCGAAGTAAAGAAGGATATTTTAAAATTCGCGAGTATGATTTGCATCTATTTCCTACTAAATTTTTACAAGAATGTGCGCCGGGATCTATTGTTGATATGTTTATTGCTGGCGTGCCAACCCTTAGTTCAAAATATCCCAGTTATTTTGTGCTGATGAGCGAAAAAAATTCATTCTTTTTCGAACAAGGAAATTATGATGATTTTGTCGCTAAACTAAAATATATTTATAATCACAAAAACGAACTTTCTGAAAAAAGATTTGCTTCTTTTAATGAAGCAAAAAAGTATAGTGAGGACGTTTTTGTCGAATTTTTAATAACCAATATTTATTTTAATTAAACGCATTATTTTTTATATTAAACTATCTTTAATAATAAAAATGATACATTTATTATTAATTTATATTTATAATTATTTCACAAGGTCAAAAAATAATGGATAAGAAAATTACTATATTAGAAGTGATTAGCTCACTAAAACCAATTGGCGGTGCCGAAACGTTTGCTGTCAATTTAAGTGTGGCGTTAAATAAAAAAGTAAATTTGCACGTGGCCGTTTTATATGACGAAGCGAACGATTCGTTTTTAAGTACATTAAAAAATAATGGCATTAATGTGTCTTTTTTTCATAAAAAAAGAGGAGTCGATATTAATTGCGCTAAATTGCTACGCGAATTTATTATTAAAAATGATGTTCGTTTTATTCATACAGAAAATAATGCTCTTATTACAACATTTTTAGCAATAAGAAAAAAGCAATTGTATAAAAAAATCACAGTGCTTCATACTATTCATACTTTACCAGGCTTAGAAGGTGGCAAAATTTCGGATTTATTGATGAAATATATTTTTCGAAATAAATACGCTATTCCGGTTAACATTATTGATGATGATAACGTAAAAAAATATTATGGATTGGATTATGTTCCGCTAGTAGAAAACGGAATAGATTGTTCACGCTTTGAATCAACCATTCCTTTAACAAAACGAACGACCGACTTAGTCATGTTTGCTCGTTTTACCGAACAAAAAAACCATAAGTTGGCTGTTGAAATTTTTGAAAAAATTGTGCGTAAAAACGAGAATTTTCGAGCTTATTTATATGGTGTAGGTCCATTAAAAGAAACTATCAAAGAACTAGTTAAAGATAAGAATCTGACCCAAAATGTTTTAATAAAGGATTCATTGCCTAATAGTGAAATTCCAAAAATTTTATCCAATGCAAAAATATCTTTTTTATGCTCTGTTTGGGAAATGAAGTCTATTGCTATTATTGAAGCTTTATCTTCGGGATGTGTAATGGTGGCAAGCGATTGCGTTGGTAATCGGACAATTATCGATGATGGTAAAAATGGTTTTTTGGTGGCAAATGATAGCGTTGATAATTATGTGAAATTAATCGATGACATTATCAACAATCCTTCTTCATATCAAAACATTGCCGATAATGCCGTAACTTCTTCAAAGAAATATTCAATTGATTTTACCGCTGAAGCATATATCAAATTATTTTTGGAAAATAAGAAATAAAAGCATGTTGATAACGATTAATAATAAACAAATTTTATTAAACAAATGTGTATATTATGCAGCAGATTTTGAATTGTTTAATCAACTTTTGACGGAAACTAGCAAAATTTATAAAAAGCATGTTTTGTTAATCAAAACTTCGGATAGTAAAAAATGGTTCAATAAAAAAAATAAATTTAAATATAATTTCATTTATTCAAAAAGCTTGGATTTTACCAAAAAAATAATTTTTGTGTTAGATGATAGTGAACTATTTAGCACAAAGGAATATTTAGAATGTTTTCATAACGAATTTGGCACGCCAATAATTTTATTTTCTAAAAATAATGATGTTGTCTATGATTCGTATATAGCGAATCTCAATGAAGCGTTTGTTGGCCAAAAAGAAAAAATAAAAAATCGTTCTTTAAAATTTGAATTAGCTTCAGCCAAAAATCCGCAATTTAAAATTTTTAAAAGAAAAACCATCTTTTTGTTTATAGTAACAATGGTTTTAGGGATTTTTGCATCTTCCTTATTTTATGGATATGGTGCCTTGAATGTGGAAACGCAAATAGATTCCACTTACCAATATATAGGCAAAATGTCTTATAACAGTGATCAACAATATTCACACTGTGAATATGTTAAAAAAGATTCGCTTGAAATTTTAGGAGACAATGGCGCTAATGCAATTATGTCTAAAGCATATGGCTATAATTCATTTACACCTTATTATTATGTTTCGTATAGTGAATTTCGCGACACTAAATATGTTCCGCTATATATTGAGGCTTTTGCGCGAGACTTCTCCGACATAACAATCACCTTTGCTAATGGAAAAACAAAAGACATTAAGTTAATATCATCAGGAACTGATTTAGGATATTGCGCATTTAATTCTGAACCAGATTCGATACTTTATAATGTCTTTAATAAAATTGCTCTTAAGCGCGTTTTTCATATTGAAAACGATTATCTTGATAATGATCGCAAAAGTTTATTTTTACCGACATGGGTTCTTGAAGACGTGATGGAAGAAGGCGAAACACTAGAAAATTATATTGCTAATCCTGATCAACATGTAACATTGAAAATTGGCGAATATGAATTTGATTATTCGATTGCTAATTTTCTAGTTGATGATTATGGACATACGCCTATATTAAAAAGTTTTTTTGGCGATTTTGCATATCTAAATTTAAGTTATATTTCCAATTATCTTTACGCGAAAATTTGTTTCGATCCTTCATCTAGCTATATTAATACGCAGTCGCTATTGGAAAGTTCAATTATTCCCTATTTTTCTGATGGCGATCAATTTATCGGTTATCGCTTGCTTGATGGCGCCTTAGAGGAAGTTAGGGAATTCACCTTGTTGAGCGATTTGTACACTAAGCAACTATTTTATCCAAGTGACAATCTTTCTGGGAAAATAGCTTTAATGACTTTTGCTATTATATTTTCAATAGCAAGTTTTGTTTTGATTTTTTATGCTATATATCCGCTTTATAAGGGCACAAAACTGTATGTTTTTCTACTTATTGCGGCGTTATTTGTTTTTGCGCCATATGCTTTAGTTTCATTAACAATTCATATCACACAAAGTATTTTGTTATATAGTATGAGTTCATTTTTGCTAGTGAATTCATTTGGTGGTCTCGCATCGTTTGCCACAGCAATTATTACATTTTTATTACTAATTACGATTGTACCTATTGTTGGTTGGTTTAAAGACAACAAAATAAAGGGGGCCGAAAGAAATGAAAGCAATGCTTAAAAATTTGTATTGCACTTTTACATTCGGCAAATCCAAATTACAAGTCACTATTGAAGTGGCGATTTTTGTCAGCATGTTTTTCTTATTTTTTGTAACGGCGGCGCTTAATTACATATATCCTTGGAATTTGATTAACACAGTTCTATATGTTATAGCTGGCGTATTAATATTGGTTTGGGCGTTTTTATATAAAAAAATTGTTGTCGATTACTTTTTCATTCTCCTCGTAGTTTTCAATGTAATTATATTTGCTAGTAGCCTTATTAATGGAGTCGTATATTTTGATACAACAGTCTTCTTTTTAAGCGCGACTTGTTTCATTTTTTATCAAATTTTTCGTCACAAAGAATATCGCGATATTTTATTGCATATATTCGGATTAGCAGGTGCTTGTTTTTTATTTTATTTCATTGCCTACTATTTCGATGATATTTTATTGCTTAATGGTGAACGCATCGGATCAGATTTTGGCGATTTAAATGTCGTAGGATATGTTTTTTTATATTTCTTTTGTTATTACATTTATGCCGGTCTTTTAAAAAGGCGTTTGTGGAATCTTTTATTTGCATTGATTGCTTTTATTTTAATTTCTATAACCGGTAGTAGAAGCGCTTTATTGATATCGTTATTTATAGTGATTTTGGCAATTTTCTTATTTTTTGGTCGCGAAAAATTAAAGTGGTCTCTTTTAATTTCTGTCGTGGCGATATTATGTTTTGTTTGTATATTATTTTTGCCGCCATTTGAAAATATAAGGGAGCGTTTTTTGAATTCTTTTGCCGCCATTTTTTCTCTTGATATTGTTAGTTCGTATGAGCCGCGCCTATTTTTGTTTTTGGAAGGAATAGAATTTTCTTTGAAACGACCATTTTTTGGATATGGTGGGGTATTTAGTTTCGGCAACTATTCTTTTTCCGGCCATTTTGCGCATGACAACATCATTGAATTATGGTTTAACTATGGTTTTTTAGAAGTTGTTATATTTCAATTGTTTATCTTTGTTCCTGCTTTAAAAGTATTAAGCAAAAAAGGATTGGAGCGAAAATTGCTTCTCATGTTTGCAATGGCAATATTTCTTATTCAATTTTTCTATTCTAACTATACTATTAAAATAGATTACATTATTTTGGCATGCATGATGGGAATTGCTAATGAAAATGATGGGCAAATTTTTGCTATCTCTTTTGCAAATAATATTCCATTTTATAAAAAGGAATCAGTACAAATTTAGTTTATGAGGTTGTGTTGATATGAAGGATAAAGAAGAAATTACCTTAGTAGAATTACAACAAATTATGTTCAAAGCTATGATCATTTTTGACAATTTTATGAAAGAGCATAATGTGAAATATTTTTTGGCTTTTGGCACTTTGCTTGGCGCTATCCGCGAAAAAGGTTTTATTCCTTGGGACGATGACGTAGATACTGTTGTTTTGCGCGAAGAGTTTAATAAACTTTATGAATTTATTGATGAAATCGAGCAATATAGCAATGGTCTATTAACTGCTGAATATTATCAAAAAGACAAAAATTGCATTCATCCTTTTATTCGCATTATTGTCAATGGTGTTTATAGCAGTTTTCTTTTATCTAAAAAATACAACCACCATGTTCACATTGACATATTTGTTTTAGATTACACTCCATCGGATCAAAAAACATTTGAAAAACTCCGCAAAAAAATGGAAAAGTACAATTTTATTGTGTATGTAAAAACTAGATTGATTAAAGACCAAACTTTTATAAAAAAGCTTGCTTTAATTGGTTTAAAATTCGTTTTCTTGCCGGTGAGTTTACGTTACATTAATAAAAAAATAGATTTTTATTCTGAAAAGTATGGCGAACGCTGCAATGACCGAGTGCGTCAAATGTTTTCTAGTCGACCAATTGATAAAAAAATATTTAATGTTAGTTCATTCGCTGAAGTTCGATATGCAAAATTTGTTACAGGATATTTCCCGATTCCTATTGATTATAACGATATGTTAGTGAGCTCTTATGGAGAAGATTACATGATACCAAAGGTTGATAGTCGCTATTCGACAGATAAATATCGATATTTCGTTGATCCAAATATGCATAAAGTTTGGAAGGAAATAGAGCCAAAACAAAAATAAATTTTATTCTTTATCGAATTCCAAAAAAGTTTGAAGACTTTTATCCTTGCTAGATAAAATTACTTGATCAATATTGTTTTCTTTTATTGGCCAGTGGACATTTAATTCACTATCGTTATAGATAATACCGGTATCATATTCGCCATAAAATTTTTCGGCGCATTTATATGACACAATTGATGGTTCTATGACTAAATAGCCATGGCCAAATCCTTCTGGAACTAACAATTCTTGGCCACGCTCCCCATCTAAATAAAAGCCAAGCCATTTTTTATATGTTTTAGAATCCTTTCGTAAATCGACAATTATATCGTATATTTTGCCGCTTACGCATCGCACTAATTTGGCTTGCTGTTTTACTTTTTGAAAATGGATAGCGCGTATGACACCACGCTTAGAATATGTATAAAATACTTCTTTTAAATCATAATCAATTCCATTTTTTAAAAATACTTCTTTGGAGTAGTCTTTGACAAAAGATCCACGCTCATCGTCGCTTAAAAAAGGGGTAATTAAATACGCTCCTTCTAAAGATAATTTTTCGAATTTAAATGTTCTAGTCATTTTTAATTTCTTCCTGCCACCATTTGTATGTTTTTATAATTCCATCTTTAAAAGTAAATTTGTCTTTAAATCCGAGTGAACGAATTTTTGAATTGTCAAAATATTCTTTGGACAAAGCGATTCCCGAGGAGTGAATGGCGCCGAAATTGTATTCTCCTTTGTAGTTTAATGCTTTAATCATATCCAATAAAAAATCTCGCAAAACCTTTGGATAGGAAGAGCCGATTAGATAGGAAACATTATTCATTCCTTTTTCGCCGACCAATGTAATGGCTTCAATCGCATCATCGATATAAATAAAATCGTATAAATTAGTCGCTGTTGAAAACTCTAATTTTTCAGAATTAATAATTTTTCTTAGCGAATTATTTATAAGACGAGGAGATTTTTCGCCAGGCCCATAGATATTGGTTATATAAATCCAAACAAAATCGATTTTATGAGTCGCTGCTTTTATTTTTGCCAGCGAATGGGCGATCGATTTTCCAAGTCCATATATATATGACTCGTTTGGTAATATTTCATCGGTGTAAATTGCTTGTTGAGCTTCGAATTCAGCAATTGAGCCAGCAACGACGATTTTTTGACAGCCAATTTCACTTGCAATTTCGACACAAGCGGCTGTTGCTTGGGCATTACTAAGTTGGGCGGTGGCATCTTTTCTTAATTCACCAGCCGAGCCTCGCCAGGCAAAATGAAAAAACACATCACTTCCATGGCAAATTTCTTTTGTCTTTAAACATTCAATGTCTTTTATATCAAGGGGTATAAAAGTTAGTAATTCATTAGATAAATCAAGGTTTGATGTCGCGTTTGGCAAGTCAATAGCAATAACCCTAATTTTTTTTGAGAGTAATTTTCTTACTAAATTACTTCCAACAAAACCATTAGCACCCGTAATAATTACTTTTTCCATAATTTCCAAGGAGCTTTGTTGGCCGCCCACATTCCTTCTAATTTTTCTTTATCGCGCATTGTGTCCATGCATTGCCAAAAGCCATTATGCTTATATGCGTCAATCTGATTGTTTGCCACTAATTGTTCAAACGGCTCTTTTTCGAAAACGGTTTTATCGCCTTCGATATAATCAAAAAGAGTTGGTTCGGCAACCATGAAACCACCATTAATCCAGCCAGTGTCATCTTTTGATTTTTCTCTAAACGCTTTTATTTCGTCATCTTTGCCGAATGAAATTATTCCAAATCTTCCTTCTGGTTGAATGGCGGTGATTGTAAGAATTTTTTTGTTTTTATTATGAAATGCTAAGAGAGATTTAAGGTTGACATTACTAACACCATCACCATAAGTTATGAAGAATGGCTCGTTGCCGATATAGTCTTTAATTCTTTTTAAGCGTCCGCCTGTCATTGTATCTATGCCAGTATTTACGACTGTTACTTTCCAAGCCTCTGTTGCGTTATTATGGATAGTTTTTGTGCTACTAGCAAAATCGAAAGTGACGTCGCAACTATTAATATAATAGTTATCAAAATATTCTTTGATGACTTCTTGCTTGTACCCAGCGCATATTATGAATTCATTAAATCCAAACGAAGAAAAAATTTTCATAATATGCCACAAAATAGGCTTGCCGCCTATATCAATCATTGGTTTTGGTCGCAAATAGCTTTCTTCGCTAATGCGCGTACCGTATCCACCGGCTAAAATAACAACTTTCATAAATTTGCCTCTTCTTTCTTTTTTACATAATTAATATATTCTTGAATTTGCTTGGACATAATGTCAGAAACATCTTCTCCGTCGATTAATGCTTTGGTAAATTCCACCGTCTTAATAACGGCTGTTTCAATATTCCAACAAGGTTCCCAATTAAACGTGCTTCGCATTTTTTGACAATCAAGTCTTAAATATTCTGCTTCGTGATTTTGCTTAATCTCCTTGCTGACGTATTTAAAATTGTCGGCGTGCTTAGCAAATATTTTTACTAGCTCAATCGTTGATAGGGAATCGTTTTCTAATGGACCTATGTTATATGAACCTGAATATTTTTTGTCATAGAATTGTGCATAGGCGATGAGCAAATAGCAAAATAATGGCTCCAATACATGTTGATATGGTCTTACTGAATTAGGGTTTCTTATTTGCATTATTTGGTTATTCATCAAAGCGCGAACACAATCAGGAATAATTCGATTTTCTGAAAAATCTCCGCCACCAATGACATTGCCGGCACGGGCGGTAGAAATGGCAGTGGCATCATCGTTATTAAAAAATGATTTTTTGTATGAAGAAGTCACTAGTTCAGAACACGATTTACTGTTCGAATAAGGATCAAAACCATTTAATGGTTCATTTTCTTTAAAAGCATGGTGAGGATCATCATTATTTTCGTAAACTTTATCCGTTGTAACATTTAAAAATGATTTAACTTTTCCATTGGTTCTAATCGCTTCTAAAATATTTACCGTTCCCATTATATTGGTTTCAAAGGTATATTGAGGATTTTCATAAGAAGCCAAGACGAGTGGTTGGGCGGCAAGATGAAAAATTATTTCAGGATTAAACTTATTGATTGTTCTTTTTAAAGCTTCTAAATCGCGGACATCGCCGTATATGTAATCAATTTTTTTGTCAAAATTACCTAGTTCAAATAAGTTTGGTTTTGTTGGTGGATTGAGGGAATATCCAATTACTTTTGCTCCAAAATGCAAAAGAATTGCTGTTAACCAAGAACCTTTAAAACCGGTGTTGCCCGTGATAAGAACAACCTTATTTTCATAAAAGTTTTTTAAATTTTCATAATATAATTTCATATGCTCTCTCTTTTTTGTATTATTTTAATCGTTTTTGTGCCAAATTTCCTTATTTATAAATGAGATATTTTCTTTAATAATTTTAGTAATAATTTTTGATACATTTAATTTATCATAATTTTCTGGCATTTTTGCAAATTTATAATCGCTTAGTTCGCGTTCGATGGCTTTTAAAACACCAGTCTTTTCGATGCCTGATAAAACAATCGATTTGGCTAGTATGCCTTCTGGTCTTTCGGTGGATGTTCTAAATAAAATAGCTGGAAATTTCATCATTGCGGATTCTTCAGTTAGCGTTCCGCTATCAGAAAGAACAAACATGGCGTTTTTTTGTAAATGAGCATATTCAATAAAACCAAACGGTTTTGAAGAAATAATCAGGGGGTTGAGTTTGGCTTTAGTTGCATTAAGAGCATGCCTCGTACGTGGATGGGTTGAAAAAATAATTGGAATTTTATATTTTTCAGCAACTGCGTTAATAGATTCAATAACTTTTTCAAAATTATTTTTATTATCAATATTTTCTTCACGATGTGAAGAAACAACTATATATTTGTTCTTCTCTAAGGACATTTTTTTTAATATATCACATCGATTGATTGCATCTAAGTGTGAATGAATTACTTCTAGCATTGGCGAACCGGTGACAAAAATATATCTCTCTTCGAGACCCTCATTAATTAAATTTTGCTTAGCTATGTTTGTATATGGCAAATTTATGTCTGAAATGTGATCGACAATTTTTCGATTGATTGTTTCCGGGACATTCCAATCGCCACATCTATTGCCGGCTTCCATATGGAAAATAGGTATTTTCAGTCTTTTTGCGGAAATGGCTGCCAAAGCGCTATTTGTGTCGCCCAATATTAAAATGGCATCGGGTTTTAAAGCAATTAACAAATCGTATGTTTCGGCAATTATATTTCCAATTGTTTCACCTAAATTTTTGCCGACGCACGACAAATAGTAATCGGGTTTTCTTATACCTAATTCTTCAAAAAAAATTTGATTTAATTCGTAATCATAGTTTTGTCCGGTGTGCACTAAAATGTGATCAAACTCTTTGTCGCATCTTTTTATGACGGCAGACAAGCGAATTATTTCTGGCCTAGTTCCTAATATCGTTACGAGTTTTATTTTTTTCATTTTTACACTTCTTCAATGTATGTATCCGCATGGTCGCCATCGAATATTTCATCAGCCCAAATTAAAACAAGAGCATCTTCGTTTGAAACATTGGTAATGTTATGCGTATATCCAGGAGGTATATCAACAATTTTTAAGTTTTTACCATCGCAGATGTATGAAGCGATATTGCATTCACCGATTTTTCGTAATTTGATTTCGCAAACGCCATCGACGACGATATATTTTTCTACTTTGCTCATGTGAAAATGATTTCCTTTGACTTGTTTAGCGCGAATTTTGTTAATAGATATTTGTCCAAAGGATGTGCTCTTTAATAATTCGGTAAAAGAACCTCGTTCATCAAGGTGAGCAGAGAGTGCGGTGGACAAATCGTTTTCATCAATGTAGGAGATATATGTCGAGTATAATTTTTTTGTTAATTCATTATTATTAATTTCAGAAATAATTAATTTTTCTCGTTCTTTTTTGAATTTGAGAAGAGTATTGGCCAATTCATTTAATGTTATTTGATATTCGGGTGTAACCGTGCAATATTCAAATGAGCTATCTATGATAGAATAATTTTTAATTTTCGCCATAAAAGAATTTATTACATCATCAATATAAACCAATCTTAACGGCTCAATTCGTTCATCAATTCTTATGTCGATATTTCTTGCAATATTATAGCAATATGTAGCGACGACCGAATTATAATTCGGAGTTCCCCATTTGCCAAACAAATTTGGCAATCGATAGATGTAAACACAATTCTTTCTTTCGCTTGAAAAACATTTTAATATGTCTTCAGCCTTCCTTTTTGATTCGCCAAAGGGAGTGCTGTTGGTCGCTTGAATGCTGCTTGCAAAAATTACTGGTATTTTTTTGTTGCTCGCAATGATTAATTTAATGAGCAACTCAGTTAATACGACATTATTTTTTTCGAAATCATTTATATTCTCGCTACGATTTGTGGCAGCCAAGTGAATAATAAAATCACATTTATCTACTAAATTTTCCAACTGATTGGTCGTGTCATTTATATCGTATTTGAAAACCTCATAATTGCTGCTTTTTAAAGCGTAGCAAATATTTTTTCCTATAAAACCATTTGCTCCTGTTACAAGTATTTTTTTAATCATTTTTTATAATATTTTCTTTCTCAAATGAATAAATTTTTTTGAGCATTTCTTTCATTTGCGAAAGATTTAAACGATTGGTATTATGTGATGTATACGATTTTATTAATTCGCTGTTTTGATTACCTATAGTAACATATTTATCATAGTTTAAATCGCGATTGTCAGCAGGAATGCAATAAAATAATCCTAAGTCTTTTGCGCGCATCATCTCTTCTTGAGTCACGAGCGTTTCAAATAATTTTTCGCCATGGCGCGTGCCAATATATTCAATTTTTGTGTCGCTTTTAGTTAATTCAATGATGGCTTTTGCCAAAATGTCAATAGTGGCAGCGGGGGATTTTTGAACAAAGAGATCACCTTGGTTTCCGTGTTCAAAAGCGTACAAAACTAAATCAACCGCCTCCTCGAGCGTCATGACAAATCTTGTCATTTCTGGATTAGTAATAGTGAGAGGCTGTTTGTTCTTTATTTGTTCTAAAAATAGAGGAATAACGGAACCTCTTGTTCCCATTACATTTCCGTATCTAGTTAGGCATAAAATTGTCTCCTGGCTAGATAATTGTCTACTTTTCGCAACAACATTTTTTTCCATTAACGCTTTTGACATGCCCATTGCATTAATTGGATAGGCAGCTTTATCAGTTGATAAAAATACAGCTTTTTTGACTCCGTTTTTGATGCACGCATTAATAACATTATCTGAGCCAATAACATTTGTTTTTATGGCTTCCATCGGGAAAAATTCGCATGATGGAACTTGTTTTAACGCCGCTGCATTAAATACATAATCGACATCTTTAAATGCATATTCAATTGATGAATAATCTCTAATATCGCCAATATAAAATTTTAGTTTTGGGTTTTTATATTCTTTGCGCATGTCATCTTGTTTTTTTTCATCTCGTGATAAAATGCGTATTTCTTTTATATCGGTATTTAAAAAACGATTAGTCACAGCACGACCAAATGAACCAGTGCCGCCAGTAATTAGAATTATTTTGTTTGCAAACATAACGATGTCCTTTTAATGCTTACATTATAGACTCCAATGTACATTTTGTCTAATGCTATTGCATTACAGTAATTATCCGTTCTTTTTTCTCTTCTTATATTTAACAACTTTAACTATTGATAAGATTCCAATGGATAACGCTATTCCGATTAATGCCCCTGCCATATTGATGAGAACATCTATTATAGAAGGAGACCGGTCAGTTGGTATAAATTGAAAAAGTTCAGACAATCCAGCAACAAATATAATCATGCCTAGTGATATAAGTGCGCACATCCAAGATTTGATTTTTTTGTTGTCGTTCAAGAGGAGCAAAACGACAAAAAAAGCGAGAATTCCGTCGATGAAAAATAAAGAAAAGTGTCCAATTGATTTTCTAACAAATGTAATAAAATCATCGTAATTTGCATCTTCTGATGGTGGCAATTTTACAACTTTAATTTGAATTGTTTTTTCTAACGAATTATTTGCTGCCGATTTAAATGTGACTTCACAATTGCCAATCGCCAATGTTTGGATAATGACGCTTCTACCATTATTAGAGATTCCAATAATGTCGTTATTAGAATTTGCAACAATGTTGGTATTGGTCGTATTGATTGGTGAAAAAACACCTCGGAATGTTTTGCTGTTGTTTAAAGCAAATTCGTATGTATCTAATGTACTATTATCACAAATAATATCAAATGATTCTGGTATCACCTCTTCAACAACTATTTCTTTATAGGCATAAATTTCTGGATTCATGACCGAATAGGCATAAACTTTTGTTTTGCCGGTCTTTTTATAGCCAAAAATGGTTCCATCACTTTCTACGCGTGCCAAAAGTTCGTCCTCAACTTTGAAAAAAACGTCATCATTCGAAGGAGTGATTTCGCCAAAATCAACTTTCATTTGATTTGCTACTATGTCACCTGATTCTAGATAATCCATATCATAGATATGTACTTCATTAGGTCCAGACAAATTTATTTCCTCGGGGTACACCAATGGATTTGTAGCTTCTTGAACTGTCAAATCGATAGTTTGATTGCCAGGCATAATTATGATGGTACATTTACCAGCTTTTTTGCCTTTAATTATTCCATTATTATCAATAGAGACGATGTCGTCGTTATTAGTTTGAAAAGATAATTTATTTTTATCGTAATATCTAGAAGCGTTTAGTTCATCGGCAAAATTGCCATTAGCCGTATAAGTAATATCTAGCATCATTGAGTCGCCTACCATTAAATTTTCTTTTGGAGCAGCAACATAATATTCTATTGGAGCCGGTCGCTCAACGATTGAAAATGTAGTTGTGGCATAAATTTCCGGGCGCGCGTTTAAATAGGCGGTAATCGTATAATTGCCAATTTCATATCCTTCTATATAACAGCGTTGGCCATCGTTTACGAGATTAAAATTAGTTCCATTTCCTTCTCCTTCAAAGCTTATGGTTTCCAATTTAGCGTTTGTGGGGTATATCTCGATATCAATACTTCTAGTTGTCCCCTTGGTAATCTCAATTTTTTCATCGCTTGAAAAATATATATTTTCAATTGCGACGGATGTTGTATTTGGAACATATAAATCGCCAAAGAGATTTGCAATAAAATCGCTTTGCAAAGAAGAATAAGCAGCTGGCAACATTGATTCAACTAAAATAAAAACATTAAAACAAATTGTGATTGCGAATAAAATCCATTTAATTATTTGCTTGTTTTTCTTGCTCATTTAACTGTTTTTAATATATTTAAAAGACACAAAAGTGTCAATGTTTGAGTTTAGAGAAAGAAAATGCAAAATAATCGTATACTGTGGTTTTTTTTATTCAATTTGCGCAAATTTTGTATTCTTTACGTTAAATTGAAAAAATAGTTACCTTGCTTATCTTTGTTCACTATCTTATAATTTGATAAGATTAAGAAATCTTAACAACAATCGAGCATGATTAATAAAAGATTACTATTAACAAACAGTCTAATCTACTTCGTGTTAGTTATTGCTTGCTATTTTATGCAAAATTTGGTTTTTTTTGATGCGGTAGCGTACGACCGATCTTTTACGATTCAAGAGTATTCAATTATTTTTTTTATTTTTTCTTTAATTTTCTTTTTAACAATTTATTTTGAACATCGTTATAATCGGCTGCGACCAAATTACTTTTTTGTAATTATCATGGTTTTGATTTTTATTTTTAATGCAATCGCTATTTTAACTTTGCCGTTTGATAACTATCTTGAGTACATTTCGTTAGATGGTGTTAATTATTACACCTATTTAACCTTAACAATGGAAGATAGAATTTATTACATTTTGCAAGGTGCAGTAATGGTTGCAGTGACCTATTTTATTTTTGCTGTTTTTCCTAAAAAAATTCATTATCGAAAGCAATTAAATTATTTATTCTATACCATTCTTCTCGTTGGCTTAGTGCTAATTATTTATAGTTATGCAACCGAAGGGGAAATGTATATCGAAATTTTAAAAATTTTTCGCGATCAAGAGAAATACCAGTTCGAAAAGGTTAAGTCTTTGCTGATAAACGGTAATAATTATGGCTTCGCTTTGCTTTTGATGATTTTTGCCGCCTTTTATTTGAATGAAATGCGACCATCATTTTTTTGGCACATTGTAGCAATTTTCATGTTTATAAATATGTTATTTACCTTGTGTAAAACAACTATAATAATTAGCGTTTTTCTATTTTTAATTTACTGGTTATATAGATTTTTTGCGACTTTTAAAATTCATAAAGTTAGAAATATTATTGCCTTATCAATTGTGATATATTTCGTACTAATTTTTATATCTTTGTCGATTGCTTCTTTTTATTTAGAAGACGGTTTATTAAAAATTGTTAAATATTTTTATGATTCCATCATTTTCGAATCGAGTTCATCCACATTAGATTCTAGAGCGTATATTTGGGCAATGGCTTTCGAGATTATTAAAAATGCCAATTTCTTTTTTGGTGTTGGCTTAGGAACAATCAATAATTTAATTGCCAATCTTCACTATTCATCATCGGGTAAGGCTGCTTTTAGTACTCAATATTTGCATAATGGTTATCTTCAAATTTTTGCTAATGGCGGTTTCGTTTTAGTAATTGCTTCGATAATTTTATTTGCGTATTTGATATATGTAATGGTTAAGGTATTTAGTAAAGATAAAAGTATTGTAATTTGGACCATTCTTGTTTTTTTGGCCATTTCAATCTACATGTGGTCGGAGACATTGACCGTTATGTTTGTTACATCCACTGAATATGTGATAGTGATGGTAATTGCAGTTGTGCCTTTATTGGCTAGATATCATCAAATTCAGCACCCATATTATCAAAAAGAAATTGTATATTTTGATGAACAAAAATATTCGTTAGAAATTGATTATAATGTTAATTTTCCCATCATTAAAACATTTAATTTTTTCATTACTATTGTTTTAGGTATATTACTTGCCACATTTATATATTTAACGATTGATGGTACTTATAATTGTGCAATTTTGGCTACTATAATCATTTCTTTTTTGCTGTTACTATTTTTGGTAGTAGTTCCGCTTTTCTTTGCCTCGATAAGCAAAAGTCATCGGAAAAAAGGCGTGCCTCTTAATAAAGTATTTGTTGAAATAACTTTGGTAGACTTAGTCTTTTCTATTCTTTCGTTTTTAGTTACTTTTATTGCCTTTGTTTCATTTGACAATGCCTCGTTATCGATGACAATAATTATTCCTGTTGTAGCCTTTTTGACAGTCGTTTTTGTTACGTTAGCAATTAGACCATTAATAAAAATCATTGGACTATATCCTTTCTTGACTGTTTTTAATAATTTTTATCTTAAGATTTTTGCCAAGAATATTCGAAAAGATGACTTGTTTATGCCCTATGAAAAGACGATGGAAGATGCGGCGATTGCCGATCAACCGAAAGTGCTTATTTCCGCTAGCGAAGATGTATATCACCTTGAAGAAATTATAAGTGAACTACGCAATCGAGGTTATTATGTTTTGCGTTGTTCAAGCAAAGTGAAAATCAATAAATTAGAAAAAATTTTATATAAAATATCTCCACGCTTAATTGCTTTTAAAGGAGATTATTATATCGAAGAGATTGCTGAACAAGCTTTATACCATCGTTTCGATTATTTTTTGCTTTTTGGTGGGCGAATATTCGATGGACGAATGATTGCTTTATTAAAAGATACCCATCCTTTAATGCAGTCAATTTCTTTGCAGTGGAACGTTAATAGACGAAGCAAATATTTTTTGAAAATTTTTGATAAAGCTTATCTTGTAGCGCCGACAAGATATTATCGATCTAAAAAATATTTAACAACGATTGATCAATTTGCATCCAATCGTTATTTGCTTGATAAAATGGCGATGGATAAATCTATGCCTTATTTATACTTTACTTTAAAAAGTAAAAATAGCATTTATTTTTTAAAGAAAATCAACGCCGCCAAAGAAGTTCCTTACCTTGGATATTTTGCCGTCAATAATTTAGTAAGCACATTATCGAATAATGATGGAATGTTCTATTATTACGATGGGACAAAATATCTTCGTCGACGAGGCGATGCCTTTTATTTAATTAAAAACGCCGAATATGTATCATTATTAGATGTACATAATCCGTTTATTGTTAAAAATTATTTGATTGAATTGCTTTATAGCACTAAAAAAGTGATAGTGGCGGATATGCCCGCCTTAAAAAGAATAGATGTTTATAATCCGAGCAATGTTTACATTTATCAAGGCATGCTAGATTATGATAATCCGTTTTTTCGCGACAAGTACTTTTTACTTGATGAAAATATTTATCGTAAATATAACGTTTCGAATTTTATTTCATGTATATTATCAATGAAAGATTCGCTTGAATATTAGTTAAGGAGAGGATAAAAATGGAACCAATTAAAATCGCAAAAGATACCTACGCCTTCATGCTTCAAAATTTAGAAGAAGAAATCTTTGAAGGCTCATTTCCTTTAAAATACGGAATGAATTACAATTCCTTTTTAATTAAAACAGGTGGCAAAAACATTTTGCTCGATAACGCTGATAAAACTGTTAAAGATAGTTTTTTAAGAAGCGTTAAAGACTTTTTGCAAGGCGAAAAATTAGATTATCTAATTGTCCATCATTTAGAACCGGATCATACATGTTGCATCGAAGAAATATTGAAGGATAATCCTGGCATTACTTTAATCACTTCTACACTTGGTCTAAATATTATGAAACGCTTTTTTTCTTTAGAAAATTTGGCGTTTGAAACGCATTTAATTAAAGACGGGGAACATTTTAATATCGGTGACCATGAATTTTTATTTTTGACTACCTCAATGGTCCATTGGCCAGAAGTCTTCTTTACTTTCGACATGACGAGCGGTGTGCTATTTAGCGCAGATGCTTTTGGGGCCTTTGGCGCAACCTATGATCGTCCTTTTGCCGACCAATATCATTATGAGAAAGAGTTGCTCGATGAGGCTAGACGTTACTACACGAATATTGTTGGTAAATATGGTCCACAAGTGATGATGGCCCTAGCGAAGACTAAGGATTTAAGCATAAAGGTTATCGCTCCGCTTCACGGCGTTATTTTCCGCGATGAAAAGAATATAACTTTTATTGTTAATAAATATGTCACCTGGGCAACCTATGGCAAGGAAAAGGACGGTTATTTAATCATTTACGCATCGATTTATGGACATACCAAAGAGGTGGCTAATTTAGTAAATCAGCGCTTGCTTTTAAAAGGCAAATCTACCAAATTAATCGATTTGGTTCACGAACATGTTTCTTATGCTTTAAGCGAGTCTTTTGTCTACGACAAAATTATTTTGCTTGCCCCCACTTTTAATATGGGTTTATTTCCGGCGATGGAAAACTATTTGTTAGACTATCACGCCCATTTAATTAAGAACAGAACATTTTACATCATGGAAAATGGTTCGTGGGCGCCACAAGCCGCTCGTTTAATGAAAGAATTATTAGAAAAGCAGCCCGGCAATAAGGTTTTTGATAAGACCTATTTGATTACCTCTAAGCACAAAAAAGAAGACGACAGTCGCCTTGACGATTTCATCTCCCAAATTTTAAACGATAAATAGATTACAATTCCCCGGTTATTACTTCATAAAGATAATCTGGTGAATTGGTGGTAATTACATCGGCGCCTAACGCCAACAAATTTTTCATTTTATCAATGTCATTAATTGTCCAATATATGGTGGCAATATTTCTTTGGTCGGCGATTTCGATTAAGTCGCGTCTTGCTAGATTTAAGCCGCTATATGAATATTGCAGTTGAATGCCATCGTAAGGCGGAAGGTAGAAGGTAGAAACGCCAAAAGCGGCAGTGGCAATATAAGGGATTATGTCATATCCTAAAGGTGAAACCCATAAGTCTTCATATTCACTTGCGATATAGTCGATTACATCATCATCAAAAGAAATGATCATTGTCCTATTTAAATACCAACTATATTGTTCTTGATGAAGAAGGTCGTTTAAATAATCGGCATCCACTTTGGCTTGCGCGCCAGTCGCTTTGATTTCGACGAATAGTTTAAAATCCCGCGCCTCTTTATATTTATCTAAAAAATCTTCAAATCGCATTATAAGTAGGCCATTTTCTTTCGCTTCATCGATGGTGTAATTTCGATAAGGGTATTCGCCTTCTCGATTTTTAAAATTGACGCCAAGATTATATTGGCGGAGTTCTAAATATGTGTGGTTAGCGATTAATATTTCTTCAGCGTTAGTATCGCTTTCTAAAACGCCTGTTCGGTTGATGCTATCATCGTGATTGATGACATATTCGCCATCGCTAGTCATATGAATATCAAGCTCAATTATGTCAGAATAGTTTGTCTCAACAATTGAATAATCAAAAGCTTTTTCCGTGTTTTCAGGATTGATAGAAGCGCCACCACGATGAGCGCTAATCAATGTTGTATCTTCTTTTTTGAAAGGATTAACACCTTCTACAATCTTTGATTTTGGTACCATATTAATTACGAGAAAAAAGATCAATATTGTGCTAAAAACAGCCGTCACAATAATGAGTGCTTTGTTAACTTTTTTCACTTCTTAGCCCCCTTACTTTGTTTAACACTTATTATTATACATTTTGTTATGCTATTTTTATTTCTTTTCATTAATAAATTTTCCCACTGAATTGCAAGAATAGTTGTACACTTTTAACTATTAATTATTGCTAATTAGATTAATTTTAAAACAATAAAAAAGGGCATGAATATATTCATACCCTTTAAAATAACTTTTAAAAATAGTTAGTTATTTTTTGCTTTTTTTCGTTTTGAAACGATGACTAAAGCGGTTGTTACACCAGTCAATATTACCAGCAAAGCAACGATTCCCAATATTACGTTATTGCCGTTTTCTTCAGCAATACTAAAAACAGCACTTCCGCTGCCTGCGGAAACAACGCTTCGCATATAGGCAACTTTAGCTTCAACAGTATGAATACTTGTTAAAGCCCCAGCATGACTTGTATCACCATCTTGGTAATCATATAGACTAAATGTAGAAATTGTGTCATAACCAGCAAAAGAATCGATGCGAGCTAAAATCGCTTCTAAAGCAGTAATATTATCTGCTGAACGATTGCATACATCAGCTTTTCCAATGTCTTGGATAAGGGTCATAGCTTCGTTTGTATAACCTGTATCAGACGAGGCAATAACAGCTATTGAATCAATTAGTAATCGTGCAGGGGACGTCCCATTATTTGTAAATTCTAGCTCAATGTATCCGACATTATATGTATCAAAAACATAATATGAATATGTAGAATTTCCAATTGCTATTTGACTAGTTGTATCGGCTTCAATTTCAGATGAATCACCGACTTTTGCGGTTAAACCCCACGTTGTATTAGAATAGCCAGCTGTTCTAACTATAATTTGTTCAACAACAACATTTTCATCGCCTGCTATGGAGTATACGTCTGAACGAAGTGTAACCGTAGAACCGGCCGGAACCCCTTTTTTTGAACTGCCAATTTGTAGACCTGTTCCCGCTGAATATGCACCAACATATGGTAATTCCGTGACAGAGGTCCAGTTTAGACCACCCCAATCATATAATCCGCCGACACCAGTGGATAAAGAACTGCCAGTTAATTGATATTGGTAATTTACAACATAGATAGAGAATGTTGCTGTTTTAGTGACAACGCCAACAGTGTAAGAAAGCGTAACATCTTTTTTGCCGGTTGTTGTCATATCGACAGCAGAAACCACAATATTACTTCCGTCATAAGCAATAAGTTGCGACAATCCACTTACGTCATAAGCCATAATTTGCAAACCTGATAAATCAAGCGCTTCGTTTAAACTATAAACGGTTTTAATTGGCTCATCTACTACGATTATGGAGGCCAATTCGCCAAACGCAGCGGCTTCAACTACCTCAATTGTAAATGAAGTCCATCCTACTTGATTGGCGGAATTTGTTGCGGTAACGACAAAGGACGAAACCGGCTCGGCTAAAGTAATTTTTCCTGTAGTGGCAACACTATTTGTAAAAGATAAGTCGCCGCTATATACACTAACACCACCTGCTTCAACATTTACGCTTTGTCCTTTTGTTGTCCATTGCAAAAATTCAGCATTAATTGCTTTAATTTGATATGCAGGATCTAGCAACGTAAAAGTAACGCTTCCACCCTTGGAAACCGGGCGGTCTGTAATGGTACTACTTTGCTTATTGTGAGCAGAAAATTCTAGTCTGGCATTTAAAACTTCACCACCTAGTTCGTTGCTTTCTACAGTTCGACTACTATAAAAAGAATTCCATCCAGATGCATATGTTGCGAAATTGGTTACTAAATCATATGTATAATCAAATCTTTCACTTACCGTTATTCCGCTAATAATGACAGGGCTACTTGAAATACCTTCATATGTCGCAGTTACTGTTACGGATGTTAGCAATAAATCATTAGCGGTCGCGGGATTAAAGGTTAAATAGTTTTTTACTGCAGCAGCATCGGTGATATCAAAGGAACTTCCATCATCATAACCAAGAGTAATATATAACCCTGCACAATCCCACTCGTCTCCAATTTGATATGCTTTGTTTGTCATATCTCCGCCAAGAGTAACAGAGGTTAGATTAGCTGTTGTACCAGAGGCTTTTCGATATAAGTAGACTTTTTCTTGATTGCTTGAATAACAAGCAAAACGGGGATTGCTCGCGTTCCATTGAATAGATCTAGTTGCATATGTAGATGGGGAAATAGTGGCATAGTTTGTATCGGCCGCAACAGAAATTGACCAATCATTAGTTGCTTCGGTTGATGTATTTAGCTCGTTTATATTTGATGCTAATATTAAATATCCCTCAGTAATTTCTGTTGTTTTTAGATTAAAATTACCTGCATTTGTTCCGGATTCAAGTGTAATATATTCCCAATCGCTTTGGGCAGAGATAGTTGCCTCTCCCGGTGAACTTATTGTCAAAGATGCTGCGGTTCGATATTTACCGCTTTGCTCGCCAAATACTTTTCCATTTGTTACAGATACAATCGTCACTACATCACCGGCGGATAATGTATCAGCCGAAGTAACTAGTTCAAAAGTATCACCAAGTACAGCGTCAACCTTTGATGCTTCAGTTCCTACTCCAATCCCCACAAGTAAAGCAAGAGATAATCCAGCAGCAGTTAAACCAGATATAATTTTTTTCTTCATTGTTTATTTTCTCCTTTCTTAATAATTTCGGATAAATGAAGTATCCGGACAATTATGCT
>CASFSS010000017.1 GCA_949297445.1 uncultured bacterium | reverse complement strand
TCCTTTCATATTAACGCGTTGGTCCGCATTAATATTGTAAGGAGATTTTATTTTGGGCAAAACTATAAGTTTTACCTCCTCCCCAGACTATCTGGGGGTTTTAACTCGCTCAGCCTTTGCAGGACTGGCTCAGACAAAAAACAGGAACCATTAACGATTCCTGTTTTTTGGCTTTTTTGAAGTGTGTCCATTTTGGGGTTCACTTCACAATTATGGTTAAGTGCTTTAAAAATATGATTAATAAATACTAGGTTTAGTTATTGACCTTTTTTTGGCGTTTTCCGAAATAGACCAAAGCAGTTACGCTGGCGACTGTTACGACGCTAGCAACAATTATTACGATAAAGGATGGAGAAGAAATGAAATCATCACCAAAAGCACTGAGCTTAGCGCCGGCTTCTTGATGTAGCAAATATTGTTCGGTCATCGCTTCATACTTGTCTTGAATGGTGTATGTAGTATCCTTCTCACCTTCATATGCCGTATCACCTGAAGCGTAGTCGGTAAACGGGTTATCGCTCATCATGCCTTCGATATACCAAATTGCATCAGTCTCATCGCCTGGGACACCCGAACGAATCCAAGTATTGATTAACTGTGGTATAGCGTAATATCCATACGATGCAGATGGATCGCAAGTATAGTATGCTTCAAAAACATCATGTAGGGCAGCCGCTTTTGTTCGCCTATACGTTCCATCAGTATCTCGTGTTCCCCAACTGCCAGTCATTTGTTCGCCCTCATACCATACATACCATATTTGATTGTTTGTACCATCGGCAAACGGTTCATCGACGTCACGTGCCCAAACAACAGGAGTTGTAGCTTCCGCATTTTCTTTAACAACAAATTGATAATTGCAACCAATAATTTCTGTAGGAACATCAATGGCTGCTAAATATTCACTTCCATCGCCGGTGGCAAAATTAGTGTATTTCGAGGCATAGGCATAACTATCAATGCCTTCACCCCAATAATGGATACCATAGACGCCATTTTCCCAGTGACCTTGTCTATCTATCCAAACCCTTAATGTTTGCGATGTACCTCTATCGGCAGCATTTGTTTCAACAACATTTTGGTTAGGAAGAGCCATAGATACCGCTAAAGCAGACATGAAAACAGCTGACGTCAGTAACAAGCCTAACTTTTCTAATTTTTTCATATTTTTAATCCTTTCTTTCGCGAAATAATGCGAAATAATCTTTACATATAATATACATATGTGTGTAAGCGTTTACAATAGTTTTCCACAAAAAAGAATTATTTATTTGAAAAAAATATGAAAATAGTAAAATTCAATACTTTACATGCTATCTAGCATGTTTTTTTCTTAGTAAAACAATTAAAATAATCAAGTTAACGGCAACAATCGTCGTGATAATGATAATGCCAATCGTGATTGTCATAGAATTGAAAGCCCCGGTCGCTGGAGCGCTTTGAATCTCAATATTCATAAAATTAACATAGCCGTATTGCTGAACAATCAAGGAATATCGTTCATTTAATTTGCTATATTCACTGTTATTTTTAAGAGCAGTTTTAGAATCTTCGCTCATCGCTTCATATTCATCTTTTAAACTTTCCCACACTTCAATGCGGAACGAGCCATAGTTTTCACTGCATTCGGTTGAAGTAATGTCCATAAAATAATTCAAATAGGCGCTCGCCTGAACTGCAGGAGTAAATTTAGAAGAATCCGCTCCAACATTTGTGATGGTAACATCAAAATTGGCCTGATAATTACCATAAGAAACCTGAACGTTGGTGAGGCCCAAATTAAATTTATCATAAGTTATCGTTAAATCCTCAAAATCAAGTGGAGAAGTTTGAGTACCATCGTAATAATAAACTTCAATGTCGGAGGCAAGAATGTCTTGACCAAACGTAAGGGTTGTCGGCACTTTTTGTAGCGTAATTCCGTTTCCGCTTATTTCTAATGTCATGCTAGCTTCTTTTTTACCATCTTCACTGATGGCTTTAATCGTAACGGTGCCTTCTTTTAATAAAGTTATAACACCGCTATCATCAACGGAGGCTATCGATGGGTTAGAAACGCTATACGACAGATTTTTATTAGTAGAAGTTTCAGGATAGAAGTTAACAGTTGGTACAAATGTTTTATCTAGTAAAGAAACCACTTGGCTACTATTTAAAAATTCAATGGTTTCGACTGGCACATAATTCATTAAATTTTCAATAGATAAACGCCCATAACCAAATTTTTCATCGTAACCTGCCGCGCCAAAATCTACTGCAGTCGCTCGAATAGCATCAGCAATTTGGTCAGGAGTCGCGTAGGGATATTTTGATTTAAATAAGGCTGCAGCACCAGCAACCATCGGCGAAGCAAACGATGTGCCATTGATATATGAATAAGAATCTAAATTTGCAGAAGAAAAACTACTGTAGTCAATCCAAGGAACGTACACAGTTCCAGGGGCAACGACATCGTTATATCCATAGTTCGAATAATATGCTAATTCAGTTGAAGAATTATCGGCAAGGGCGCCGGCTGAAAAAACATTTTCGCAAGCGGCTGGATAAGATAATCTATTTGTATCTTCGTTACCGGCAGCAGCAACCACAAATATTCCAGCATCGTGAGCCAAATTGGTGTAATAAGTGTCCTCCTCAACAAGCTCGTCACCGCCCCCTTCATAAGTATAACCATAATCATCTGTCCACGTTTCAGCATAGCTGCCGAGTAAAATATTAATTATATCTACACCCAAATCAATGGCATATTCAATAGCGGCATAGACCTCGACTGAATAAAGACTCTCACACACTAAATTAATCATTTCAACATTAGGTGCTAAACCAGTACCCAATTTTCCATTGGCTTGTGCAAAAATAGTGCCTGTAACAGCCGTTGAATGATTGTAATCTTCATAAGTAGAATATGAAGTGTCTTCTTGTAGGATATCATAACCATATTCGCTTACTTTTTTAATGGTTATAGTGTCGCGATAATAATTGTATGAAAAAAGGGCAGAATTTTCAGAAATCAAGGAGTTACCATTTGCATCCACAAAATCATTGTGATCATAGCGAACGCCGGTATCAATAACAGCCACTTTAACGTTTTCGCCTCGATACGAAGACCAAGTATCGCCTAAATCTACATGATTAAATTGATATTGTTTGTTATTTGAATAATATGGCTCATCGTAAGGATTAGTAGTAGAAGAATAGTCAAATGGCTCACTAATTGCTAGCGGAGTACGTTTCGTTAAATTGGGCTTATCATTATCTAATTCAATTACAATAGGAGATGGACCTTTAAAACTATCGATTAAAGTATGCGAAATAATCGAATTATTTAAAGTAAAAATGCCTAATGATAATAAAAGTATTTTTGCCAACATATTAAAACGCCCCCATAATGCGTACGTTTTTATTCTACAAAATAAAAATATATAAAATCAATTATTAAGTTTTGAACTCCGTCTCTTTAGCAAGATAATGATGGCCGCCACAACAAAAAGAAGAAGTAAAACGATGGCAAAAATCACAACAAAAATTACCAGCGAGTAGTTGGCGTTTGGTTCGACACCAAGAAAATTTTGAACGGATAATTTGCCGTATCCATATTTCTCGTCGTAATTAGCGGTTGTGACTTTCGTGGCGCTATTAATTAAAGCATTTCTAATTTCCTCTGCTGAGGCATTTGGATACAAAGAGCGATATAAACCGATGCTAGCAGCGACAAGGGGAGCAGAAAAGGAAGTTCCGCTGACGATAGAATAGGCCGAATAACGTTCTAGTTCATCGGTTTTTGAATAATCGGTAGATGGTACATAAACGGTACCAGGGGCAACCACCGTGTTATAACCATAATTTGAATATGATGCAAATCTTTGTAGAGGCGTAGAGGCAACTGCGCCAACAGCGATAACATTATCCAAAGCGGCAGGATAAGCTAATTGGTCGGTCGCATCATTGCCGGAACTAGCCACAACGACCGTGCCATTTTTTGTTAATTCATCGATATAAGTGCCTAAATAATTTTTAATACCGTTAGCGCCTTCGTGCAATTCACCATTACTATCAATCCAATCTTACTCGTACACTAGCATTGAGATGTTAATTACATCGACATCTAATGTTAATAATGCATATTTAAGCGCTTCTCCCATTTCACCAATGATGCCGTTTTTTAAAACAATTGCAATTATTTCAACATTAGGAGCTAAACCGGTCCCAAGCCGACCATTAATTGATGTTTTAATTGTTCCAATAGTAGAAGTCGCATGCAAGCTTGTTCCTTCGATTTCGCATATTGTCACATAGCCGTATTGGGAAACAGGATAAATTGTTGTAGCGCCATCTTTATACTCGATTAAAGCCGAGCGATTAGATAAAATGCTCGTGCCGTCTAAATTTAAAAAATCAAGATGATTCACTTGTAAACAAGTGTCGATGACAGCAATTGAAACATTGTCGCCACGACAATATGTCCACGTATTGCCTAAATCAATATAATTATATTGAAGTTGCGAATCAAAATATGGTTCGTCGCTAGGCGATAGTTGATCCGAATAATCATAAACGGTTGGTTCTTCAGCAATCAAAAGTTTATTAGTTAAAAACTCATCGTCATATGTGATAGTAGTTATAGGAACATAAGCGGCAAGATGAATGCTAAATGTAGATGATAAGATTGCTAATAAAGACAAAAATGTTTTAATCATGATTTTCTAATTCGTTAAATGTTAAAAAAAGGCGTTTATTCATCTCGACAATTTCATCCTTTATAACTTTTAATTTTTGACGATCATATGTCAAAAGTCCATTTACTTCTGTTTCCACATCGGATAGCTGAGTATAAACAGAACCAGCTAATCCACTTTTAATAGCTGGAATAATTTCTTTTTCAAATAGACGAACAATCGCCTTTGTTAAAGCCTCAGAACTCTTAAACGAACGATAACCAGTTTCCTTTAACGCAAAACAATGCTCTTTATCTAAAAATGAATATCCACCAAATTCAGACAAAAAAACTAAGCGATGTAGTTTATCTTCTTTATAGCGGTAGGGAACAAAATATTTGTGGATTGATTTTATATCGCCAACGCCTTGATCATGCCATCCGCTAGCGTGGTCAAAAACGCGTGTTTCATCTAGTTCTTTTAGTTCATTATATATTCTTGATGCGTCAAATTGTCCCCACCCTTCATTGAAGATGGTCCACATAATTATTGAAGGATGGTTATAAAGATAATCAATTATTTCTTTGAATTCTAATTCCGCAAGTTTGCGTCCTTCTATCGCTTGGCGCGCGAAAAGGCGATAGCGACAATCAGATAATTTGATACCTAAAAAACCGGTAATGATGGTGGCAAAAGAATTATATTTAGCACCACCGTTTATCATGTCTTGAATTACTAAGATACCCAAGCGGTCACAATGATAATAAAAGCGCGGACTTTCAATTTTTATGTGCTTGCGTAAGCAATTAAAACCAAGCTCTTTCATCGCCGTAATATCATCGATATATTGTTGATCGTTAATCGGTGTCAATAAACTTGTTGGATGATAACCTTGATCGAGAACAGAATTCAAAAAAATAGGGGAGTTATTGAGGAAAAATCTTTTAATTCCCGCTTTATTTTCTTTAATTTCAAATTTTCTAAAGGCGAAATAAGAGGCGACCTTATCCTCGTTAAAAACGATATGAAAATCGTACAAATAAGGGTGGTCAGGTGTCCATAAATTTATGGTAGGCAAAGTAATTATATTTTCGACATTGGTCTTTAATGGATAAACTTGATTATTTAAATGTAATTCAGCAACACCATCACTGGTGGCAAAGGGAATAATTGTTAAACTCTTTTCATCGATGTTTGCTGCGACTTTTATCTTGGTCAAATATTCGCTTGGTAACGTCTCAATAAAAACTGGTAAATAGATGCCAGAAGAAGATGTATACCATATGCCTTTCGGCTTTAAACTTTGCTTCCCGCGCGAATAAAATGAGGTATTACTATAATCGCGCACATAAACGTACAAATGATTAGCCTCGCCGTTATTATAAGAGGAAGAAATATCAAAAGAAAATGGCGTATAGCCACCAATGTGCTCACCTAAAAATGTTCCATTTAAATAGACGGATGCAATCTGATCCACTCCATAAAAATGTAGCAAAATAGTTTTTGCTTTATCGCTCAATAAATCGTTAGGTATATTAAACTTTAAATGGTAAATCAATATTTCATCTGGCTTAAGTTTATAATTAACACCCGAGGCAGCACTTTCAATTGGGTAGGGAACTATTATCTTTCCATCATATTGGCCATCAAGAAATTCGTCCGTTGTTTTAACTATTTTATAGTCCCATTCCCCATGCAAGGAATAAAAGGATTGACGAACAAAATCAGGACGTGGGTACTCGGATAAAGGTACATTTTGTGACATATTAATTGTTGACATCGTAAGGAACTATTTTTTTCGGCAATTTGTCAAAGCAATAGTTCATATAACGCTTTCTAGCACCAACGATAAAACCATCGTGATTGATGCCGCTTACAAAACGTTCGAGTTGTTTTGTGATTTTTTTGCCATCACGGCTATCTTTTAAAATTGCCTTTATCCCCTTAATTTCTTTGGTGGCTATCTCGAAAAGTTCAAGGACAGATTCATGATGATTAGCGCCGTTAACGCAATCTTTCCAAAGATCTTTTCGATCATTTAAAACGTCCAGTATATCATTGTATTTAACTTGGCGCATATTGGTTTGGGGATATAACTGGGTTTTATAAAATAAAAGACGGTAAATTCCGCGTTTAAAGCCGGTTCTAGATGTAAATAAGCCTTCCATAAAAAGCATGTCGCGATAGGCTTTGTAATAGGTATCAATTTTGATGTATGAAAAATTGAAAGTTATTAAATTTACTTCGTAAATCATTTTGGAGATTTTTTTAACATCTTCATCAGAATTTAAAATAGCTTTTTTATTGATTGGCTTAATGGCATATTTTTTCGCGACGAGACAATCCATCATGGTTTCAAAATAGACGTGTGCATACATATACGCAAAGGCCTCGTCTTGCCGAGATGGAAAACCCGTGCGATAAAAGACATATGGATGGACATTTCTATCTAAAATATAATGTAAAAAGAGCCCGTATATGAAACTATAATATAAGTCCTTTTCCTCTTCGCTTTGTCGGCTGGCATACGATAATAAACCGGCATAAAAAGAGGTTATATCGCTATGATGCAACATGGTGCCAAAGGCTCTTACTTCCTTTTTATTATCGCGCTTAGCAAACGAGTAACCATAGAAAAAGAAAACATCTGGCCCTTGCGCGCCAAGCGAAGTTATAGGATGATAACGTTTGTCACCAATAAAATTATTTTTTGCAAAAGCAAAATGCGTTAAAACAGCTGGCATAATATTTAATCCTGATCAAAAGCTTCTAAGCCTTTTTTAATGGTAACGGGCGTCTTTCTTTTTTCTTTAACAAAGAAAAATACCACTCCAGCGGCAATAAATAAGATTGCACTATAGGGGAACATAACATTATAAGCAAAGGTTTCACTGCGCATCAAAACGCCCAAAATAACCGGAGTTAAAGATTGAGCCAACATGCTGCTCGCGTAGTATGCGCCAGTAAATTTTCCGATGTTTTTACTTGAAGCAAGCTCCACCACCATCGGATAAGAACAGCAATTGATAAAGGCCCAGCCAACACCGGCAATTGCAAATAAAACATAGTAAATATAGCCAAGATAAGATGCGTTACTAACTAATCCACCCTCGCCTAAAATTGCTGGACTAATGAAAAAGCAGGCACCAAGGGGCAAAACGCAAAGAAGAATTCCTAACAAAACCGTCCACTTACGACCAATTTTGCTAGCGAGCATTCCGGCAGGCACAAAGGAGACAAGCGAGGCGATTGCAAGCACGTTCGTCGCCATTGAATACGATTCAAAATCAATATTATAGGTGCAATAATTCGACCAGAACGTTTCGGTCGCGTTAAAGGCGGCAAACCAAAGGAAAATGGCGACAATCATTAAAATGAAGTTACGAAGATTCTCTTTGCCAAGTTTTTCATCTTCTTTAATTTCCTCAATGACTTCAGCCTCTCTTTCGCCTTCTTCCATCGCCAATTTGGTTTCTTCGAGAATTTTATTCTCGTTGATGCGCCAAGCAAGAAGAATCATCGAAATGATCATCAAGACGCTTGTGATAATAAACGGCAAATAAATTTCCCACGATTGATAGGTCGGATTAGGAAGGCCATCCGATGTAAGAGAAGTAAAATATTTTTTAGTTGTGATAAATAGAGCAATCGCCCCGGCCATAATGGCGCCGACATAGCCAACTAAATTAATGAGTCCATTGGCTTTAGCCCGTAGTGGCTTAGGAGTAATATCAGGCATTAAAGAAACGGCCGGATTACGATAGGCATTCATAAAAATAAGCACCAAAAGCATCATGATGATGGTGCCCCATAAGCTATTATATGCGAAGGCTAAAGGGATAAATGGTAAAGCGATGGCCGACAAAATTGTGCCAACCACTATATAGGGCATTCGTTTGCCATATTTAGATTTAGTTTTATCACTTAAACTACCAAAAATTGGCAACATAAAGAGAGCAAAAATATTGTCTAAAGCCATAATGATACCGACAATCCACTGCACATCACTTGACTCAGTAACACTCATCTTTTGCATCAATAATTCTGACAAGATTACTGGACAATATGTGTTATAAACTTGCCACAGCATCAAGATGCCAAAAAAGGCAAAACCAATAATTAATGTTCTTTTATAATCAAGTTTTAATGTTGTTTTGCTTTTTTCCATAGAGCCCCATTTCTCCTTTTATAAAAACGATAGCGAATTGTATAGTCGAAAGGCTTAAAATTAGTAATAATTTGTGGTTTAGCGGCACAAAATTCAGCCGTCACACCGCTATGTAAAGTGTCTTCATAACCATTTAAAAGCGGAACTAGACTAGGATAGTTATCAGAATAAATAATCGCGGCATCAAAATTAGAATAAATTTTTAATTTATAACGCGGGCCTTCTAACGTCAAAGAGGAAATGACCAAAGATGGCAAATCAATTAAAAAGATATGATCATATCCATTTAAATGTGGTCCCTTGAGAGCTGGATTAGAAATATCCTTTTTTATTTGCTTTTTCATGCGAAAATTGAGTGGCTTGGTAACAAGCTTTGGCTCTAAAGGAAGCAAATCATCGTCCATTTTATAATAGCGAGCAGACTTGATTTTCAAATACAAATTTCCAATATCTCGTTCGCCTAAATTAAAATAGAGATGATTGGTCATGTTGACGATAGATTTGTCTAAGGTTTCTGCCAAAAAGCGTACACTAAATTCATCTTCATCACTTTTAAACAAATATTGGACTTGAAAATCAACAGTGCCAGGATAGCCACCATCTTTATCATGACGACGCGTTTTAAAAACAATTTTGGCTTCATCATCATTGACATCGACTTGGCTTTCAAAATTCGTAAATGAAAGGGAATGGTTGCCACCGTGCAAACAATGTCCACGTTCGTTAGCGTCCAAATGATATATTTTGCCATCAAGACATAATTCAGCGTTTTTAATCCTACCTGAAGTTGGCCCTAATGTTTTTCCATAATATTTATCAGATAAATAAAAATCATCAACATCTTTCGGCGTTATATTCATTAATTCTCCGTCGAATTTAATCGAATAAACGGAAGCACCGAAAGAACACAAAATGACAACTAGTCGATCGGAAACTTCACATTCAATGAATTCAAATTGATTGACGACTTTTTTAGTAACCTTCATCGAATTTATTTTAATTATATTTTTATAAAAAATAAACAACAAAGAAGCTTAATTAAAACGATAAATAAAAAAAGAGGCTTTGCCTCTTTTATAAAATGTATAGAAAATGAATGGTTATTTAATTTCGATATAGGTTTTAGGTTGTTTTTTCTCTTCGACCTTTTTAATATCGATAGACAAAGTACCATTTTCTAATTTTGCGGAAATATCATCATTGGTGACATCTTCGCCGACATAGAATGAGCGTGAATAAGAACCGGAGAAACGTTCACGACGTAAATATTTTCCCTTCTTTTCGCCTTCTTCATGTTCGTAGGATTGATTGGCTCTAATCGTCAAGTATCCATCATTTAATTCCAACTTAATGTTTTCTTTCTTAAGAGCAGGAACATCGATATCAATAACGAAACGGTCATCTTCCTCGCGAATATCGGCTTTCATTAAATCTCCTCGGTGCATCTCTCTTGGTGTGATACCAAAGAAATCATCAAAAAATGGATCAAACAACGAAAATTCATCACGATTACTTACAGCATAATTTTTCTTATTCATAATAGTTACCTCCTATATGTTTTAGCACTCTACCTTTTCAAGTGCTAACTACATTATAACCCTTTTTGGCACTCTGTCAATAGGAGTGCTAAAAAATTTTACACAAAGTGTAACTATTAGAAAATAAAATTTTTTTATTAATTTTTTTCGTTTTTTAAATCTTTTAGTACCAAGATTTTATGCTGACGATGGCGGATTTGCGAGCCAAACACCGTGCTAGAAACAATCATCAAGGCGGCACCGACATAGACGCCGACAAAAAGAAGGCAAAACAAAAATGTTGAGATGACAAATTGAATTAGCCAAAAATAATATTGTTCCTCATATAAATTTTGATCAATTCCTAATTTAACTGTAAAATCGACAAAATAAATAATGCTATAAATTAGCCAGCCAAGGGCAATGGTTGAAAAAAAGGCAAAAATAATTGTTACAATTAATCCCGCCAAAAACATTTTTCTTTTTCGATTATTAATATCATTTATTTCATCGAGATACTCTTCGATTAACTCTTTTTCATTCATATCACGATAAATTATATCATTGTTTTTATACACATTGTAAACAATTAAAAAGGCTTAAATCTAGTTCGTTATTTATCTTTTTCTTTGTCTCGCGCCTTCTTATAAGCATTTAATGAACGCTTTATTTTTTTGTCTTGTGCAATTGGGCAAGACGAGCAATGACTAATCTTCTTACCGCGAATTAACGGGAAAAAGTAACGGAAAAATATTATCAATAAAAGAAGCACTATGACAACAACCAAAATGATTATATCGGTACTTGTCATGCTCGTTAAAGCGATTAGATTTAACATAAAATTGTCACCACCCATCCTATTGAGCCTATTAAAGTAGCAATTAACCAAGCAAAACTGGTTTGAAAAAAGACGGCATAAAACATTTTCCTAGCCGAACCAAGTTCAGCACGCATGGCGCCTATGGCGCCAAAACAAGGAGCGCTAAACAAATTAAATGTCATAAAGGCATAAGCGCTGTAACTATTAAAGAAGCCAAAGACCGAGGAATTGAATATCTCGCCGGCATCTTCACCAACAGCGGCAATTGTCGCCATCGAAGAAACAACTTGTTCTTTAGCGATTAATCCTTGAAAGGCACTCACAGTCGCTGCCCAGCTCCATGTGCCACCTAACATCGGATAAAAGAGCCAAGCAAAGGCATTGCCTATTCCGGCAAGCATTGAGTTATTAATTGAAACAACGGTACCATCAGCTAACGTCGTTCCAACATATTGATATGTCCAAGTAAAACTAGCTAGCCACCAAACAACAACTGAGCACAATAAAATCACGGTGCCAGCACGTTTAATAAAAGACCATGTTTTATCGCCGACATCGCGAATAACATAAGAGAAAATAGGTGCTTTATAGTCTGGTAGCTCGGAAATGAATGTACCATGGTCACTACCTTTAAATAGAAAACGCTTGAAAAGAAAACCAGACAATAAAATAACAACGATAGCAAGCAAATAAAAAGAGAACGAAACAAGCCAACTCAAAGAGGTAAAGAAATATGAGGCAAAGATTGAAATAATCGGCAGTTTAGCACTACAAGGCATAAAAGGTGTTAAAACGATGGTGGTTTCTCTTTCGTGCTGATCTTCGATGGTGCGGGTCGACATAATACCCGGAACACTACAACCCACTCCTACAATAAATGGGATTAAAGAACGTCCGCTCAAACCGAAATTATGGAATAATCGGTCTAAAAAGAAAGCAATGCGCGACATATAACCGCTTGTTTCTAGCAAAGCCAAGCAAAGGAACATTATCATTATCTGTGGTATAAAGTTACAAACCGCCCCAACACCAGAAACGATTCCATCAGCGACTAGACTAGTCGCCCATTCACTTGCTCCAAGCGAAGCTAACCAATTTGCTAATAGCGGCCCCAATCCTTCTATTTCAAAGGGGACTGTCCAAGTTAAGTCGCCGACAGCGAACAAATTAAACTCCAGTTCTTCCGTTCCGTTAAATAAGGCATCAACAAAACCAACGGTTAATCCGCCGACAATACCTACAGAAAGCAAATAAACAAAAAGCATGATGACTAGAAAGATTGGGATAGCTGCCCATTTGTTCAAAAAAACTCTATCTAGTTTTTCGCTCAAACTAACTCGGTTCACGGCTCCTTTGTCTATGCAAGTTTTCGCTTTAACTTTTTCGATAAAATCATAACGCAAACTGGCAATTAATTGCTCGCTATCCATCGAATATTTTTTCTCGACTTCCCTAATTTTACCAACGATACTATCATCGGCAAGCGAAGGATAATTTGGGTCTCCTTCGATCATTTTTACTGCAGTAAAACGTCGATTATTATCATTATTATTTTTCATTAATAAATCAATGATATTTTCAATTTCAGGTGGATACAATTTAATGGGTGTTTTTTTGCGGTACGATCCTTCTTTAATCATTTTGATTAAATCAGATACACCATCGCCGGTTTTAGCCGATATTTTTATAACGGAAACGCCAAGTTCATCGGCAAGCTTATTTTCGTCTATTTCAATATTTTCTTTTTTCAAAATATCGCTCATATTCAAAGCGACAATCACGTCGACATCTAATTCTAGCAATTGCGTTGTTAAATAAAGACTTCGCTCAATAGAAGTAGCGTCGACAATGTTAATAATTAAATCAGGTTTATCATTTAGCACAAACGAACGCGATATACCTTCCTCAATAGAATAAGGAGACAAAGAATAAACGCCCGGTAAATCGACTAATGAAATATCGCTTGTTTTAATTCTCCCTTCTTTTCGTTCAATAGTGACACCAGGCCAATTACCAACTTTTTGGTTTGCACCGGTCAAAGCGTTAAAAAGCGTCGTTTTACCAGAATTTTGATTTCCAACTAGACCAACAATATTAACCATTTATTCACACCGTATTTGAATACCTTTCATATCACTTTTACGCAAACATAGGTCATAACCGCGAACGCGAACGTCAACAGGATCACCCAAAGGAGCAAATTTTTTAATTTCGATGCGCACGCCACGAGTAATGCCCATGTCCAATAAATGGCGACGCAAGGCGCGGTTATCAATATCAATAGTTAAAACGATGCCAGCTTGTCCTCTTTTTAAATCAGCTAGGGCGCCAACATCACCGCTTTTTAAATGTAATACATGTCTTTTCATATCTATATACCAAATGTTAACCGTAGTTAACTCATATTTAATTTATGCTCTAAAAAATGCTTTGTCAAGCCAAATTAAAAATAAATTTATTTAATTCAAAAAGTAAGATAAAATTCTTTTCGTGCGTTAATATATTAATAGGTAATAAAAATGGATGAAAAAATTAGCAAATCAGTAGAAGATTATTTAGAAGCGATTTTAATGGTCGAGGAGCGTTTTCATGTCATTCACTCTTCTGAAGTTGCTAAACTATTAAATGTTTCTCGACCAGCAGTTGCCAAAGCGATGCATGAGTTGACAGCGAAAAATTACATCAACATGGTTCGCTATGGCGAGATAACTTTGACTGAAAATGGTCGTCAAATCGCTAATTCTGTTTATGATCGCCACAAGACAATAAAATTATTTCTACTCAAATTAGGGATTAGCGAACAAAACGCCGAACGCGATTGTTGTTTGATTGAACATGTCTTGAGTGACGAGACTTATCAAATCATTAAATCAATTGTTTTAAAAGAAAGGAGCGAGAACAATGAACAATAAATTAAGCCCTTTAATTAAAGAAAGATTAAAAAAACATCGCCACAATATAAATATTTTGCTAAATAAAATTATTGCTTATGATCACATCGCTATTTTTCGACATATCCGTCCCGATTACGATGCGATGGGAAGTCAACTTGGCCTTTATTATTGGATTAAAGAAAATTTTCCAAGCAAAGATGTAAAATTTTTAGGCGAAAATCACGTTTCCCTCTCGCCGCGTTGCTTTCCTAATACCGATGTTGTGGCCGATAGTTGGTTCAAAGACAACAAGGTGCTTGCCATTGTCGTTGACACATCGACAAAGGGAAGGGTGTCGGATACTCGATATACAATGGGTGATTATATTGTAAAAATTGATCACCATCCAGAAAATAAAAAATACGGCGATATTCAACTGGTCGAAACAACATGCTGTGCAGCTGCTGAATTTGTTTTGTCAATTATTCTTTCCTTTGGAAATGAATATGTTTTATCAAAACGAAGTGCTTCTTTTTTCTATAAGGGCATTGTCGGCGATTCAAATCGATTCATGTATAATTCAACTAGTCCAATGACTTTTGAAATAGCGAAAATTATTCTAGAAACAGGTATTAAATTATCAAAGGTATATGCTGAAATGTATCAAAAAGATATGAACGACCTAGAAATAACAAGTTACATTCTTAACCATTTGCAATTTACTAAAAAAGGCGTTGGATATTATGTTTTAGACAAAGACGAAATGGAAATGCTTCATTTGCCGCCAGAGCGGGGCAAAGACAATATCGATTTGTTCGACCATGTTAAAGGAGTTGAAATTTGGTGTTCGATTACTGAAGAGGCTAAAGATGGTTATTTTCGTGTTAGCATTCGCTCAAAAGAAATTCCTATTAATGGCGTAGCTGCTAAATACTCAGGAGGCGGACATGCCCAGGCTAGTGGCGCTAAAATTAAAAACTTGGATGAACTTCCAAATTTGTTAAAAGACTTGGATGATTTAATTAATTAGTTTTATTATTTATCAGTCATAAAAAAGGTGTCAATTGATACCTTTTTTCTTTATCTAAGATAGATAACTTGTTAATATTTATATATGGATTTCGTCCCATTACATGTATATACCGGTTATTCCTTTCTAAAAAGCGGGTTAACCATTGAAAAATATTTAAAAATCGCCAAAAAACGTAACCTTAAGTATTTGGCAATTTCTGATTATCAAACATTATCTGGCGCACCGCTATTTTTTTCTTTGGCTAATAAAAATGGGTTGCTACCTATTATCGGTGAAGACATTTTATATAATGGCCTATTAATAAGCGCATATGTAGAAAATGAACTAGGCTACCAAAATCTATTAATGCTACATTATTTGTCGCAAAAGAAACAATTAGATGAAGATAACCTCAAAAAATATGCAAACGGCATAAAGTTTGTTGCCTCTATCAAACAATTATTAAGCGATGCGGACTTTGAGAAAAAAATTCGCTCTTTTGAACAAAATGTCCATCAATTTTATCTAGGCTTAGATTATGGTTTAGGTGAAGATAACTTAAATTTCCTTCGCGGCTTTTCAAAACGATACAATTATGAATTGATTGCTTTCCCTCATATACGCTATGAAAATCCTTCCGATGCGATTGTTTTAAAAATTGTTGAAGCAATCAATAACGACGAGAAACTAAAAGAAACAAAAGAGTTAGGCGACGAATATTTTTTAACCGATGAAGATTTATCTTCATATTATACGAATGATGAATTGAAAAGCACTCTTAAGTTTGTAGCAGACAAAACATTTAATTTGTTCGAAAAACGCGGACATCTATTGGTCTATCAAAATAATTGCCAGTTAAATAGTGATGATTATTTAAAAAAAGTCGCTTTCGACAATCTAAAAAAATTAGGTTTGGAAAACAATCCTATCTATCTAAATCGGTTGAATGATGAATTAAAAATTATTCAAAAAATGGGTTATAGTGATTATTTTTTGATTGTAAGCGACTATGTTAATTACGCCAAAAACAATAACATATATGTCGGTCCAGGCCGAGGCTCGTCGGCAGGATCATTAGTTGCATGTGTATTAGGCATAACTAAGCCTGATCCTCTTAAATTCAACCTTTTGTTTGAAAGATTTCTCAATATTGATCGGGCGAGTATGCCAGATATCGATGTCGATATCGCCGATATAAAGAGGTATCAAATAATTGATTATCTCAAAGCAAAATATGGTGTAAACCATGTGGCCAACATCACGACCATCCAAACTATTGGTGCAAAGCAATCACTTCGTGATATTGGTCGTGTCTACGATTATGAAACGCGCGAAATCGATTTAATATCTAAAACAATTCTTGATGCGAATTTGTCGCTTCGTGATAATTATCGAAAAAATGAACAATTCCGCAAACTAGTTGATAGCGATAAGTATTACTTAAACATTGTCTCACTGGCAAGCAAAATTGAAGGATTGCCTAGACAACGCGGTTTGCACGCTGCTGGTATCATTTTAAATGATACATCCTTAGAAAATAATTTACCTTGTGCCGTCGACGAAGATGGTTCATTGGTCAGCGAATACGAGATGAATTATCTTGAAATTCAAGGCTTTCTTAAAATGGATATTTTGGGCTTAAGAAATCTTACCATCATCGAAGATTGTTTAAACCGCATCAAAGAAAATCGTCATATAACTATTAATTACGAAGATATTCCTTATGATGATAAAGATGCCATTAAAATGATACATGATGATATGACAATGGGCATCTTTCAGCTTGAATCAAGTGGTATGAAACGCGCCATCGCTACACTTGAACCAAATGATTTTGAAGATGTCGTAGCCCTTTTGGCCTTATTCCGTCCTGGCCCAATGGACAATATTCCTAGATACGCGCGGCGAAAAAAAGGTCAAGAAGCAATTAAATATGTCTCTCCACTCCTTGAAAAAATATTAGCTCCTACCTATGGTATCATCGTCTATCAAGAACAAATAACGCAAATAGCTAATCGCATTGCCGGTTTCCCCTTATCAAAAGCTGATATTTTCCGCAGTGCCATATCCAAAAAAGATAGCAGTAAATTAAGCCAATTAAAAAGCGATTTTATTAATGGTTGCTTAAAAAATGGCGTAAAAGAAAAGGAGGCAAATGAAATTTTTGCTTTAATTGAAAGATTTGCCAATTATGGTTTCAATCGTTCCCACTCTGTTTCTTACGCGATGATTGCTACCGAGATGGCTTATTTAAAAGCTCATTATTCACAAGAATTTTATGCAGCAATTTTGGATAATAGTTCAAGTAAAGATCAAAACTTCAACATGATTATCTCTGAAATGAAGAAAAATGGTCTTAATTTATCATTGCCAAATATCAATAAGTCTTGTGAACATTATGTCGTTGAAAAAGAAACAATTTATTATCCGCTATCTCAAATTAAAGGAATATTATACGCGCAGGTCCAAGCAATTGTTTTAGAACGCACTAAAAATGGTCCATATATCGACTTTTTTGATTTTTGTGCTCGCACATATCCTTATAAGATAAGTAATTCGACAATCACTAAATTAATAGATGCCGGGGCATTTGATACGCTTTATTTTTCTAGAGCGTCATTAAGGCAAGCCGTTTTGCCGGCATCAATGTATGCAATGACGGTTGGTGAATATGAAAACGCATTAGAACTCGACAATGTTTTTCCAAAACCATCTATGCCGAATTATGAAGATAATCCAATCGAGAATCTATCAAAAGAATTTGAATTGCTTGGCGTAATGTTAAGCGGCTCTCAACTTAAATTGAAATCAAAATATTTAAATAATATAAATATCACACCAATCAGCATTTTATTTACAAAAAGTAGCGATGAAACTATAACACTTTGTGTTTTAATCAAAACAGTCAAAAAAATACGGACAAAAAAAGGTCAAAACATGGCGTTTATCTTGGTCAATGATGATAGTGGAGAAATCGAATTAACAATTTTTGAACGCGTTTATAAAACGTGTTACAACTTATTAAAAAGTGGAAACATAATTATCGTTGAAGGATATATTGCAAGAAAAGATGGGGAATTTGTTGTAACAAAAGTATCACCGTTAGAGGAAAACGAACATGAATAAAATTATTATTATCGATGGAAATTCTTTGCTCTTTCGAGCCTATTATGCCACCGCATACGGCGATAGTGCGAACATAATGCGGACGAAAGATGGGATACCAACCAATGCTTTATTTGCATTTGCAAATATGATTAATCGTCTACTAAATAACTTAAAAGAAGGTGATTACATATTTGTCGGTTTTGATACTGGTGTAAAGACATTTCGTCACCAGGAAAACGCTAATTATAAAGCCAATCGTAAGCCAGCGCCAAAAGAGCTCATTGAGCAAATGCCCTTAGCGCGCCAACTATTGCAAGCATTAAATATTTTTACATTCGAAAAAGAGGGATATGAAGGTGACGATGTTTGTGGTAGCGTTGCTAAAATGGCGGTCGAAAATGGTGTTGATGCTATCATCTATACTAGCGATCGCGATTTTTTGCAATTAGTCGACTCGCACATCACCGTTGATTTACTTAAAGTTGGTCTATCCAACATCTCTATTATGGATATAGCGGCCATTAAAGAAAAATATGGAATTGAGCCAAAACAAATAATTGATTATAAAGGTCTCGTCGGTGATAGTTCCGATAATTTACCTGGCATTCCAACTATTGGCGATAAAACAGCCGCTAAATTAATAAATCAATATGGCAGTTTAGAAAATATTATTGATAACGCTCAAAATATTGGCGGAAAGCTCGGCGAGAACATAGCTAAATATGCCGAACATGGCAAAATGAGCAAACATTTAGCAATTATTAAAACCGATGTAGCTTTGCCTTTTTCGCTTGATGATACACGCTATCAAGGTTATGATTTTACATTTATAAACGAGTTCGCAAATCGTTATGAACTGAAACAGTTTCTTTCTCGATTATCAACAAAATTCAAGAAAAAAGATCAAGATTTGCAAGATTTACATTACGAAACCCTTGTTTCTTTGGACGGAATCGACATAGGAAATAAACTAGGAATTGCTCTAGACATGGAAGAGACAAACTACCATTCTGCTTTAATATATGGCATAGCGATTTCTACGAACGGAAAAAATTATTATTTATCTTTTGAAGATTTCATTAAGGATGAGACTTCTCGCAAAATTTTAGAAGACGAAAAACGTTTAAAATACGGCTACGACTTAAAGGCAAGCAAAGTAGCCTTAGCTAAACATGGCATAAATTTGAAGGGAATACATTTCGATATAATGCTTGGCGCCTATTTACTTGATTCATCGCTAAAAAATAATGTTGAATCAATTTTTCATTTCTTTGGAATAGATATACCAAATGCAAATGATGACCAACTAAATTTATTCCATGAGAACAAGCCGGAAAGAACTGTCTTTATAGCCAATCGTGCTCTCGCCTTTGAAGGCAAAGTTTTAGCAGAACTTGATAAGCAAGCCTCGCTAACCCTTTTCCAAGAAATTGAAATTCCCCTCATTGATGTCTTAGCCGACATGGAAATTGAAGGCTTCCCATTAGATAAGGAAAAGTTAAATGAGCTCGGTGACACATTTCGTCATGAAATGAATGTTGCTAAACAAAAAGTTTATGCTCTCGCTGGTGAAGAATTTAATCTCGATTCTCCAAAGCAAATTGCTGACATTTTATTTAATAAACTTGGATTAAAAACAAGTAAAAAGAATTCCACGTCCGTTGAAGTGCTAAAAGAATTGATTGATGAGCATCCAATCATCGGCGAGATACTGACATATCGAAAATACGCCAAATTATGTTCGACCTATGTCGATGGGCTTATATCTCATCTATATCCAGATGGAAAAATACATTGCATATTTAATCAAGCCCTAACATCAACAGGTCGCCTTTCATCAAGCGATCCAAATTTACAAAACATTTCTATTCGCGATGAAGAGAGCAAGCAAATTAGAGAAGCGTTTTATTATCACGATGACAATTATGCAATTATGTCGTTTGATTATTCGCAAATTGAATTACGAATTTTAGCTAAACTATCTAATTCTAAGACGTTACAAGATGTGTTTAATCATGGTGGCGATATTCATGAACTAACAGCTCAAAAAATATTTAAGGTTGAGAAAGTTACTCCAGATCTTCGCCGACAAGCCAAAACTGTTAACTTCGGCATCATTTATGGCATTTCGGATTGGGGATTAAGCGAACAGTTAGGCATTTCGATAAAAGAAGCAAAAGAAATAATTAAGAATTTTTATGAAGCGTTTCCAGAAATCAGCGATTATTTTCGAAATATCGTCGATCAAGCAAATAAATACGGTTATGTAACAACCTTATTCGGCCGAAGACGATATTTGAGAGAAGTTTATGACGCTTCATATCAAGTTCGCGAATTTGCTAGACGAGCGGCAATGAATGCACCAATACAAGGCACCGCCGCTGATTTAATAAAAATTTCAATGGTCGAAACAGCGAAATTGCTTAAAGAAGGAAAATACCAATCAAAATTAATTTTGCAAATTCATGATGAATTAATTTTTAAAATGCATGTTGACGAAGCCGAAGAATTAAAAGAGAAAATTACTAACATAATGCAAAGCGCACTAGGCGATACAATAAAACTAGAAGTATCGTGTGGTTATGGTAAAACATGGTACGATGCAAAGTGAGGTAAAACAATGCCAGAATTACCGGAAGTTGAAACAATCAAAAATACCGTTGAAGAACTAGTAAAAGGTAAAACAATTAAAGAAGTTATTGTTCGTAATGACTCAACCATCGTAAATGAAAAAACTTTTTTTGTCGAAAAATTGAAAAATGTAACCATATTAAATCTATCGCGAAAAGGAAAATTCATCATCTTTCATTTTGATAATAAATTGGTGCTAATCTCGCACTTAAGAATGGAAGGAAAATACTACTTCTATAAAGAAAAGCCAAAGCAATTTAAAACTCACGACTTGGTAATCTTTGAATTTAGCGATGGTTCTACATTAATTTATAATGACACGCGACATTTCGGAAAGATGGAGATTGAAAAGGAAGATGATTACTTAACTAAAGCACCATTGATAAATGTCGGTCCTGATCCATTTTTAATAGACGATTCTAACATAAAATTAATTTATGAAAAACTAAGAAAATCCAAGCAATGCATCAAAGTGACTTTACTTGATCAATCAATTATGTCTGGCTTAGGAAATATCTATGTTGATGAGGTGTTATTTACTACAAAAATCCATCCAAAAGAACCAAGTTTTAACATTTCATTTGAGCAATTTAAAGATATTTTGTATGAATCTCGTCGAATTTTAACCAAGGCAATCAAAGCGCATGGATCGACAATAAAAAGTTATCATCCATCTTTAAATCAAAGCGGAAGTTTTCAAAATGAACTATTGGTATATGGAAAAGAAAATGCCCGCTGCCCAAACTGTCACCACCGTTTCAACAAAATTAAAGTTGGTGGTCGCGGAACAACGTATTGTGCACACTGTCAGCGCGCATCCAATGAACCATACATAGTTGGCTTAACCGGCAAAATCGCAGCTGGCAAATCAACAATTGCTAAAATATTTATAAGCAAGGGTTTTACCTATATCGACTGCGATAAAATCGTTCATCAATTGTACGAAAAAGAAGATATAAAAAATATCTTAGTCAAAAATTTTGGAGATGGAATTTTACATAATGGTCAGCTCAATCGAGCTCAATTAGCAGAACTGATATTTAAAAGTCAAAAAAATAACGATAAGTTAAAAAAGCTTATTCATCCACTTGTGAGAGAAAAAGTTTTTGACGAGATTGCTGCTAGAAAAAACGACAAATTTATCGTTGAAGTTCCTTTTATATTCGAAAGCGGAATAGACAAAATATGTAATTACATTATTTATGTTGATGTTAGCAAAAAGAAACAACTTGCTAATCTACTTGCGCGCGGTTCGAATGTCGAAAATATGCAAAAATTAGATGCCATTCAACAATGTGAACAAAATTTGTCGGTGGCAGATTATGTCATACAAAATAACTGTGATTTTGAAACTACTAATCGCAAAATAATTCAATTAATTGACGCGCTTCACTTATAAATAGAGACCGCACTATCAAAAGAGAAAAAGGCCGATTGTTCATTAATCAAATCGTATAATTGACGCGCTCTTAAAGCGCTGGCTTTATTCTTTCCGGCATATAACTCACGAATCTCATCGAGTTTAAACTGCGATGTGAAAATTATTGGCCGCTTATTGCGAGCACGCTCTAATAATATCGGAATTAAAATTTGATCACGAACCAATTCGCTTTTATATTCGCTACCAAAATCATCCATTATTAGTAACGGCACAACCGATAAATTAATGATTGTTTTTTCAAATTTATTTTTTTCATCAAATGCCTTATCAGCAAGTTCTTTAAACCTTTTATTAACATTGATATAGGCAACTTGTTCTTTTCGCAAATAGACAAATTCATTTGCAAGCGCTGTGACAAAAAAAGATTTACCTGTCGCATGTTTGCCATATACATATATCCATTTTTGTTGTTTATTATCGATAATATCATTAAATAAAATTATTGCTCGATCACGCATCGGGGTTCGATCGATGGTATTAAATGTTAAGCCATCCCATTCATTAGGAAAATCTGCATACAAATAAGATTTAGAACGCTCAATCCGTTCAACCATTTTTTTACAAGGCGAATAATTTCGCTCAACAAAACCATTTTCGTATGATAACGACATTGTTAAATATGGTGTTTTTTTATTGCACTTATCGATGCCGGGACAATTTTTGCAATAATTGAAATCATCCTGAAAATCAGAAAATTTAGAAATATTTTCTTTGACGCATTTAGTCGTCACACCCATCTTTTTAATTATTTCATAAACAGGAGGATCATTACGGAGGTCATTCAGTAACTTTTCAATATAATCATTAAAGTTATCATCAATCGCAAAATTGCTCAAATCAATTTTATCCATTATTCCCTCCTCCTATTTAAAATTTTTGCTAGTTGCCTTTCTTCATCTGGGGTCAATTTATCATCTTCAATAGATGATTCATTATCTTTTTTTTCAATTTTTGGTTCATCATAAGAAGGCATTTCATCGGTCTTATTGGATGCTAAAACATTCTCACGTTGTTTTTTCGAATCGCGCTTTAAAAAATTCATGGCGTCAAGCGTTGTTTTTATGCTGCTATCGCGCGCAACGCTTGAAGCAATTTTATCGATATAATTCCTTTTTAAAATGTTGTTGCATTTCACCAAACTATAATCAATGATGGCATTCATAACTCCATTAGAAAAACCATATTTTTTGGATATATAATCAACGATTTGAATATCTGAATCAGCCGGTTGCGTATTATTTTGCAAATATTGTAAAAATCGAATCGGGGAACGGTTATCCATCATCTTAATTTTCTCAGCAAGTAATGTAGTACCACTGGTAATACCTGACGATAAATTAGCTTTCTTTTTTGGCAGCGGATAAGTTGCTGCACTTTTACAAGCATCCAATAATTTATCACAATTAAGATGCAGATTATTGAATGGATCATAAACATCCTGAACAATTCGAGCCATGATTACTTCATCGATATCGAAAAGAGATGATAATCGTTCAATCTCTAATAAATCACTAGGCAACAAAATTTTATGATTAATCTGGGTGTTTTCATCAATGGCGCGGAAAAAAGTGTCAAGATGAAAATCTGTTCTAACACGTCCAGATTCATGCCCAAGCGTCTCAATACCCAAATTTGTGCGAAATGACTTATCGCTGTAATTTGGATTAAAGACATCTCTAAAAGAGGCGCTTATGTTGGCAAAACTTTTATTTAAACGACGATGAAGTTGATATTTAAAAGCTAATTTTTCGGCATTTTTTTCACCAACATAAGAAATCAAAAGTCCATTAAATAAAACATCATCAAAAAAATCTTTTGGACTTTTAGGGGCGAAAATTTCAAAAATGAAATAACGCAATTCTTGTTCATTTTTAAAGTAAGTTTGAATAAGACCCACCGCTTCTAATGCTTTTCTAGCGTCGACAATTTGTCCCGCTGAAAGGTTCATTGTCGCGAATAAGTCAGACATCGTGTAAAAATCAGTCGAATCATCTTCTTTACTTTTTTTATATAAAGTCAAATAGAGCATGACGGCATTTGCGCCCACAAGAGGCTGATACAAGTCAATTAAAACATCTCTATCAATATTGGTAATAAGAGACACAACTTGCACTTCATAAAAATCAGAATCGAGCAAATAATCCATCGTTCAACCTCGGTTAATTATACTAACATATTTTAAAATATAAAAAACCACTTTCTTTCGATGAAATCGTATCTTTTTAACAAATTGTGGAAAACTTTCAACCGTATTTTTGCCGAAAAAACGCGATGAACGATGGGCTTTAAAAGAGAAAAAACAAAATATTAACAATAAATCCACAATTTTCTTTTTTTAAAAATAAAGTGATTTTCTAACAAAATATCGAATATTGTTTCTTTTTCTTTTTATTAAGAAAAGTTATAATTGATACGATATTGAATTTGAGGACATAATAATGGTTAAAAAAATAGCAGTCTTGACAAGTGGCGGAGACGCCCCAGGCATGAATGCCTGTGTTCGAGCGGTTATCCGTGCTGGCTTGCAACAAGGACTTGATACTTTTGTTGTTTATGAAGGATATAAGGGTTTGGTCGAAGGAAAAATTGAACAAGTCGATCGAAACTTCGTTAGTGACATTATAAATCGCGGCGGTACTATTCTAAAAAGTGCGCGCTTGCGAGAATTTAAAGATGAAAAAGTGCGCGCTATTGCAGTTGAACAGCTAAAGAAGCGCGGCATTGATGGACTTATTTGTATCGGCGGAGATGGTACCTATCTTGGTGCAAAAAAATTAACCGAAATGGGCATCAATACTGTTGGACTACCTGGAACAATTGATAACGATATTGCTTCAACCGATTACTCTATTGGTTTTGATACATGCTTAAACACCATTGTTGATTGTGTAGATAAAATTCGCGATACCACCGCATCTCATCAACGTTGTACTTTTATTGAGGTTATGGGTAACCATTGTGGTGACTTGGCACTTTTTTCAGGAATTGCCGAAGGCGTGGAGATGATTATTACACCTGACCATCCAATTCCCGAAGATGAAATAATGGAAACGTTAAAACGTTTAAAACAAGGGAAGAAAAAACACTCTTTAGTTATAGTTAGCGAAAAAGTTTTTCCTGACATCCATGAATTCGCTAAAAAAGTTACACGCGAAACCGGCGTTGAAGCACGAGCAGAAGTTCTTGGCCACTTACAACGAGGCGGCTCCCCTAGCGCCTTTGATAGAATCTTAGCAACACGTTTAGGTGTCGAAGCAGTTGAACTTCTCCTAGCGGGCGAAAGCGGTATTTGCGTTGGCCAAGTACGCAATAAAATTGTTCACTATGACATTTATGAAGCATTAGAATTACCGCGTAATAAGCATATTGCTTTATTAAATATCATCGATTTGGTCAATAAATAATTAGTAGGCGAAATACTATGCACTTTGAAATTTCTAAAAAAACAAAAATAGTTTGCACGATTGGTCCTGCTAGTGACAATTACGATAAATTACTTGAATTAATTAAAAATGGAATGAATGTCATGCGACTAAATTTTTCGCATGGTGATTATCCATCTCATCAACAAAAAATTGATTTAGCAAAAAGAATCCGCCAAGAAACAGGCATTCCGCTTTCTATCATGCTTGATACAAAAGGACCAGAAATACGAGTTCATGAGATAGAAAACGGCGCAGTTGAAATAAAAAATCGCTCAATTATTCGCGTCGCGATGAAAGAAGTGCTTGGAAATGCCGAAAAAATATCAGTAACGTACCCGAAATTGTTCGATGATGTCAAAGAAAAAAATACCTTGATGTTTGATGATGGGAATTTGGAAGTTGTTGTCATCGAAAAAGATTATAAAAACCGAGAACTAGTCTGTCGCGCAACCAATACGCACATTTTAAAATCTCGTAAAGGTGTCAATGTACCGTTTGCCAAACTTTCAATGCCCTACATTTCCGCTAAAGATGAACAAGATTTGCAATTTGGTTGTGAAAACGATGTGGATTATATTGCTGCATCATTCGTACGCCGCGCTTCCGACGTCAAGGAAATGCGTAAAATACTAGCAAAATATGGCAAGCCAAATATACCAATTATCGCCAAAATTGAAAATCCTGAAGGCGTAGAAAACATTGATGAAATAATTGATGTTTCCGAAGGAATTATGGTTGCGCGAGGTGATTTAGGCGTCGAAGTCCCGGCCGAGGTTGTTCCTGTCATTCAACGCGATATTATTCATAAATGCCGCGCGAAAGGAAAAATAGTCATTACAGCCACCCAAATGCTCGATTCAATGCAGACGCATCCTCGTCCAACTCGGGCAGAAGTAAGCGACGTGGCAACCGCTATCCAAGAAAGCAGTGATGCAATTATGCTTTCCGGTGAAAGTGCCTCCGGTTTATATCCGGCCGAAGCAACATTAATGCAAATGCGGATTGCACGTGAAATCGAAAAACATTTAGATTACAAAATGATGGCTAGCGAAGCTTTTGACACTTCAACAAAAACAAATAATGATGCAATCGCAAATAGCATTGCCAACACCGCCTTATTAATCGATGCTAAATTAATTGTTTGTTATACATTTGGAGGAGGCTCCGCGGTAAGATTTTCGCGTTTTCGACCACCATGCCCAATTATTGCCGTCACCAACAACGAAAAAGTGGCCCTTTCCTTTGGGGCGATTTGGGGTGTTTATCCAGTTGTTATTAAAACAGAAATGCCAAAATTTATTGAAGAAATGGAGGCTCTTGCTCTTAAAATTGCGCGCGATTTAAAAATTAAACCGAATTCACATGTCATTTTGGCAGGCGGCAGTCCTATTGGCATGGGGAAAACAAACTTTATGAAAATTTTAACTATTCCGGATGTAAAAAAATGGCTATGAAAAAAACAGTACTTGCTTTAGACATTGGTGGCACAAATACAAGAGCAGCAATTGTCGATGAAGATTATCATGTTTTGTGCGAAAAAATTTTGCCGACAAAACGCGGCAATGTAAATGATTTTATGGAGCAAATATACACTACGATTGATGAACTCCATTATGATATTTCAACTATTTCAGCAATCGGGGCCGGTGTTCCTGGTGTCGTTAATCGTGACACTGGCTATATTTATACATTGCCTAATGTTGGCATTACCAATATACCGCTCGGTGAACTTTTGCTCCAAAAGTATCACAAAAAATTATTTTTGCGCAATGACGCCGAGGTGGCGTGTTTAGGCGAAGCAACCATCGGCAAAGGAAAGGATTATTCGGCAACTTTTTTTATAACAATATCGACAGGATTAGGCGGTTCATTAACTAAAGATGGACACGTACAAGACTATATTACTGAAATTGGGCACACCACGTTCATATATAAAGATAAGCCTTTTGAATATGAGTTTTTGGCATCTGGTACCGGTATTGTCAATCTCGCTAAATTATATAATTTAGACATTCATTCAGCAAAAGAATTGTTTCTCTTAAAAGAAGAAAAAAATCAATTAGCAATGCTCATATATAATGAATGGCTAAATATTTTAACTTCATTCTTACAACTTATTAACAACAGTTACGAACCAGACATTTTTGTTTTTACAGGCGGCGTATTTAAAAGTAAAGAATATTTCTTTGAAGATTTACGTTTAAAAAATGACAACCTTTATTTAGAAGAGTGTGATCTCAAAGAAAGCGCTGGTTTATTAGGAGCCGCCATCTATGCATTACAAAACATTTGAAAAAAATAATTTAATATTCTATATTATTAATGCGTCGATGAAGACATGTCGATAAAAAAGCTATCTATAGCGAGAAGATGATGGTGAAAGATCTTCGATAAGCATTTATCGGTACCACTTCGGAGCTGCTGAAACACAATTCAGCCGTCGCTAACGTTACTAGCAAAGAGTGTATATCGAACCTAGTTAGATATAAATTAAGGTGGTACCACGCATAAGCGTCCTTTTGATGGGCGTTTTCTTATTTTTAGGAGGAATTGCAAATGAAAATTCAGTTACACGATGGTTCAATCAAAGAGATTAAGCAAGATGATCCGCTCGCTTTTTCAACCTTAAATCATTCATCATCGCATTTATTGGCGCAAGCATTAAAAGAATTATATCCAAATGTAAAATTTGGCATTGGGCCCAGCATAGAGGAAGGTTTTTACTACGACATTGATTTAGACACAAATTTGACCGAAGATGATTTACAAAAAATCGAAAAGAAAATGCACGAATTAGCTAGTAAAAATTATCCGATTGTGCGTCAAGAGGTCAGCAAAAAAGAAGCATTGGAGATTTTTAAAGATAATCCGTATAAAGTTGAATTAATTAACGATTTAGATGGAGACATTACAATATTTTCGCAAGGAGATTTTGTCGATTTATGTGCTGGACCACACTTGCTCAATACAAGTTTATTAAAACACTTTAAACTTTTAAGTTTAGCAGGCGCGTATTGGCGCGGTGATTCAAAAAATAAAATGTTAACTCGTATCTACGGAACGAGTTGGTTTAGCGACGAAGAATTGAAAAAGCACTTACAAATATTAGAAGAACGTAAAAAAAGAGACCACCGCTTATTAGGCAAACAACTTGGTTTATTTATGTTAAGCGAATATGGTCCAGGCTTTCCTTTCTATCTTCCTAATGGCGTCACATTGAAGAATAATATTTTGGATTATTGGCGTGCTCAACATAAAAAATATAATTATCAATTGATTGAAACGCCGACAATTCTTTCTCGAGAACTTTGGGAAATTTCTGGTCACTGGGACCACTATCGCAACAACATGTATACCTTAAAAATTGACGAACGTGACTTTGCGGTAAAACCGATGAACTGCCCGGGTTCGATTCTTGTCTATAAAAATAGTCTTCATTCATATCGCGATTTGCCAATCCGTCTCGCTGAAATTGGCCATGTCCACCGTCACGAAGCTAGTGGCGCTCTTAATGGATTATTAAGAGTGCGTGCCTTCAGTCAGGATGATGCACACATTTTTTGTCGCGAAGATCAGCTGGTTGACGAAATCGGCACCTTATTAAAATTCTTTGATGAAATGTATAGCGTTTTTCATCTTGACTATAGCATCGAACTATCCACACGTCCCGAAGAAGGATATATTGGGGATATTAATATATGGGACAAAGCAGAAGCCATTTTGGAAGAAGCATGTCATAAATCTGGGAAAGAATTTAAGATAAATCCTGGCGATGGCGCATTCTACGGTCCAAAACTCGACTTTAAATTACGCGATTCAATGGGAAGAATTTGGCAATGTGGCACCATCCAATTAGATATGAATTTGCCAGAAAGATTTGACGTTACTTACATCAATGAAAAAGGCGAGAAGGTGCGACCAATTATGCTACACCGTGCTTGCTTAGGTTCATTAGAACGCTTTATGGCGATTATAATTGAAAATTATGGAGGTGCTTTCCCAACTTGGCTAGCACCTATTCAAGTTGCAATCTTGCCGGTTTTAGAAAGTGAACATCTAGCATACGCGAAGCAATTGCAAGAGCTATTTGAAGTTCATAACATGCGTGTTATCATCGATAATAGCGAAGAAAAACTTGGCTATCGCCTAAGAAATGCCCAAATACAAAAATATCCTTATTCAATTGTTGTTGGTGATAAAGAACGCGATGAAAAAACAGTTACTTACCGAAAATATGGCGAAAAAGAACAAGTTACTGTAACCATTGATGAATTTATCAACATGATAAATAAACAAGTCGCCATGAAAAACTAAATATACCTATTGACGATAAATCTTCTGGGTGGTATATTCTTAATGCTACTTTATGTAGAAAGAAGAGCCACCCAAAGTTCTCACCAGATTGAATAGTCAATTGGTTAAAGAAAATCTTATTAATTAACGGGTGCTCTTTGCAGCCGTTTTTTATTAAGAAGGAGTTGATAAAAATAAATAATTATCCATTGCAAAGTGGCCAAAAGCGTCCACAGGCTTCAAATGAGTTAATCAACGAAAGAATCCGTTTTCCAGAAGTCTTACTTATCGGGCCAAACGGAGAACAGCTTGGCAAAATGTCTTCGCGACAAGCGTTGGAAGAGGCCAGCAAATTAGAACTTGATTTATATTGTGTTGCGCCAAATGCCAATCCACCAGTTTGTAAAATTCTTGATTATGGCAAATTCCGCTTTGAACAGCAGAAAAAAGCCAAAGAAAACAAGAAGAAACAAAAGATTATCGAAATCAAGGAAGTGCAACTTACACCACAAATCGGGCAACACGATTTGCTAGTTAAAGTTAAGGCCGCTATAAAATTCCTTCAAGATGGCAACAAGGTAAAAGTCGGCGTTCGTTATCGCGGCCGACAATTGGCCCACGTTGAAGTCGGGGAAGATGTAATGAATAAATTTATCGGCTATCTTGATGAATACGCCACCGTCGAAAAACCTCCACTGATGGAGGGTAGATGGTTAAATGCTGTATTGAATTCAAAAATTAAAAAATAGGAGGGTAAACAACAATGGCTAAAATGAAAAGCAAAAAAGCTTTCACCAAAAGAGTTAAGGTTACCGGAAGTGGTCGCCTAAAAAAACGTTCTGCCTATCGTGCACACCTTGCACCACGCAAAACTACTAAACAAAAAAGACATTTAAGAAAGGATGGATTAATTTCTAAAAGCGATCAAAAGCGCTGCGCAGAATTAATTCAATAGGTATGAAAAATGGCAAGAGTTAAAAATAGTGTTGCAACAAGAGCAAGACGCAAAAAAATTCTTAAACGTTCTAAAGGTTACTTCGGCAGTAAACACGTTTTATTTAAGACCGCCAAAGAACAAGTCTTACGTTCATTACGTTATTCTTATATTGATCGCCGCAAACTAAAACGCGATTATCGTAAACTTTGGATTAAACGTATTAATGCCGGATGCCATATGTGTGACATCTCCTACTCACGTTTTATTGATGGTTTAAATAAAGCTGGTGTCACAATAAACCGCAAGATGCTCGCTGAATTAGCAATTAATGATTTTGCGACATTCGAAAAATTAGTGGATACAGCGAAAAAGGCTTTAAAATAACAGATATTTAACAATAAAAAGGCGCAAAACGCGCCTTTTTTTATGTCTTTTATATCTCGTTATCCTTGATTTTAAAATAAATTATTTCTTCTCTATCAAGCGCTTCTTGAATTAATTTAGAATAATCAAATTTGTTTTCGTAATAAACAACCTTTTCTAACGATGGCTTGGTTTTTGGGTTTTTTGGTGTAAATATTGTACAGCAATCTTCGTATGGGCGAATCGAGATATCGTAGGTGCCAATTTTCTTTGCAATCAAAATAATCTCTTCTTTGTCGAAAGAAATTAACGGACGAAGAACAGGATAATTTGTCACAGCATTTATAACTTGAATCGAATTTAATGTTTGACTAGCAACTTGACCAACAGATTCTCCGTTTGCAATTGCAAGGCAATGATACTTTTTAGCCACTTCCTCGGCCAAACGATACATCATTCTTCGCATCAATGTTATGGCATAACTTTCGTCTGATACACGATATATTGTTTCTTGCAATTCCGTAAAACGTATAACATGCAATCTAATTAATGGCTGATAGTCGTTCATTTTAGTCAAAATGTCCGCTATTTTTTCAATAACACCGCTGTTTGTATAAGGCGGACTAGCAAAATGAATCGCTTCAACAGTTAGCCCACGCTTATTTAACATGTGAAAGGCGACAGGCGAATCAATGCCACCACTAAGCATTAGTAAGACCTTCCCGCCGCTTCCAAGCGGATAGCCGCCTGCACCCTTTATCGTAATAGAAAAAACATAGGCAGCCTCGAAACGAATCTCAACGTGAATTGGTATATCGGGCGTGTGAACATCGACTTTTAAATCGGTCTGTTTTAAAATTAGCGATGCAATCTCACGAGTCAATGTATCACTACTAGTAGGAAAGGCTTTATTAGCCCTCTTTACAATAATTTTAAATGTCTTGCCAACGGCGCATTTTGTTTGATTCAAACATTCATGAATAATCTCTTCCTTATTTAACGGGACACGTTTAACTAATGACAAAGAATGAATACCACTAATTTCCTGCATTCTTGTTAGAACTGCATGAGGATCTTCGCCATTTAAAGAAACATAAATGTGATCAAAAAGCTCTTCGTAGGTCAAATTTTGATACATCTTTAAAGCGCGTTTAATATTTTTACTTAACTGATGAATAAAATCTTTTTTGTTTCGACCTTTGGTGGAAAGCTCCCCAAAGCGAACCATAATCATTGTTTCACTGCTCATCGAATAGTCTCCAATATTTCATCAAGGATATGCAAAAAAGCCACAATTTCTTCTTCTTGATTCGTTTCATCAAGGGAAATTCGAATGGAATTTTTAGCAATCAGCATGCTTTTTCCCATATTCAGTAAAACATCACTAACTTCTTCATAACGCGAGTGACATGCGCTGACGCTACCTACATAAATCTCGCGATTAGACAAAGCTTCGGTTACAACAGCGCCTTTTTTTGTTAGCATGGAAAAGTTCGTAATATACGGCGAAGCATCATCGGGCGAATTAATAACTAATAGATTCTCTTTTTTACGTAGTGATGAGCGTAATAACGATGCCAAAATAGAAACTTGCCGGATGTTTTTATCCTGATTTATAAGAGCCAAAGAAATAGCTTTTGAAAGCGAAATTGCTAATGAATTAGCAATCGTTCCACTACGATTCCCGTTTTCTTGCCCGCCGCCATTAATGAGAGGCAAAAAAGAAATATTGCGACGGTAGATAAGACAACCACTGCCTTTGATTCCCCCAATTTTATGCCCACTAACGACAAACATGTCAATCTCGTCATAATTAAGGCGCAGTTTGCCGATTGCTTGGGTCGTGTCGACATGAAGCACCGCCTTAGGATAAGCATGAACGATTTTAGCAATTTCGGAGATTGGATTAATGGAACCCACTTCATTATTAATAGCCATAATTGAAACTAAAATAGTTGACTGTCGCATTGCCACACGTAGATCTTCAGGTTTCACTTTTCCTTTGCCATCGACGGGCAAAATCGTCACATCGAAACCATACTCATTTTTTAAAACATTGAAACAACGTAAAACTGATGGATGCTCAACGCTCGTCGTTATGAGATGTTTACCACGAGTCGCATATTTTTTGGCATAACCAATAATTGCTAGATTATTTGCCTCGGTCGAAGACGAGACAAAAACTAACTGGTGATTAGTCAATTTGAAATCGCGTAGAATGTGCTCGCGCGCTCTTTCAAGACGCGACTTAGCAAGCACACCTAATTTGTGGTTAGAATTTACATTAGCAAAATTATTCTCTTCGACATCGAGAAAAGTTTCTAAAACTTCTTTCTTTGTTTTTGAGGTCGCGGCATGATCGAAATAAATCATCTTATTCCTCACGATCTTTATAAGCTCTTTTTATTGTCTTAAGTGCATTTAAATATGCTGCCTCAAACTCTCCGTTAAAAAATAATTCTTCACTATGCAAAGATAATTGATTAATATCGCTTAAATGAGCGCGATCGCGGTTGGTGATTTCGATTGTGTTTTCCGCCAATAGCATCATATTTAAATCTTTCTTAATTTCTCCATCGTCAAAATACTTTGCCGCGATATCGCGAAGTTCTTTTGCGTATTGATTAACTAATTCGACATCGATTGGAAGAACATTTAAATACTCATAAATGAGATTTACAAGTTCATAAGCACGTTCGATAATAGGCGAATATTTATTGGCAATACTAGGGACATTCATTTCATGAACAATTGCTTCCGACAGGCGATTTTTCTCATAGCACTCATAAACTAATTCAAAAGCTTTTTCAGAATCAATTTTCAACGAATCCAAATAATCCTGAAATTCTTGCATTTCTGTAATAACCTTAGCGGAAGCATCCTTTAATTCTTTCATTTTTCCCATTAGGACACTATATGGCTGTTTGGTCGAAGAATGAATAAAAGTATCTAAAGAGCGCTTAAAAGCACCTTGAATATTAATGGAATTTTGAATTTCATTAATTTTGCTCTCTTCTTCCTCACTGATTTTATAAATCTTTTTAACTTCAGGAATATTATTGCAAAGCTTGATAAATTTTCTTTCGATGTCATTTACCGTCGCATAAACTTCGTCATTTTCTCTTTCGAAAACTTCACGAGCTTCTTTCTCTTCATTAAACAAAACGAAAAACTCATCGATTCTTGACAAAATATTATCAAGTTCGGTAGAAACATGTTTAAGTTCAAAACGCTTAATGTTATAAGTTATACGGTTTAATTCGTCTTTCATTTCTTTGATTGACTGATTGACAACTAAATGATGAAGAGGATATTTTTCCTGTTCTAAAATTTCATAAGCATTTTCAAGCGAAGCGAGTTTATCAGGAATAATGGAAACGACAAGAGCACAGTAATTTGGCAAATCACTCATCGATTCAGATAGTTCTCTAATAATACGATCAATTTGTGGCAAAAGGCTATTTGCGTCATCATAATGAGCGCTTTCAATAAAACTTTCAAATTCTTCAAATTTGGAATCGAGCAAATGGAAGACTTCTTCGAATGATTCACTCACTAGCTGTAAATCGCCTTGTTTAGAATAGTAGTCTTGTTTGATACGTCTAAGTTGTTCTTTTAATGACAAGGCATTTTGTCGGCACTCTTCTTCTGGCTTAACGACCGCTAGCAAGTCACTATTTAATGTGTTAACTTCTTTTTCATAGCAAGAGATAATTTCCTTGCTGTCTTGAAGAGCTTCTTTTAAAAGTTTATATTTTTTTTCATCCAGCAAATCTTTTAAATTGTTGATTGTACTTTGTGCGTTTGCGTCATGCTTATCGCGCACCTCTTTAAATTTTTTAAGAAATCTTGTATGCGTATCCACATATAACAAATTGGTTCGGGAAACAATTTCTAATCGCTTGACATATTGAGCGTCTTGACCAATCAATAAGGCGTGCAAATATTCAAAGCGACGATCTAATTCACGAATTTGACGGCGAAGCTTGTTTTTTTGAAAAACAAATAAATACAAAAGGACAAACAAAATTAAAATAATAGCAACGGCCGAAGCGGCAATGCCAATTATTAATGGCCAATTAATCGTATCAGCAAGTATAACAAACATAAACAAATTCTTTCACCTACAAATTATAATATATTATAAACAATAATAAAACTTTGCAAAACACTAATTTAAGTCCAAAATAAAACTTCTACTTGACATATTCACAAAAAACAAATAAATTATTCACTGCATATAATGCAGCATGTAAATATGCCTCGTCTGACGATTGATCCTAATCGCATAGGTAGGAAGTAACCTAAGCTACAAGGCGAAACCTCGTTCATCAATCACCCGGAGTTCAGAATTTACACCCTTGCTTTAAATGCGAAATTAAAGAAAGGAGAAATATATGAGATATTTAGGTTCGGATTATAAAAGATCACGACGTTTATCTTTTTCAACGCTTGGCACAGGTAAAGAGCTCAGCAAGCGTCCTTATGGTCCTGGTCAACATGGTCAAGATCGAAAAAGAAAACCTTCCGAATATGGAAAGCAATTGATTGAAAAACAAAAACTACGTCATATGTACGGCATTAACGAACGTCAATTCCGCCGTTTGTTCAGAATTGCCAGTAAAAGTGATGAAGTTACCGGCATTGCCTTTTTCCACATTCTTGAAAGTCGTCTCGATAATTTAGTATTCCGTATGGGATTTGCAAGAACACGCCGACAAGCTCGTCAATTAGTTAATCACGGCCACATTTTAGTAAATGGCAAAAAAGTAAACATTCCATCATATGTTTGCAAAGTAAATGATGTTATTTCGTTAAAAGAAACATCCGCCAATCTTAAAATTGTCCAAGAAGCCTTAGCGGTTAAAGGCGCTAATTGCAATTATGTCAGCGTCGATACCGACAAAATGAGTGGAACATATCTACGTTTACCAGAACGTAGCGAGTTACCTCCCGATATCAACGAAGCGCAAATTATTGAATACTACAATAGATTGTTATAGTTCAAAATGCATATTAAAAGAGTGACCAAGTGGCCACTCTTTTTTTATTTTTATATCTCAAATTAAATTAGGATCATTATCGAAAAATGAAATATTAGGAATTGTAATTGAAATGCGCTCGTAATTAATGCCAATATTATCGTAATTAGATCCAAGTGTTGCATAGTAACTTTGTAATAATCCGTTATCAATATCAATTGTATATGTCATCGGCCACGCGCTACTATTATCGCTCGTCTCGTATGTCATATTTGCCTCACAATATAAAGAATTAGTTCCGCCAAAACTCATAAATTCAATATCGAGGGAAGGATTATTTTGCTTTAAAAGCAACAATTCGCCTAATTGGCTATAGGCATCACTAGTAAATGCAGCAATCGTTTGTTGCTGTTTTAAAAAATATGTTTCCCACGAAATAGCATCGAAAGCATAAATGTTCTTTCGCTGGATAACATCACCATCACTCGAAGTTCGCGTCGCTATATTAATGTAGCGATTAGAACCATCGATTGAGACAAATTCCCACCGCTCTTTCGTATAGGTAGATGTAATTTCGTAGGTATAATAAAAATTTGATGAAGCGGAAAAAACATATTTCGAATTTTTGACAACATTGCCATCCAAACTTTGAATCGACACAGTAGCAATATCAAACAATTCAGTTGGTTCAATGGTAAGGAAACTATCAATAATTTTTCCAGCTTCCTCGGTTGAAATAGGCGTGCCGTTACAGGAAGTCAAGATTGGAAACACTAAGAGAAATAAGGAAAAATATTTTTTCATTTCGTGAACCTAACTAAATAATAATTTTTCTTGCCGCGTTTAAGCAAGACATATTCATCGTGCATCGTTGATGAAAAATCGACAATATAATTGACATCGGTAATCTTTTTACCGTTGATTGCAATGGAATTTCCATTAATAAATTCACGTGCTTCGCGTTTGCTACTAGCGGCATGAATGTCAATTAAAAGATCCTCGAGCTTGCTACTAGCGGCATGTTCGACCATAAACGAACCAAAAAGTTCCAAAATATTATCCTTAGATAAAGCGGAGAAATCATTTGAAAAAAGGGCCAAGGACATCTCTTCGGCTTCTTGAGCTTTTTTAGCACCATGGATCATCGTTACGACTTCTTTAGCTAATGCTTTTTGGGCAATGCGAGCACCAAGATTTTCGCGATGCGATTTAATTAATTCGGCAATCTCCTCAAGCGATTTAAAAGAAAATATTTTTAAATAACGTTCAGCATCTGCATCGCCAACATTAATAAAATATTGATAAAGGCGATAGGGCGAACAAAGCTTTTCGTCTAAATAGAGGGCACCTTCTTCGGATTTGCCAAATTTTTTCCCATTAGAATCAAGAAGTAACGGAATCGTAAAGCAACCTACTTTCGCGTTTTCGCCAACCTGTTTACGAATTAATTCTAGACCACTAGTCAAATTACCCCACTGGTCAGAACCGCCAATTTGGATGGCGCAATTTTCGTTGCGATAAAGTGTTAAAAAATCAATTGCTTGAATAATTGAATACGAAAATTCTGTATAAGAAATTCCACTATCTAAACGTGAGGCAACAATTTCTTTGTTTAACATGTAATTGATTGAAAAATATTTCCCATAATCGCGCAAAAATTCAATCATTGTCATATTAGCCAACCAATCTTGGTTCGAAATAATTAATCCATTATCATCTGTTGTAATAATAAAACGCTCTAACTGCTTTTTAATCGAAGCAACATTTGCGCTTACTTGTTGAACATCCAACAATTTACGTTCTGATTTCTTTCCACTTGGATCACCAATCATTCCGGTGATGCCACCTAAGACAGCGATAACACGATGACCAGCTTTTTGTAGGCGCATCAACATTGAAATCGCCACGAAATTGCCTAAATGAAGACTAGCTGCGCTAGGATCAAAGCCACAATATATCGTTTGTTTGCTCTTCAATAACTCGCGAACTTCATCCTCGTTTGAAAAGTCTTTAATTAATCCACGATATTTTAATTCATCAATTAAATCCATAATCTACTCCTTTGTCGATTGTCTTTTTAGATAAGAACAATCAATCTCACAAACACGATTTTTTAAATTTCCTTCGCCAAGTTCATTTAACATATAAACTGCTTTTTTGCCAACTTCTTGCATATCAATATTCATGCTCGAAATGGTTGGTCGCACAATGTTGGCATACTTAGTGCCAATTAATGATATAACTTCAACATCTTCCGGAACATTTAGCCCACTATCGGTCGCAGCATTGATGATTGAGGCAGCTATCGAGTCACGGTAAGCGACAAAATATCCACTTTTATGTTCTTTAAAATAGTTCATAAATGCCGAATATGTCTTCGTATAAGAATCATCAACATTCATGATATGGTACTCGACGTTGTTGGCCCGACAAGTATCTATAAAAATGTTTTCCGCATTAGCTAAAATGCGGCCGCAATTATGCACGTGTAAAAAAACCAACGGTTTTTGAAATTGGCTTTTTATTTTTTCGTTGATGACATTGCGTAAAACGGCATCATAAATAAATAAAATGCATCCCACATTATAATGTTTAACTAAATTATTAATTACAATAGTTGGAACATCGTAAGAAGCAATTTTCGATGCATCCTCCTCACCGAGCTGATCATCAAAAATAATTGCCCCATCAACATGAGAAGAAATAACTTTTTCCACCATTGCCATCGCGTCGTCATGCGAATTAGATGTAACAAATAGAGTCAAGTTATAACCGCGCTCTTTAGCGACTTCAATCATCCCATTAAGCATATTAGATATGTAAACATAATTTGCGGATGGTATAACGACACCAATGTTCGTCGAACGATTCGTGGCAAGAGCTTTGGCGACAACGCTAGGGCGATAACCCATTTCTGCAATAACTCGTTCAACGCGTTCTTTTGTCTTGGAAGTGACATTCCCACGACAATTAATTACGCGAGAAACAGTCGCTAAGGAAACATTTGCTGCCCTAGCAACTTCGTAAATTGTTACTCGAATATTTCGATGACCTTCATTATCGTTGACTAATTCGTTTTCATCAATCTTATTTTGTTCACTCATATGTGTACTTCCTTATTTACACTACAAGTATAAATGTAAAAATTTTCATTTTCTATGAAAAATTTTCATTATTTCACATTAATTTTAATAAATTGGATAAGGGACTGGTTTTAGGCGTGTTGAAGCAATATTCATGCGCCCTTCCTTGGCTTCGTTTGCCCCGTCAAGCATAACCAAATCACCAGTAAAACCAACCGTTGTATTATTGCATAAGGCTGTGCCAACACCATAAGTATCAACTGGAACACCAAGTTTAACCCATTCAGCAATTTTTTGGGCAGTAAATGAACTACTAACTATTATTTTTACATAATTAAAGCCAGCCTCGTCCAAAGCTTTGCGCAAAGCAAAAATGAGTTCTTTGCAGACCCCATGAGGATCGAAAGTAGAAGTGTCTTTATCATCGAAATAATGATCAATTAATGCTTTGGAAGTATCGACGCGGACGGCTCTTAAATCTTCTTTTAAATGCGCGGCTAAAGTGAGCGAATCGCGAATAACATTATTATGGTAATCAATTAAAGCGGTAACCTTTTCATTAGGAAAGGTCTTTTTATATAAATCTGAAGCTTTTAAAATATCACCACCACAAATTTGAATGAGGGCGTGCGGCATGGTGCCCATTCCTTTCCCACCCCACCATAGTCCTTGTGCGTCAGTACTAACCTTTCTAATACCGGCTACATATGAAGCATATCCATCGCCAATTTGCGTATTGTATTCATCCTGACGATCCGCCATAGAAAAAACATCATTACCTTGTAACGCTTGCATAACTTCATAAACATTAGTTGCCACCGAACTGCGTCTAGCCAAGATGCCATCTATCATGCTCTCTAAGTAGCCAAAATCTTCATAACGACCCGTAATTTTTAAAACAGGTTCACCGGAAGAAATAATGTCGCCATCATTCAAGGCTTCGATAACTAAATCTTGGACATTTTTGCCAAAAGTATGAATAAGAGCAATGGCCTCATCAACACCACAAAGCATCGTATTATCACGACGCTGAAAAAATTGCATTGTCACGATGTGCCCGGCAGCGTATTTTTCAACAATTTTATTGGACTTTAGAAAGTAATTCGCAGCAAAAAAGCCATCTTTTAAGCGTTTATCAAATTGAAATGTCTTATTAGTAAGACGACTAATTTTACCCTCTTCTTTAAGTTTAATTTCTAATTCATCCATATTAATATCCTCCGTTAGCGAAAAAATCATCGCCTATCTTATATGATTGATTTAAAATTAGCACTTCATTTGGTTTTGCAACTGCATCCATGTTTAAACTACGAGCAGAACATAGCATTCCTTCGCTTTTTTGTCCAAGCATTGTGGTTACTTGCAATTGACTACCATCTTTTAAAAGCGTACCTACTTTGGCATACACCACTAAATCATCCGCCTTGACATTTTTACTAGCAGTTACTAAAGGAATCAGATTCTTTCCGTCATAGACGCTGACATATGATAGATTTTCACTATCTTCAAGCGGATAAATCTCCTTGACCTTTGTAATGACAAACCCGCTCTCTTCGCGAATAAATTTTGATAGACCATATGGTTCAATCAAACCATTCACGGCCCCCAATAGATCATCAGACAAAGGCAATATCATGCCACGCTTATTTAACTCATAAATTTGACTAAAATGATAGATATTCATTCCAACAAGATTATTATGTTCGTCATAAAGAGCACAAACATCACCATATTGTTTAATTGAAGTTGGTACTTTTAAAGCATCGATGACGATAAATAAAATATCTCCGATTGTTTCTTTTTGATAATAAAAGCGATACATATTATTTTTTAACCTCGATTAAAAATATTTTCTTCCCCATGGCTAAATATTTCTTTTCATACTCACTTTTAATGGAAAATTTATCATAAATATTATAGCCACATTTTACCGATAAAAATAGGGAATCCACCATTTCATCATGTGCAAAATTATATAAGTCTTCGTTATCAGTTTTTAGGCGTAACAAACCGTCTTTTTTTAAAACACGATAATATTCGTTTAAAAAATCACGATGAATCAATCGTCGTTTAGCGTGGCGTTTTTTCGGCCACGGATCAGGAAAATTTAAAAAAATAGCATCAATAGAATCATTTGGCAAAAGGTTAAGCAATTCTTTTGCGTCACCACGAAAGTAGGCAACATTAGTCAGCTTAGCGTCAATAATTTTCTTTAGCAAAACACCACCGACGCTATCGACCTTTTCGCAAGCGATAAATTGGTAGCTAGGCTCAAGCGTGGCAAAGTCAACAATGAAATCGCCTTTTCCAGAACCAATTTCCACAATGATTTTTTTATCGTTATTTTGAAGCGCCTTAATTGCTTGCTCATCTAACAAAAAATCGGCGTGCTTATCAATGAATTCAATCGCCCATGGCTTATATCTAGTTCTCATGCAAATTTCCCAACATATGTATGGCGCGTGCGTAAATGGCTTGCATTAAATAGAAATCTTTTAGATAAAGGATTTCATTTGGTTCATGAATATGGTTATCTCGACCCGGTAAGGTCGCCCCAAATGCGACTGTGTTTTTGGCATGTTTTGCATATGTTCCACCGCCAATAGTAAAGGGTCTACTCAATAAATCATCCGTCTCTTTCCGATAAGCCTTTAATAGCGTTTTTATCATCTTTGAACGCGGATTCATAAGTAAGGGCAAACTATCTTCGCCACAAATTATTTCACCGCCAAAAGATTGTCTAAATTTTTCAATCAAAGAAGCGGACGTCGCATTTTCTGGATAACGTAAATTGATGCCGAGCTTCAATAATTTGCCATCATAAGATATTTTACCTAGGCAATAAGTAGTTGCTTTCAATTCTTTGGATTTTGCAAAGCCATCAAAAGGTTTACCATCGGCGCTTTTTAATAATAGAACAATTTTTTTGAATTCAGGAATGTCAAAAAATTCTCCTAATAAATCTAAGCCAATAAGAGCGGCATTTTTGCCTTTATTAGGTGTTGATCCATGAGCGGATTTACCAATAAACGTAATTGTAACAAAGTCATTTCCGGAATCGCCGTCAATGGTGTATTTTGCTTCCTTTGAATCGAGATATTTTATTAAACCGTCAACTTTACGAACCTTAAAAGTGGCACAATCGATGACGGCATTATAAACAACCCCACCACTAATGGCCACCACATCTTTAGAGACGAATTCTTTTATGCAATCAAAATTTATAATTCCTTTTTCACCATAGATGAGTGGAAAGTCTGAATCGGGAGTAAAACCGTAAGTAGGATACTCTTTTTTTAACGTATCAAAATAATACTGTAAACAAGTGGATCCTCGCTCTTCATCGCCACCGGCCACTAAACGGACACGATAGTTTCTTATTAAGCCATTGTCCTTTAAAGCCTTGATGGCATAAAAGGCCGCAATTAGTGGTCCTTTATCGTCGCTAGCGCCACGAGCATATAAAACATTTCTTTCAATGGTTGGCACAAAAGGGTCGCTTTGCCAATCGCCAGTAGCGGGTACGACATCCACGTGAGCAAAAATATCAATTAGCTTATCGCCATCGCCGTACGTTAATTCCACCAAGCGACCATCGCACTTATCAACATTAAAGCCGTAGCGAGCGCCAAGTTCAGCGAGAAAATTAAGGGCCTCGCCGATATTAGAACCGTAAGGATTAGTCTCACTAATTGTTTTTTCATCGTACAAAGACGGAATGGCTAGAAACTTTTTAAGAGCAAGCAATGACTCTTCTTTATATAATTTAGTAATTTTTGTGTAATTCATAAAAATATGCCTCGACTAATTTGAGAACAAAAAAATTATATACCATTCTCTACATAATATGTAGAAGTTAATTATTTAGGGAATTTATCAGGATTTGATAAATATAGGTAATATAAACCTTTTAAAACGATTTCGTTATCGTAACAAAAGGAAGGTAAAGCATCTTTAATGACTTTAGAAAAACCGCCACTAATGACGCGTGTCAAAGGCTTTTGTAATTCTTTTTCGTAAATGTTTGCCACGCCTTCAATGCTGGCGATAGTGCCATAAAACACACCAGTAATTATTGCATCTTCAGTATTTCTAGCATAAGGACCATCTTTTGGAACTTCGATTCTATTTAAATTTGGCAATAAGGCCGCCTCATCGCCCAATGAACGAACACATGATTTTGGGCCGGGGAAAAAAAGACAAGAAACGAAATCACCGTGTTCATCTAATAAAAGAGTTTTTGTGACAGTACCTAAATCAACCAGTAAAGATGGATAAGAATAATCGCGCTTTAAAGCCACTAAATCGGCCAGTAAATCGCCACCTAGTTCGCTAACATCATCAATCTTTAAATTAACATCGTGCTTAAAGGTATTGTCCAGTTGAACTAATTTAATTTTAAAAACATTTTTAAACGCCATTTGGACAATCATTGTTAAAGAGGGAACTACCGAAACAATGATACCTGTCCTAATTTTAGAGATATCTAGGTTCATCGTCTGAATGTTTTCTTTCAATTTTGCAATAATAGCGTCTAGTTCGCTATCATATCTAGAAGAGACAACATCGTGAAAAATTAAATTTCCTTTTTGAAAAATTCCATAACCAATGGAACTATTACCTACATCAACTGTTAAAATCATTTCATCATCTACCTTCATAGCTGACACCTCATCACCTTATTTAGTTGTATTTTATTATTAATAAACTAACAAAGCAAGAAAATAAAAAGCAAGCGAAAAAAACTAATTTAAATAACAATATTTAAAATTTTATTTTTGACAAAAATGACTTTTTTAAATGACTTATTTTCCACATATTTAATAACTTGTGGTATGGACAAAGCGGCCTTTTGAACAAACTCTTGATCAGAATTAAGCGGAACCTTAATAGTCGCCCGAAGCTTACCGTTAACGCTGATAGCAATATTGACTTCATCTTTAGTAATTTTGCTTTCGTCATATTGCATCCAGGGCTGATAATCGACTAACTCACCAGTTAATCCATAATAAAGTTCTTCGCCTAAAAATGGGCATACACAAGAGAACATTTTCAAAAAATCAAGCATATAAGGACGATATAGTTTATCTAATTTATAGCAAGCATTGATAAAAATCATCATTTGGGCAATTGCCGTGTTTATTTGCAAAGATGCAAAATCATTTGTCACTTTTTTAACTAAGTAATTATATTCATAGTCAAGTTGGCCATCATTTGTATCGGAGAACTTTTTGACGTTTTGTTCTTCTTTATAAAGGCGATAAACACGTTCAATAAAACGTCTAGCGCCAATAAGGCCGGTCGTTGACCAAGGGAAGGATTCCTCAAGCGGTCCGGAAAACATCAAAAATAAGCGCAATGCATCCGCGCCATAAGCGGCAATTATCTCATCGGGATTTATGACATTTCCCCGCGACTTCGACATCTTTTCGCGATTTTCCCCCAATACAAGTCCTTGATGGAACAACTTTTGGAAAGGTTCAGGACAACCGACATAGCCTTGATCAAAAAGAAATTTATGCCAAAAACGCGCGTATAGCAAATGCAAAACAGCATGTTCGGCACCACCGACATATAAATCAACCGGTAACCAATGATCAATCAATTTCTTGTCGGCAAAAACTTTATCATTATGGGGATCTAAATAACGAATATAATACCAGCATGAACCTGCCCACTGGGGCATGGTATTGGTCTCTCTGGTTCCTTTGATACCATTAACGGTAACATTTACCCATTCTTTAGCATTTGCTAAAGGAGATTGACCATCGCTCGAAGGCTTATAGTTATCAATGAGCGGTAAAACGAGAGGTAATTCTTCTTCTTTAAGGGGAATTAAAGTGCCATCTTCTAATTTGATGATAGGAATTGGCTCTCCCCAATATCGCTGACGGGAAAAGAGCCAATCACGCAATTTATAATTAATCTTTTTTTGTCCTTTACCAAGCGTAATGAGATGATCGGTTATTACCTTGCTAGCTTCAGCAATATTCATTCCGTTAGCGTATTCGCTATTAATGTGTTTAGCATCGTGCGTCATCGCGGCGCTAGAAATATCACCATCGAGTACTTGAATCATCGGCAAATGATGTTTTTTTGCAAAAGCATAATCGCGATCATCGTGGGCAGGGACAGCCATAACCGCGCCTTCTCCATAACCAAACAAGACATAATCGGCTACATAGATAGGAACTTGGCGACCATTGATTGGATTAATGGCATAGGCACCTAAAAAGACACCAGTTTTATCTTTGTTTAATTCAGTTCTTTCTAAATCGCTTTTTTGCTTTGTGGTTTCAATATAAGCATCGACGAGTGGCTTTTGCTCTTTGGAAACGACTTTGGCAATTAAAGGATGTTCTGGCGCTAAACAACAGTAAGTGCAACCAAACAAGGTATCGACGCGAGTAGTAAAAACTTTGAATGTTTCTTGATGATTTAATATGGCAAATTCAATTTCCACACCGACCGATTTGCCAATCCAGTTCACTTGCATTTCTCTAGTCGATTTTGGCCAATCTAAATCGGTGAGACCGTCGAGCAACTTTTCCGCATATGCGGTAATGCGCAATACCCATTGACGCATCGGCTTTTTAATGACAGGAAAACCGCCTCGTTCAGATTTACCATCAATAACTTCTTCGTTAGCTAACACCGTGCCTAATTCAGGGCAAAAATTGACGGGGACATAGTCGACGTACGCTAATCCGTTTTTATATAATTGCAAAAAAATCCATTGGGTCCACTTGTAGTAATCAGCGTCGATAGTAGCGATTTCTTTCGACCAGTCATAAGAGAGGCCAATCGAATTAAGTTGGTCTTTAAAGTGAGCGATATTTTTTCTAGTAAAGTCTTCAGGGGCAACATTGTTTTTTATTGCATATTGTTCGGCCGGCAAACCAAAGGCATCCCAGCCCATCGGATGCAAAACATTGTAGCCTTGCATGCGCTTCATACGGCTAATAACATCGGTAGCTGTATAGCCTAAAGGATGACCGACATGAAGGCCTTGTCCACTAGGATAAGGGAACATGTCTAGAACATAATACTTTGGTCTACTAAAATCATAAACATCACAATAGTAGGTATTATTCTTTAGATGGAATTCTTTCCATCTTTTTTCGATAATTTGATGATCGTAATTCATTTATCCAATGCTCTTTGATATATCTCGATATATTTAGTTGCCGTCAAGGCGTAGCTATGATTTTCTTGCATGGCCGTCTTAATCATTTTCTTCATTAAATCAGGGCGATTATAGTAGGTATCAATAGCTAAAGAAGAAGCATATTCAAGTCCTTCAGCGTTAAAGTCTACAAAAGAAAAACCTGTCGCGTCTTGGGTGACACCGGGCTTAAATCCTTCGACTGTATCTTTAAGTCCACCGGTTTCACGCACCACCGGTAATGTTCCATAGCGCATGGCAATCATTTGTCCAATGCCACATGGTTCAAATAACGAGGGCATTAAGAAGAAATCGGAAGAAGCATATATTTGATGAGCGAGTTTATCGTTATAACCAATATAAACTGCCACATGGTCAGGATAAGTGGCACGAAGTTGTTCAATGCCTTGTTCTAGTTCATATTCGCCACGACCTAAAAAGACTAAATAGGCACCGCGTTTAATAAGCTTAGGAGCAACTTTTAAAATTAATTCGATGCCCTTTTGCCAGGTAAGGCGAGAGACTAGACCAAATAACGGAGCTTGGCCATTATAAGGAAGATGCAATTCTTTTAACAGGGCAATCTTATTCTTTTCTTTCGCCGTTGAGACGTTTTTGATATCAAAATGGGGCATTATATTTGGGTCAGTTTTTGGATTAAACTCAATTTGATCAATGCCATTTAAAATTCCAAAAAAATCGTCTTGGCGCAAACGTAAAATATAGTTTAAACCGTGCGAAAGCTCGTAAGTCAGTAATTCATTACGATGGGTCGGCGACACGGTTGAAATCACATCGGCATAAGTGATGGCAGCCTTAAGGGTTGAAACTTGGCCATCAAAACGTACTTTCCCATTATCAAAAAGTTCATCGCTTAAGCCATAGAAATTATTCAAAAAATACTTATCGAGCATTCCTTTGAATGCTGGATTATGAATAGTCAGGCAGAAGCGAGTGTTTTTGAATTCAGGATATACTTGATTATATTTTTCTTTCATTAGGCAAGGAATCATTCCTGATTGCCAATCATGAACATGAATAATGTCTGGATAAAAATTTATCTTAGTAAGAGCAATAATGGCGGCTAAAGCAAAGAAGGCAAAACGCTCACCATCATCATCATAACCATATAGGTTTTCTCGCTTGAAATAATACTCATTGTCAATTAAATAAAACTTAGTATTTTCAATCACCAATTCGAAAATACCAGCATATTGCTTCCGCCACGACATAAAAACATCAAACTTAGCAACTTCCTGCATCTTATCCATCCAAAGCGGATTTTCTTTAATTGATTTATATAATGGCGATATGATAATTGTCTCTTGGGATAAATTATTTAATTCTCTTGAAAGCGAATAAACAACATCAGCTAATCCTCCCGTTTTAGAAATGGGATTAGTTTCGCTTGTAATCATTGCAATTTTCATCTTGTTTTCTTTCCTTGTTCTACATAAATGGGTTTGGCTTTGGTTCCCCTTATCACACTTCCGGCCGAAATGTGCGCATATTTATCAATCAAAGCATTTTCGATTATAGCGTTTTCACCAATAAATGTCGCTGTTAAAATGATGGAATTTTTAATGACAGCCCCTTTCGAGATGCGCACACGCCTTGAAATAATAGAATTTTCGACGTGTCCATAAATGATAGCACCATTAGCGATAAAAGAGTTAATAACAGTTGCCTCGCTAGCGTAACTAGAAGGTATTGTGTCGTGCGATAAAGTATAAATCGGCCAATCATCATCGAATACGCGTTTCGCATTGCGATAGTCGAGCAATTCAAAAGAAATTTTCATGAAAGATTTTAACGAATCAAACATCCGACAATAACCGCGGTATTCAATAGGATTAATTGATACACCTATATTTGGTAAATTTTGTAATGCTTCTTTAAACGTTAAAGGTTTTTCAACATTTTTGACGTATTTTTTAATCATTTCACGCATGGTGCCAATATTCACAATGTAAGAATTTAACGATACATTGATATGCTTACGCGATTGATCATTTGGAACACATTTGGCGATGTTACCATCATCATCAAAAGAGATAACCATACCCTTTTTGAATGTTTTATCGCCATCATGAATCTTGGAATAGATGACACTGATTTCTTTGCCGCTAGCGATGTGTTCGTCAACCGCTTTTTTAAAATCGATTGTCGCCAATACAAAGGATGAGGTGATAATGACAATATCGGCTTTGGCCTCATATAAAATCCAGTCGTTTTCTGCTATACATGCCAAATCTGTGTTATATGATGCATCATTAATGCCTCGCTCATTGATTAAGATATTTTGACGGCCTATCTTTGTGTTGGTGACCCATGATTTTAAATTGCCGACGTGTTTGGCAACCGAACGAAAGTTATTCTTTACAAGAATATTTATTTCATCAATGCTAGAATTAGTAAAATTAGAGAGGGCGAAATCCATCACCGCAAAACGGCCCAAAAAGGAGGTTGAGCCCAATGTGCGGTTAGCGGTCAAAGGTCCTAGCGATGGCTCACCATACATATTTAAAATACCAACAACTTTCTTAATCATTGATTCTCACCTTCCTATTTGCAATTAAAATAACTTCACTGCCACTGCCATCATAAACTTCTTTTTCGGCAACAACGCTATCAGGAGCAATCAAACAATTGATTACTTTTGCTCCCTTACCAACGCGAGCTCCGGTCATCAAGACGGAATCGGCTACATAAGCGCCTTCTTCAATTAAAACTTCGTTAGAAATAACCGAGCGAACAACATCGCCTAAAATAACCGCGCCTTGATTGACTATCGAATCTCGCACGCTGGCTTTTTTACCAATGTATTGAGGATGCGATTTTGTATCTTCAGAATAAATGTGACTTTTATCAATTAAACTTGGCAAGTTAATCTCTTTGGTCGACAACAATAAATCCATATTTGCTTCATGGAGAGACGCTATCGTCCCAACATCTTTCCAATATCCCTTAAAGACATAAGACATTATCTTTTTATTTTCGCTTAAAAGTTTAGGAATAATATCTTTGCCGAAATCGTGCGACGACGCTTCGTTTTTAGCGTCTTCAATCAAAGCTTTCTTAAGTGTTTTATAAGTAAAAACATATATTCCCATGCTTGCTAAATTGCTGGTCGGATTCTTTGGTTTTTCCTGAAACTCAACAATGCTGCCAGCCTCGTCTACCTTTAAAATGCCGAAGCGAGATGCTTCTTTCATCGGCACTTGATAAACAGCAATTGTACACTCCGCGTTACTAGAAATGTGCAGATTAATCATTTCATTATAAGTTGTGCAATAAATGTGATCGCCCGAAAGAATTAAAACATATTCCGGCGAACAAGCATCTAAAAAATCTAAATTAGCATAAATGGCGTCGGCAGTTCCGTTATACCAACTCAAACCTTCCTCTGTTTGCCGAGGCGGCAAAGCCGCGGTTCTTGAATGAACGCCATTAAGTCCCCATTTTTCGCCGTTACCGACATATTGATCTAAAAGAACAGATTCATATTGAGTCAATACGCCGACGGTCGTAATTCCACTATTGGCGCAATTAGATAAAGGAAAATCAATTATTCGATATTTTGCGCCAAAACTAACGGCCGGTTTGGCAATCTTTTTTGTGAGAGCCTCTAAACGAGTTCCTTTGCCACCAGCCAATATCATCGCCACAACTTTTTCTGCCATGTGAGCCTCCTTGGGATTGAAGATAAATTAACTATTAATATTTTATCATAAGATAAATATACAAAAAAGAGCCGATTATTTTTGCGTATTTTGTATGATATAAATATAATATTTTTGTAGAAAATAAACTTGAACAAACAAATGACTCAAAAAAATAAAAAGGAAAAGAAACAAGATCCGAATATATTGCGGGTATCCGCTAAACCAATTATATTGGTTTTCTGTGTTTTGTTTATCGTCTTTGAACTAATTTTCTACCTATCTTTCCAAGGTGTTAATGGCGCATTTTATCCTTTCGACCTATCGTTTTACATTTACACCCCTATTTTATTAGCAATCTCGATAATTTTTTGTTTCTTTTCCATCAATCAGGTTTTTTATAAAATTGATGGTTCAAAAATCACACACTACAAGTTAGGCAAAGTTTATGAGTATTATTTTAGCGACATAATTTATGTCGACGAAAAATGGTCGTTAAAACACAAAATGTTACTTTTTTATGATCGAAACGGCAAACCGCATTATCTTTATTTTGATAAACAACGGGTAGTCTATGACAAAACGCTTGAAAAGGCCAAATTATGGTCAAAGGAAGAATTTCATAACCGATTTCCTAAAGTAAAGATATAAAAATAAAAAAATGTTTTACTTAGTAAATATAATGTGATAAACTCTAACGTGCAATTTAGCAAAAGGTAAAAAATATGTCAAGAGTATGTCAAGTATCAGGAAAAGGTCCATTAACTGGCAATAATCGCTCCCATTCATTGCGAGCGACTCGTCGCGTTTATAATCCTAACTTACAAACTTATCGTTTGACCGATGAACAAGGACGAGTTTATAAAGTTAAAATGACCGCAAGAGCTCATCGTAGTCTCTTGAAAGATCAAGTCAAATAAAACGCTTAATTAATAAAAAGTCCCAAACGGGGCTTTTTTATTTTGTCAATTGGTATTAGACTATCCGTCTTATATTAGCATTCAAGCAAAATAAAAAAGGCTAGATAAACTAGCCTTTTATTTTCTAATCAGCAATTTTTAATTGCTGCTAGATGGAACTACCGTAATGACAACATTACCGGTTACTTCCCAATAAATATAATTATTATCTTCATCTTGGTGATAGAAATACGAATCTATACCTACAAATTCGTATAACACTTCGCCACCGACGGTAATGGTAACATCAACTGGGGTTGCTCCATAATAACTTAGGGAGAAACGAACTGATGTACCCTCGGGAATGATACTGCCATTGGTATATGAAGAATAGTTTTGGGTGTACAAGGACGCAGAGACATTAGAAAGAGAACTGTCAATATCTACTGTAAGTGTATAGGCGGCATATTTTGTAATAGTCACTGTCATATCGCCACTTACTGCATAGCCTCCGTAATAAGTACTATTGCTGACCTCTACGCCACTAGCATTCTTAACAACAATCTTATATTGATATCCATCAGCAGGTGTTTCATTAACAGCAATAGAGAAATAATCACCGACATAGACAGCATCTAAATTGTCAGCACTCTCTTTGTTGACCGTATATGTGTATGTTAAATCATCACCGGTTTGATTATCAATAATGATTTGAACAGGAGCTGCTTCGCTGAAAGTAAGTTTAACGCCGACAAGATCAGCCGGGGTTGTGAAATTGAAATAATAAGTTCCACCGCTGATGCTGTTTGGAGAGACAACCTTTTCGGTAGCAGTTTCAATGCTTTCGCCAACAAAATACGACAAACTAGCTTGATAGCCGGTTGCTGGTTTAACATTAATCGAGTTGGAAGTATTTGCCACTAAGGACATATCAAAAGAGGTGCTATCTTGAGTAATGCTCACATTACTTTGATAATTTGAAAAAGTAAATGTACCATTTTCACCGCCTACAACTTCTAAAGTAACATCCAATGTTGGGGTACTTTCAGCTTCGATAACGACAACGACATCTTCAGCCGGCATTTTAAAGGTGTAATAAGAACCTTTGGTTACAATAATTTCTGGATGATCTTGAACATAGACATCGGTAATTTGATATAAAGCATTTTTCGCACTAACAGAAATGGATACTGTGGCGCCTTCTGCATATGAATTACCTTTAGGTAAAGATGCATTAACTTGAGTGGAATCATACGACAAAGTGACAGAGTGCGCCGTCGTGCAAGTTACATCAATAACAACGTTTGTTTCAGGCATTTTGAAGTTGATGTAAGCGTATTCTTCGTAGGTAGTATAGTTGGTTCCGGTATATACATCAACATTTTCACCATCGACTTGAACAGTACTTACTAAATAGCCTTCGTCAGTATGGAACCATACAAAAATGTTTTGTCCAGGATAAGGTGAAGTGATTACGCTAGAAGTTGAATAAGATCCGTCTTTAATTTCGTGGGTAAAATGCTCGCCATTTACTGTAATAGTTGGTGAATCGGCGAGTGTGACAGTAATTGTTACATCGACGCTAGGCATTGTAAAGCTCCAAGACCAATATGGACTATAGACACTTGGACTACCAACATATGGGTTGAAGTTTTCATCTTCGGATGTAATGACAATTTCTTTAATATATTTGCCATCAACATTAGAGGTTACGCCACTACAATAAATTTCAGAACCTTCCATGCCTGTCGTAGCAAATTCATCACCACACGCGGAAAGCAAATCGTCAATGGATTCAATTCCAGCATAATTTATTGAATAAATTTCTTTTAGACTGCCTTCAAAAACAAGACCGGACAGTGTTTTGGAATAATTATAATAAGAAAATTCACAGACGCCGTTACGGAATTGCGAGGAAATAGAAGATGTAGTTCCATCGGTAAAAGTGGCGGTAACTTTATCAAATGTATAATTTTCACTACGGGCAATGAAAACAAGTTGCATGTATTTATAATTGGTGAAATCATAAACGGCACCCTCAACATATCCATACAAATCAAGATTTGCACTATCGTATTCGATTGTCACCGCAACTGGATTTTCGGCAGTTGGAACATAGGCTTGATTGAATGTTAAAACAACCTCAGTTGCTTCTGCGGGCATAGCAAATTCAATTGTCGCACTAGTCATGGCGGTATCTAAATCTTCGGCTGTAAATGGAATGCATTCGTCATTTACATAAAGTAAATAAGAGCCAACATTATCAGATAACCAATCATATTGAATAGTTACATGGACAGTTGTCCCTTCGAGGACAGCATCGCCGCTAACAAAATTCTCGACGCCTTCTGGAACAACTTCATATTTCGATAACGAACTAACAAAAGTGGTTTTTGAATAAGTTAATGGAGAATTAGCTAAATAAACTGATTCAATAGTAAAGTTGCCAAATTCGGCATCAAATGTATAAGAAGAATTTCCATCTAATTCATGAGAAACACCGTTTACAACAACCGTTTCAGTAACATAACCACTTTCAGGAATTACGACTACTTTTAAAGAATCGCCATAATGATAGGCCAAATCTGTTTTGACTTCACCGCTTGTCGCGTCATATAAGGTAACTGATCCTTTTGTTTCGTCATTATCAATTGTGATAACATATGATGTTTCGCTAGTAACAACTGTTAGCGTTGCGTCGGCCTCGGGCATAACAAACGGATATGACCTAGTTCCTTCATCGGCGGTTAAAGCCACTTCGTCAAGGGAGACGCTAACCAAATCGTGATGATCGACCAATTCAACCGTAGCCACGAGATTCGTTCCAGCATCGACAGCTTGGATGTCTTCGACTTCAACACCATCGCTTGTAATAACAACGCTTGCAACACCTTCATCAGCAGTAACTGTCAAAGCATATGATTCAACTTTGGATGTGGTATCCGAACTTGTGTCAGTGCTAGATGAAGTATTACCATCACAGCCAGTTAAAAGAGCCAAACAACATATCATTGATAAAATTGTTTTTTTCATACAAATGTAAGAACTCCTTTCTAAAAACAATGTATTGAAAACAATACGAGACAAAAATACTTTTTTATTAAAAAATTGTCAATATTTTTTTGTATGAAACAATGTATATTGTTGGTATATAATCACTAAAAAATAATTAGACAACTCAATCTTCTAGACAATTTTTTTTAAATGTTATATATAATATGTGCTTCTATGCATATAAGCGGAGGAAACAATATGAAAAAAATTTCTTTATTAATATGTTTATTAACCACGTTTTCGCTCTGCGCTTGTCAAGAAAATTCATCAACACTCTCATCCGATAATTCTGGGGAAGAGACAAGCACCAGCGAAGTCGAAAGTGCTACTTATAACTTGCGTGTTGATGCCACCAATACGAAGGTAGAATACACCACCGATGAATCTTTTACTAATGAAGGATTGCTTGTTTATCTTGTTAAAACCATTGAAGACAATTATACGGAAGAGTTGACTGAAGAATATCAATTGTATCTTGATGGCGCCGCGATTAATAACGGGGATAGTTTGTCGCTAGGAAGCCACGAAATCACTGTCGCATCAACAAGAACAGATATCACTGTCCGTTCAACAAACTATTCAATTAATGTCGTATCGCCATTAGTTGATCGAACACTTAGTGAATTTATTACATGGATGTTAGAAGAAAAAAATTATCAAGTAGAAACGACCATAACAACACCAACAGGTGATGCCGTTTTGAACGGAACTATTGTTGATAACGGCGTTTTGTGGTCAGAACCCACTGATGATTTTGACGATAACGATTTCACCACAGATGGTTATGGATTTTCACCTTATCAAGGCCGAACATTTGTTTGGAAACTAGATGAAGAAAATAATGTTCTTACCGATATATTCTTTATTGATAACTGGATTAATGGCGATGACCGAGGATGGAATAGTAAATACACTCGCGATCGTTGGGGATCTTTGGTAAATAATGGAACAATTTTTACTATCACTAACGATGAATTGTCTTATCTAGAGACAGTCAGTCCAAACGAAGGACAAGGCTCAATTTATTCAATTGATGTCGCGCATAGTGAATGGCTATTTACGTTAGTTGGCTATCGATTAGCCCGTTGGAATCCAACGGAAAGTTTTATTTCTGGAACTTTATCAATTCAAGTAAATAGCGATGGAACTATGAACATTTCAGGACAATCAACAGGTAGTGGCGCAATCTATCCGTTTACCAGCAAAATTTATAACGTTGGTAAAACGGCGATACCAGCGCTAGAAAACTTTTTAGCTAATCCTGATTTCCAAGATGCTGATACGCGAGAACCCTTGCTTTATTTCTTTGATCAAATAGAAACTAATAATTATGTCGTAGAAACAAACAATCATAACACCGTGCATTTTACTGAAAACTATATTTATGGCAAAAATGGTGAGTATTTTATAGGCGATTCTTTGTTGGCCTTAAACACAATGGAGGTTACCGCAGATAACAAGCATGGATTAGAATCGGGCATATATCCATTAATTAATGAAAACGAAGGCTTCGCGTTAAGCAACGAGAAATACGAAAACATTTTTACTTTACGGCATTTGGCAAATTATCGTGAATTTTATCAAGAAACTTATTTTGTACGAGATAGCTCAGAAGCCACGACGTATACTTGGACATTAAGCGAACAAGAAGATGCCGCTTATGATCCAACTTTCTCTTTACATTATCTTGTAAAATGGTTCATTAATCCTGAATTTGATCTCGGCAATGAAAACTTAGGAATTTGGTCAGGGGTTGAAATCATCAATAAGGTGACATTAGATGTAACGAAAGATACCGATTATGTTATTACAATTTATAGCGAAGATACCGTTTTAGGTAGTTTCCATATCAACTCGTTTGGAAATGGCAATATTTTAGCCGCCGACGAACTATATAATTCGCTTTATTAATAAAGGAGAAAAATATGAAAAAAATAATTTCAATCTATTTACTATCAGTTCTTGCTTTAACTGGTTGTGATGGCAATTTGGCAGACAGCCAGGAAAAAGCAACCAAAGAAGCACTTTTAGAAAGCGTTCGTCTTGGCTTTAAAGTCGATGGTACGCTAACGCTACAAAAAACTTATTATTCCGATAGTGGATATCTTTTGCCGACGGGAGAAACAACTACCGAGGAATACGCTTTGACTCTCACCTATCAAAACAACAATAATTATATTGGTGTCGATCGTCGATATTACGAAATTGTCGATGGAGAGCGGGAATGTTTTTTGAGCGAAAACTTATGGAATAACAAAGGATACGTTGCCATCAATTATTTAGATTACACCAACACCGCTCGCGATGATGGCTATTCAATGAATGATGGTTTTAACTACGACACTTACTCCGGAAACGGCTTTGCCAATCCGTTTTTGCAAGTTAATACAAAAGATTTAGAAAAAATCGATGATAGTACATATTTATTGAATGATGAAAAGGCCAATATCTTTTTTGGCTATTGGTTTTCTTCAATTGATAGTGTAGCTATTTCGACCACAACTGACGAAATGCTATTATCGGTTGAAAATGGTTTATTTACTGGTGGCCATTGGACAACAAATCTATATAAGACTGTCGAAACTAACTTATCGACATTTGAAAATGAATATGTCTCACATTTGTATACGTTCGACTTTACGTTAACAGATGTCGGCACCGCAAATAGTAAAGATATTATTCACAGTGAACCAAACAAACCAGAAAATGACGATTTGCAAACTGCTATTGATAATTTTATGGAAGCCGAGACTTTGACAATCGATCGCCATTTAGTACCCTATACTAATGGTGTAAAACAATCTACCGAGCAATGCGTTACGATGTATTATGCTGGCGATGATATTTATTGCCAAGTGTGGGATTACATTGTTTCAAATGGTGTTATACCTAATGAACCAACGGCTAGCGATATGTATTTAATGCCAGATAATGACGGGTATTTAAATGTTTATTCGTTAACAACTAACAATACATTTGCGCACGATTCTGTCAATTACTCATCAATTGATGGATTATATGATTATCTATCATATCTGCCCGGAATATTTTCTTGGGACTATGTATCGAAAAATGTCTTTAATCTCAACGAAGATGGTAGTTATTCACCGATTTTAGATAATTTAGCTTACACAGCAGTTGAATTATTCATTCCTTTTGTTTCTTCAATTTCATATGTTGAATATGGTTATACTTCGGCAACTAGAATATACTTAACTGAAGATAAGACAAATATTGATCGTATCGAAGTCGAATATGATTACTTGAATTATACAGGTTTAATGATATACCAAATTCTCGACTTCAACTCGACAGAAATTCCTTTCGAAATAACTTTAGCGTAGGAGATTTGAAAATGAAAAAGATTATTATTTCAAACCTATTATTGATTGGCTTATTCACAATAACAGCTTGCGATAATTCATCGACAAACGAAGAATTATCACTCGAAGAAGAAATGCTTGAAAAGATGCAAACGGGCGGTTTTCAAATGTCTGGTAAAATTAAGCAAACCAGACAGCAGGTTGGCGTGAATACGAGCGGCGAGCTAGTTCTAATCGGCACGCCAGAACGCAATACTTATGATTCTACTTTTGTCTACCAAGAAAAAGACAATATCGCTATGCGCCGAACGACAACACAAACTTATGCTGGCGAGAACGTCGTGACTGAAGATCGACAAGTCTATCGTGACGAAAACGGTTTACTTTATACGACAAGTTTAGATTACACAAATAGCGTCGTTAAAACCTATTCAACCAATGCGTATGAGATTAATTCATATATGAATTTTGCTAAACTATTAATTCCTAGCGACATTACTAGACAAGTGACAGATAGTGGCGAAATTCACTATAACATCAATTTAGACAAAGGTGCCGTCATCACCAATTATGTTTTTACATACTTAAATTCAGGATTTAAAATGCAACCACTACAAATGTATTTTACCGTCGATGAAAACGAGACAACATTTGAATCGCTTTATATCGAAATGGATGGTCGCTTTAACACCGAAAGTGACGGTTATTATACATATTTATATTATTATGAAAACGAATGTACGATGGAGTTAAGCGACATCGGAGCGGGTGAAGTCGATAACTTGACACCCTTCCCTGAGAAGGCAGAAAACGCCGTCTTAAAAGAAGCTTTATCGTCCGTCGATGGTAACAACATGACCGTCAAAATTACAGATACGTCTTACGCGAGCGACGGAAGCACTATCTTGTCAGTTGATTATACCAAAATTTTCTATGATGGTTCAGAAATTTATGTTCGCAATTGGGACGATAGCACAGGCGATGAAAATATGCGGAACGAAAACGACTTTTTGCTCAAGCCAGATAGTGCGAGCGATTTATTGTATTCATACATTTATGATAGTGAAACCGAGACATTCGTTAAAAATTCTTTAACTTATTTTCCGAGTCTATATCAAGGAACATATTATTATGAGGATTTATTACCGATAGTCAGCGATGTTAGCGGCGATTTATTCAATTATAATCCGACAACTAATTTCTATGTTGGTGAAGCATCAATGGTCAGCGCACTGGCGAAATGTTTTTACGTTGGAAAAGCACCATTAAGGAGCACCAATCTTCAATCGGCCAGCGAAATAAATATTCGTTTGAACGACAATAATGAGATTGTTTTTGTTCAAGCGGATTATTCATACATTGATAGTTCCTATAACATTACATCAGGAACTATTAAAATCGAATATTCAAATATAGGAAGCACCGTATTACCGGCTTAAAAATATGTTGAAGACAGTTATTAAAAGCTCCTTAATTATATTGGCTAGTTGCGGATTATTGTTGACTAGTTGCGATGAACCTTCCACCACAACTTCTACCAGCCAAACAGCCGAAGAAGTCACATTAGATATCACCATTAATGGCTATGGAAGTTTTGTGCCAGTTAAAGACACCTACGTTGTTGGTGAAACAATAGCTTTTTACGTGACGCCTGGCGAAGGATATTATTTATCTTCTATATTGGTAAATAATGAGCGGATAAGAGAGGTGGCTGGAGCCTATTCATTTGTCGCGGAAGAAAATTATTATAAAGTGGAGGCCACTTTTACTTTAATCGAATTAAGTGAAAATGAAATGACCTTTGAAATCATCGACGAAGCAGCTAAAAAAGCTAAACTAATCTCCTATAATCCATACGATGATGATTTAATACCGACACCATTGATCATTCCTGATCAAGTCAGTATAAATGGTTCTACCTATTATGTGACCGCTATTGGCGAGCGGGCATTCTATGATATTTATTTAACTAAAATTCAAATCGGACAATATGTTGATGATATTGCTTGTAAAGCTTTTAGCAGCCTTATATCTTTAAAAAGCATCGAGGTATCCACCAATAATCCTACCTATACATCAATTGATGGCAGTTTATATTCTAAGGATGAGAATAGTTTAATTTACGTTCCGATGGCCACTACTGAAAGCGAATATCATTTACGCGCTGGCGTAGAAACAATTTATGACTATTGTTTTCACGATAATCGAAATATTGATACGATAGTTTTTAACGATAACATTAATTTAATCGGCCAAGGAGCGTTCGAAGAATCTTCTCTTTCGGCGATTATAGTGCCAGGCAATGTTATTCTTTCTGATAATGCTTTTAAAGGTTGTATATACTTAAAAAATGTTTCTTTTGAAGAAGGGTTGATAAATATTCCTGAAAGTTGTTTTTATTCTTGCACCGCTATAAATAAATTAAGTTTTCCTACTTCGCTAAAAAATATTGAAACTTTTGCTTTTTATTCATGTTCTGGATTAGCACAAATAAATTTCAATGAAGGATTAGTGACAATCGGCTACGGAGTGTTTGCTCTTTGCCGTGGCACACTACTGACATCGCTTGTTTTTCCTAGCACATTAAAGACAATATCAAGCAACGCATTTAGTGCATGCTATGGAGTTTTATCGATTACTTTTAATTCAGGGCTGGAAGAAATTGGCGATTATTGCTTTTCAGGATTAAGTTATTTAAGAGAAATTACTCCTTTACCAGCCTCTTTAGAAAAAATTGGACACAACCCGTTTTATGGCGTGGCCGATTTAGCAAAAATTTTGGTAGATGAGAACAATCCATATTATTTCTGCGAAGAAAGTTCGGGAGCCTTATATACAAAAGACACTTATCAATTAATATCGATGCCTTACTACAATAACGTTAAAAGCTATTCACTGCCTGAAGGTGCTACCGCCATCGGCGATAGTGCATTCGCGCACACGCGAATTAGCCAAATTGTTTTGCCTATAACAATTGAAAAAATTGGTACCACCATCTTCGAAAGTTATGAAGCAGCTAGCATTGAACTAATATATGAAGGCACGATCGAGCAATTTGCAGCCATTGAAAAAGCAAGTAGTTGGGCTTTAAATGGCGAAAGTTATGTCTTTACATCAGTCACCTGCCAAGATGGCCTTTACGAATTATAATTAAAACTTTTTTCAAATAATTAAAGCGCCTTCAATGGCGCTTTTTTAAATCGACAAAATAGTCAAATAAAGTAAAATTGTGGTTGCTTCTAAAGATAACAGAATTAACCATTGGCTATACGCGAGAGGAAAATATTTAGGGCGAACAATTTCTTTGGTACCGTCCTTAGTAACCTTCGTCTCTAACTTAGTCCAATTTTTTAATTTGGGATTGACAGCAATAATGAGTATAAAAAGAGCAATGGCCACCGCGAAAACGCCTATTAAAAGGTGCAAAATTGAACCATCTAGGCCAAATAATAGAAATGCAAGGACGCTAACTAGACAAGCCACAACAAAAGTCATCGCCAAAAAAATGGCAAAAACTAATGTATGTTGGCGAATAAATTTAGCGGGCAAAATCGTCAATATCCAATACATGAAATAAGGAACAATTAATATTAAAGATGTAATTAAATAAAAGGGAGCGTATTTAGAAAAAATAGTATATGAAGAAACGATAAGCGAAAGTGGCAAAAAGGAAGAAATTAAATAAATAATTAAAAATATTCGATATGGTAATTTTTCCCTTTTGTTTAACTCCAAATCAATTTCATAAGGAAAATTATGATAATATCTAAACTTTTCTTTCTTGGATTTTTTATAGATAAAATCGCCTGAAAATATCAAACAAGCAAAAGAGAGAACTCCTACGATAATAAACGCTAAATATAACGCATTAAACGGCATCATTTTAACGAATCAATCCTCGCTTTAAGATCATCGTGACCGACAATATAAGAGCCAGCAACCAAAATGTCGACCCCTTTTTCGCGGCAAGCTTTACCTGTTATGTCGTTTATCCCGCCATCAACTTCTAATAATGTCGATAGGTGCCATTTATCAATATATTTACATAAGAAGGCAATTTTATCTAAGGCGGAGTTAAGAAATTTTTGACCGCCCTTGCCAGGTTCAACCGACATGATGAGCACCAAATCTAAAATTGGTAATAATGGTAGGATGGTCATAGGAGCAGTAGCTGGCTTAATTGAAATGCCAGCCTTCTTGCCATATGAATGAATAACATTCACGATGTTGATTGCCTCATTTATGTCTTTAACGGCTTCGATATGAAAGGTAATAAAATCCGCTCCTAATTCGGCATATTTTTTTGCATATTCTAACGGCTTAACAACCATTAAATGAACATCATTAATCATATGATGCAAACGGGATATTTCTTCATACTCATCAAATGTGTAAGTCTTGTTAGGAACAAAAATTCCGTCCATGACGTCAAAATGCAAAAAATCGGCACCGCCTTGCTCTAATTTAGCAATCGTGGCAGGTATTTCTGCTTTATCAACGGTTAAGATAGATGGCGCAACATATGCTTGTTTCATTTTTGGTAAACCTCACTAACTATGCCAATTTTTTCAGCAAGTCGCAATATAATTCATAAGTCTCTAAGCTAATATTATGCAATTCGACTTCTTTTTTAATTCTACAATCAATTTCAGCAATGTGCAGACAATTTGCATTTTTACACTGATGAAGATATTTTTGAAAAGGCGGAAAATATGATGCGATATTGCCTTTTAATAGATGTAAATTTTTAAATCTTTCCACGCTTGAAAACATTAATTGATACTCGCCATAATAAGCGATGAATTGCTCAAATAATGGCGTGTTTTTTGCTAGGGAATCAATATAGTTTTCCTGCAAATTCGGTAATTTTTCAAAAAATAAATTAAGTTTAGATAGATTATCGATAATTATTAACGAAAATATATTAGATTGGAGCACTTTTTCCGACAAAACGCCAATATTTGCTCCGCTATTCATTAGTTTTTTAGTAATTTCTGATGACAAATCAGCATCTTTAAAAAGTAAAAAAGTACAAGGGATGTTGTTAATATTAGCGGCAAGTAAAATTTTAGCTAAATCGATAAAATCACTTTTATCAATCTCCGTTAATATAATTAGAATTTGTTCAATATTGCTAACTTGCAAATAATCAAACATTGTTGTCCTTTGGCCAATAGAAGTTATTCGGTATGTCTCTTCATCAAAATCTATCGTATCACCAACAACCAATGAGTTCTTTAAATTGCTTCGAAAAAGTCCTTTGGCATATAAATTATAAATGACACCATTGCTATATAATTGATAGGTGTCGCCTTTATTAAACACAATTCGACCGGTAATCATTTAAAACCAAATATTCGTTTTAATAAACTTTTCTTTTCGATGAAGTTGTTATGATTATCCATCGCTTTTTTAATAGCTTGATACATTTCTTTAGCGTTTGCGTAACGATCTTTTGGATTCTTTTTGCAAGCTTTCATGATGATGCGATCAATTTCCTTATTGACCCCCGGCGAATATTTGGTTGCGCTCGGAAAAGCTTTTTTGACGTGTGATAAAGCAATGTCAACTGCTCGGCCTTCTTCGAAAGGCAGGCGTCCCGTAATAAGCTCAAAAAAGGTTACACCTAATGAATAAATATCGCTTTGAATGGTCGGCGGTTTGCCTTGGCATATCTCGGGCGCCAAATAAAATACGCTGCCCATGATTCCTTTTTCAGAAACCGTCTCTGAAATATTGGCATCAACCGAAATACCAAAATCGGCCAATTTAATTGTTCCATCAGGTAAATAAAAAATATTTTGTGGCTTAATATCGCGATGAATAATTCCGTGTTCATGAATATAACTTACCGCATCGAGCAATTGGAGCATGATTTGGCAAGCCTCGTAGACAGTAAATTGGGCGTTAAATTCAATCTTTTCGTGCAAAGTTTGTCCTTTTATATATTCATAGACCATATATGGTCTATCTTCCACAACACCTTGATAATATACTTTAATAATATTCGGATGATTCATCGCCGCACACGCCTGCGCCTCGTGTCGAAAACGAAGAACATTATCGCGTTCATCAAGCAATTCAACGCGCATTATTTTTACGGCGACTCTTTTTTTAGCAATAACGTCTGTGGCTTCGAAAACTTCCGCCATACCGCCAGTGCCAATTCGGCCAGTAATGCGATAACGATTGTCTATTCGATCACCTATTTTCACCATCTACAATAGTCTCCCAATACGCAACTGCCATGTTGTCACTACCACCATTAGCGTTAGCGACACTAATTAATGTCTCCACCTTCGTTTCGATGCGGTCATCGCTATGTAAAATAGCATGAATATCTTTTTCACTTATATTGTTATATAAACCGTCACTACAAAGCAAAATCGGATTACCGATGTTAGGGTACATTTTTATATCAATGCTTAACGACGGAAAAATGCCAACCGCATTCATTAAAACATGACGGTCAAGACGCGTTTTAATTTCTTCTTCGCTAATTTTCCCCATTCGATATAAATAATCAACATATGTTTGGTCTTCGGTTAAACGTCGCAACGATTCATAGCGAACACCATAGGCACGGCTATCGCCGACATTAGCGATAATAACAGTGTCTTTAATTAACAAGGCAACCACCATCGTCGTTCCCATATCTTTATAATCGTCGCGCGTAAACGATTCGTTATAAATGGCGGCATTGATTCGTTTAATCGTCGAAGTCAGCCAATATCTAGCATAATAAATATAATTGAAAGAAGATTTCTTTTTAAAGGCGTCGGCCAACAAATTTATGGCCATGCGGGAAGCATAATCACCTTTTTTATGACCACCCATGCCATCACAAACCGCAAGCAAAACATCACCACTAGCGTTTGCGATAGCCAATGCTTGATCTTCGTTTGTCACCCGGACACGACCACGATCAATTTTGGCATAAAACTGTCCTTTAATCGTCTTTTTCATGATGTTTTGCCCTCAATTGACCACAGGATGCATCAATATCTTTGCCAAATTCTTTTCTAATTGTCACTCGAATACCGGATTTTAACAAACACTCAAAGAAGGCATGGATCGTTTTTTCATCGCTTCGTTGATACGGCAGTTCCTTGACCGGATTATAGGGTATCAAGTTGACGTGCGAGAGCATCCCTTTAATAAGTCTAGCTAGTTCTTCCGCACATGCAATAGAATCGTTAATATTTTTTAATAAAATATATTCAAAAGTTACTCTTCGGTTTGTATTCTCTTCATAATAACGAATGGCATCAATTAATTGATTTAAAGGATATGCTTTGGCAATTCGCATAATTTTTTGTCTTATTTCGTCGTTCGGAGCGTGCAAAGAAATGGCTAAATTAGTTTGAAGTCCCTCTTTGGAGTAGCGATATATTCCATCGACTATACCGCAAGTAGATACCGTGATGTGACGAGCGCCAATCGCCAAAGATTTAGGGTCATTGATAATGCGAATGAACGATAAAACATTATCATAATTATCAAAAGGCTCACCAGTTCCCATGACTACAACATGAGTAACGTGTCGCAATTCCGCTGCCAATATTTTATTGACAGCCAGCACTTGCCCCACCATTTCACCAGCCGTTAAATTGCGCTGTTTTTTTAATAGTCCAGAAGCACAAAAAGAGCAACCCATGTTACAACCTACTTGGCTAGACACACAGACAGCATCCCCATAGTTATATGGCATTAAGGCCGTCTCGACCAAAGCACCATCCGCCAATTCAAGCAAAAACTTTTTGGTTCCATCTTTTGATTGTTCAAGAACTGTAATAGTGGGTAGCGCCATAGAAAATTCCTCTTCTAGAGTTTGACGAAATTTCTTTGAAATGTCGCTCATTTCTTGAAAGGATGTCGCTTTTTTCTCGTAAAGCCATGAAAAAAGTTGCGTCGCACGATAAGGTTTTTCCCCGTATTGGGCGAGCAGTTCTTGTAGTTGTTTTAATGTGTAGTCATAAAGATTATGCACTAGCTATACCAGTTCGTTGCATTATCGCAATATAGAGAGCACAATCGTCGGCATCGTAAGGCAAATATTGTTTTTCTTGAATTAATTTAAACTCGCGATGTTCATTTAAGAAAAGATTAATTAATGAATGACTTTCCTTGCGATCTAGTGTATTTACGATATAAACGAGTTTCCCTTCCTCATCCACAAAATTTGAAACATCGTAAAGCATCTTCTTTTGATTGGCAATTAATTCATCCAATTTTTCCTTCTCAAAGTGAAGCAAAAAATCGGGATATATTCTAATTTCATCAAAACTAGAAGATTTTGGATTTAAAATGACGAGTTGTTGTTTTTGCGTGACCGCGGCGAGCATCTGATCGGTCGGCGCTTCAAAATAATTAACATTTTTTAATTTATAGATGCGAATCAATCTCGCTAGTTCAGGGCGCGTTTCTTTTTTAGGAACGCCTAAATTTACGCCGATTTTGCGATTGGCTAAGAGCATAGCTTCAATGCAGGAAGCATCGTCTTTTGATGAATATATGAAAAATTGATTGGGCGATACTTGGGCAAACACTTCATCTAGCGCTTTCTTTAATGCTTGCCGCTCATTAAAGACATCAAACGAACGGAAAAATTCATTTTGGCGCAAAGGGGTTTTGCCATTATATTCAAGCAAATTAGCAACTGTCGTTTTCGAAAAGAATTCGGCATTAGAAGATAATATTTTCTCTTCGCTAGTCACCAATGTATTGACACGAACGGTCGTTTTAGGTGGTCTTGCATTGCGCTTTAAAATTTTAAAAGTCGCGCTATAACCAAAATGTTTTTGCCACATCTTGACAAGCCAAGTAGGCGTATTAAAACGAATAGAAATATATTCTAGCGAACGAATATTTGTGACTATTTCGCTCAATAGTTCATAGATTGTTTTTTCGTTAGAAAAGAGTTTAACAAAATTAATCGGCAAATTCAGCGCTTGCAAATCTTTAACGAGTTCCTCGCTAGCGAGGCGCTTGACGAAATGATGGTTCGCAAGGGCAATATAAATTAATAGTTTATCATCGAAGGAAATTTCAGCGCCTTCATCGATGTAACTATCAACTAATTTAGCAAACAAAAGATGGTGTCTTAGTTCTGAACCAACTAAGGACGAGACAGTTCCTAAATATTGACGATTTGGGTCGTTATGAGGAAAAACACTCTTTAATGCGCGCTGAAAAATTTCTTTCTCAGCAAAAACCTTTTGTAGCACTGTTTGAGCTAATTGAATTTCTATTTTCATAATGAATTCTCTTTTCGTAATTATGTTATCACATAAAGAAAATTTAACAAAGTCTTAAATGATTATTAAAAAAGTCTAAACTTAAATTAATAAGAACTACTTAGAACGCTTCTTGCGTTCAAACTCAATTTGCTCTTCGAGATTTTCGAAAATATTACCTTCGTATATTTCTTCATCTTCAACATCTTCCGTTTCTTCAACATGTACCAAATTTTCTTCTTTGATGAAGGGCGGATAATCTTTGTTTTTAAATTCGTGACGATGCTTTAAATCATAATAATAAAATTCCACCGCCACATTTATCGTATATAAAGTAATCGTTTTAAAAATAAATTCGGTCAATTCTTCTTCGAAGACACGAAATTTTTCCGGCAAACTAATTTTGACAAGAGCATTCCATGAAGTTTGTTCAACGCCATTATGCAGAACATAAGCGTTCGGTGCATAAAAATTTATATTGTCCACATTTGTTTCTAAAATGTTAGCAATATTCACACTTTGTTCTTTGGAATAATGGCCAACAGCGTATTGATCAAGACCGTAAATTGAAATAGTTATCATATTAATCTCCTAGCATTAATAATCGTATGGATCGACATCAATTTGAACATCGATATCAGAATATTTCATTAGATTATCTAACATCTTTTGTAGTTCGCTTTTTATTTTATCATCACGATGAAATTTTATAACTATAAAACGATGATATTTTTTCTTTTGATAAGCAATATACGGGGTCAAAGGTCCAATCACTTGCGTTTCATTCAATTTTAAAGACATGAGCCATTCGGCAATCTTGTGAGTCAAAGCAATTAAAGATTCTTCGTTAATTGAGGCGAATCGAACAGCAATCAAATAAGTGAATGGAGGATATTGCTGCACCTTGCGCATCGCCATTTCTAATTTATAAAAGCGAGCATAATCTTGGCTAGCTCCACAAGTAATAGCGTAGTGATGAGGATTGTATGTTTGAATGATGGCTTTGCCTTCCTTATAAGCGCGGCCAGAACGCCCCACTGCTTGGGTCAATAATTCAAATGTTCTTTCGTTGCTACGATAAGAAGGTAACGCCAAACCAATATCGGCCAAAACAACCCCGACTAGTGTGACATTAGGAAAATCGTGGCCTTTGGCCACCATTTGGGTGCCAACCATGATTTGCTTTTCCTCGCGCTGGAAACTATCGACTATCTTAGCCAAAGAGCGCTTGCTTTGCTTTGTATCAGAATCAAGACGACAAACACCGACATTTGGAAAAAGCTTTTCGACTTCTTCAATAATACGTTCAGTACCAAAACCAATCTTCGCCAAAAAGGAAGAACCACACTTGGGACAATTGGCGGGCATGGTAGTAGTGTAACTACAATGATGACATTTTAAGAGATGACTTTCTTTATGATAAGCCAAGGCAACACCACAACTTGGACACATAAATATATGCCCACAGCTGCGACAAGTTAAATAGGCAGAATAGCCTCGTCTATTTATTAGTAAGATTGCCTGCTCTTTCTTTTCGATGACTTCCTTTAATGCGGCGAGCAATGTCGTTGAAAAAATTGTCGAAGCACGAGATAGATTAGCCGCTTTAGTCATATCGACAATCGTCGTCAAAGGCAAGGCTCTTTCATTGATGCGCTTATTCATCAATACATAGTTATAAACACCTTTTTGAGCGCGAGCGCGTGTTTCTAAAGAAGGGGTAGCGCTGCCCAATAAAACTTTAGCACCGATATTTGTCGCACGAATAATTGCTACATCGCGAGCATGATAAAAAGGCAGAGCATCTTGCTTATACGATTCAACATGCTCCTCGTCTAAGATGATTAATCCGATATTATCAAGAGGGGCAAATACTGCCGATCTAGCGCCAACAACTATTCGACATTCGCCACGAGCAATGCGGCGATATTCGTCGTATTTTTCTCCAGCCGTCAATTCGCTATGTAAAATCGCTACATCTTTTCCGTAACGATAAACAAACAGCTTAACCATCATCGGAGTTAAGGCAATTTCCGGCACAAGCATGATGACATTTTTACCACCATTTAAAAAGTGTTTGGTGAGCTGCAAATAAACTTCTGTTTTTCCACTCCCGGTAACGCCTTCAAGCAAAGTTACGACCTTATCAGTTTCAATGACGCTATTAATGGCATTCTTTTGGTCAAGCGTTAACTTCTTTTCCTTATATTCAACCTCATCATCAATTTTCAAACGGTTTATCTCAACGTCAAAAAAACGAATGTACCCGTGCTTAAGCAACGTATTAATTGCTGATTTGGATTTAATTTGTTTAACTGGGAGGCTTTTTTTCAGCGATAATTCATTCAAAATCGCTTCTTGTTGGCTCGTCAATTTTGTTGTGATAGGTTTATTTAGACGCTCAATATGTTTTTCAAAAGCAATTTTAGGCGCTTTTAACGAAGAAAGAGCCGGCTTTAAAGAAGGCGGCAACATCGCTTGAACAAAAGAAATGAGCGGGGTCAAATATCGTTTCGAAAGCACGGCGGCTAAATTTTGTAATTCAGGATTTAATAAAGGTTCACTGTCAATAACTTCAATAACTGGCGACAAATGAAAACCTAATTTGTTCTCTAATTCTATTAATGGCAAATCGCTAGTTTCTACTTTTACAATATAGCCAAGCACTATCGCATTATTAAAATTAACTTTAACACGTGTGCCGATAGCAACTTCTTGCTCACCATCGTAATAATAAGTAAAAGGGCGATTTAAAGAATTAGCCTTTCTTTCGATTATTATTTCTAATAACTTCATATTAAAAATATAGCATTTTTAAATATGCTTGCCCATAAAATATCTCACAATTTTTTTTTATTAATCACTAATTTTTGACTATATTTTGTCGAATTATTGTTTTAATTTCGTTTGCCGCGCGATGGCGATCATCGTTCAAGACAACATATTTATAGTCACCCTGCATTTTTAATTCTTTTTCGGCCTTCGCTAAGCGCTTTTGAATTGCCTCTTCGCTTTCAGTCGAACGAGCGCGTATGCGATTTTCTAACTCTTCCAATGAAGGCGGTATTAAAAAGATCGACAACACGTCATCGCCCTGACATTTTTGCAAAACTTGTTTTGTACCGTTTACTTCTATTTCCAAAAGAACATTTTTGCCAAGATTTCTTAGCCTTTCGATTTCGCTTTTTAGTGTCCCATATTTATTGCCAACAAATTCAGCCCACTCGAGCAAATTATCTTCTTTAATGTTTCGATCAAATTCTTCGTTAGAAACAAAATAATAATCTTTCCCGTCAATTTCACCGTCGCGAATTTTTCGGGTAGTCATAGAAACTGAATATGCTAAATTTAAAGTTTCATCATCCATTATTTCTTTACGAATCGTACCTTTACCGACTCCAGATGGACCAGAAATAATGATTAATAAACCACGCTTGATATTTTCCATATTGATATTTTAGCGAAGTAGTTTAAAGACATCAATTTTAATTTCACATATATAATTTTCTCTCTTTTAATAGTAAACTATTTTTTAGGATGTTTTTGAGCGAATATATTGGAACAATCGACAAAAAAATCAATGGTCTATTCATAGAAGACATAATTCAAATAAACAAACAATGTTTATGCCTTGTATTAGACCATCAAAAAGAGAAGTGTTTGTTCTTTTCATTAAACAAGCAAAAACCAGCTTTTTTCATGTTTTCGATTGACTATCATCTCTCCTCGCTTGATTCAACATTTTTAAAAAGACTTAAAGCAAAAATATTTAAGGCAAAACTCGTATCGATTAAGAAAAAAGAAGATGATAATGTCATTATGCTGGAACTATTAGAAAATTCGCCATATATATTGGCCAAAAAATACTTCCTTATCTTTGAGCAATTTTCATTGAAACCTAATTTAATTTTATTAGATGAAAATTTAACAAAAATAATGTCATTTTATGCGTATAAAAATACGAGCGAAAAAATAAAAGGAGGGGTAAAAGAAGAAATCGTTGTTTCTGACTCGTTCGCATATAAGCAATTTTATGAGGAAATACACAATCGCAAATTTGAAAAATACGCCCTTTTAATCAAACATTTAAAAAATAAAATTAAAGCCAACGAACGGAAAATAGAGGCTATCAATTTAGACCACGATAATGCCTTAAACAATATCAAAAAAGCGGAAATAATCGAAAATAATTACCCATACGATATAAATCGAAAAGAAAAAGTAAATAGTATCATTATAGATGGTAATATTTTGCCACTTGATAATAAATTATCAATTCAAGAAAATATCGATAGAATCTTTTCTAAGCGGCGTAAAGGTCTCAATGAGATTAAATTATACGAGCAAAAAATTCGCACCGCTATTGACGAAAAAAAGACGATGGAAGACGACTTATCGCGCATCGAAGAATGTTCAGAACGCGAGATTGAAATCATCGCCAAAAAATACGGATTAAACAAAAAAGAAAAGGAAACTGTTCAAACAAAGCAAAACACTCCTTATAAGATAAACATTAACGGAACAATAATTCTTTTTGGTAAAAACATTGAACAAAATGACTTTTTATCGTTCGTTTATAAAACTGACCGCGAGTTTTTTTGGTTTCACGTCAAAGATTATTCTAGTGGCCACGTGCTTTTAAAAACAAAAAAACCCACCGCGAAAGAAATTCAAATTGCCGCCTCGATTGCTTTGTTGACGAAAAAAATGCTCCAAGGAGAGGTTATTTACACCAAAAAGAAAAATATAAGAAGAACAAAAAATAAAGGCGAGGCTCTCTTAAAAAATTACTTAGTAATTAAAATACATCATGTTGAGAAAGAAGTCGTAGAACTTTATAAAAATGCCAAGCTGATGAGCGGCGACTAATCGATTATATGGTGTCTTATTTGCTCTTGTTTAGCTAAAGAAAAATAATCGTTTTGTCTTAAAACTTCATAAGCGACAATCGCGACCGAATTTGCTAAGTTAAGACTTCTTGCGCTAGAAAGAATCGGTATTCTAATTGTGGAATCTAAATTGGCGCGCAAAATATTTTTATCGATGCCGGTCGATTCTTTTCCAAACATTAAGTTGATATCGCTAGATAAATTTGTGTAATCAATATCGCTATATGTATATTTGCCAAAGCGCGTAACATAAAATATTTTTTCTTTACCAAAATGCTTTAAAAATTCATCGTAAGATGAATAATAGACGTAATCGGCTTCTAGTAAGTAGTCCATACCCGCACGCTTTAAAGATTTATCGTCTAAAGTAAAAGGGATTGGACCGATAATTATAACTCGCGCGCTAATTGCCATTGCGAGGCGCAAAATGTTTCCTGTGTTTGCGGGCATTTCAGGCTGATAAAGAATTATGTTTATCACATTGATATATTATAATATAACTTATGCAAATCGCTGAATTAGATTTAAAAAATGCTATAAAACTAACGGGTGGTATTTCTAATGATACCTATTTGGTAAGAGAAACCGTTTATCGCCAATCATCTAGTTTTCATGATCCCCAAAATCGATATATTGATGAATACCGAATGATTAGAGCATTACGAAATAAACCATTTGTTGAAAAAGTATCATTCTATGATAAAAAAAATGGTTTAAAAATTAGCGAATATATAAAAAACACAAAATACATAGATTTTGACGATGAAGAACAAATAATTAAGGCGGCCAACATAATCCAAACAATTCACCAAATAAAAATAGCAAAATTAGGTAAATTCAATCCGTTTAAGCGCTTAAAATTTTATCAAAAAGGCCTTCCTTGTCCGCTTCGGCACCCTGAGTATATAAAAATAATCGATAAAGCAAAGGAGCTTTATAGAAAATATCCGTTAGTTACCTCACATAACGATTTAGTAAAATCTAATTTTCTCGTTCGCAAAAATGAAATGTTCTTATTGGACTACGAATTTTCTGGCAAAAATATCGAACTGTTCGATATCGCCTCTTTTTTGAGCGAAAACGAGATTAATAACGAAAAAACTGCAAAAATATTTCGTGATGCTTTCTTAGTTAAATATCCTGATATAGATTTGACCACCATGATACAATTTTTAGATTTATTTTGGTACTATTGGGCCTTATATCGTTATAAAGGAACAAAAAAACCTATTTACTTAATAATTGCTAAAAGCAAACTAGAAAATTTGAAGAGAGGACTAAAAAATGAAAAAGAATCGTTTTGATATCTTGCTAGTAAATGATGATGGCTACGATGCCGAAGGAATCAAGTTGGCTAAAAAAATGCTTGATAAATACGGGGATGTAACTATTGTGGCGCCATTATATCCTATGAGCGCTACATCGACATCAATCACTATCAAAAACACAATGGAATATCGACGAATCAATGAATACACTTACGCAATTGGTGGCTCACCGGCCGATTGCGTTGCCTTCGGAGTAAGCGTTTTGAAAAATCATAATTTTGATTTTATCGTAAGCGGTATCAATCATGGATATAACATTTCGCATGACACCATGCATAGTGGCACCATCGGTGCAGCCAATCAATCGCTAATTCTTGGCAAACCATGTCTTGCCTTTAGCGCAGAAGTTGGCCTAATAAATGCTGAAAAATTATTTGATGAAGCCATGAAATTTATTTTGGGCAAAAATTTAATATCCAATGAATACATATTAAATATTAATTTTCCTTCCTCGAGAGAGTATCGCGGAATAATGCTAACCAAGTTAGCAAAGATGCACGAAGAAGTCATTTTTTATAACGACAATACAAAAATAAAACGAAGTCGTAACGTCGAGTACGAAAAAGACGAAAATTCCGACTACCAAGCATTAAAAAATGGCTTTATTTCCATCACACCTTTGAATTATGTGACATTCGACAAAGCCACTTATGAAAAAATTAAGAATAATTAGACTTTCTTAAAATAAGTCATGTCCGAATCGGGATAAGTCTTGTTATATAAATCAATCGCGTCACGAATGACTTCCATCGCCACGACACGACCGCGCATTTTATTGACGACAGTTACTTTTCCTTCTAATTCCTTATAAACTTTAAAGAAGTGTTTTATTTCTTGCAAAATGTGATTGGGAATATCCTTAATATCAGTGAAGGAGTTAAACAAAGGATCATTCTTGCAAATTGCGATGACTTTCATGTCGCTACGGCCACTATCAATCATTTCTAAAACACCAATCGGATAGCATTCCACCAACGCTAAAGGAACAATTGCCTCCGAGCAAAGAACTAAAACGTCTAAGGCGTCGCCATCACCCGCTAACGTTCGAGGAATAAAACCATAATTTTGCGGATAGTGAGTTGATGTATATAAAACACGGTCCAACATCAACGCACCACTATATTTATCTAATTCATATTTATTTTTTGACCCTTTTGGAATTTCGATACACGCTAGAAAAGATTCAGGACGAATTCGCGCTGGATCGGTGCGATGCCAAATATTCATAAGAAGAAATCCTCCTATACATAAGTATATAAAATTTGCTAACTTTTTTTCTACTCAAAAAGAAGATAATAAGGAAAAATACTGAAAAAATACTATAATTAAGGCGATGAAAACTAAAAAAGCACTTCTATTATTAAGTTCGCTTGCATTGATCATCAGTGCCTGCAACGACTATCATGGTGATTATCCGCTAGTGCATAACGGCGATAGCTTAATACTCCTAGAAGAAAATTCAATAACCGATTATTTATTTTCATCCACCTATCAGACAATCACCAACTTAATAGAATCGAATGAGATTTTTTTATTTTATGTAAGTAGTAGTAAATGCTCTTCGTGTGAAACGTTCAATGAAACAGCGTTATTGCCCTATTTAAAAAATTCAAAACAGGCCATCTACTATATTGATGTATATGCCCAAGCCGGTGATTATTATAATCTTTGTTTAAATTATCCCGACTATTTTCTTACCGTTGTCGCAACGCCGCATCTATACTTAGTAGACGGGCAAAGCGGATGCGAATCGTTATCGAACAACTATTTTGAAACCGAATTTATGTTCACTAAATATATGCAACGTAATTTTTATGACACAAATTTGTATCTATTTACTAGTTATGCTAATTTAATATCATGCATAAAGCGAAATGAATGTACACCAGTTTTTATCTACGATAGATCAAGTAATGAACAAGCCGCTTTTTACACTGAAAATCTTCGTTCGTTACTATACGAAGCAAACAATGATGTCTACGTGGTAGACTACGCATTTTTATCTGAGGAAGATAGGACGACAATCAACACATTATTAGGGTGCGAAGAAAATATTGACACACTATATGGTTTAATATTCACTAAAGCAGGAACGATTGATTATAAAGGCGATTTGTTGAAAGATTCTAGCGCCTTAACAAAAATGATAGAATATCTATAAAAAATAGGCTTTTTACAGTTTTTATTAAGCAAAAATCAAATATATTTTATTGTTTCAATTCTAGTCGCTGCCCTTTTAAGAGCCAGTTCAGCCCGCTTTAAATCGGTATTTTCATCAGGCTTAGAAAGACGAGTTTCCGCACGCATTTTACTATCTTCAGCCCGCTTTAAATCAATTTGGTCGGCACGCTCAATTGCTCCTAAAACAAGATGAAGAACATTGTTTTCCATCCGCAATAAACCACCGTGAATCGCGTAGTAAGTTGTCTTATTGTTATAAATGATATGCATCGGAGCATAATCAAGTACTGCCAAAAGATTGGTATGCCCATCTAATATGGTGCGATATCCTGTTATCGTTTTAATATTTATTGCGTCAATCTCTTGCTTTAGAAAAAGGCCTTTAGGTGTGACTATTTCTAATTGAAAGCTCATTTATTATTTACCTTTTTTTCAACATCATCGATAGTGCCAACATATAAAAAAGCACTTTCTGGATAATGGTCATAACGTCCTTCAAGAATAGCTTTGAATGAACGAATGTTATCTTTTAATGGAACATAAATGCCATCAGCTTGCATGAAACTTTTTGCCACATGGAATGGTTGCGATAAAAAGTTGCGCAAACGTCTTGCTCGCGCCACAATGACTTTATCGGCATCATCGAGTTCATCCATGCCTAAAATGGCAATGATATCCTGCAATTCTTTGTAACGTTGTAACACTCTTTGTACCTCGCGGGCAACTTCATAATGTTCTTTGCCAACAATATTCGGATCTAAAACATTGGAAGAGGATTCGAGCGGATCGACGGCCGGATAGATACCTAATGCCGCCGTATTACGATCTAAAACCGTTTTGGCATCCAAATGCGAAAAGGTTGTCGCCGGCGCAGGGTCGGTCAAGTCGTCAGCGGGAACATAAATTGCCTGCACCGATGTAATGGCCCCGTTTTTGGTCGAAGTTATGCGCTCTTGCAGTTGACCCATCTCGGTGGCGAGTGTCGGTTGATAACCAACCGCTGAAGGCATGCGTCCTAATAAGGCACTAACTTCACTGCCGGCTTGGGTAAAACGGAAAATATTATCAATAAATAGCAAGACATCCTTATGCTTTTCGTCGCGGAAATATTCTGCCATTGTTAAGGCAGTTAGGCCAACGCGCATACGAGCACCCGGAGGTTCGTTCATTTGTCCAAATACTAGGGCTGTTTTGTCCAAAACGCCACTATTTTTCATCTCAAAATATAAATCGTTACCTTCGCGGCTTCTTTCACCGACGCCAGCAAAAACAGAGATGCCTGATTGTTCGGTTGCTATATTATGAATTAATTCTTGAATTAATACGGTCTTACCAACGCCGGCGCCACCAAAAAGACCAACTTTTCCCCCTTTGACATAAGGGCAAAGCAAATCGATTACTTTTATTCCGGTTTCAAGGATTTGTGTTTGTACGTTTTGTTCAATTAACTTAGGAGCGCTTCGATGAATGGACATCCGCGGCAATGATTTAAGCTTTTCATCGCCGAGTCCATCGATTGGATTACCTAATACATTAAACATTCTTCCTAAAATAGCGTCGCCGACAGGAACTTTTATTGGCGAACCTGTATCAAGAACTTTTAAACCGCGTTTAATTCCTTCGGTTGGACCCATCGCTACCGTTCTTACCACATCATCGCCAATATGTTGGGCAACTTCTAACACCAGCGTATTATTGTCAAAATTTACTTCAAGAGCCGTTAAAAGTTTAGGCAATTTTTGCTCGCTAAACTTCACGTCGATAATTGGTCCAACAGCGCGAACAATCGTACCATAATTTACATTTTTATCATCCATATTGTAAATCTCCTTCTAGCGCAAACTGGCGCTTATGACATCACTGATTTCTCCAGTGATAGAATTTTGGCGCTCTTTATTATATTCACGAGTTAAATTTTCAATTAACTCTTCGGCATTATCGTTGGCGTTTTCCATCGAGTTACGACGCAAAGCCTGCTCTGAGACTAACGATTCGACAATTTTTGATAAGAAAAATGAATTGACATACAAAGGTAAAGCTTCAAGAAATATGCTCTCGATTGGACTATCTAAAAGCGGCGCGTAGCTAAAAGGTGCTATGGCAGCATCTTCATTTACAATCGGAAGCACCTTTACCAAAGTCGGAACGAATGTGAGCGAATTGACAAATTTGGTATAAATTACATATACATTTCGGTATTTTCCACTTAAAAAGTTGTCGGTTAAGAAACGAGCGAATTTATTTATGCGGGCGTAATCAATCGCTTGATTAAGATCGTTATAATCTAGTTCGACATTATAGCCTTCATCGCCATAATACTTTTCTCCTTTGCTGCCTAAAGGCAACAAAATGGCATCATCTTTTTGAACATTATTTAACACGAACTTATATAAGTCATAATTATAAGAGCCACATAAACCTAAATTAGAGTTAATAACGACGTATAAATCTTTATCGCTAGGACCTTCTTGATAGAATTTTTCTAAATTTTCTGTTTTTGGTGCGGCGTTTAAAAAGCGCATCATTTGACTAATTTCCGTTTCGTAAAGACGATTAGCAAACATTAAATCTTTGTACTTTTTCAGTTTGGTAGTCGCGATTAATTCCATTGCTTTGGTAATTTTTTTTGTGGAAGCAATGGAATTAATTCTTCTTTTCATTTTGATGAGGCTAGCCATCAATCGACCTCCAAAGTAGCTAAATAATCTTCGACTAAAGAACGCAGTTTATTCTCGTTTTCATTCGATAGAACATGCGTCGAGACGATATCTTTAATTAATTGATTATCTGTTGAAACAATATATTTATATAGGTCTTTTAGTATTGGCTTAATCCGCGAAAGTGGATATTTATCTAGATAGTTATTTTTGGCAACAAACAATTCTATTGTTTGGCGGTCTAAGGAATAGATATCATATTGGTCTTGTTTAAGAACTTCCATCAGCACTCGACCGTGCGCCAAAATATTCTTGGTGTTCTCGTCAAGATCACTGCCGAATTGCGAGAAAGATTCTAACTCTTTAAAAGAGGCTAGTTCTGTTCTTAAGGAGCCACTAACTTGTTTCATAACTTTATATTGGGCGCTGCTACCGACACGCGAAACAGACAAGCCACTATCAATTGCCGGACGGAAGCCAGCATTAAACATATCGGTCAATAAGAATATTTGCCCATCCGTAATCGATATAACATTGGTCGGAATATAGGCGGAAATATCACCTTGTTGTGTTTCAATTATCGGCAAAGCGGTAATGGAGCCACCGCCATTTTCCTTATTTAACTTGCAGGCTCTTTCTAAAAGGCGGGAATGCAAATAAAATACATCACCAGGATATGCTTCGCGACCAGATGGGCGCTTTAAAAGTAAGGAAAGCGTTCGATAAGCGACGGCATGTTTGCTCAAATCGTCAAAGACGATTAAAACATCTTCACCTTTTTCTAAAAATTCTTCAGCGATAGCCATTCCTGAATAAGGGGCAATATATTGCATTGGCGCCAATTCGCTAGCGCTTGAAGAAACGACCGTTGTATATGCTAAAGCGCCACTTGTATCAAGCCGATGAATAATGGAAGCGATGCTAGAATTCTTTTGGCCAATGGCCACATAGATACATTTTACATTTTGATCCTTTTGAGCCAAGATTGTATCAATCGCAATGGCGGTTTTGCCGGTTTGGCGGTCGCCAATTATTAATTCTCTTTGTCCGCGACCAATTGGAATCATCGCGTCAATGGCTTTAATGCCAGTTAATAATGGAGTGTTTACTGATTCTCGCGTCATGACAAGCGGGGCGATTCGTTCAATCGGACGATGACGTTCGCTCTTAATTTGTCCTTTACCATCAAGAGGAGCGCCTAAAGCGTTTACAACTCGGCCAATTAAAGCATCACCAACAGGGACTTCCACGACTTCTTTTAGCCGTTTGACGGTATCTCCTTCTTTAATGAAAGTATCATCACCTAAAAGAACGACCCCAACGCTTTCTTCTTCGAGGTTTAAAACCATTCCATATATATCGTGGGGGAATTGAACTAATTCGCCGAGCATAACATCATCTAAACCATAAATAGTTGCCACTCCATCACCAATCGAAACGACAACGCCAACATCGTTAGATTCAACTTTTTTATCGAAATCTAAAATTTGTTTTTTAATTAAGGCTGAGATTTCTTTCGAAACATTTTTCATAATGTTGCTTTCCTTTCTAATAAGGTTCTTTTTAGTTCATTTAAGTGATTTTTTATTGAACCGTCATAAATTTTACCGTCGACAACTAACTTAACTCCGCCAATTAGCGAAGTATCAACAATATTTTTCAGTTCAATTTCTTCCTCGAGACGCTTTGATAAGGCACTAGTTAATTCGTGCAACTGCTTTTCATTCAACGCTACAGCACTATAAACAATGCCTTCTTTTACGCCGAGATTCTCGTTAGCTAGCTTGATGAATTCCCTATAAATATCAAACAAATTATCAATTAAATGTTTGCGGACTAATAGTTTGATAAACGAAGAGAAGTTTTTGAGGTTAAATTCTTCTGTTATTTCGTCAACAAAAGCATATTTATGCTTTTCATCGAGAAAATAGCTACCAAGCATTTTGATGATTTTCGGATTTTCTTTTACCAAAGCAATGAAAGATTTAAACGTTGCTTTATATTGAACGAGCAAATCCTCATCTTGAGCAAGACTAAGCAAAGCAGAAGCATATTTAACATTGCTTTCGTTATTCATCATCGTTTCCTTTTTCTAGGCGAGTGACCATCTCGTCGACCAAACGTGCTTGATCTTTTTCGTCTATCTCACGGCCAATTACTTCTTGGCTAACCAATAAAGCAATATCGACCATCTCTTGATGAATATCGTCTTTCATCTTCTCGACATCTTGAGCAAGCAATTCTTTTTTCTTTTCGTATTCTAATGTAGCCGCTTTTTCTGCATCTATTTTGGCTTTGTTAATAATATTTGTCGCATCATCTTGAGCGTTATTTACAATTGTAACAGCTTCTTGACGAGCATTTTTTAACTCTTTTTTTGCCAAAACAATGTTGGAATCGGCCTCGTCATTTTTCTTTTTAGCTTCACTAATATTTTCTTCGACATAATCACCGCGTTTTTTTAGCAATTTCTTTACCGGTTTATACGCAAAGAAGAAAACGATGACTAGTAAAACGATAAAAGCTAAAAAAGTCGCAACAAAATCCCAAGGATTAGGGAAAAGTTTTTCGAGGAATCCTTCGTTGGTGATAGGGGAAGATGAAGTAAAACTATAAAGAGATGACATAGACGACTAAGCTCCGTAAACAAAGATTAACAAGATGGAAATAAGCAATGCATAAATACCGCATGTCTCGACGAGCGCGCAGCCAATAATCATGCCGGTACGAATTTTTCCATAGGCTTCTGGATTGCGAGCAATTCCTTCGATAGCATTTCGACAAATCCATCCTTCACCAATGGAAGAACAGCCTGAGGAAGCAATTGCGATAGCCGCTGCAATAGCAATCAAACCAACATCTGTCATAAAAATATCTCCTTTCAAAATTTAAGATAAGGCAAGTTTTTCTTGCACTTTTTCTTCTTCGGGTTTTTCCTGCGCAATAAAGCAGGCCGTTAAAAAAGTAAACACGAGCGTTTGAATTAAGCCCGAGAATAAATCAAAATAGGCATGAAGTAAGGGCGTAGCAATCGGCACAAAGAAGATTGAATTGATGCCAGTTGGCAAAAAGGAAAAGACTGCCGCGCTCGCTAACTCTAAAACATAATTGAGCAATGAAAGCATGACCCAACCAACAACGGCATTACCAAACATACGTAAACATAAAGAAAGCAAAGGTGCCCACATCGAAATTAAATTAATCGGCAAGAAGAAAGGTAGCGGCTCAATAAATCGCTTAAAATAACGAAATTTCGTAAAGCGCATAGATGTTAAATGAATCATCAAGAAAGTGACTAGCGCAAGCGTAAATGAAACATTTAACGAAGACATTGAAGTCGGCAAGCCGGTGATGCCGATTGTAAATGACAAAAACAAAAATGGAACAATCCCCAATAAAATGCCCCCAAAATTTTCAAAGCCCGGGCCCATCGTTTCAGCAACAAAAGCATCGATTTTTTCAACCGCCATTTCAGCGACAAGCAACAAACCTTTTGGGCGCTTAAGCGGATCGGCACGTTTGGCTAAAATAAAAATAACAAATGATAAGATAATTAAAAAGGCAATAATGAAAAGAGCAACAATTGTTTCACCGGCGATGTCCCACGTTTTAAAGTCGTCGATTGAATAAATATCTGCCAACTCATTGATTGCCATTTTTATCGACCTCATCTAACTGCTTTTTTGGCTGACTTGTTGGTAAATGCTTTTCTTTAATCGCCACCATTATGACAACGAACTGCATTGGTGTATAGCCAATTAAGACACCAAAAACATTGATGGCTTTTATATGAGCGACATAAGTTAAGCAAGCCGCCAGAACGATTCCTCCGGCGAATAAAATGATGCGGATTAAATAAAATAAAGCAAAATAAGTATAATTTTGCTCTTTAGTAAAATAATCCACGCCGGCATACAAAGTGACAATACAAATCACTTCAATTGCGCTACCGATTAAAACGCCAACCGTCCAATCCCACATATCAAATATAATAAAAATGGTTGATAACAAAGTTAAAACAACGCCAACTAGACTAGCTAATAGAACCATCTTTGATAATTGCGACAATTTCGAAAGCCAATTTTTCATCGTGAAAATATTATCATTCAAAAAGGGTGTTATTTCAACCCTTCGAACAAATAAATTACAAATAATAAAGTTTAAATTAAATTAAAACTTTTTTTAGGCGGGCGGAAGCAATGATGCCGTCTTCATATTTAACATTAACTTCACCTTGAATAAGTGGACGCAAATAACGTTCAAAAGAAACATCCATTTTAGTTTGTCCCGACATCATTGAAGAAGGAATCATCTTTTCTTCGTTGGCAATTTGAGAAATATCGGCTAATTCCAATTTTGTAGCATAAGGTTCATCGTTAATTCTCGTAATGACAACCATCTTACCGCTTTCACCAGAAACAGCTGCCTTCACTCCGAAAGCACCGCAAGCAATAGCTTCATCTTGATCGACTTTACTTAATAGAATGCAATAGGCACGTTGCGCTAAAGAAAGCTCAATGGAACGTGTCGGCAAATCTAATCGCTTTTCAATGATTTTAGTTAAAGCATCCGCCGCACCACCAAGTTGAATGTGATTAAAGGCGTCAACGCGAGCGGAAGAAGTATCTCTTTCAAAAATAATTCCCTCGCTAATTGCGGCAATGGCGTGACCTTGTTTTTCATAAATAGTTTTAATGTCTTGTAAGAATTTTTCTAAATCAAAAACATTTTCTGGCAAGAAAATTAAATCGGGGCGAGCGTAACTTGGTAACAAATCAACAGACGCAGTTAACCAACCAGCATTGCGTCCCATAATTTCAATGACAAAAACTTTTCCTTTTTTATAGCAACTTGCGTCGATGCAAATTTCTTTTACTGTATTGATGACATACTTAGCGGCCGAGCCATAGCCTAATGAATGGTCGGTGATAGCTAGATCGTTATCGACCGTTTTCGGAATACCAATCACTTTGATATCAAGTTTTAACTCTTCGCAAAGGCGATGAAGTTTATGACATGTATCCATAGAATCGTTACCACCATTAACAAAAACATAACCAATATTATGTTTATTTAACGTTGTAATGATTCGATTATATTGTTCATCGTGAAGGTTTTGCGGCAATTTATAACGAGTAGTACCTAAAATAGCACCGGGAGTTTGCTTAAATAATTCAATTGTCTCCGCGTCCTCTTTTTCTAAATCAATCAAACGGTCATTGAGCAAACCTTCAATTCCGTTCAACGAACCGTAGATGCCTTCAATTTTATCCGTGTGCTTCTTTGCTTCCATAATTGCGCCATACAATGACGAATTGATGACGGCAGTAGGACCACCACTTTGAATATAAACAAAACCTTTTTTCATAAAATATCCTCCTAACGAACTTCAATTTGCAAAGCTTTCATCGCTTCAAAAGCAATTTTCTCCGCCTCTTTATCGGGGCCACCGGTTCCATCTTTTAAAATGACGATATGAGCTAATGGATTACCTGCCTTTGCCACAATCGCATTCGACACAACACAAATATAAGAAACTAAACCAACTAGATATATATTGTCATATCGATGACGCGATAAATATGGAAAAAGACCTCTTGCTCCGAACGTTTCTTTTTCGATAATGGTATAACCTTTTGCTAATTCTTTGACCCGACCATATAAGTCGGCCCCCTTTGTAAATCGCATACAATGCTCGACGGGAAGATTCTTGCCTTCTTCAGTTTCAAGATAATCAAATTCATGCATATCCTTTGTAAAAACAATATCTTGCCCAGATTCTTTGAATTCAATAATTTTATCGACTATATAATTTTCTAAGTTCTCAGCGCCGGGAAAGCCTAGCGCGCCATCGACAAAGTCATTTTGATAATCAACAACAATCAAAAGGTTTTTCATAATAAGCGCAATAATTATACTAAAATAATTACTAATTAGCCACCTATATTTAAAAAATGTCAGACAAAACTTGTTTTGTATGTGTAAGCGCTTGCAATTATAGCCTGCTTAAATTATTATTTTTAAGGCACAAAGGAGAAGAAAATTTATGACATTTACTTTAAACTACCTTGGCAAAACAAGGGAATTTGAAAAGAAAGTTCGTCTTTTAGATTTAATTGAAGGCGACCCCAAGGCATATGTGTGTGCTCGTGTGAATAATCGCGTTCGCGAATTGACATACGAGGTATATTACGATGCTAACGTTGAATTTTTAACCGTAAAAGATAACGATGCGACAAAAATTTATGAAGCATCTTTACGTTATTTAATCGCGATGGTTTTCCATCGCCTATATCCTGATGTTAATATTCGCTTTTGTTACAATGTTTCTCGTTCAGTTTTTATTCAAATTTTAGACAAAAATTTCAAAATTGATTCTAAAGTTGTGAAAGCTGTGGATGATGAAGCGAGAAAAATCGTTAGTGAAGATTTAACATTCAATCGTTTTATTGTCACAAAAGAAGAGGCAAAAGAAATTTATACTGAACGCAAATTATATGATAAATTGGACATTTTGCCTTATCGACCAGAAAAAACCGTCCATTTATATGATTGCAATGGTTATTTAAACTACATGTTCTCTCATATGGTTCCGTCTAGTGGCTATTTGAAAGAATTTAAACTCCGACTTTATGCTCCTGGCATTTTACTTCAATATCCACGTGCTGAAACAGGAGGCACTATCCCACCATTTGCTGATGCACCCACATTTGGTCGTACATTGAAAGAAGCCCATAAATGGGCGATTATCACCGGCGCTGACACCGTCGCCGGCATCAACCAAAGAATTACAGAAGATGGCGAAATAGAATTTTTAAATGTTTGTGAAGCTCGTCATAATCGTATGCTTTCTGATTTAGGCGCGCGCATTGAAGACGATATATCTAACATTCGTCTTATTTGTGTTGCTGGCCCATCTTCAAGTGGTAAAACGACTTTCGCCAATCGCCTGCGCATTGAACTACTAAGTCGTGGCATTAAACCTGTTCGCATTTCAATTGACGATTATTATTTACCAAAATCTCAAGTGCCCGTCGATGAAGATGGAAAACCAGATTTAGAATCCATTGAAGCGTTGGACATTGACTTATTTAACCAAAATATGCTCGATCTCATCTCGGGAGATGAAGTCCAATTACCAAAATTCGATTTCAAATTAGGAAAAAGAGTACCTGGTCGCGTGTTACGAGTTGGTGAAAATGAACCAATTATTATTGAAGGCATCCACGCTTTAAATGATCGATTAACTACCTTAATTCCAAAGCATCAAAAATTTAAAATTTATATTGCTCCAAGCGCGCAGATTAATTTGGACAATCATAATCCAATTTCCTTGACCGATTTGCGTCTATTGCGACGCATTGTGCGCGACTATAAATTCCGCAATGCCTCAGCCGAAGAAACAATTGGCATGTGGCCAAGCGTACGGCGGGGAGAATTTACATGGATATACGATACGCAAGAAGGTGCTGATTACGTATATAACTCAATGCTTTCTTACGAGTTATGTGTCATGAAAAAATACGCATTACCTTTATTGAGCAAAATTGAAAAAGATAGCGAATATTTCCCAGTCGCCGAGCGTTTAATTCGTATGCTAAAGTATTTCTTAGATATGCCTGATGAATGGGTGCCATGCAACTCCTTATTAAGAGAGTTCATCGGTGGCTCATGCTACGCTGATGTGTGATTAAAAAATAAAATAAAAAGCGGTTTTTACCGCTTTTTTTGTTGCTTATAAACCTTATTTTGAACTATTATCCGGATTAGTCTTTCCAAGCGCGGAAAACAACTTTCTTTCGTGCTCGTGAATAGCGAGCATTTCGCTTAGATACACTTTGCGCATCAATAAATAATGTTTTTGTTCTTTTTCGCTAGCGCTATTCATAAAGAATTTTTTAAACATTTCTTCCATTCTAAAAAAGGATTCGTACATGTTAATTAAAGTCAAATGGAAAAAATAATTTGGTCGCGAATAAATCAAAATTGGTGAACTATGAGCGATTTCGCTAGCCATCTCGTAAATGCGCGAGTAATTAGATAATTTGGCGGCCTTTTCGACACCGTCGCGGAAATTTAATTTTATTTCTTCTACGGGCGAAAGGGAATATAGCCAACCATATTCGATAAACTTTTTCATATCTTTACTCTTTAAGCCATGATCGGCCATTTCGCTTTTAATTTGGATGAAAACTTCATCGGTTTTTTCTTTCGATGGAATAGCGCCTCGAAACGCCATTGCGTAGTTCATATGCTTTAAATAAGCATCGATGGTCGCTTGGCCACCACTATCTAGCAATTTTAAAATGCATTCGGTTTCGTGTAAGGTCCGCCAGGTGGAAAAAGCTTCTGTCGCAAAGCCATTCACCATTAAATCGTCAATCGCTTTCATCATTAAAAAGCCTTTTTTCATAATGTCGATAATGAGTGTCTCTTTGGGGGATTTTTTGGCATAGCGATTAAGCGCACCAATGATAAAATTTAAATAAATTGTTGGCGTCGAAATTTGCGGCATATATTTTGAAATTGCCGACTCGTTTCGCAGTGATAAATGCTCGTTGGTGAAATATTTATCTAAAGAAGCCGAAACGATTTTTTGATGAAATATATCGTTCTTTTTTAACTCCTCACAAGTTTTATTAGTCGCATCGAGCAAATAACCACATTCATGAACTAAATAGAGAATTAACACAATTGGGTTAAGGGGAATAAAACGGCCTAAAACATTAGCGTCCATCATCGCTTGGGCATTATTGGTCGCATCTAAATATAAATCGTAAATATAATCTTTATCGATGCGCGGATTGACACCTAATTGGTGATAAACGACATCAAACTGCTCTTTTTTTAAAACGACAATTCGATTGACACCTTCACTCATTTAAAAGCCCTCGTCGCCATGATGGCTTTTTGCCAACCGACACATTTTTTATCCACCTTGGCCTTAGCCATTTTTGGTTTATAGATTTTCTCAATCGTATGCAATTTGGCAATTTCGTTTAAATCATTATAAAAACCGGAGTGTAAACCAGCTAGATAAGCGACACCTAACGAAGTCGTTTCTAAACAGGCGGGGCGAAGAATTGTCGCGCGGCATATGTCGCTTTGAAACTGCATTAAGACGTTATTAGCCGTCGCACCACCATCGACGCGAATCGTATCAATGGCAATGTTTGCCTCTTCCTTCATCACATCAATCACATCTTTGCTTTGAAAAGCAATCGCCTCTAGAGTCGCGCGGCATATGTGGCTTTTGGTACTCGCTCTTGTAAGTCCAAAAAGAGCACCACGAACATCGCTATCCCAATAAGGGGTGCCTAGCCCAACAAAAGATGGTACCACATAAACTCCATCACTATCTTTAACTTTTAATGCTTCTATTTCACTTTCAGCGGCGCTATCAATAATTTTTAAGCCGTCGCGTAACCACTGAACAGCTGCACCACCGACAAAAACCGAGCCTTCTAGTGCGTAAACTACTTCGTCACCGATTTGCCAAGCGATTGTCGTCAATAAGCCTTTTTTCGATAAAACTGGCTTAGTGCCAGTATTGACTAACATAAAGCAACCGGTGCCATAGGTATTTTTAAAGTCACCGGGTTTAAAACAATTTTGACCAAATAAAGCAGCATGCTGATCACCGGCCATCGCTTGGATATGAACGGTTTCTGAAAAATATGAAGCCGGTCCATAATCATAAGAAGAGGGTTTAATGGTTGGTAGCATAACTTTAGGAATGTCGAAAAGCGCCAAAAGTTCGTCATCCCAGTCTTTTGTAAAAATATTAAATAAAAGGGTTCGCGAAGCGTTTGTTATATCGGTCGCGTGCACTTTTCCCAATGTTAAACGATATAAAATCCATGTATCCACCGTGCCAAATAATAATTCACCTTTTTTTGCTCGCTCCATCGCCCCGGGAACATTTTCTAAAATAAAACGAATTTTGGATGCAGAAAAATACGAATTAATTAATAAGCCCGTCCGTTCATGAATAAATTCTTTCTTTTCAATAAAACGGTCACAAATTTCTTGCGATTGACGCGATTGCCACACAATGGCGTTATAAATTGGCTTTCCAGTCAAACGATCCCATATTATCGTCGTTTCTCGTTGATTGGTTATACCAATAGAATCGATATCCGCCATCGTTTTATTGGCGGTAATTAGCACTTCGTTAATTACATCAACTACACTAATCCAAATTTGGACAGGATCTAATTCGACATATCCTTCTTTAGGAAAAAGACAAGTTAATTCGCGGAAAGCTCGATAACGTGCTTCGCCTTTTTTATTAAACAAAATAGCCCTAGTGGAAGTTGTACCTTGGTCAATCGATAAAATGTATTTATGCATGACTAAATTATAACTTTTTAGGAAAGTTTATAAAAGATATGTCTAAAAATATTATTTGCTAATCAAAAATCTTTCGATATCAGCGACTTCCTTTATAATGTCGCTCGATAAATTAAGAGAACCGTCTGCGGTAATTAAAATGTCATCTTCAATACGAACACCAATTCCATATTTTTTAAAATATAAGCCAGGCTCACAGGTGATAACATTGCCTTCTTCAAGCGGCAAGGAGCGGTCACCTACATCATGAACATCCAAACCCAAATGATGTGAGACACTATGATAGTAAACATCACGAATAGCATCTTTACTTTCGATTAAACCTTGGGCAAAACATTCTTCTGCCAAATAATTGGTGGCAAAATCATTGATTTCTTTTAAGGTTAAACCAGGACGCATAAATTTAATAGTTGCTTTGTTACAACCTAAAACGATTTCATAAATTTGTTTTTGAAGAGGGCTAAATTTACCACCGATAGGATAGGTTCTAGAAATGTCGCCATTATAAAATTCATAAGAAGCACCGACATCTAGCAAAACAAGCTCACCGTCTTTTAAAGACGATGAGGCACTAGGATAGTGCAAAATAACGCCATTTTTGCCACCGGCAACAATGCTCGGAAAAGCAATTTTTGCGTCGGAAACTTCTTTGACATTAAATTCGAAGACGTTGCGCAAATTATACTCATATCGGCCAGGAGACAATTCTTTTAAAACATTTAATAAACCTATTTCAGTCGTTTTGATAGCTTCTTTAATCAAAGCAATTTCTTCTTTCGATTTTTTCATGCGCATTCTAGCAATGAGCGGGAAAATATCAACGACGGCGTCTTTTAATTCAGGATGACTCTCTAGCATGCTTTTTTGGTATTCGTGGGTAGAGGTCGCTTCTTGGATTTTTATTTCTTTGTCCAAATCTAAATAAAGAGTTTTAATTGAACCAAAGTGCGAACCACTCGCATCAAAAAGCGAGTTAATCTTTCCTTCAAAGGACGATGTTAATAAAACGTTATCTAAGCCGGATAATTCGCGTGCATCTTCGATGGATAGCTTGTATCCGGTCCATTTTTCAATCGTTGGATCTTTTTCGTCAATAAAAAGATATTCATGGCATTCTAAGGCGGTTTTAACAATTACTAAAACGCTATTTTCTTGAGCGATGCCTGTCAGATAATAAAAATTACGATTAACTTCAAATGGATATGTTTGATCGGCACTACTTTTTTTCTCGACGCCAGAAAAAATAATCGCCAATGAGTCATCGTTTAATAAACTTATTAATTCTCGTCGTCGACGTCTATATTCATTTTTATGCATTTTTACACCTCTTCTATAATATACTTCTTTGTCTTGTTAGCGATGGTCACGTTTCCCTTTTTTAAAAGCAAGGAAGCGATACTATCATAACAATCATCGATGGTTAACATGCTAAATTTAATTGTAGTCCCATAATCAATATTTTCAAATAAAGCTTTTACGGAATTTCCAAAAGCAAGAATTTTCTGATAAATATCATAATCGGCTTCCACGTGATATTGGTAAAAATAAACAATTTTATAAAATTTGGCACTCTTTATAACGGCCTCGCCGGCTTGCAAATAAGTGCGAAGCAAATTGCTTGCCCCTAATAGCACACCGCCAAAATAGCGAACCACCACCAATAAGACTTCATCAAGCTCGTTTTGATTTATTAATTGCATAAGGGGAGCTCCAGCCGTCCCGCTAGGCTCCTTATCATCGCTTGAACGATATTTCTCGTTAATTCGATAAGCATAGCAATAGTGTTTAGCTTTTGGATAATCTTTTTTTATCTTTATTAGTTGCTCATAAACTTCTTTTTCGGTATCAACATGCAAAATGATGGCAATAAATTCCGATTTTTTGCATTTGATTGAACTTATAGTTGGCGTCAAAACAGTGCGCATATTTTTATTATAGAAAATAAAAGTTTTGTAGAGTATTTATTTAAGATGATATATTATTTTTTTATGATTTATAAAGCAACAACTTGTGAAAAATGTGGTAAAAACTTCGACGACCGATTGGATGTCTGTCCCCACTGTCACACAAAAAACGAAACAATAAATAAAACGAGGTTAGACAAAACAACATATTTGCCGATTTATACCGAACTATTATTGTTTTTTGGCGGTTGGCTAGGCTTCCAATTAATTGGCTTGATTGCATCTTTGATTGGAGCGTTGATTTTCCCGACCGATAGCATAGTATATTCAGCACTAGTTAACTTTACGGCTTACTCGATTCTTTTTCTTGCGTTAGTACTGACGATTTTTCCCAACTATAAACCGCTTCTTAAGACATTTAAAGGTTGGAAACCATATGTTTTTACCATTGCCGGTTTTATATCAATAATATTTTTTAATTTAGTATATAATTCGGCCATTTCTCTTTTTTATGACATCACCGATAACAACAACGAGTCCACGATGAATGCACTCATCAGTGGATATCCTTTCTTGTCTATTATTATTCTTGGAATTATCGGTCCGATATGCGAAGAGTTGACCTATCGCGTCGGTTTATTTAGTTTTGCAAAAAGAATTCACGTTGCTCTTGCCTATCCTTTAACAATAATTGTTTTTGCTTTAATACATTTTGATTTTACCGCCACAAATATTGTCAATGAGTTGCTCAATCTACCTATCTACATGTACGCCGCTGGTGTATTGACATTCTTATACCACTATTTTGGGTTTGCTTGTTCGGTAGCTTGTCACATTACCAATAATCTTTTCAGTGTGTTAGCCACCATTCTTATCGAATAAAATGGAAGATACTTTAAGAATCAATAAAGCGCAAATATTAAACGAATTCGCGCTAAAAATTATCGCCCTTGTTCTCATGACAATCGACCATATCGGGGTCTTTTTGTTATGGTATGCCGAGGAAAATAATAGCGCAATGATTTTGACAGGTGATATTTTTCGTATCATCGGTCGGCTTGCCTTTCCGCTTTTTATCTTTATGCTGGTGGAAGGAGTATTTAAATCAAAAAATGTCCATAAATATATATTGCGTCTACTCATTGCCAACGTAATCATAATAACCTTTCTAGCGATTATTTATTATTGTTTCGACCATACATTCGCGTATCCGTCCCCCTTTAATGATTTATTGATCAACGGATTAATTTTGATGCTTTTGCTCGACAAACGAAAATGGGCAAAAGCTTTAGCTATCTTGCCATTAGCCTATCTTGTCTTAAATTTTGCTATCGATTTATATGAGTTAAAAAACCCAGAAACTAGCATTTTATGGTTACCATTTTATTTAAGAACCGGTTACGGCTTATTTGGCCTTATGTTGACTTTAGGCTTTTATAGCGGACATATGATTGCTAGAAAAATCATGGCAAAGACAATTGATTTATCGACCGTCGATAACGCTACCTTAATGGCTACAAAAAACTATATCTCAATCGTCAATATGGCCTGTCTTACTACAACGATTTTAGCCAATATCATTATTTATTTAGCCATGTATTTAGGCTTTGATGTCTATAACGCTTCCATTCAAACATGGTCAATTTTTGCCGGTATCTTTTTTATCTTTTATAACGGTAAACGTGGCTATAACGCAAAATGGTTCCAATATGGTTCATATTTTTATTTTGTAGTGCATCTTATTATCATTTATGCAATTTTTTATTTAATATATTTGGTGTAAGGAGGAAAACTGCATGTTGCTACACGTTGATAACACTAAAACATTTGAAGAAAATTTAAATAAAGGACGCGTATTAGTCGATTTTTACGCCGATTGGTGCGGACCATGTCAAATGCTTTCACCTCTTGTTGAAGATTTATCAAAAGAAGATAACGAATTAACAATCATGAAAGTAAATGTTGACGAGTTGCCAGAATTGGCCCGCAAATACGGCATCTCTAGCATTCCATCATTAATTTATTTAGTGGACGGCGAAATAAAAAATCGTCGCATCGGCTATATTCCGTTACGCGATTTAAAAAAATTAGTCAGTTAAGAAAAAAAGACCTACATTTTTGTTGCGATTTGTATTAATATTACTATCGACACAAAAAAGGTCGCTGCAGGCGTAGTTTAATGGTAGAGCCTTAGCCTTCCAAGCTAATTACGCGGGTTCGATTCCCGTCGCCTGCTCCAAATTGAAAGCATAGGTTTGATACAATAAATATTGCCTATCAAGCCTTTTTTTGTGCCAAAAACTAGGGGTTCGAACCTCTATATCGCATATTTATTGTCATAATTTTTAAATTTGAGCCTGCATAAGTAGGTTTTTATTTTGCATAAAAAACTTTTTATAGCACAAAAAACTTTTTATTATAATAAATATCCACCGGACGATCCGGTGGTTTTTCATAGACGGGCAGATATTAGCCCTCCACTACTAGCCGCCCTCCTCTAGGGCGAAATGCGGACCACCGCTTGCTTTTGTCCTTAGCTACCCGTAAACGGGTCTTCGTCG
>CASFSS010000016.1 GCA_949297445.1 uncultured bacterium | reverse complement strand
TCTTTGAGTATCTTATTCTTTAATTCAGATGGATATTTCTTAAACTTTTGTCCTTTACTTGCCATAAAGAAAACCTCCTACCGTAAGTATACGATAGAAGGCTTTTTCTTTTCCTGTGAACTAAATTGGGTTCAGTTCAAAGGCGTGTGTAAAATAAAAACTATGTCGACTAAACATAGTTATGATAACAAGTGGTGGCTCAAGCCAGGGTCGAACTGGCGACACACGCCTTTTCAGGGCGTTGCTCTACCTGCTGAGCTATCGAGCCATAAGCTGGCGGACCAGACGAGAATCGAACTCGCGATCTTCTCCGTGACAGGGAGACATGTTAACCGCTACACCACTGGTCCAGCGTTATTTATTATCTTACAAAACGGCCATAAAAATCAAGATAAAAATCAACCCAGACTATATTACAAAGTAATATATTATGCCTGGGTCGATTAGTAGTTAATAAAAATTAATAATTTTTGCAACGAAGTTCAAAGAAGGCGCGTGGATGTTTACAAACAGGACAAACTTCTGGCGCGTATTTACCAACATGGATGTGTCCACAATTTCGGCATTTCCAAATAGCGACATCGTCAGCGATAAAAACTTTACCATCTTTAACATTTTCTAACAGTTTTAAATAACGTTTTTCGTGTTCTTCTTCGACTTTGGCGACACCTTCAAATTGAGCGGCAATTGTATCGAAGCCTTCTTCTCGAGCTGTGGCAGCCATTTCTTTATACATTTCTGTCCACTCGTAATTTTCACCTTCGGCGGCCATTTTTAAACATTCAGCAGTTGTTGGAATCTCACCACCGCACAAATATTTAAACCAAAGTTTTGCGTGTTCTTTCTCGTTATCGGCTGTTTCTAAAAAGATTGCAGCAATTTGTTCATAACCTTCTTTTTTGGCTTTTGAAGCAAAATATGTGTATTTATTGCGGGCTTGTGACTCGCCGGCAAAAGCGATTTGTAGATTTTTTTCGGTTCTACTTCCTTTTAACTCCATAAAAAATTCCTCCTTATGTCTATTAGTAGTTTATCACGAAATATTTTTATTAAAAATGATATGCTCACTTTTCTTCCACATAGTTATCCGTCTTGGCGGTATTATCGGCCGCTTGAAGATAAGTAATATATGCTTTGTTATCGGGATTTGAAGCAATTTTTACCATAAAATCATAGACTTTATCACGCATATATTGAGCGTTATCTTTGGTAGACAGACCTTCTTTAGGATAGATTGGATCGCTCAATGTTATATCGATAAACGGCCGACGAATTCTTTTATTAATTTTGCCTTTTGGAGCGCGATACGTGGTTACCATTGCCACCACAGGAACATTTAATTTAGCCGGATAGATAAAAGATGTTTCTTTAAACGGTCTAATGGTTGTAGCAAATGGCCAAATATGAGCTTCGGGATAAATAGCGATAACACTTTTTTGTTGAATGCGATATTTGATTGCGTCGAGAAAATTTTTGGATGAACGCAAAGTATTGGGCAAAGGTAAACATCCAAGCATCATCACGATATTTTGGACACCATAAATGGATACGGCATCGGGATTTGCCACCATATAAACCCTTCTTGTCGTGGCAACTCTAGTTTGTGGAATCATCCCATCAAAAATTGTCGTATGATTGCCGTATAAAAAATAGCCTTGTTTCTTTAATTGTTTGAGTACTTTTTTATTTTTAACCTTAACACCGCGCTTAATATAACAAGTAAAACTTAAAATTGGTTTAGCAATAATATCGTATAGAACAAAAGCGCAAAAGCGCCAAAATATGTTTTTATGAACATATTTGAAGTCGTCGGCTATCTTTATGCGATCTAAAGAAATATCGTCAGTCGGAGCAAAATCATCATTTAAAGGATCGACATAAGTAACAATTCGATGGTGAATATTATGTTCGACTTTATATTTACGTATGTCGATGGCTTCATACATCATTTTTTCCATTCTCGCCATGCAGCGATCAAAATCAAAATGACTAGCATATTCAACATATTTAGCATGTAAATCTTTTCGCTCAGTTTCGTGTTCAACCCAATAATCAATTCTTTCAGCCAGAGATTTTGGATTGTTTTTCCGATAAAGGCAGTGACTATCTAAAGCGAAAAAACGAGTTGCGGATTTAGGCGAATTGTTAATGACAGGAACAAGACCACATTTGATTGCTTCTAGGCAAGCAATTGATTCTAATTCCGCATAAGCGCAGTGCACATACAAATCAGCGTAATTAATTATTTTTACCAATTCAGATGAATCGTGTAACCCTAATACAGGTTTATTAGTCAACTTGCTTGTCATCTTTTCAATTTTTGGTCGCAAGGGGCCATCACCGGCAAAAATGAGTTGAATGCGCTCTTCATATTTAGAATATTTCATCGCCTTGATTAATGTCTTATGCATCTTTTCGCGCGAGTAACGGCCAGTGTACAAGATGACAAATTTATCTTGATAAATCGCTGGCTTTTTAACATCCATTAAATGGTAGGCACTTTTAACACCGTTTGATATTACATAAGCATTGGTTGGACCGACAGTCTTTTCAAAATCAGAATTGATAAATTTAGTTGGAAAATGAATGCAATCAACATATTTATATGTTGAACGCCAAAACTCGTCATATACTGTGTTATGAGCAAATTTCGAGTGCATCATATATAGGTGCGAGGTAACATTTTCCGCTTGAATATGAAAACTCGCTGTAATAGGTATATTAAGTTCGTTGGCAATTCTAGCCGTCATAGCACCAATCGAAAAAGGCACGGCAATATGCACCACATCTGCTCCTTCTAATGCCGACAAAATAATCTGTGGATCAGATTTAGCTAATGATACGCCATTATCTTTAACATATTTATTAAAAACACCAAAATTATGTAATTGCATTATATAAAAATTTGGCAAATTAATTTTGTCTTTGTCGCCGCAAATAACGCGAACATCGTGACCTTTCGACTTTAAATAATCAATTAAATTATATGTAGCAATTGATGTTCCGTTATTTTTATCGCCCAAGATGTCAGCAGCAATGACAATACGCATAATTTCTTTCCTTTTTGATTATTTTAATTTATCTATTGATAACTTATTAAAGTATAGCAAACTATCCATTCTTTTTCTACAAATGTTCGTGCTTTTTTAGTGACAACGACTCACTATGGCTTTTTTTGCATATTTCTAATAAAGGAGAAGTTATGCTAACGAAAATTGAAAACGAGAAAATAAATGCGAATGAACTAAAAATAATTCAGGCGATAAATGGCAAAAAATTTAACGAAATATCTATGCACATGCAAAAAATTTTATTAACAATGTTCGGAAATATTGATTCTAACGATGAACAAAGCACGGAAATTGTTATGGGTTTTAAAAAGCCGGATATTCAAGTTAAATATAAAAATGTTACAAAATACATTTCCATAAAAGGCGGCAATAACGAAAATGTTCATAAAGAAGAAGTCAAAACCTTCGTTTTATTTTTAAGAAATTTAGGGGTTTCTATCAAAACTCAACAAACGATTCTTTATTATCACTATAGTGACCGCACCATGGATGGCTCAGGTAAAATTAGATATACATTTTCCGAAATGATGAAAATTTTAGGCAAACGAATTAAAGAAGCAAACGAAGAATTAAATAATTCGAAATTTATTATTGAGAATAGCGTTACTAGAGCACTTTTTGATGGAGTCATCCAGCCGATTGTTAAAGCTGACTACATTTATCATGGTGACGAAAAAGCAGGCATTTTATGTTCGCGAGAAGAAATATTAAATTATATTAATAAAAACGCATATTATGCTGAGACTAGATTGCATATTGGTCCATTGGTATTTTTTCCACACGGAAGATATCCTGGTTTAAAACCGCTTAATGAAATTCAAAAGAAAAGGCGAGAAAAAGTCGGATTAAAGTGGTTAAATTTTCGTCATGACTTAATAATGGCGACTAAAAAGAAAAGCCCCGTTAAGGGCAATTAAGTTCTTTTGGTTGCGGGGGGCGGATTTGAACCACCGACCTCTGGGTTATGAGCCCAACGAGCTACCAGACTGCTCTACCCCGCGATGCAATGAATATATTATTCCTTGAGCGGGTTATTATCAAGTATTTTTATTTTCCAAACATTAAAAGGAATGCTATTTATCTTCTTCTTTGACGGCGTGAATATAATAAATTCGTGAACCAAAATCACCTAAAAGACGCACTTTATCATCGAAACCGTTACCAGCCCACTCGGGCTTCAAACGAATAGATGGCGTATTTAACATACTTCCATACACAACATATGATTCATTTTCCGATTCCATTGTTTTTCGCTTTGACATCGAATGTACTAGCATACCATTTGGATTGACATGAACTGGTAAGATTGTATTAATCAACGAACCAAATTTTTTGATGTTGTGAGGTTGTTTAAGAACTTCAACCTCATATAAAACATCATCAATAAAATGACTACCATATAAGTATGTTTCGCTAGGCAAAAGCGTTTGTAGACCATTAAAGTGAGCTATAATAGCTTCTTTTCGATTCTCACTAATGACCATCCAAATAGCGTAATTATCTTTTTTAATATCCTTAAATTGATAAAAGGTACCATTATTTAATAAATGACGATGTTTCTTTATAAAAGCTATTTCCTTTATCGCCTCGTCTTTTTCATATTTATCTAGTTCGTTTAAGAGCAATTCATAGCCAAATGCCCCAAACATGGCTACATTTGTTCTCGTGGCTAAAGGCGTTTGTCGCAATGCTTGATGCGAAGGCGAAGTAGAAACGTGGGCACTCACGCAGACAGGTGGATAAGCTAAGTATAAACCACTTTGAATATTTATTCGTTCATATGCGTCGGTATCATCACTTGCCCAAATTTGAGGAAAATATCGTAATATGCCTAAATCAAATCGATTACCACCGCTAGCGCAACCTTCAAATAAGACATTTGGAAATTTTTTAGTGAGCGTCGAACATACGCGATAAAAGCCGAGCATATATCGATGGAAAAATTCTCCGTTATGACCATCTTTTAAGGATGGCAAATCGCTCATCGGTCGATTCATATCCCATTTAACATATTTGATGTTTGCGCTCGCTAAAATAGAGGAAACATTGGCAATAATATAATTTTGAACTTCTTCTTTTGTTAAATCGAGCAACAATTGATGCCTAGATTTAGATGGATGATAGTAATGATTTTTAATGGCGTATTCAGGGTGAGCGCGATACAAATCGCTATCTTCATTAATTGATTCTGGTTCAAACCAAAGACCAAAATCTAAACCAATTTTGTTTATTTTTTTAGCTAAACCGTCAATGCCACTTGGCAATTTCTTTTTGTTAATCCAATAATCGCCCAAACCAGCCAAATCGTTATCGCGTTTACCAAACCAACCATCATCAAGCACGAACAACTCAATGCCGAATTTTTTAGCGGTTCTAGCCAAACTTAATAATTTTGCCTCATTAAAATCAAAATAAGTTCCTTCCCAATTATTAATTAAAATCGGACGCTTTTTTTCTTTCCAATGTGGCTCAATGACATGATTTAAAGTAAATTGATGCATATTTTGGGCGCTACCATTAATTCCGTCACATGAAAATGTCATGATTGATGCCGGTGTAAAAAATGATTCACCTGGTTTTAATAACCATGCAAAAAGATGGGGATTTATACCATTAGCAATTCGTAAGCGATTATAACTATTCAGTTCAATGGTCGCATAATGATTTCCAGAATACATTAAATTAAAAGCGTAAACATTTCCGTGCTCATAAGTTGCATCCTTTTCTAAGATAGAAAAATATGGATTATGCAAATTGCTCGAAAAACCGGTTTTAGAATCGTTCACCAAAATGCCGTGTGGAATGCGAATTCTCTCTTTGTTTGCCTCGCTAGCCCATGAACCATATAAACTCATCAGTTCATATTGGTTATTAATTAAATCTAGTTGATTGGACATTATCTTTTTAATTCGTATGTCTTCATCGCCATCATTGAGCAGTTCGACATATTTAGCAATCACATCACATTTTTCAAAAATTAAATAATGTAACTTCAGACAAATATTTGAAACTTTATCTTTTAAATAAATGATTAATTCTTCGTCTGCGCTATGCGGAAAAGGAAAATTACTAGGCGTAATAATCTCTTTGCTTATTTCATAACTATCAAAGAGCGGATTAAACATATATCCATATTTATCGCTTTCGATAATTATGGCTGGCTCACGATAATCTCCTTTTAAGGAGACATCATATTCCATCAAAGCATGCTCGGTAGAAAATAGGCTATCGACATCTTCATCATAGACGATCGATGTGCCTTTCATAAAAGCCGGCTTTTCGCGCAGTGAAGCAAAATCACCAGTCACTTTAATGCGCTTACCATAATATTCACATAGTAAATGACCGGTTTCTTTTTTTATAGACAAGACATATGAGGTATTGTGCGTGCAAATGTGTATATAGTTTTCGTAGATTTCTATCATATGTAAACTCCAAAAATATTATATAATTAAAGCGATATAAAAATGAAAATAAATCTCAATTACGACTGGACATTTTATCCCATAAACACTAGTCAAAAAGAAAAAGTCAATCTACCACACACGGTCGAACTATTACCCTACTCTTATTTTGATGAAAAAATCTATCAAAATATCTACATCTATGAAAAAGAAATAAACCTTGAGAAAATTGATTCTAATTGTACATATATTTTATCTTTCGCAGGCTTTATGGTTCAAGCTGACATATTCATTAACGAACAAAATGTTGGTCATTTTATTTCTGGCTACTTACCAATAAAAATAAATATAGACGAATACATTAAAATCGGTAATAACTTAATCAAAGTAGTTTTAGACGGAAAAGAAGATCCAAACATTCCTCCTTTCGGGTATGCAATTGATTATTTAACATTTGCTGGTCTTTATCGCGAGGTATATCTAGAAGTTAAACCAAAAATTTATTTAAGCCACCTCCATATAAACGCTAGCAAAGATGGAGATATGGAAATAAAACCTTTCATTACAAATGAAAAAAGCGAAGAATATACATTAAAATATGAAATTTATGACGGCGATGAATTGGTGTACCAAGGTTTAGAAAACAAATTTAAAATTACCAATCCCAAAACATGGGATATCGCCTCTCCTTATTTATATAAAGCAAGGGCGATATTAACTTCTAAATACGGGGTGGATGAACGGACTATAAAATTTGGCTGTCGAAATATTGAATTTAAAAAGAATGGTTTTTATTTAAACGGTAGACACGTTAAATTGATTGGCCTTAATCGCCATCAATCATATCCCTATATCGGTTATGCGGCACCAAAAAGTCTCCAAATAGATGACGCTAACATTTTAAAATACACTCTTGGCGTAAATGTTGTCCGCACAAGTCATTATCCACAAAACGAACACTTTTTAGCGCGCTGTGACGAAATAGGCTTGCTAGTCATAAATGAAATACCTGGCTGGCAACACATAGGTAAAAATATAGAATGGCGTAATAATTATTATGACTTTGTTAAGCGGATGGTTATGGAACAATTTAATCATCCCTCATTAATCGCTCATGGCGTCCGAATCGATGAATCTATGGACGATCATGAACTATATTTAAAAGGCAATGCGATTGCGCATGAAATTGATAAAACACGACCGACTTTAGGCGTAAGAAACTTTAAAAATAGTGAACTTTTAGAAGATATTTATGCATATAACGACTTTTTTAGCGATAATTTGACTAAAGGATTAATTCCTCCTCGAAAGATTAAAACGCGCGGAAAGCCATATCTTGTTACCGAATATCTTGGGCATATGTATCCAACCAAGAAAAGCGATAGCGCTCCGCGAAAATTGACGCACGCTTTAAGACACGCAAAAGTAATTGATGATAATTTCAAATATGACCGCATCGCCGGAGCTATCGGTTGGTGCTTTGCCGACTATTATACTCATGTCGATTTTGGTTCAGGGGATCACGTTTGTCCGCATGGTGTCATGGACGCTTTTCGTCTAAAAAAACCAGCGGCAAGTATTTATAGTTCTCAGCAAAATGATTTTCTTGTTTTTGATGTGTTAACAAATTTAAAGCCAGGCGACAATGACGAAGCGATATTCGGACCAATATTTATCGCCACAAATGTCGATTACATTAAATTATTTAGAAACGATAAGTATGTAGCGACTTTTTATCCGAAGCGAAATAGATTTAAATATATGCCTCATCCACCAATTGAAATTAATGATTTAATCGGTGAAACTTTTCTTGAAGAAAACTACTCTTCAAAAGAAAAAAGACGCGTTGCTAAACTTTTATCATATGTCGCAATCAATGGTTTTGCCCATTTAAAAATAAAACATTATTTACGCTTATTGCCTATTGTCATTAGACATCATCTAAAATACGCCGATTTAGTAGACTTATTTAATACATATGTTGCCTCTTGGGGTGGCAAGGCCAATATTTTCCGCTTTGATGGCTATAAAGATGACCAAAAAGTTGTATCTAAAACCTATGGACCATCTTTGCAATTTCATTATGAAATCGAACAAAATAAAGATTGTCTGACACTAGAGGAAACATACGACATTATGAAGTTAACAATCCGCCACCTTGATCAAAACGGAAATCTCGCCGAGTACTCAACCACCGCTTTTACGATTACTGCAAGCGAAGAAATTAGAATTTTAGGCCCTTCATATCTATCGTTACTAGGCGGAGAAACCACTATTTATCTAGCTAATAAATTTAATAAAATTGGTCTAGGAAAAGTGACAATTCAAAGTGATGATTTTCTAAAAGAAATCACGATACCAATTAAAGTAAATTGTAATGTTAAGTGCAACACTCAGAGATAGCTTCAGACATCAATTTTGATGGAGATATCCAGTTGTTACATTTCCTAGGCCTATTGTTAATCAAATTCACTTTTTTATCAATATAAACCTGGGTATATTTGCTTA
>CASFSS010000015.1 GCA_949297445.1 uncultured bacterium | reverse complement strand
TCTTTGAGTATCTTATTCTTTAATTCAGATGGATATTTCTTAAACTTTTGTCCTTTACTTGCCATAAAGAAAACCTCCTACCGTAAGTATACGATAGAAGGCTTTTTCTTTTCCTGTGAACTAAATTGGGTTCAGTTCAAATCAAGCTTTATTTTTTTTCATTGGCAAGGTGACACTATTTTGATACAAAACTCACACTTTGCTCAATGTGGTCTCACACTTTGCTAAAGGTCATATCACAATTTGCTTTTTTTATAATAAACAAAAAAAGACTGACGTTTCCATCAGCCTTCTTAAAAGTTTTAGGTCCACTACTTTTTCTCTCGTTTAGCAGCTTCTCGAAACATAGCAGCACAATGTCGAGAGCAGAATCGGCCTCTTCTATAAGTGAAAGGATAAAATTCTTCACCACAATATTCGCATTTACAAAATTTAATATGTCTAAATTTGTTATGATATAAAATTCTGTGCTCTTTACAGCAATACTTTCGTTCATAGAAATCACGGGTAATAATCATTTCTTTATGGCAATATTCACACATTCTAAAGTCGACAAACCATCTTGTTTTTCTAAGAGCGTTCCTTAAACTGCGATTACCAAAAGCCCCATTGAAGAAATTAACGGCATTCTCATAAAAGCGATGCTTACCTTTAACGATAAATTGTCTTAGTGCTTCCATTTGTTCATTTGTTGGATATTGAATCATACTTGCCTCCTTCAATATAAGGACATTTAGAAGGCTATTCGTTAACCAATACTAGCACTTTAAAGCAAAAGGGCTTTTTTTCAGCCCTTTATGCTTCTCTAATATGCTATTATCTCATCAAATTGTTGGAGCAACGTTTCATCAGTTCTTCCTTCCCAAATAGCCTTTACAATAACTATTCGGAATTCAGGAAGAAACGCTTTTTGTCGCTCATCTGATTTAAGAGTTTTAGCGATATCAAGAAATGTATCACTATCAAAGTGTTTCATATAAAACACCTCCTATTATTTATAAATAGGCAAGAAAACTCAATTTTTTCCAAAAAAATCAAATTTTCTTTAAAGTTTTATCATTTCTTTCAATCTATCAATTGAATAATTGATATCAATATTAGTTCTATATGAGGTCAAAATATCTTTTATAACTGCCCCATAGAATTGAGTTACTCCTCTAGTTCCTCTTCCAGCCCAGTGTTGCATACAGCGAGTATTCTCCAAAAGCTCGTATTGGAACATAGAGACGAGTGCCATAGATATTTCTTTGTTTTTGCTAACGCCAACAAAGCACAACATATAAACGCTTTTATCCCCAGACAGAAATTCTAAAAGTTTGTCAATGTTATAAGCTTTTGGATTCGCGTCAAGGAATAAAACTTTAGTCTTTATGTCCGTTTCGGTGAAAAAAGATTCGAAGTCTCTTGTATAGTCGCCTAACTTATCTGGCGTGACAAATTTAGGCAAAGCTTTTTCATTTTCAAGAGCATCTATCAGCATTCGTCTAGTTTTATCTTCGGATTCGCTCGTAATTAAATATTCAATAATACGGCCTCTGATATTTACATTATCAATAAACGCAGCAATGGCGATTGAATTCTGTACCTTCTTAATTCTATTTGCTAGGTCCGATTCTAAAACTGAATAGAATTGTGAATTTACAAACTTTTTTGCTCTATCGGGAGCATTAAGGATATTTTTAATATCTTCATCATTTAATTCAACTTTTTTCTTTGTACCAACAATCTGATTGGTTGTTTCTACTAATCGTTCAAGATTTTCTTCAAAAGAAGTTGCTTCATGGAACAAGAAAAGATCCTTAAAATTATCCGGTTTATTTTCAATTCCGCTAACATTTCTCATGATATCTCCACCATTAAAACTGCCTTTAATATTATCAACTCTAAGTTCCTTTGATGAATGACTAATCTTCTTTAGACAAAACGTGTTTACTAAAAGCATATAATTTTCGTTCGGTAAAACGACGCAAACTATAAACGGTCTATCATCGTATTTTTGAAGGGCTGATAATCCTAAGACGGTATTTGAAAAATTCCTGGTTTTAGCAGATGAAAATCTAATCGCAAAAGCGTTACAGTAATATACTTTTCTATCGAGAGTTAAATGGAATTCGTTTTTGACTAACTCTTTGAGTTCATCTTTTTTACCAATACCATTGTGAGATTGAATGAATGCAATTAGTCGTTGAATAGGTCCATCATAGAACATTTCTCTTTGCCCCCATTCTTTTTGGATTTTGCCTTGTTTTGTTCACTTAAAGTGTTTCTTTCCCAGAAAACACCATTTGTATATCCTTGAATCTCTTTATCGGTTTCGGCTAACTCAATACGATATTCTGCCCATCCACAATATCTAGGGTTTTGTTCAATTCCAACATAATGTCTATCAAGCTTTTTAGCGACAACAGATGTAGTTCCAGACCCTAAAAATGGATCCAAAACGATATCACCTTTGTTACTGCTTGCTAAAATAAGCTTAGCAATAAGCTTTTCAGGTTTTTGAGTTGGATGTTCTGTATTCTCAGGCATGCTCCAATAAGGAATTGAAATATCATCCCAGAAATTAGATGGATAAGAATTACGGTAATTACCATCGCCCGTTTCTTCCCAATCCTTTGGTTTTCCGTCAACTTTATATGGAGCAATAACTTTTCTTCTAATTTTTACATCTTCAACGTTGAAAACATAATTCTTTGAATTAGTTGCAAACCAGATGTCTTCCATTCCATTCTTCCAATTTGAAAGAGCACCACGACCTTTTTCTCTTTGCCATGTAATTCTGTTTTGCACATGAAAGAACTCGTATAGAACTTCTCCAATAACTAGGCTCGACTCCCAATCACAGCAAACATAAATAGACCCTTCTTTTTTTAACAATCTTTTACATTCTGAAATCCACTGACGTGTGTACTCTTTGTACGCATCGTTATTTGTTTTTCCAAATTTGTTGCCGTGATAATTCTTTGCGAGATTATATGGAGGGTCCACCACTAACAAATCCACAAATTCTGAAGGCAACTTCTTAAGAGCTTCAAAAGTATCACCAATAATAGTCTTATCGATGACACTGTCGACACCACGAATATCTTTTACATAAATACAACGATCTATGTAAACCTTTCCTTCTTCCTCCGTGAAATCGATTGTTTTGTTTCTTGATGATTTAACTTTAGGCATAATGATTCCCTTTCATAAACAAAGGAACCTTTTTAAAAATAGAGATAATCAAAGGTTTCCTTGATTTATCTACTATTCTACAAAGTTTTCCTTGATTTTACTACTAAAGAAATCAAGGTTTCTTTGATTATTTTTCTAGAGGAAGAGGAAATGAGACTAAGGGAACTAAGAAATAAAAGTGGTCTGACGCAAAATGAAATAGCCAATAGACTTGGCGTCTCTGGCCAAACAATACTGAACTGGGAAAATGGTATTTATGAACCAAAAATCAACCAGCTTATTCAACTAGCCGATTTATTTGGCGTAACTGTTGATTACTTAATTGAACGTAAAAACAACGGCAAAAAAGCTGATGACATATGTAGAGAATTGGAAAGAATTCCTAAAGAAGACGTCATCAACTTTATAAAAGAAGAAATAAAAAAGCTGTAGTTTATTTTTGAATAATATGAGGGCCATAATCACAGGCTCTCTTTTTCATTCTAAATATGCTTTCTTCCGTGTTGTATTTACGAGCGATATCTCTTTCTATTTTTATATAGTCGTCGATAGTTATCTCTCCTCTGTTAAGAAGACTTTCATAATACACCATAGCTACTATGTAGTTATGTAATTGCTCTATGTACTCTTTATTTAGGTTTTCCATCACTTAATCCTCCTTATATTTCCACTATTCGCTCTAAGTGAATAATAATGGAAGAAAAAGTTAATTTCGGTGGAACGTTGCCTATTTTCGGTGGAACGTTGCACACTTTGTATCAAAAATGTGTTACTTTTTATCATTTTTCAGGAGAATATCAAAATGATAATTTTCAAAAAGTATCGATTTAATCGAAGAAAAAAGCCAAACACTGTTAAGTATCTGACTTTAGTTTTTAAGTTGGTGACCCATACGGGATTCGAACCCATGAATGCATGCGTGAAAGGCATGTGAGTTAAGCCACTTCTCCAATGGGCCAATGGCGCCTACCACAGGGCTCGAACCTGTGACCGTTCGATTAACAGTCGAATGCTCTACCGACTGAGCTAGGTAGGCACGTCATAAGACGCACGATAAATCTTATCAATAAGTTTTCTTTTTTGCAATAAAATATTGTTATATTTATTCGTGAAGGCGTTTTTCGACCGCGGCAAAGAAGTCTCGAACGGTAACGACTTCGCCCATGTCAGTATCGTCAAAGTGGATGCCATATGAATCTTCTAACTCTAAAAGCAACTCAACAACATCAAGTGAGTCTAAACCTAAATCTTTTAATTTCGCATCCATATCGAGTTTTTCAACACCAATCGTCTTAGCAAATTTTGTTTTAATTTCTTCAAGTTTATCCATATTTATCTCCTAACTTACTTTATTTAAAATAAAATGCATCGAAAAATCAAGTGAGATTATCTAAAAAAGCAACTCCTCAATGAGAAGTTGCAGATCTTTTAACTATTATGGCAAACTATCGTAATTTTCACTGGCGACACTTTCGACTCGACTAGCAATTGTATCTGAGACATTCGCGAAAGCAGCCGTCATTGCGCCTACTACCACTCCAAAGACTGCGATAGCAAGAATGATGCCGAGCAGTTGACCTTTGATTTCTGACATGGTCTACCCCCTTTCTAATTGTAATAACCAATAATTACGCTTCGTGTGACAGTTATTTTTATTGTTTCATCACTAATAAACAATGGATCATAAGGCCGATAAACAATAAATTCATAAACGCTCCCGTATAAAGGCAAGGAATCGTCACAAGCCTCGATAAAAGCTCCTGCTTCCTTTTCGACAAGCAATATTACCTCATCAGTTATTCGCCCTTCTTTGGCAATAATATAGCCAGCTGTCACACTGACAGCATCTAGATTCGTGTATATAAATTGAATCGTTATCACATCGCCAAGCAAAGCAAAAATAATAGCGACAAAAAATAACGAAAGAATAAAAGTTAATTTAGATCCCACTTATCATTTCTCCTATCAAAGTAATGACACCAATCGTTATTAAAACCACCAGCATAGCCGCGCCAACTAAAGGAGATGATGTAATATAACTAATACGTTTCTCACGCTTGTCTAAATCTTTTTTATAAACTTCTTCAGACAATTTATTAAAGATTAATTGGAATTGCTGCAAATAGATATCGCTAACACCTTCTTCTACCATTTGATAAATAGAAATCATCAGCTGCTCATAAATAATTGGTTTAAACGTATGAGCAAAATCAATGAAAGGTTTGACGGTTTTATCCTCGTCAATCGCCGATAATAATGTTTGAAACTTCTCCTTTAAAAATGGGGAAGCAAAGTTGTTTATTTCTTCAATAGCATTATAGATGTTATAACCATTGTTTAAGTAAACTTTAAAATAGGTAAAGAGAGTAACAAATTCTTTTTCGTATAATTCTAGCGGCAACTTTTTGCTCTTACGATAGGATAAAAATACGAAAAGTAAAAGAGCCAAACCAATTGCGATAGGAACAAAAATATAAGTTAACATATTAAAGACAATCAGCAAAATGGTTATTGTGAGCATTAAAAGAACTATTAATGCGCTATATATTGCGAGCTTTGTATTTTTCTTTAACTTATTTTTAAAAGAAAATTTTGGCAATTTGATTTTACGCATTATAATTCGTCCTCCTTGATTGAAATTGTTAATAAATTGTTGATAAAGATATGCATTGAGATGATTGCAAAAAGGAAAAAAGCAAAGACGAGGACAAGAAAAACCGATGAGGTTAACATCGAACTATAAAAATCTATTAGACCGATGCGTAGAAAAATTAAAATTAAGAAAGTCATTCCCCATAAGCTAATAAATTCCAACGCTTTTTTGAAATTGAATGCGGTCGAGGCAATCAATGCTTGTTCCACACGCGTGCTCTCTTGCAACAATGTGTCGGCACTATTCAATATTTTGCCGCCTTGTTGCGAATGGATATTTATTACGTTAATAAACATTTTGTAAATGCTTAAATTAAAATATCTTCGTAGATAGACAAGTCTCTCTTCAATTGGCAAATCGTTTAATGACTCTATTTCTTTAAGAAAAGACTTCGAGGGATTTTTAGTCGCATATTCATAGGCATCTAGCAACGAGTCGTTAATTGAAAGAGAGATGACAAACGAATTGATGAAATGATGACATTCGTGAATGCGTGTTCGCTTAATAAAATAAGCACGCGTTTTCTTGCCTAAAAGCAAGAAGAAATCCAAATAATAAATGATAGCAAAGACAATTGGCGAGTATATATTGTTAGTTACAAAATATAATAACAAAGCAATAAGCAAACCAATAACACTACCGAAAATGCACATTCCTTTATATGACATTAATTTTCCTCCTCTTCCTTCTTGCTATATAAAATCTCTAACGTGTTTTCTAAAATGTTATGATGAGCAATTTGATCGACATAACGCACGATGGTGCCATCGTGTTTCACTTTCTTCTTTAAATACACATAATAAGGAAAGTGCTCTTTTACATCGGAGGCAATTTCTTCATATGAAGAACTCTTGTCGCTCATCATAATCATGCGAACGATTCGACTAAGCATTGTCGTAATACTTTTAGCGTGAATTGTCGTAATGATTGGGTGCCCACTCATCGCCGCATTTAATATCTCGCCCATCTCACTGCCCCGACTCTCCGCTACAATCAGCCAATCCGGGTTACTTCGCAAAGCATTTCTAACAAGTGATTGAATGGATGCCGATGCAATATAGTCATTGACTTTCCAGTTGGTCAAATCGATTGTAGTATCCTTATTGCTAAGATCTAATTCTTGAATGTTATCGATAACAATTACGCGAGAGTTATCGCTAATTTGGGCGAGCAAATATTTTTGCAATTCAGTCTTCCCAACGCCGACAATACCGGCGATGACAATCGATTGATTTGACTGGACAATCGCTTTCAAAATTTTTCTTGCCCGCGATTCCAAAAATTCTTCGTTATAACTCACATAATCAATATCCCGTGAAATTCGTATCGAAAATGTGACGGTTTTTTCTTCGCTGACTCGCGCCAATGATGAATGAACACCGTTGATGCGATATTGGCCAACTTTCACATCGATAATTGGCGAGGCATAAGAGAATTGTTGTTCACTATAATTGGCAATTTGTCTTAAAAAATTGCTAGCATCTTCTTTATCCAATATAATAGAAGATAAAAGGCGACCATGTTTATTGTGCTGATAGTAAATGTTTTTACCATTATAAGTTATGTCAGTAATATCTTCATCCTCCAACAAAGGGCTTAAAAAAGAACTTCCGATATACGTTAATAAGCGTTCGTTCATGTTAAATCTCGTCTTTGCTATCAATTCGATATTCCATGACCTTTTCGTAGGCAAAGACATCGAGTATTTTCGTTTTTACGCCAATACGCACTCCGCGACAATAATTTAGACACGACATCTCTGTTTCAGGGTTAAATAACACCATAGCAATCTCATATTGTTTTACATAATGTTCCATGTTGCTATAAAAATATTCTTTAATAGATTTATTCAAAATAGTTTTGTCAAAATACGGAACATAGTCTTCACCTAAGCGGGAATCGAATGTTACGGTCGCATTTTCAAAAATTGTGTTCGGTATCGACATAACTGTTCGATTCACGCCTTGAAGGGAGAAACTAGCAAAAAAGAAGTTGATCGATAAAACGGCGATTAAAGCATAAGCGAACATATTAATCATAAATTACTTCCTCGTAAGAACCATCTCCTAGCGGATTGCCACTATTCTCACCAATGATGCAATATTTAGAATCGCTGCAATTCCCCACCATTTTTTTCAAAAATAAGTGCGAAAAGTTATAAATAAAGCTGTTTTCGTTAATTCCTATCTTGTCGATATACAAGGCAAAATCTATTGAATAATTTTCCGAATAAAAATTTTTTGGCAAGTAAATATAACGTGTCGCTACGGTGTTACCAGTCTTTTTACTAAACATTTGAAGCGTATCGGGATTTACATAAAACGTATAGGGAGATTTAACGCGATAACACTCGCCATCTTTAACGATGTTTAATGTAAAAACGCGCTTATTATTTTCCTTTTTTCCAATATTCAAAAAGAAATTATTTGGGTCATCCATCTTCAAAGTTGCCGTAAGATTATCTCCTAAATTAGAATCATTTAACGCTGAAGAATAAAGGAAAGTTAGAATATCCAGATCGAGTCGATAATAGTACTCATTGACATATAAACTAACTAGCGATGAAACATCAAATGTCTCACCATTAGTAAATCTCTTTCCGCTATAATAAATTCCGTTAGCGAAGTAATATCGCGGCACTTTATCTCCGTCAATATGATAAGTAAAGCTCTCCATCGGCTGCCAACAAAAGCGCACGCTTTTTATCCAATCATCCTGTTTTGGAAAATAGTACATATATGCATGTACATAGGTGTTATCTTTATACATTTGCGATATCGGCACAATTAAAGTATGGTCTAACTTTTTATTATCACCAGTATATTTAGTCGCCAATGTATATGGCCCGTCTTCACTGCGAGATGTCTCGATGTATAACGTTAATGGACCGGTATCAAGTCGTGTTATCAAAACATCAATAAGACCTGGCTGACCATACTTATATGGATAGGCCTTTAGATGTTCAATATTAATTGTGTCTTTTATAACTTCCATTGACATTAAAGAAAAGCCAATCGGGAGAATAAAAAGAATTCCTAAAATTAGTTCTTTTTTATTATGCTTCATTGAAATACCTTAAAAAGTTTTCCACCGCATTCGCTTTTAAACGATAGTAGCTGCTGGTTGGAAACTTATCAACCCACCAATATGGATAGGCGCAGTAAAAGAAGTCGTTATTAATGAACATTTTTGATAGTTCATCTAACTTTCTAAAAGCTCGTTCAACTTTGTCGATGTAATAGCGATAGCAAGCCGCTGTATAGCCGATTTCTTTAATAAAGTCTTCATCTAAACGTGGGTTTTCTCCTTTTAGTTTTTGATAGCAATTAAAGAAATTTGTCGCAATTTTTTTAACTGCTTGTCGCTTCGCTAAGGTGTTGTGCTTTAATGAATTACGTCCCATGTTGGTTTGCTCCTTTCTAGACAATTAACAAATAGGTTTAAATTGACAAAATGTGTCAAAAAACCACTAGGAAAGAAAGGATAGAAAGCAAAAGAGACTTTAGATAATTTTATTATGACAAACTCTTCTATTCTTTGCTATTAATTGCTTGCAATCTATTTTATAATATTTGACATGATAATTCTTACTGGCGCAAGCGCATCTGGCAAAACTGTAACGGCCTTAAAACTAATGGAAAAATATGGCTTCGTTAAGGCGATTACCACTACTACAAGAAAAAAGCGAATTAACGAAACCGATGGGGTCGATTATTTCTTTGTCAGCAAAAAGAAATTTCTCGCTTTGAAACTCAAAAAGCATTTCGTTGAAACAACTATTTATAATGAAAATTATTATGGGTGTGGAGTTGACCAAGTAAATGACAATAAGGTTGTTGTCGTTGATCCTAATGGTTTGAATTCCTTTAAAAAGTTAGCCAATCAAAATATAGTTGCCTTTTTGCTTGAGGCACCTGATATTGTCCGCTATAAAAGAATGATTAATCGCGGCGATTCGATTGAAAACGCACACGATCGCTTGTTGAACGATAAGCGCGAATTTGTCGAAGAAAAATTAAAAAATGTCGATTATAAAATCGACACATCTACTTTGTCAATCGAAGAAGTCGCCGATAAAATATATCAATTATATATAGAAAAAATATCTAATCATTAAGTCGCTTTTTAATTTCATCAACCGCCAATTCGGCCTCTTCAATTAACTCTTTTTCGTCGCCGTCTGATTTGGGCATTTTAACTTTTTTAGGAAAACCGACCAAATGACCGAGACCTCTAGGCACAAGATAATCGCCGTCTTTGATATCTTTTTTGCCGACGAGCAAAACAATACCTAAAGAAGCTTTGTCGGAATTATTAGCAAACAATCTTAAAAACTGATTGCCAATAGAAGCAATAAATTTGGGATAAGCACTATTTTTCTCAGTAATAATTCCGGTAGCGGCTACACCTGGATGCATCGAAGTAACAATAACTTGATTTTGAAATTCTTGGCTCAAAGCGTGTTCGAATGTTTGTAACATCTTTTTTGAGACGCAATATTGATGGACGGTCGATTTGCGTTCTTTGCGAATATATTCACGAATCTTTTTTGTTTTGCCCATAATATGTAAAATCGAGCCAACCATGATTAGCCGTACACCTTCTGACTTCAGCAAGTAAGTTTTTAAACAATGCACCAAATAGTAGACACCAAAAAAATTGGTGCCCACCGTTAGCGGCAAGCCATCCTTTGTCATGGAGCCACGTTTAGGATGATAAACTCCGGCGTTTAAGACGAATGCATCGATTCGGGGATGACGTTTTTCTAATTCGTTGGCAAACGATTCAATGTCAAGAACCGAAGCTTGATTATAATAAATATATTCTAAATCGGCATAAGGTACATCGCTCTTAATCTTTTTAATGGCCTTTTGGACCTTTTCTTCGTTACGACAAGCCATCACCACTTTCGCATGTTTATACGCTAAATAGCGGGTGGCAGAAAAACCTATGCCGCTATTCGCACCAGTAATAACGACAATCTTTCCGGTTAAATCTTCAACGTTAGCATCAATATAAGGTAAATATTTCAACATAGGCAATTATAAAACAAAATAATAAATCAATATTAAAGCGGCCAAAACGACCGCCAAGATGGCTAAAAGAACTAAAACAAAAATGATAATTAAACGATCACCTTTGTTTTTTATAGAAAAGCGTGGCTCCTCTTCTGGTCGCGGCACTAATTTCTTCTTTTCGCGTAACATCGTTTTATATTATATCATCCTTATTTAGGAAAAATAAAAGGCATAGCAAGATTGCTACGCCTAATTATTTTTTTATAAACGTACTATTTGACGTTTTTAGTGAGCTCTTTGACCCAGTTATATGGTTCGATTTTGCCTTGCTCTAAACCATCTTTTTCCATGACATCGGCGATGAGCTGCTTGGCTCGTCTTAACGATAGTTCAGATTTGACTTTAAACACCAAAGGAATATCGACATAAATACCTTTGTTGCCAGCGTCTTGAATTGGCAAAGTTGTATTTTCATAGTCTTTAGGATCAAGCGCTAAATATAATTTTAAGCTCTTACCGGCAATGGTTATTTTAACGTATGTCTTGCGATGAAGACGGAATGTATCGCCAGAATTAGAGACGCGTGAATTAACGCCATAACTCAATATTTCGCTTTTTAATTCGTTATAGTGATTTTTGAGTTCGCGATCAGCATCTTTCATTCTTTCTTCGAAAGAAATCCGAATAATTTTTGGTTTTTCAACGTCTTCTTTTTCGGGCGCCGATTCTTCATCAGCTTCTTCTTCGACATTGCTAACGACAACAGGGGTAGGAGCTTCCTCGACGACTGGCTCGGCAACTACTGTAGGAGTAGGCTCGCTCTTCACGACTTCCTTTTCGACCACTTTTGTCTCTTGAACAACATGGTAGACATTGCGTTTTTCCATCTCTTCGGCGACAATTCGACGAATATCTTCTAAAGTGATGACCGGTTGCTTTTCTTCTTCGACAACTGGTGTAGGAGCAACCGGCTCTTCTTCTTTTACCGGTTCTATTTTCGGCTCTTCAGGAACTGGAGCGGGCGAAGGTACGGTAACGATGACCGGAGCCTTTTCTTCCGCCTTTAATTCATCGCGAATAATTGCTCTTATTTCATCTAAAGATGGACCTACATTAATAATTCGAGGCGTTTCGACATCTTCAACCGGTTCAGGTGGCAAAACAGTCGAAGGTTCTGTTTTAGTAGTTGGCACATCAGTCAACTCGTCATGCATCGCTTTACGAATAGCTTCTAACGAAGCTTGACGATATTTGTCAACGACAGGTTCGGGAACCGGGGCCGCCACTGGCTTTTCTTTAGGTGCAGCTGGCGGTTCAGGATGCACGGGTGGCTCCTCTTTATGAGGCGGTTCGTGTGGAGGGCATGGTGGGCATGGAGGATAAGGTTGAACGACAGGTTGCGGTCCGTATGTATTGATATATTGGACTAATAATGGTCCGGATATACCAGCGGGCATCCCATACGTTGGGGTAGCCACGTTGACTGTTTGTGGAATTGGGGCAACTTCTGGAGCCTTTTCTTTTGGCGCTGGCTCCTTATCCATGCCGGATAATTCATCGTGCAATAATTCGCGAATCTCTTGGGTACTTGGGCCAGCGGGGACTGGTTCATCGCGAACAAGTACTAAACGATCGTCGTCCGCCGAAGCATAGACGCGACGATCGGCAGCTGGAGCGCGAGAAATAAGCACTAAATCGAGAATAAATGCAACGATTGATAAAACGAGCGCTAAACCGATAAACGAAATAATTGACCAGACAAATACAGCGCTCAATGTAACAAAGGTTAAATTGGACGATCCATTGCCTGAAATGGCGTACATATAGACCGAATTAAGGAGGAAATCTCCGGTAGTCGAATAAGCACTACCATCATAATATGTTAAGAATAGTCCTGTCGCCGCGTATAAAGTTGCGAACGTTGCAAATAAGGAATAAAGCCAAACAAGCAACGATAAATAGCGTTTACGAACCAAAATGACAATAAACCAAACAAGGAAAATGATGGCAAAGACACCAAGGCAACACAAAATTATGATTGGCGTCACTTGAATGCCACTTGCGTGCACGGTGAAATCGAACCACGATCCCATCGTCATAAATGGTGATAAAAAGAAGGCTAGTAAATCGGGGAAAACCGGTGTAACGCCAAGCCAAACAGGAAATATTGGCAAAAGGGCATAAAGAACTCCGCCTAATACTAACCACACTAACGAAATAATCGTAATAGCAGTAACAGCTTTTTTCATATAAATTTCCTTTCTTATCAAAGATACTATTATTTTAGTTAAATTGTAAAAAAATGTATAGTAAAAACATAAAAAATATCGGAGTTTTGCGCATTTTATCAGTAAAAAGCTGCGAAAAATCTTTAAAAATTAGTTTTATCGGCGAGAAAAAAACTTAAATATTGGTGTTTAACTTCAACGAACAAATTACCATTGTCTACTTTCTCGCCGTCAAGACACCAATGTTTCTTTTCGACCAATTCGATTGAAATTTTGTTCCCGCTATAATGCAAAAGGCGCTTTTTAAAAATGAAATAATTTAGCAAACCATTAAATAGACCAGGTCTAGTAATATATAAGTCAATTTTGCCATCAATCATGGAGGCTTTTCTATTGATTAAAAAGCCACCTACCCGTCGACCGCCAAGCAATAACAAAAATGGCGATTTAAAAGATAATTCCGTACCGTCAATATTTACTTTCCCTTTAACTACACTTTTTTGGAAAGCTTCTTTGATTGCTAAAAAATAATATGATAAAACACCAAATTTTCTTTTGCCTTTGCGCTTGACGGTATAAGAAATATCAGAATAAACGCCAACCGCCGCCATATATAAAAAATAACCAAATGTAGAATTGGCAATATCGATATTTTTTACATTCGCCTCTTTAATGATTTTTAAAGCCTTTTTAATAGAACAAATACCGAGATTTTTGCCTGCGTCGTTCATTGTTCCAGTAGGGACATAGCCAATGACTGGCCGGATTTCGCTCTTACAAACGATATTGATAATTTGATTTAAAGTTCCGTCTCCACCGCAAACAATAAATGCATAGTATTTATCAAACAAAAAGGATAAATCTTCTTCGGTCTTTTCTATAGAAGACATTTTATAAAAATCAATCGTTGAAAATGTACCTTTTAATTCGCTAGCAATTCTATTTTTTAATTTGATAGAACGATCGTGTCCACTTTTAGCGTTATAGATTAAAAGAGCGTTTTTTAACATCGCCATAAGTTTATCGCATCTTCATAATTTTTACAAAAAAGTTACAGTGTGTTACAAATTTTTCGACTTAATTAATATTTGCTTTTAATACAAAATATGCTGAATATAATTACAATGCTTATCAAAGGAGGCACTATAAATGGATAAACACCCAAATGCTCGCGATTATATCATTGAGGCAACTGATCAATTGCTTGCTGATAAACTATATAGTTCAATATCAGTTACTGATATTGTTAGGCGAGCTGGTGTCTCAAGAATGTCATATTATCGCTACTTTAAAACACGCGATGAATTATATAAAGCGGTAGGATTAAAAACCATCGAAGCAAGCAAAAGAGACTATTTAGCAATTTTAAATGCTCCTAATCATGAAGCCTTGGTAAAAGCGATTGAAGAGCATTTTAATAATCAATTAGTTAATCAACGTCACTTGACAGACACAAAGACCACCAATCGCTCTTTACTTTTTTATCGATATAGAAACGATTACGTTACAAAGCTTAATTACGGCGGCTATGAGAAATATCAATTTGCAACTAAAATTGCAATCATCCAAATCGTTGTAAAAGTTTGGATCGACGGTAATTGTCGTGACGATGTTAAGGAAATCAGCGAATATTTAGCGACCACGCTTGAAAAAATATCTAACTAGGATTATTTATAGCGCCGACTAATAAAGGTAAATCATTTGAATCATAAATGATAAAGATAAACGGCTGATTCAGTTTAATTTCAATGCCGCCATTGACCGCGGGGGCTGTGCTTGAAGCAAGCATATTTAATGTAATGCTTTGAACTGTTGTACCACTTTCATCCCAACTAATATTATTTGCCTGTTTAATATATTCAAGATATATATTTTCATTTACCGGTTGCTCAAACATCTTGTCGAAACTATTGATATTGAAGATTGATTCTAAATTAAATTGAGCAATTGTCTTAGAAAGATCCAAACTTGATGAAAGATTAATTTTCGGAACGCTTAAATCGATGATTGAATCATCAACAATCTTGCTAGCATCATCGACAAATATATTTGTATCACTAATCAATTCATGGATGTTATCATCTAATGATTTCGGCACAATATATTTAATTTTTGAACCATAACTATAATAATCGTAAATAGAAATATAATCACCATAGTCATAATAACTGCCAAATAAAGAATGCCGCATATAATCGATATTTTTTGTCTCACTACCGTCTAGATAAAACTTATCTTGATAAGTGGCGTTTTCATCAAAATTAAATTTCCAATTATTTTTAAAATATAGTGTTGAAAAAAGAAGGCATCTCGTATATATAGTGATATCTAAATCATTTATATCAATCAATTGATTGCCACTTCTATCCGATAACCAATTTATAATATTTTGAACATCGTTTTCATTCATAAAATCTAGTTGAAAAGCTTCAGCGTAATATGAACTAAGTGCATCAATATAATCCATATTGACTTCATGTAGATTGCTTAAGAAAACACCATTATACATTTGGATTGTCCCGTTTGTCATAACATAATAATCATTTTCATAAGCTTTCTTATATTGCTCTTTGATCGTCGATAAATCGCTTCCTAATAATTCTTCCATCGCAGCGATTATTGTTTGATTGCTAGTTGATTCTAAAAGCATGGCAAGATTTGCGTATAAAGTCATTGGAGAAAGCAACAAGTTGCTATCGGAATCAACTTCTAACGCATCATATATTTTTTCGCCAAAGGTATTCATGGACAAAGCGAATTGTTCGTCAACACTAATGTTTTTATAATTTTCACTAGGGAAGGTAACTGAATTAAGGGCAGAAAAGGAATTACTAAGCGCGATATCTATCTCATTTTGTGAGTACTTTCGTTCGGTTTTTTTGAAACTATCATCAAAAGATATCATCGTGCTTATTGCAATGCCTGCCACGGCAAGTATTAATGTTAGACATAACCCGCCTGCCACTGAGGGAACGATAATTTTCCAAGGAACTGGTTTTTTTACACGTCCATTGACACATTTTATATTTTCAACATCAGGGCACACCAAGCTAGCGTTCGTTTTACTCTCTAAATCTTTTTTTACTCTTTGCTTAAGTTCTTCCATTTTAATGAGCTCCTTTAACGATATTCTTGACGAATTTTTTCTATCGTTCGTCGATATTTACTCTTTACGCCATCAAATGTCTTGCCAAATAATTGAGCAATCTCTTTAAAAGAAAAGCCGTACAAAAATTTATAAACCACTAAATCTAGTTCTTCTTCATTCAAGAATCTTGAAAATTGTTCTACATAACTGGCAAAGTCATCAATGATAGTTTGGTCATCAGAGGGAACTTCCTCGTCGATTGTGACAATTTTTTCACTCTGTTTAATTTGGTTGATTGCCTTGTTTTTAGCAGTTATTGCTAAATAACTTTTTAAGTTACCTTCACTAGCTATTGAACCGCTTCTTTTAATGAGTTCAATAAAGGTATCGCTAACAATATCTTCAGACATTTCTTTCGATTTTGTTATACCTAAAGCGACATAGTAGCAAAGGAACTTATATTTGTCGTAGATAGCTTTAAATGCTTCGTCTCTTTCAACAAGATTGGTTGAATTTAACGCTTTTATCGTTTTGCTTGATAACATGTTGAGAGGCCCTTCTCATAATATATTACAATTTAAAAGCATCCTTTGGGTCATAAAAAAGTGTTATTATAAAAAAGAGGTAAAAATTATGAGTAAATTAAGTTTATTTTTAACGTTGTTTGGTGTTTTTGCATTGGCGGCCTGCACGCCAAAAAATTCAATAACGAGCGATGATACATCAACAACTACTAGCGATTCTACTAGCGAATCATCTAGCGACACAACAAGTGATACAACCGGCGACACAACCAGTGAGCCACCAACATACGAAAATTCTTATTCTGTTTCGTTTGATGATGTGCAAGAAATAGGTGGAGGCACTGGAATTGACAAACACAAAGACACTTTTATCGCTTTATTTAATAAAGAATCCACTATTTTGGAAGAAATTGATTGTCAAAATGTTTATATTCAAAATATCGGCCTCGCCGACGGAACAAGCAAAAATAAATTAACCATAGGCTCAAGCAGTAGTGAAGGTAATCTAACTTTTACTTTCTTTGAAAAAATTATAGGTTTTGAGATTGCCTGTCGCTCTTATTTTAAAAGCTATTCCTATGGCGGAAATACTTATTTTAATAACGATAGCGATTGCGTGCTAGAAGTTGAAGCCAGCTCTTATCAAAATAGTTATCCATTACCAAGCGCTACAGAGGCTGAAAGCGAAATCCAAACTTGTGAATTCGCATTAGAAAATCCGACAACAATATTGACAATCAATAATGTTGGTGATGATTACAATCGAGTTTTTATTGAATCAATTACCCTATTTTATTAATTTATTAAGACAACAAAAAAAGAGTACAATTTGTACTCTTTTATTTTATGAATCTTTTCCTTATGAGAAACGTTTGGACATGGCAACATCCCAGGCGCTCCAAACGGCTGTCATAATATTACCAACACGCTTACAATCGCCGGCTAAATTATGATTTTCGTTATTGAGTGGCGTCGGATAATAACCGACCGACAAAATTACCGAATCGCCTTTAATGAAGACATCTTGGCCTTCTTCATTCGTGACAATTACTCCATCTTCCTTAATTTCCTTAACGGTGTGTTTTAAATACGTTGGCACTTTATGCAATTTAAAATAATCGCGTAAGAAAGAAGAGTTAGCTAATGAAACGCCATGCACCTTAATCAAATCGTCGAGCATCTCAACGATGATAGGATGCTTGCCTTCTTTATGAAGTTCATAAGCGATTTCACAGCCGGTTAAAGCTCCACCAATAATAATGACATTGTCCTTCACGAGCGAACGATTATTTAAATAATCAATTGCCGGAACTGCTCTATCGATGCCGCTTATATGTAATGTGCGCGCTTTGGCGCCGGTAGCGATTACATAATCATCGACAGCAAGTGAACGCGGGTCGCTAATTTCTTTATTCAAAACGATTTCCACACCTAACTTTTTAATTTGCCTTATGTACCACGCAATCAAAGCGCGGTCTTTTTCTTTAAAAGCAAAAGAGGCAGCCGGCACAAAGACACCACCAAGTTTATCGCCCTTTTCATATAGAGTTACTTTATGACCGCGTAAAGTCAAAACGCGCGCCGCTTCCATTCCGGCGATACCACCGCCGATAACCGCAACATGCTTTGGATGTTTTGTTTTCTTAATATAATATCTTTTTGTATTCATAGACATTGGGTTAACGGCACATTGACACATTGCTTTTGTCTCATGAAGATGCTGATCATTGGGAACACCGTTATAATGGCAAAGTGAAAAACATCCATTATGGCAACAAATGCAAGGACGAATATCCTCGATATCGTCATTAATCAATTTATGAACCCAGGCAGGGTCGGCAAGGAATTGTCTAGCGACACCCATGGCATCAATACGATGTTCTTTAATTGCTTCTGCAGCGTAATCAGGTTCATTTCTTCCGGCGACAACAACAGGAATTTTAACTGCTTTTTTAACCGCTTCCGCCTCTAGATAATTGCAGTTTTGTGGCATATACATCGGCGGATGCGACCAATACCAAGCATCGTATGTACCGTTATCGCAATTGAGCATATCATAGCCGGCTTCCTCTAAATATTTAGCGGCTTTAATACCTTCGTCTAAATCTCTACCGGCTTCGACATAATCTGTTTCCCCGGGCAATGCACCTTCACGAAAACCTTTCGTCTTTGAAACGACCGAATATCGCAATGTAACAGGATAATCTTTACCACAAGCCTTTTTAATAGCCTTGACAACTTCAACGGCAAAGCGATAACGATTTTCAAAAGAACCACCGTATTTATCTTGCCGACGATTGACATATTTTAAAGTAAATTGATCGAGTAAATAACCTTCATGAACGGCGTGCACTTCGACACCATCCACCCCGGCTTCTTTAAGCAAGACGGAAACTCTCGCAAACGCATCAATCAATTTTTCGATATATTCAACCGGCATTTCTTTTGACTTAACTAAATCGCTCCAGCGATTTGGATTTTCACTCGGACACCAAGTCAAGCGTTCAATGTTAATAATCGGTTTAGTTAAAGTTCTCACTACAGGATTTTTATAAAGTGTTTCCATTAATGGTGTCACGGCAAAAGAACGACCAAAGCCGGCCGTCAATTGAACGAATAGTTTAGCGCCTGTCGCGTGTATTTCATCCATGAATGCCTTTAACTTTTTAAATTTAGCCTTGCCTTGGTAAAGCCATTTACTGCCAATTAAATCTTGTAAAGGGGCAATGCCGGGTAAAATTAGTCCGCAATCATTTTTAGCAATCTCTAAGATTAACTTAGCGGCCTCTTTGTCCCAGTGATTTGGCTCGGCAAAGCCAAATAAGCAGGTGCCACCCATGGAAGTTAAAACAATGCGGTTTTTAATCTCACAATTGCCAATTTTCCACGGGGTGAATAATGGTTCATAAACTTTGTTCATCTTCGTCTCCTTATTCTATTTCTATTTTTCCATCGGGATAAACATGAATTTTATCGCCGGTTTGAACTGTATTTAAAAATTCCTCTCCGAGACGGTCGATAACCACGATGTCGCTATTTTCCCACACCTTCGCGAGCACGACACCGGCCGCCGCAAGAGAATCGATGCTTTCAGAAAAAAGCAAACACGCTGGATTGATCTTCATTGAACAAACAACTTGAAGCACCATTCCGCCAGTCGTTGAGCCGATTGTCTTAGGCAAGCAAAGAGCCACACCAGTCAAATTCTTCTTATAAATATCGGGATTATTTTGATCGGAACAGGCAACTTTTTTCTTGCCCATTAAAACCGATGATTGGAAAGTGGCTAATGTGTTGACACCTTGACGAGAAACGACCGCTTCACCAACATATTCGCCATTAGCGAGCGGGCGGCCATAAAATGTTTTCATTATTTGTTCTCCTTTCCAGCAATAATCGATAATAAATCATCTTCTTTGTAAAAGCGAGCGAGCGAATAAGTTCTTAGCTTATTGGAGCAAGTCATCAGGCGCTTTTTATGCGTCAAGGGATTAGAAGTGTACATGAGTGGACAAATGTATGTTAGCTTCGCTCCGGTCGCGAGCAAACGCTCGTATTCGGGACGCTTTTTAAACTCTTCAATCACCGCTGGTGCCGAGCATAAGACAGTTGGTATCCTAACTTTGTCCACATGGCTGGCTTTTAAAGCCTTCTCGATTCGCTTGGTCCAGCTAATTAGTTGAGAGAGCGATAAATGTGGGCAGCCAATAAAGGCTAGTTGACCTTCCTTATCGACCTTTTTCCACATGATTGGATAAGATTTATAAACTCTTTCTAATTCCTCATCATCGATGACATATTCTTTATAATTTGGAACGAGCAAACTTTCTTTTAATTCTTTTGCTTCGGGAGTTAGTTTATCGACGTGATATAAGCCAACCGCACCGTTAGAGGCTGTGGCCGCTCCCATATCTTTTAAATAATCCAATGTCTCATCGGTTAAATCTTCACCTAACCATTTATCCAAACCGACGATATAAGGAACATCTTCCATGACTTTTAAGCCGATGGCGGAACCTAAAATTTGAGCTTCAGGCTTTTTGGTTGTCTTGACGATTATTTTCCATGTCGCCTTGCGCCCTTCATCGGTCAATAGACCAAACTCAGGCACATAACCAATCAGCGAGCCCATTATATCTATCATGCCGGAATTGCGGTTACAGCGTGCTCCAAGGACCGAATTAGCGTAATTCACCGCACTCGATTCGGCCCAGGAAAGAATGTCGCCTTTCTTTGGCAAATTGCCCATTTCTTTTAAATAACAAGCACAACTAAAAGCATCGGGACTTATTAATCCTAATTTTGTCAATTGTTCCTCATATCTACTTTGAGCGCCATAAAGTATTTTTTCATTGATTAAACGATCTAAAAGCGAATAAGGAACGTTCTCATTATCCAGTGGGCGAGGATCCATCGTAAAACCTTCTTCCACCTTTAAACCCGCGGCAATAAATTCGTCCATGATGCGATAAATAGGTTTCAATAACGATAGTCCGAACGAAGTAACTAAGTGGCCTTCGCCGTGCGTTACTTTAACTAACCTTTTTGCATCAAAAATATCACCATAACGGACAATTGTTTCCATTATTTTGGCTTTGGTAGGACCTTCTGCACCATTTAAAATAGCGAGCTCTTCCTTTGACAAAGTCATTTTTGGCTCATACATTAATTTTTTCCTCCTAAAATAATTATAATTCTTTATTAATATTCGAATAAATATAAATTTATTTAGCGTTATAAAATTAATAAAACTATCACATATTATTCAAAAAATGACATTTCTTTGTCGACACAAATTAAATATTTTATTTTAATGCAAAAAATAGTTAGAATTTTATTACATGAACAAACGCAAATTAGAAGCCAAAAACAAAGATTCCATCGGATATAAACTGCTGAAATCAGTTGTTAAATTGTTCATTAAAAAACCAGATTTTATCTTTCTAGGCGAAAAGATAGATAAGCCGACAGTAATTCTTACTAATCATGTAGGCGCGAAAGCACCGCTGACGCTTGAACTATACGCTCCATTCAAAAAAAGATTGCTTGGAACATACGAAATGAATGGCTCGGTAAAAGAAATATATATTTATTTAAGTCGCACATATTATTATCAAAAGAAAAAATGGAATCGTCATGTTGCTAAAATCTTTTCTTTTATTGCCGCACCAATTGTCCATGCATTTTATCGCGGCCTTAAATTAATATCTAGTTATAACGATTATCGCTTTTTAACCACCATCAAAGAAAGTTATCGAGCATTAAGCGAATTCCAAGAAAATTTAATTATTTTTCCCGAAGATAGTTCTCAAGGGTACTTTGACCACATTCAAAAATTTTATAGCGGGTTCTTATTAATATGCGACTACATCTACAAGCACGGAATAGATGTAGATATAATGGTAGCTTATCTTAACTATAAAAGAAGAACATACGTTTTTGATAAGGCAATAAAATATTCTGACCTTTTAAAAATGAATAAAACTAGAGATGAATTAACGGAAATGATGCTTAATCGATGCAATGAATTGGGTGCTCAATATTCCATCGATTAAATAATATTCAATCACAAACATATTTTAATGCATAATATGATATTTTTTAACTACAATTGAAAAACTATTTTTTATATAGAATTTTGTAAAATGAGCCAAAGTATTTATTAAAAATGAAATTATATAAATATTTTTAAAAATATTTAATAAATTGAGAATAAAATAAGTATAATAAATACAAATGATAAGCCTATATCAATTTGAATGATTTTAAAAATCAAAAAATAGAATCATAAAATCATTTTTTATAAATTGTAAAACTTATTTTAAGTAAGACACAGCAAAAAGACATTATTTTTTAATTTTATTTTTAATTGTATGCCTTAATGCTTCTTTTGGCGAATTAAATACTAATCCAACAAAATCTCTGTATTTTTTTACACATGTTTCATAATTATCAACAATATATCTTCTTCCAATCAATTTTGCAGATGCTTTTACAAATGAATTTTCTTTGTATTTTTTGTCATTAATAAGGCTAGAGCAAAATTTAATAAAGGAATCCTCATCAATAAAAAATGATTTAAACATTAAATTTTGTACAATTTTAAGTTCGCTATTTGAATCTTCTATGAACTTTTTGAGTAAATCCTTGCTTGTTTTATCAGCGATGCATCTTGAACCATAGTCATATGTAGATAAAATAAAAGCTCTCTTGGTTGAAATAACAAAATTGTTAAAATCAGAAATAACTGATGAACTAGGTTTATTAGTGAGATACTCTTTTAATGCTGCATACAAATTATCCAATTCTTTAAATAAATAATCGTTAAATTGATATAGGATTATGTTAGGCAACGAAACGATTAAATTAATTAGTTTTTCTTTATATGCTTTTTTTATAGATGTATTAAGTTTTTTTAAAAGAACGCAACATATTTTTAATTTATCAAATAAAGTATAAATTTCTTTAACTCTATGTGGAACAGCTTCAACATAATATAGGTTATCTTTGTTTTTTAAGTAAGCGTCGTGCTGTTGCCTTTCGTATTCGTCTTGTTTTTCGTTGATTTTAATAATATCTTCACGCGTTAATCTTTTTAATTCTTCTTGCTTTTCTTTCGTTATGCCAGAAATCGAAAAATTCTTTTCATCTAACAAAGGCATATCTTTGATTTGAGTTGATATTAAATCAATTATTGTATTTGGAATAGTAATATTTTTATATATTGAAGCTAGACACATCAAAATATTAAAATTTAGTGGAACAAAAATATCTTTACTCAATAAATCAATGAAAAGCGAATTATCTCCCTCGCCAATTTGAATATTTATATACAATGCAATATAATAAGAAAAAATATCTCTATTAAAAAATGTTAGGTTTCTATTATCCAATTCTTTTGCAATCAAAGTATCAAGCATTAACTGAGAAATATCATATTGTTTAATTTCTGGATCGCCATAATTATCAGTTTCATATTCAAATGCTTTACTAATATCTTCTATAGAAAAGTCTTGTTTATTGTTTTTATACATATCGTATGCTATGTAAGACATCATTCTATTGATAGAATCAATATTGCAGTTATATTTTTTTCTTTTTATAACATTATCAAGCATTAATAAAGATTTAGCCTGATTAACATTTGAAAACAATGTGTTATCAAAAGCATCAGAAAGATGAAACGAATTAATTTCAAGGTAAGCCAATGAAATCGGATCGCATATATCATTTATTGCCAAAGTATTTAATTGTTTTTCAACAAAAAGAAAAAAATTTTCTTTAGTTAAATTGGACTTTTCACCAAGGCTCGTTAGGGCATCATATATTTTATATGTAAACTCTTTTCTCTTCGACTTGACCATCGGCTGAATCGTGTATTCCAAAACTTTAGTTTCATTAATTGAAATCGGCTTATTAAGTAATTTATTTTTATCTAATTTGAACACAACAATAATGGATTTAAATACTTCACTAGCTTTAGACAAAAACTCATTGTTGTAACTAGAATAGTCATCAATAATAAGAACCTTATTAGAAAAAAGTATTTCGTTTTCGAACTTACTGATAGTAGAATCAGAATACATTTCTCTTATCCTATTTCTAATATGTTTGTCGAAATCTTTTACTTTTGAAAATTGATCTCCGTCGCATAAAACCGGAAAATAATTTTCATTAAAAAATAATAAAGTCAAATACTTAGATAAAGAGGTTTTGCCGCTTCCTTCATAGCCATATATATAAATAAAACGATTGTTTTTTGTTTTTAATAAAAACGATGAAAAATCTTTTATTACTTCGTTATCGTCAAAATCTTCATACTTTTCGCTACATAAATACGGAAAAACAAATATGTCATTAATATTAAACTTTTTATCCAAAATATCGCATTGAGTAAGTTCTAAATAAAAATCATTATTAAAAGAAACATTAAGTGAATTCCATCTAGAAGCTTTGAGATCTAATTTGACAATATCGTCTTGCTCAATATACGATTCATTTTCCCATTTAAACTCAACATATTCGTTTTTACTCAAGTCAATTTTGACGAATGAACCATTATCATCTCCGTTGTTTACTGAAAAATAATCTCCTTGTATGATTGCAACATTGCTTTTATCAACAATCATCTTTTTCTCTGAAACATGTAAGTGGCCATTTAAGATAACATCAACGTTTTTTATAATCCTTTCTTTTAATATTTTGCCAATTTTATCATTAAAATAAGTAATAGGGAAGTGCATTAAAAGAAATACTATTTGATTTGGATTTTTTCTTTTAATATTGCGAATTGTTTGTTCGGACAAATAAGCATAATTTCTAGTATCATCACTACTATTTTCGCTTCCAAAACAGGAAAAAAGCACGTTATTAAGCGAGTAAAATATAATTTCTTTTTCATCTTTATTAAAGGATAAAAAAGATAAAAAATCATCAATATATTTTAAATTGGAGTTCATTCTTTCAAATGATTGATAAGATGCAATTTTTGATTTTCTATTTTCAAATGCAGCTCCAACATTTTCTTTTGCCGTATCATTAATAAGTGATTTGAGCGAATATTCTTCATTGTTAAAATTAATATCATGATTTCCGGGACAAACTATTAATTTAATATCTTTTTTACTTATTTTTTTGATATCATCAAAAAAATTGCAAAATAATTTATACTCGCTGGCTCTTCCGCTAAAAGCAATGTCGCCACTAATAGCCAAATAAATAAACGGATTTGAATCTATCTTAATAATTTGTCCTAACGAATCTATTTTATTTTTATCAATGTCATACTTTTCAGAAAAATGACAGTCTGTGATAAAATAAATGCTACTTTTCATTGAAATTTCTCCTTATTTCTATTTATTATACATGTTTTAAATTTAATTTAATAATTTAACGAATTTAATGTTATCTAATTTTCTTGCAAAACATCTTTTTGTTATAAAGGATTCTTTGTTTTTATACATTTCATCGTAAAATGAAGCAACAGCATTAACTAATGAATAATCAAAATAAACAAATTTTTATCGTTCTTCCTGCTTTTTCATCAAAAGTCCATAAATTCTCTTTTTCAAAATAAACCTCTACACCTTTTGCTTTAAGCTTTCTTGTATAAGCAATTGTATCTAAAGTATTTCTTGCAAATCTAGATATCGATGTAACCAAGTCAATCTTACCATCTTTACAATCTTCAATAAGTTTATTGAGTTCTTCCCTCGTATCTCTTGTACCTAAATTCCCTCATCAGCATGTATTCCGGCAGATTCCCAACTTGGATTCATTTGAATTAAATTATTGTAGTAGCTTACCTGATTTGTCAATGAACGCAACATAGTATCCTTGCCACTAGATAACCTACAATAAGTAGCGACTTCTAGCTTTTTTCTAGTTTAAGAAAGGCATCAATATTTTAGTTATTATCTTGTTCGTATTTGCCTCTTAATTTTCACTATTATATATCCTCTAAAATCTTATTTATCAAGTCATTTTGACGGTATAAATTACCCATTTTGATACAATATTTTTTGCTAAATATTCCTTAGATAAAAGATACTCTTTCTCATCAATAATCTTGTTAATTGGCATTTTGTAAAAAACCAAAAATTTTAGAATATTTGGCCCGTATTTTTCGTGAGTCCCCCTGCACGTTACCCCAAGGCTTATTTTTGAATTAGATGGGGGATACCTAGAAAAAACTTAATAAAATATCAAAAAATTGAGTAGACACTATATTAATTTATAAAAATAAAAAGGATGCATAAAGTCTAATTTTGAGTGCACCCTTATATTTTTTTAAAGTAATTATACAGCGAATATTGGATTAGATATTATAAGTTGTGAATTTTGTTTCACCAATACAAATTCTTCCTTTATTCCTATCTGCGGTTGGATTATTAGTATGAGAATAAAATCTTATGCCAGTTGTGCCTTGAATGATGTGAAAATTGTAACGCTTAGGAGCTGTTCTATCAGTAGGTAATGGATCTTCAGTATTCAACATATCTAGCAATGTAATCCAGTTATTGTTTTCATCTAAATATTGTACATATGCAGTGTCACCTTCTTTAAATTGTTCATTTGCACTCCAAAAAGCAAGTTGAGTTGATACCTGAAAAACTGGTTTAGTAAATGTGAATTCTAAATAAGCTTTTCCAGCATTTTGTCTTTGAGCAGATAAATTAATGTATTCTTGTTCAATATATCCGCACCTTAATCTCTTTGTTGTAAATGATAAGCCGTCGATTTCATGACTTGCCGTTTTACTATAGAAAAAATATTGTTGTTCAAACCCATAGTCCGCTTGCTTTATAGTATGTATTTGTCGAGTTATGACATCATCATATCCTTCTAAAGTGAGAGGTGTAGCATAATATATTGCTGCTTCAGCCCACCCTAATGGAATATTTATACCAATTGGACCATAAGAAAACGATAATGAATCGGTAAATAATTTTTGATTATGAACATAAACCGATTGAACTGATGTAGTATTTGTAGCAACCAAATAATAATCTCCATCAACAATTGTTTGTCTAGGATTATATGAATCGCCCGGACCAGTGCTTTGAACCACACCAAATTCATATAAAACGCCTGGACCTTTAGAAAAAACAGGTGTTAGTTCATATTCTTCGAGAAAATTATGCCCATTTTTAATATCGTATATAGATGACGTTCCTTTACATTCAATCCCATCATAAAAAACAGCGTTATCACCAGTTCTTATTATTAAATTATCTTTCTGCGTAAAAAAGAAACTTTTATTTAGTTCTGCATGTGACGTAATTCTATAGACTACATTACCGTCATAAAGCCCAATTTGATAAGCAGTTGTTGTAAGTGTAACATAGCCTCCTGGTTCTGTATAAATATCGCTTTTATAAACAGAATCTGAAAACTGAGCAATTTCACCGTTATCAGAAAAATAATATCCATTAGGTGCTTCATAAGTAATTTCTGGAATCTCAATAATTTCTTTTTGAGAGAGAACATGCGCAGAATTCTCAACAAAGTCTTTATCTAAACTAAAGTTTTCATAATCGTCAATCGTTACTTCATTGGAAGCGACATTAAGAGTTTCCATATTACACGAAATATCCGATTTATAATCTGAATTATTTTCCACTGTGGATGGTGTTAATAAAGTCGTAGTTGAACAAAGTAATGCCAAAATAAAATTTGTAATCATTATTTTTCCTCTTTAGTTAATACAAAAATTGTCATTATTCCAAATAACGAAATAACAAGCGTTATAAAAGTAAAAATGAAAGTAAACTGGTTATTCAACTCTGTAAGTGAATAATATGAGATAAAAAAACTGCCAATTGTAGCTATCAAACCTAGTATAACGCTAAGTAGACGGTACCTGTTTTTCTTCATAAACCCTCCTGTACGCACAATCATAAGTATACATCATCTTTATTAATTTAGGCTCTATTTGATCAGGTTGATAATCAATATTTATAATAACGATTTGACTAAAATTCTATCTATTGTTCTCTTCTCTCGCTTCAACTAGATCCCCTTCTTCGTTCCATACATATCTAGGCTTTGCTTGCATATTTATCATTATCAGAAATGGCCACCACTTCATGTTCTATATTTGCTCTTTTTAATGCTTCTCTTTGGGAACCAATGCCCGAAAACAGCTCAATTACTTTTAGCATCGAAATATACCCCCAAAAGCAATGGAGAAAATCGGGTATCATCATCAACTAGGCAAAAAGCCCATCCCTACTTATGACTTCAATAGCCTTTCTTATAGTGATGGGATTATGGCTTTATCCGCCAAAGCCAAGCAGGTTGTCCCAGCCTATTTAACCTGAACCGTGGGAGCTTCATCCTACATGGCGATAAATCGTTCTTCCTAGTTGATCATTGGGACGACTTGAAGAAATGATTGGAATTTAATCGTTACAAGAATGGTAAAAAGAGCCCCAAAAGGCACTCATTAGACAAAAATTTTTTTGTGCAAACTCACTGCTCCTACTAGAGACTTGTCCTAGCGTTCGAGCCTTTGCTCATTTATCATAATTTAGTCATTTTGAGGCTGAAAACCCATATTTTTGCCACAAAAAAAGGTTTGACCAGCGATTTTCACTGTATCAAACCATTGCTTTCAATATGGCAAAACTAACCTATTGTGATGCGCTTGCAACCCCTTGTTTCTTTTTGCAACCCCTTTGCTAATTTTGCGACCCCTACATAAGGTGTAAGTTATATCTATAGTTCTACCTATATTTTCCAAAGTACTCTTCTTCACCAGCTAGTCTTGCTTTCACTGCTTCTCTTTTAGTTTTGAATCTACCAATAATATGAGCTTTTCTTTGAAACAGGAACGCAACAAGCAGAACCCACCGCAAAGACCGCGCAAAAAATCCATTGACAGAGATAGCCGATAGGCATTGAAAAACCGCCGTTATGGTTTTGCCCATACCGGCGGATTACATAATCATTTGCAGCTACTAAATTAACAGTTATATTTTTTTGATTTGTTTAACAAAATATAAATTCCAATCAATACCAAAATAGTGATACCAAGTATCACATACATCGTTCCAATATTTACTTGACTTCCGAAAAAATAAAGATTGCAATCAAGGGAATCTTTTATTTTTTCAATAACCTCTGTTGGAATACCTTGATTTTGCATTTCGGCAAGCGCCCCTTGCATTGTATGATTTCGGATAAGTGATGTACCATAAGTGCCTGGCAAAAATGAGATTATTTTTTGCAGCCCTTCTCCAAATGAAGAAATAGGCATATATGCACCACAAATGAAACCATATCCCGCACTGATGATTGTGCCTACCGCTGAAATTTGTCCTTGTGTTGATAAGAAAAAATTAATAATCGAAGATAATGCTGTTCCAAACAAAACAAGAAGTAAAATATCAAGAAACAAAAAGAATATATCTGCGAGTGACATATACCAACCGACAATAGCCACATAAGTAAGACAGATACCCGTTGCAGCAAAGCAAATAATAAGTGTTGAAAGCAAGGTTGCAACATAATATGGACTAGTCAACGAAAAGTAGACAGTTCAAAAAAAGAGTCAATACCCCATGTCAGTTTTATACTGATGTGGGGTTTTGTATCCCAGGCAGCACATGGGCCTTTCGTTGTTGTAGTAATCGACGTAGGCCTTTATCAATGATAAAACGTCGTCGCATTTCCTCAGGTTGAAGTCGATGAAGAGCTCGACCTCGATCTTCAGCCTGAGGACCTCCAGCTCGAGCTCCTCCTCCCCGGTCTTGTTCTTTTTGTTCCGCAGCCCGGCGAGGGGGTTGCCGTCCCCGGTGTTTGCCGGTTTGGCTATTGAGCCCGTCGACGCCGGCGGCACGGTATTTGGCGATCCACCTCTGGAGGAGCCTTCGATCGACGCCGTGCGCTTCCGCGGTGCGCCTGACCCCGCGCTCGTTGCCCTCCAGGACGATGCGCTCCTTCTCCTCGGGGGTCCGCATCACGAATTTGCCCGCTATTGGTCTTGCCATTGGTTTGCCTCCTTTTCCCTAATAGGGTAGCAAAAAAGTGGAGAGGGCTTTTTTGACCCTATCCACTTTTAGGCTAGCACTTCAGCACCCACGGCTTTCAAGGAATAAGCAAAGCCGATATTTTCTTCGTTACCTATCAATGCGTTTACTGCAATAGTACCTATTTGTATATTCACGCTTTCCGCACTACCGATTTTCAGCACGGTATCCAACGTGTGAAATAAATCCGCCGTTTCTTCCGCATTCAGATTGTTGAGCGCAAGCCCCTTGTGCGAAACGGTATAATCGAATTGCCCGTCGATAGTTTTATTGACGTGCACGGTGGACGAAACATACAGGTTGTCAGGAATATACTTTTTAGAAAGGCTGTACGGAAATTTGTCCATATCCGCTTTGAACGGCGAAAGGTCTAGTTTGCAGACGACGTTGAAATCCGCACTGCCGTTTTCGGCAATTTCCGAAAAATCCGTCTGCACGATCGTAACGTCCGTTTGCTTGCCGCCCAGTTGGGTTTTACCGCCCGTCTACTCATAAAATACAGTCTGTGCCAGCGCGCCCACCTGTTTTTCGGAAAGAGCGATCGTTTTAGAAAGTTCAGCACCTATCAAAGCGCTGAAATCTATGGTGTAGCCGTTGTAGCCCTTTCCCTCTTCAAACTTGACAAGCCCCTCTATTTCGGCATTAACCGAATTTTTGAGATCGACAAAATCGCTGTTGCCGTAGGCGTTGGGACAAAGTTCCGCCTCGTTCACCTGTTTGGTGAGCGTTTTTAATTGCCCTGCCGCGCGGAAAATGTCGATGCCGTAGGCAGATCGAACGTAGATTTAACCGCCGATCACCACTACACCCAAAACCGCCACGATGACAACAAGGCTGATAATAATTCTTTGGATTGCTTTCATAAAATTCTCCTGTCAATTACCGAAACCGTGCGTCAAAACAAGAAAGAGATTTCGTTTTTTTCAAAAGTCACACAGAAAAGCGGGCGAATGCCCGCTTGCCCGAGTGCTTGACTTTTTACAATACGTCAGGCGCAAATCGCAGTTCTAAATTTTCGTTACCGTAAGTTTGCAATTTGCCGCTGAACCTGTGTTGACAACCCTGATTGTGTAGTTATCTTCACGCTCTATATCGATACACATAAAGCCGTCACCGTTGTCGTACGGCTCAATTTCCACCCCGTATGAACCGTATACCTTGAAAGTGAATGCCGAGTTGGAAAGTTCAATCGTATACGTGCAGAAATCCTGTCCTGACCCTAACGGCAAACGGAATGATTTACTGCCGTTGTCTTTATACTGCAGCTCTTCGGATTGGGCGGTAGATCCTTCAAACGTGAGCGTGATCAGCTCTTCATAGATTGCTTTAGCCGTGACATTATTTGCGGGCATAGTGAACGAGAGTTCTGCCCTTGTAAGATCTAATCCTTCCGTATCAAGATTGGTAAACTCCCAGCACACAAATATTTTGCCCTCTATATTCTCTGCCGTGATTGTGACTTCTTCGCCGTAATGTGCGGTTTTCGTCTCTATATTGCGGCAAATGACTTTTACTTCATAATTGATGTCTTCAAACACGGCAGTCGCTGTGACTGCGTTTGCAGGCATGGTAAAGGTCAGCTCTTTATCGGTGAGCGTCAAACCGTCAGGAACAAATCCTTCAAATGACCACATAACAAAATCTTTACCTACGGGCACTTCTGCCGTGATTGTGACTTCCTCGCCGTAGTGTGCGGTCGTCTTGTTCGCCGTGCCGCCCGTGACTGATACGGTATAGTTGATAAAGTCGTAATTAGCGGTCGCCGTGACTGCGTTTGCAGGCATGGTAAAGGTCAGCTCTTCATTAGTGAGCACCAACTCCGATGTGTCAACGCCTGTGATTGTCCAATTCTTAAACTTCATGCCTGTTCCAGGGTTATGTGCCTTAATTTTTACATTATCGCCGTAATGTGCAGCGTTTGTGGAGAATGGGCCACCATCGTTCACTTGCGCCGCGCC
>CASFSS010000014.1 GCA_949297445.1 uncultured bacterium | reverse complement strand
GTAAATTGTAATGTTAAGTGCAACACTCAGAGATAGCTTCAGACATCAATTTTGATGGAGATATCCAGTTGTTACATTTCCTAGGCCTATTGTTAATCAAATTCACTTTTTTATCAATATAAACCTGGGTATATTTGCTTAAATTATAACCTTTTGGAAAGAACTCTCTAAGAAGCCCATTAGAATTCTCGTTAGATCCTTTCTGCCAAGCACAGAATGTATCACAGAAATAGACTTCACAATTGAGTTCTTTTTCTATTGTTTGCCAATCCGCAAACTCGGTTCCATTATCAGTTGTTATTGTTTTGACTAGTTCTGATGGGAAATGTTTCAGATAATCTATGATTAACCTCGCTACGACATCCGCGTGTCGATTAGGTGATTTGATAGCTTTATAGAATCTAGATTTTCTTTCTACAAGAGTTATAAAACACACTTTAGACTTTCCAAGACCAGATACAACTGTATCAAGTTCCCAATGACCATAATCCGCTCGTTTATAGATTTTCTTATCTCTTTTTCTAATGGATTTACCTTTATTAAACTTGCCTCTAGTTTCATACCATCCGCCCTTTCCTTTTCTACGAAGGAGTTTTTTGTTTCCATTAATGATCGTCCCTTCGTTTATCCATTTATAGATAGTTTTATAGCAAGGAAAACCTTGATTTTTATAAAAGGCAGCTATTTGTTCTGGAGACCAAGTTTCTTTGATTCTTTGTTCTATGATTTGAATAACTTCCAAAGGAAATTGAACGATGTTATGTGCTTTTGAAACACGTTTTTTATAAAACTTTTCAGCAGATTGTACTCTATATTCATTTGGCTCCCTAGAATTACGTTTTATCTCTCTAGATACAGAACTGGGTGATCTTCCCATTTCTTTTGCTATCTGACGAATTGAAATATCTTGAGCAAGTAGATGTTTAATACTAATTCTTTCTTCTATGGTAAAATGTGAATAGCTCATAAAGAACCTCCTGTAGATAAGTGTCGCAACTATATCTTACACCAGGATTGATATGAGCCTTTATTTATGTCTAGAAGTGTTGCACTTGAACGGAAAATTCACCATTAAATAAAAAAGGCATCTTTTAGATGCCTTATTTTTTATTTTGTGCTGTTAGCCTGTTCTTCTTTATGACGTAAATCTAAATCGGCACATATTTGTTTATACATTTTTTCGTCGATTTTGAAAACGAGAGCCGCAAGTAATATACAAACAATTAAAATAACTAAAGGAACGAAAATCATGCCAATTGATAGGCCGATTAATTGACCAGAGGTTATCGAACTAGTTAATTCGCTTGCTTTTTGGTATAACTCCTCTTGGCTAGCGATAATGCCGGCATTATATTCGTTTTCAAGTTCAGAGATGCTGCTAGTAATCGCATATAAACCGGTCGCCGATAAGGTAGCCATAACAACGCCTTGTTGAATTGCACTACCCCATTTAGCCACCAAAGCGCGAAGCGAAGAAACAATCGCTTCCTTACGCTCACCGTATTTCCACTCGTTATATTCGATTGTCGACTGCATTTGAATAATTAAAACAATCGCCAAAACACCTTGACCAAAGAATAAAACACAAGCAGGAATATAAAGAAGGAATTCTAATTCATCAACCGCCAATGGACGATCGCCGAATAAGGGGAAGCCGGTAATGAATAAGCCTATATAGCCCACCGCTATGACGCCTAAAGAAATAAATAGCATTGTTCGTCGCGTCAAAATCTTTGTTAAAAGCGGATAAGAAAATTGTGCCAACAAGGTTCCCGCTGCATACATTACCGTAAAGATAAAGGCAATCGTACCAGATGAACGATAACCATAGGTTAGGTAGCAGTAATATGTCGCAAAGGCAACCAATATGCCAGCCGCTAAATAGTTCAATAAAATTGTAATTATATTAATTCTTACTTGGTTATTTTTAACGAAGATAGAGAAGATGTCCTTGAAGCTGGCCGCTTGTTCTTCCTTGGCCTCGTCTTCCGGATTACGAGCGTGTTCTTTACAAATTAAAACCATTGCAATTTGTGAAATTAAATACAAAACGCTAACGACAATGGCGATTAAAGTATAAATGCTAGCGCTTGACCAATCGCTCAAAACGGCCGGCAATAAATTAGCTGCTCCATAAATGCCGAAGACACCGACCGATATGCATATTTGCATCGCGGTAGTGATGTTGTTGCGTCGCTTTTCATCTTTTGTTAGTGATGGAAGCATCGACCAATAGGCGATATCGTTTATCGTCCAAACGATGTCCCATAAAAAGTAAAATACACCGAATAAGGCCACAAAGCCCCAGCCACTAGGACGGGCCAAGAACAAGACCAATACAACAATTGTATTAAGCACACCGCCTATAAAAATCCACGGCTTATATTTGCCCCATTTTAAATGAACTTTTTCAAGAATCCAACCCATTATTGGATCGTTTAAACCGTCCCAAATACGGCAAACGATAATAATGATATTAATCACGGACATTTGGGCTAAATAAATGGAAGAATCCGTGGTTGTTAGCACACCAGCAAAAGTAATATAGATAATCAAGAAGCTCGAAACAAACTGATAGCATGCATCACGAAAGATAGAGACACCACAATAAGTTATCGAAGTAGCTCTTGGTGGAATATCACCTTGATAGGTAGCGGTTAAATTCGCTAATCTCATATTTTTAATCTCCTATTAAAATTATAAATCGTTATATATAAGCGATAAATATACAATTTATAACAATTCCAAAACCGTCGTTAAAACAAAAGAAATTATGTATAAAATAGCGATTATATAGATAAAATAATTAACCTCTTTAGCGCGTCTAGCAAAAATCATCATTAGGCAATAAGCAATTAATCCAATGCCAATTCCCGTTGAAATGGAATATGTTAGAAGAGTAAATATCAAAGTGATGAATGCCGTAAGGCCTATCAATAAATCTTTGAAATCGATTGTTTTAATATTATTGACAAAGATTAAAGCGCCAATGCAAATTAAAGCCGGTGCCGTTACGCTGCCAGCAGTAAAGATATAAAAGACTGGATAAATAAAACCGGTTAACAGGAACAATAAGGCAGCTACAATGGCCGTGACTCCCGTTTTAGCGCCCATCGATAAACCGACGCTAGATTCTGCCAAGGCAAAATTAGGCGAGGTGCCAAGTGGACAAGCAATAAGCGAACCAACCGCTTCAACGATGACAGGCTTACGGTCAATAATTTGTCCTTCTTCATTGATGAATCCACAATCGCCGCCGATTGCTAAAAAGGTTCCAGTTGATGAAAAGAGGATGACAAGCACCAAAGTGATGATGGCAACATAAGAAGCAGGATTGGTAAATACGTTGGCTAAATTATTAGCAAAAGAAGTAGATTCACCGCTAGATAACGTGCCATAAAATAAAACGTTCGCAATACCTTCTGAATCGAAAAAGGAAATATCGCTAGCAAGCCAAGGCAAAATTGGCAAATTGCTCATGACATTTTGACTGCCAAAATATGATTCAGCGTAATAATAAGCGCCATCAACCTCAACGAGCGCACCGGTAGCAATCATAATTGAGGAAACAATTATTCCTACGACGGCTGCAAATAAAATAGCTAAAGGGATGGCCAATGTTTTTAAAATGCGCACCTTTGATAACATCAAGCCAAAACAAAGTAGCACGCTCACCAAAGCTATTAAAACAGCTGGATCACGGAAGGTATTAAGAGAAACGAGCGTCGAAGAATTAGCGAAAATAATGCCAGAATTTTTAAGACCGACAAAACAGATAAATGCGCCGATCGAGGCGGCAATGATTGCTTGTAACGATCGCGGAATGGCGTTAATAATTTTGTGACGTAATGGAGTTAACGAAATTATAAAAAATAATAGACCGGCCACCGTTGCAATTATCATCGTTTCCTGCCAAGAAAAACCAAGTGATAAAGACAAAGTGTATGTAATAAAAGAATTTACACCCATCCCGGCGCTTATCGCGATTGGATAGTTGGCAATAAAGCCCATTAAAAGCATCATAAATGCACTCAAAATTGCCGTAATGAAGAAAACACCGGACTCATCCATGCCCATCTCAGACAAAATAGAAGAGTTAACTGGTAAAATGTAACAAGTGGCAATAAAAACAAGCAAGCCAGCAATAATTTCGACTTTTAACGAACTGCCGCGGGCTTTGATATGAAATAAGCGCTCGAGTCTATTCATAGGAATAATTAATACTATATAGCAAATTACCAATAATTGGTAACTTTTTCCGCAAAACCTAATAAGTCTTCAAAATAAATAATCTTGTCGTCGATAGATACATGACCAGAAAATTTGCCAAAGACTTGGTCACCAATTTGTTTAATAATGACTGCACTGGCGCGTGTTTTATTATCGATAATAGGAGTGAAAGTTAAGTCGATATCGCCTTTAGAGGAACGAAATTTCCAGGGCTTTAAGAAATCATCGTTGCCCTTGTCGTCAAGCGGTATATCAAAGCGTACGTCATCGAGTTTATAAATTTTGTCGTCGTAATAAAAAACATTCTCGCTTGCCTTTGATGTATCGCCAAAGCCGTAACCTAAATTAAAACCGATACGATGACCACGATAAACACCACTTAAAGAGGACCAATACCAGGTATTTTTGTAAGTCCAAATGCCTCTACCCCAATCAAGAACGCCGTAAGAATCGGAGCCGAAATCAAACTGGGAGGAGCCGAGCTTAACATAGCCGCTTGCCTTTTGTAAATTAATCTTTTGATTGTAATAAAAATGACCAGGTTTTTTAAATGGTGTCACTATCACCATCGTGTCAGGACAGGTTTCTTCTAAATAAATATCGCAGCGAAAATCGCGATTTTTATCAAAGTTTTTCAGCGAAACTAATAAATGTCGCTTATTATTTTCGTGTAAAAACTTAAAGGAAGCTTTCTTGTTTTCAACCACAATGTCTCCGGCACGACTATCTGTTGGCATATGAAATTTGCCACGACTCATAAATCCCATGACATTTTTAGTAAAAATCTGCTTATTAACAAAGTCAAAAAATGTCGCGCCGATAAGTGACATATAAGAATTATCGGCGACTGTTAAAGCGACGCCAAACTGCTGATTAGAAATAAAATAGTAATCCCATTCTTTAATTTTTAAGTGCGATAATTTGACTTGATCGCGCGAATAAATTTTAACGAGCGAATAGGCATAACCTGCTTCGATTATATGTCCTTTTTCATCGAGCAAATTGCCTTCAATTAATTGATGCTGTTCCATATGAAAACCTCATTTTTATTTTAGCAAATAGTTAGGCTTGCTTGCATTATGAATTTGTATTTTATAACCTATTCTTATATGAAGATTGAACAAATTTTAGATTTTACTAATCAAGCAAACTTAATTAATTATATGAGCAAAGCAAATTATATTGCTGGACGTTATTTTTCTAACTTGATAAAAAATGGCGAAGTAGAAAAAGTTTTAGGCAAGACGGTTATCTTTTTTGCTTTTTTAGATGAAACACCTTGTGGCTTTATTTCTTTGAGCGAAAAGGACATAACTTGTCTTGATATTGAATCAAAGCACAATATAACAACTTTATTCGTAGATAAAATCGCAAGAGGCCAAGGCCTAGGCGAAACATTAATTAAGACAGTAATTGAATACGCTAGGCAAAATCAAATTGATCAAATAGACGCCTACACCGAATTCGATGGTCTATATGAGAAAGCTGGCTTTATCTTTCTAAAAGAAAAGGTCGACTCGTGGAATCGGCCTTTAAGACATTATCAAATTAAACTTTAATTCTATATAGATGTTTTGCTAATCAATGTCGTATTAATTTCATCATCAAGATGAGCCGTTACATAATTTTCTAAAGCATCCAATGTAAAGGTTTGACCTAAATTTATTACATCTAATTTAATGTCTAAATTGATTGTTATAATGGTCGCTACCACACCCAAATGTACATCTAATCCAGAAAAGCGCGAGGTGAGCGGATCGACATAAAGCTTTAATGTTAACGATTTTAAATCAGCGTTTTTGCTCAACTCATAAATATCAACATCAAAATAGAAATAAGGTATTTCAGCAGTTTCTTTATAAATGAAGTCGTTTAATATATTCTCATAATGAATAGGATTTTCAGCAGTTGGACCTGTCGAGGCCAAACTATCATTGATGGCAGACATAATTGTACTATTCATACCCATAGCAACTTCGCATATATAATAAAGTGCATTTTCTAAAAAGAAAGAAGTATCTGCTTTTGAATAAATTGTATATCGCTCATACTTTGGATTTAAAATGCTTAAGTTAGTTTTACCAATTTCTGTTCTTTCGATATAAAAGTAACCGTCCGCATAATGAATTGTCGCGTAGCGCGAAGAAGTTGACCAATATAAAGAATTGGTATTCACTCCTATAACAACCGGAATTTCTCCGATTGATATAGTAGCTTTTACGTTGCCTTTTTCGTTAAGAATTTTTATATCAAGTGGCACCGATAAAGAATAAGAAAGGCCAATTGAAAGTTGAACATTAGCTACACCGCTAAGCTGATAATGATTAAATTTAGAAGTATTTACACCAAAATTAATCAAGACAAGCAAATCATCGAAATCGATATAGTCGATATAACGATCCAAACGAGTATTTTCTAAACTATCATCAAATTGTGACAAATTAATAGATAAATTAATCGTACTCGTTCCGTATTTAAGATCTTCAATGCTTATTCCTTTAATGATATTTATTCCATCGCCATAAGCATCATAATTAATGACAAATTGAATTTGTGTATCTAAACCAAGCAAACCGCCAGATAATACCAAGCGTATTTCTTCAGTTGTGATATCTAAAGAATCAATTAAACCAATCTCGAATAATTTACCATAGTCACCACTATTGATTGCTTCCATAAGTGGCAAAGTGTCGGCCATTGATAATAAATCGCCGAATAGTTCAACGAAATGTTCATCTTGCTCATTATATATTTGGCTAACTAAATCAAATAAATCAGTGAAGAAAACACTAGAAAATTTTCCGTTCATTGTTTTGTTATAATTTAACAAAATCTCATTCTCGCTGACCATATCAACAAATAAATCGTGTTCATAGCCAGTTTTATCGACTAAGTCGATATTTCCGTAACCAAATTTGTTGGCAACATCAAATTGTAAACCGCCGTTTAAAGTCATTTCGGTTGCCGTCGCGGTCTCCTCGACAATCGTTCCGCTATATTCAACACGAAAACGCGTTTCATCGAGCATGGCCAAAACGCCATCGACTAGTGATAAAGCCGGGTCGGCTAAAACATAATCGTCTTCGCTAAAGGAAGGCTCAACATATTCGGCGCTCGTTAATTTAAGATCGGCTGAATATTCGCCAATCGTCAAACCGTTAATAGCTAAACCGAGGAATTTATCCGTCGAACACTCAACCGTCAACATAATATTAGAAGCATCCAACTCTAAAGCGGCTAGATTCAATTCGATCGTCATAACACCATCGCTGATTGATACGCTTGAAAATAGATTATTTATTGTTGAAATATTATTAAGAGCGTTTTCTAACGACGGATTAGCGAGCAAATCAGTCATACTATCTAACGACTCGTTAAGGTAAGTATCGAATATTTTATTAACTAAAAAGTTTAAGATACCTTCGACGCCAATTTGCGAAACGGCAAAATGCAAGTTATTGTAATCAACAAATATTTTTTCATTTTGATATCCTAGTTGGAATGAATGCGTTCTAAGTTCTTCTATCACATCGCCCTTAACGGCCGCTTTCATATTTTCAAAATCATAATTTAAATCAAGATTTAAATCTAAATAATTATCGCCTAAATGATTTATGTCAGCAGTAATATTAAAAGCATTTTTTCTAACATTAAATGTTGAATATAAAACATTGAACATCTTTAATGCAGGAGCAAAATTTTGATACAAAGAACAATCCGGGGAAGAAATATCAATCGAGGCGATATCAACTTCATTGACATCGAAGTCTAAATACATGAATGTATCATTAAAAAAGAATTTGTTGGTACGTGCCCCGGTGAAATTGTAGTTACTGTCGCTTTTGAAGAATAAATCGATAGTGTCGGTTAAAGAAAGCGTAAAAAGATAGCCACCACTTATCGCTACCGGTTCCATGTTTTGAATTTTAGTTAACAAATCCGAAACATTTAAAGATGTCAATTCGGTCGGTAAGGTAATATTGACACCATAAGTTGGCAACATATCGACAAATTCTAAGATAGAATCAGTTTTTAAATAGAAGTAATTGTTGTTAAAATCCAAAAATATTGTGTCATCGAAATAACCGATACCAGCATTGATGTTAAAAGCATTGCCGCTAGCATTTACATTGCCAGAAAAAGAAATATCTTCCTGATTTTCGATAGCAAGGTTTCCATCGACATCAATCAATACATTATTGCTGTTACTATTAATTTCAATTGAGCCATCAATTTCAGCTGCCTCAATGGTAACAATGCTATTCAATAATGCTTGTTGTGGCGTCAATTCGGACTGCACTGGATTTTTATTATTGTTAATGCCATCGCTACTATTTAGACTAGAAAAATCGTAGGTAGCCGCGAACGCAACACCAGCAGAGAGAGCCAAAGCGCTCGACCAAATAATTAATTGTTTGCCAATTGTTTTCATTCTATATAACTCCTTTAATAAACTGTTTTTTCATCAATGGCGGGTATTTCTCGACCAATCGCGTCAATTGAAAAAGTTTCGCTCGATGATGCTTCGGTAAGATTTTTTCCCATCGCCCAAATGTAATAAGATTCGGATACATCCATTCGCATTAAATCTAAATTTTCACTTAAAGTGAAAGTAACATTGATATCGACGAATTCTGGCGCATCGCTCAAAGAAGACATCATCTGCATTTGTTTAACATAACGTAATACGGAAGTAATTGGATCAAGTTGCAAGTGAACAATAATGTTATTGCTTGCTTCATCAACTTCCGCGTTGCCTTCTATAGTTGTTAAATCAGAAATAATATAGGCAACAGGACGCGAAATTGTTTTGCCCCATTGGCTTTCAAAATCGGTAAGCGAACTTGTTTCGCCGACCGTTTCATCATAAACGGCATATAAATTGCTAGTATCAACTAGTTCACCATTATAAATGGAAACATTATCATCGCTTTCATAAAAACGTTTTGCTAATTTAACAAAAGAACTATAAGATACTGCTTCATTAAAATATTCATCATTTTTAATCGTTAAACTCATGGTCGTTTGCGTGACACCAAGAGATTTCGCAAACGATTCGGTTATGGACGATGTGTATTGTTCTAAAGAATATTTATAAATGGCTATATTTACTAATTCGGAAGGCGTAAAAATGTTTATATAACTATCGGAACTAGCCTTCAAATAACGCTTATATATCGCCTCGCTATTAGCCTCATAAGTAGCCGGGTCATACATGTCATAAGACATCCCGTGGGGAGATAACATCTTACCTAACAAAATACCGGAAGTTGTTCCAACCGCCAAAAAGAGTGCTCCAACCACCGATGTTATGACAATCGTTTTATTTCGTTTAGTTTTTTCGCTTTTATTCGTTCCGTCGTTTTTTATCATATGGATGTGGCCTTTACCACGCATAATATTAAAGAGCGCGCGTTTTAAAAGCACCCTAATATCAAAAACCCCTAAATTAGAGTTAATTCTCTTGGTAGAATATATAAATTGTCAATTCTCATTTTCCGAGAATTTATATTAAAAAATGGCTTGACATCGGATGTTTTATTATCTATCTTCAATAATATGGCAGAATTAAGAAAAACTATTGGCACAAATTTAGCCCAATTGAGAAAAAGTAAAAAAATGACACAAATAGAGCTGGCTGAACACTTCGGATATAGTGATAAAGCAGTTAGTAAATGGGAAAACGGCGACGCCTTGCCGGAGATTGAAACGCTCTTTGCTTTGTGCGAATTTTATGGTGTTACTATCGATTATTTAACGCATGAAGGTAACATTGAAGATAAGCTAGAATATCTGACAAAATCGGATCGTAAAAGAATTATTAATAATTCCCTAATCGAAACATTGATTGTTTCTTTTATTTGGATATTAGCCACTATCATTTATATATATTTAGTAATCTTTTCAAATATTTATTATTGGGAAGTTTTTGTTTGGGCGATTCCCGCTTCGGCCTTGATTTGTCTACTGTTTTGTCGCGTATGGAAATCTCGCCTTTATGCTTTTGTTACTAGTAGCGTTCTAGCGTGGACACTCATAACTGCCTTTTATGTTGCTTTCCGCGAATTTAACCCTTGGCTATTATTCATTTTAGGCGTGCCTATACAAATTGCCCTCGTTTTAGGCTTAACAATTAAAGGAAAATTAATTATTAAAAAATAAGTTAATTTAAAGTTGCAAGTTTTTTGGTCGCATATTCTTCAAAAGTAATATTGGCGCCCCCGCCACTAGTGTAATTTTTATTGGCGTATACAAATTGATTGCTGAATTCAATAAAACGGTCATTATCTAAATATTTTTCTGCATACTGAATACAATATTCTACATATTTGTCCCGATATTCAGCGATTACAGGCCATCGGTCTGAGTAGTTGACACTATTATCGCTTTCTTCGATGATTAAACGCCACAATAAAGGATTAGGTTGCCAAGGACGATTATCTCCTAAGTTCTGTTTTGTGGTGTAATAAGGTACGTCTTCCATATGAATTGGCCAATCTTGTAAAATTCCTAAGCAGCGATCAAAGTCATATGGAATAAAAGTCATTTTATTTGTTTGCGAATTGAAATAAATATAATAGTTATTCGAATTATTGCGCGAATCGTCAGGATTACCCATTACCCAACATAAGGCTTGGTATTTTAAAATGGCATCGACATCAATTAGTTCGTCAATTATGCCTTTAAAAGTTGTGGCGTCTGAAGTATTTTCGTTTAAGATTCGAATAATATTGGTTAAAAGGGTATGGTCTATTTCGTCATCTTTATCGTTCGTTTTTAAATCATAAGAAGGGTGATAATTCGGCGCTTCAACACCAATCGAATTAATTGTGTTTATATCTAAAGAAGCCGGACCCATATCGGTGTAAGTAGACTTATAAAGATTGCCCTGTGTTTCATCTTTTGTTAGACGTTGCTTCAAAAAATCCTTATCAATAGTTTCTTGTAATTGATAAATCGCACTTTTTGAATCGCTTTCAGAATGAATAGTCAAGTGAACCAAATTAACATGACTTGCCATTAAGCCTTCCTCGATAAAAGCATCGTAAGCATATATTTGTTTTGTGTAAGTTTCATCGAAAGATTTGTTCCATTTTAAGTCAAACTTTTGTTGCATAGCAAATTCGCAATCTTTTCTAGCATCGCGGCTAGTTTCATCGTCCCAAGTTCTAATAAAATAATCATTATCTTCTACATCATCAAATGTCTCTTTTAGTGATAATTTAAAATGAATAAGGGCATTAAATGTTCCGTCAGCGTTGACAAAATTCTCATTTCTAGAAGTATTACCTTTCATGCGTGCACCAACTTCTAAAAAAGAATATTGCTCGCCATTGATTGTTATATTCATCGAACAAGGATGATACATTTCCTTTTTTACTTCATCAACACTATATTTAGCGAGCTTATAAATCGCCTCATTGGTAAAAAATAAATCAATTTGTACATCCGCTGTCGGATCATAAATAAGTTCGTATAAAGCATCATCATCACTAGGCAAAACATCTCCGCTTGGGATAGTACTATCATCGCTTGATGGCTTTGTATCATCTATTGAATTACTAACGCTATTCACATTACAAGCTACCAGGCAACTAGCTAATAAAACAATTGAACTTGTAGTTAAACATCTATTCATAACACGTCGTTATCCTTTCACATAAATACAAAAAATTTTAATATAAAATTTTGTTTGCTGAAATATATAAACTGTAGAAATCTTCGCGCATCAACTGAACATTCTCGCCCTGTTTACATTCTAATATGCGCTCTTTTTTGATTTCGCCAATAATGACATACATCTTTTTATAGATTGTAAACAAAAAACTAGTAACAATACTGCCGGGCGATGTTTGATATTTTTTAGCCAATTCTTCAATCTTTTCTTTGCAGCGTTCCATCGTCGGGATTTTATAGATTGAACCTTGAAAAAATTTATATTGAAATGGCGACCAAGCCTGTAGCTCAATATCCTTATCCTTTAAGAAAAACAGCATGTCGGTCGTGCAAGAGAATTTATCGTCTGAATTGTTGAACGCTATTATTTCATCGAGAATATTTGTTTGGCCAAGGCCGACTTGAATTTGATTCGTCAAAATTTCCACTTTATTATTTAGCAAATAATTAATGGCGTTCGTTGTAAAATTAGAAACACCAAAATATCGAATCATTTTATTATCGATTAGATATCGATAAGCCCTATAAATTTCTTCAGCATCCATTAAGACATCCAATCTATGTAATAAAAAGGAGTCGATATAACTAACGTGCAGACGTCTTAAAGAATCTTCGCAGCATTTAATAATATATTCATACGATAAATCATATTTTTTTGACTGCTGCGTCTCAAAAATTCCACATTTAGTTTGGATAAACATTCTTTCTCTAAGTTCAGGATTATTTTTAATAAAAGCACCGAGTTTGCTTTCCGAACCACCGTTATCGTAAATATCCGCCGTATCAAAAAAATTAATTCCGTTTCCCAAATCAAACTTAATCAAGTCTTCGACTTCTTGATCGTTTAAATTGTTTATGCGCATCAATCCTTGGCAGATGCGAGAACGTTCTTCTAATTTAACCATATTACTTAAGCTATTTTTGACAACTATATTATAAATTCTTTTCTATAATAGCTAAATAGGACAAAATAAAACCTGATTTGACAAGTAAAAATAGAATCAAATAAACATAAAAAATATATATTTAAAAATTAATGCAATAAAAGATTAATCAATAATTCTTTTTTAATGGTGACTCCAAAATGGTTGGCTAGTTCTTTCATTTGCGCATCGCTGATTGTATTAAGACGCGGCAAATTAGCGGTTAACATATAAATTTGAGCGGCTTTTTCAATCGTTTCAATAAGACCGAAAGTCTCATCGAGCGTCTTACCATCGCCATAAATACCATGCTCGGTACTCATTTCCCATAAATTATCATAGTCCATATAGAGTTTGCACATTCCACGATAAGACCATAAACTAAGGTTAGTTACTTGTATTCTTTCATCAGGATCTAATATTGTACCTGGGCTAATGGGATAGTTAGCATCACTAGGAATAAAACCATTGCTCATCTCTATAGAGTCATTTTCACTTGAAAAAGAAACTATAGGTTTAGAAGAAATACTTAAAGAATTAGAACACCTGTCAGCATAAGTACGGATTTGATATGAATCTGGATTAAAATTTTCAAAATTAATAATACCAGAATTTAAATTGTAAGTAATTACGTTTGCTGTCGAACACGAAATGTTTTGTGAAAATTTTGAAATATCTTGATTGAAACCATTTACAGGAGAATCGTTTGGCTCAGTACCTATAACACTTTCAGTAACATGGTTAACGTTTTAATAACTGAAATCAAGAGTTTTGTTACTAAAAAAGTTTGTTGAAAGCCCGTTGCTTGTCAATAGCGCAGAGCAAAATAACAAATAAAACATTTTTAACAAAGTTATTAATTCTCCTAGATTTCTATTATTTTATACAACCTATAATGTCCATGAGCTTTTAAAGCTATTTCATCAGTATTGGTTGTAAGAAATAACTCAAAACGATTTGTTAATGTTCCACTAAGGTCATAATGGTAGATTGAATTATTTTCATCAATAACATAAATAATATCGTTCTTTTGATCTATTTCCATCCACTTTTCAAGGTCTTCTTTATTAATAAAATACCCAAATAAACCAACAATATTATTTTCGTTTATTTCTATTCCTTGTTGGTAAACATAACATTTATCATTAAAATAAAATTCTTGCGGTATAGAAGATACACAAAAAGTACTACCATCAGTAAGATTTTCATCATAATTACCATCTAATGAGCATGATGAAATCAAACCGAATGCTGGAATTATCATTAGCAACAATAAATTTCTTTTCATGGCTAGCACCCCTTTTATTATATTACATCATTATTAGAATACAACTTTTATACCATTTGTGGATCACGTTTCATAATTTTAGATAACAAATTATGTAGACAACATCGCCTTTTTTAAATTTATGATTCATATTAAACATTAGGATTTGGATTTTAACTATCGGGATAGACCACAGAATCATTCGAGCAAGTTGGATAATATAATTGTCCAACAAAACTATGAGTTCAATGCATTGGCTGTGTTTTAATTCTTACAATTTGATCATTAACAACTTCACAGTTATGAAAGCGTTTCATAAATTTGTACCGGAACCAGCATATAAAATCAAATTTCTTGCTTTATTTTGATACCAAGGATTAATTGAAATCTAAAATCTTTACTTAAAAGGTACCGAAAATGGTTTTCTCTTTTTAAGAGCATCTCGAATTTTTACCTGCTTACTACCAATTGGTTCGTAAATTTCATAATAATCGTAGTCTATATTTTCAGATTGAATTAATGGTTTACCATTAATCATGTAGTTTTTGATATCATCTACTTCATTTAAATATCCTAAATCATTTTCGTTGCAAAGCCAAATTGTTAGAATCTCATAAGGAAAACTCATTGTAAAAAACATACAGATATATTTATTTTTATTATTGCAGTATCCAAGAATTTCTAACGCAGTAGGATCATCACGAGTAGAAGTAGGTTTATGATAAACTAAATCACCAAATTTATATTTCATACTAGTTTTGCGGACTATTAGGATGTGTTTCAGCTACTCCGTCTTCATAAGGTCCATTTTTTTATTATTTTACCACACCATTAATTATCTTAATATTATTAAAAGCGTATCAAACTATTTCATTAAGGGAAAACAACTTTTTGGAATGCATCTATACTAAAACCAAGTGAATACTGGGATGACAGGACTTGAAATATCCATTTTTAAGGCATTTTGAAGTTGGACGAGAATCCAAGCGACTAAAATTTTAGCTAAAAAGCACCATTTTTGGCCCTTTTTTGAGTTCAAATCCTGCCAACAATCTAATTATTTTCACGTGTCCTCATTAAGAAGAACGCTTTTGATACAAAGATTTTTCATCCTTTTTCGAATAAAAATTGCAAAAATTAACAAAAAGGTCTAAAACACGAAAAAAGGCACTGATTTTGTGTGTTAATGCCTGTTCATCTTAATTGGCTTTAATAACCTATTTTGATACAGTTGCACCCCCTTAGGTAATTTTGCACCCCTATTTACAGATTTGAAACCACTAATTTTCAGGATAAAAAAGTATCAAAATCTTATAGTATTAAGATTTTAATAACATTTTATGATTATTGACGGCATGACATTGTTTTAAAATACAATATCAAAATCAGCATTATGATAAATAACAATTAGATTTGTGTATTTTATAATCTTATTTATACTCATCAATCCATTTCTTGCTTTTATTATGTGTGAAAGTCATAATTTAATTTAAAAAGTAATCAAATTTAATTCTAAACATAAAAATTTATTATATTTTTAGATACGATTTTAGCGATATTCATTGTGATAGTTTCAAAATCTAAATAACTTTCAAATCGATTGTTAATTTGCTGTTACTAATATCCTGCAAATTCATCACTTATCGGATTTTATTTTAGATGCATATTAGAATTTGAATGTTTAACAATTATTCATGACTAAATTCTAGATCATCAATTTTCAAAGTAAGTTCTGGTATTCCAATATATGGAATTGTGTTTTTATAATCTTGATAATATTCAAATGAAATTTCTAAATAATTATTTCCACAATCAAAATTAACTAAAGTAGTTATATTGTCGGACTGTTCTAGTGAATATGGATTGTTAAAAGTTGTGATTCCTTCTGGTTCAACATAATTATGTGTATTCCATGTTGGAAACTCATATACATCAAAGTCTTCATTATTTATTGAAAATGAATTGTTATTTACTTTTTTACTAGTTGTATAAATAGTTCCATCACTTACAAAATTTGCATTAACTTTACTGTAGAAGTCTTTATTGTATGTTGAAGTTTCAAAAGAAATGACAACTAAATTTAATTTAACATTATCTTTTGGTAAAAGAATAATACTATATATTTTTAAAGATGGACTAATATTATTCAATTGTTCTTCGATTTCATCCCAACAAATACGCATAGATTTTAATCTGGGCATCGTTGCATAAATTGGTGCATTTCCATCAAAAGTATTACTTGCAGTTTGTTCAACAACAGCATCAATAATCAAATCGTATGCTTTATATGTGTGCATTATATCAAGAGTAGCAAATTCTTCTTCAGTCATATTTAACAATTTTTCAGAATCAGGTTCAATACCCGTGAAATTTGTTAAATCAAAATTTTCTTCAAGCAATCTTAAAGCTTCATTATCTGCATCAATTAAATCTTTGCCAATTATAACATCTTTAATAAAATTTTTTATAACTTGTTTGTCATAACTTAAAAGCCCTATATGACCAATATTTGACAAATTATCGTCGTAAGTTGTTTGATTAAAATCATATGAATTGTTAATATCATATTCACCTGTTAAAAGTAGTGATGACAAAGCCATCCTTAAATTATCTTTATAATTATTACTATATTGTTCTATAAACGCATCAAAATCCGAATGTTGGTATTCATTACCAAGTGTCCAATTCCAAGGATTTAAATACAAAATATTTGTTCCAGTGTAAAAACCTAAAAATTCATTATCTAATCCACGAGGATTTACAACAGTATTCTTTCCTAAAATAGTATTTTGAAATGCAAAATTGTTTACTATTACATCTAAATTTGTATTGTCTTTATTAAACAAGATTGTTCCACTATTTTTTTCTGTTGCATAACCCCAACTTGCTAATGCTGTTAAATTAACATTTGTTCCATCTGCAACTGAACCATCGGAGTATAAATAGCCACCTGCTAATTCATCATAAGTTGCAAAAGCATTTTTTGCAACATAACTTGCTGGTATTGATTGATACTCAGGAGAAATGCCTTCTTTATCTTTTAACTCAATAACTTCATCAATTGTATTATAACCTGTTCCATAAACACCAACTAACCTATTTAGTATGTCATCAGCAAGCATTGATATTTGCCTATCAAGAAGTTCATTGAACTCTACATCAGTATTAGAAATTCCATCGATAAATCTATCGTTTTGAGTATTTGCATCTGGTTGATATAAAATTAAAACATCATCAAAATAATCTCCAATATTAGCATCTTCTATTTGTTCATTTCCATCAGTTGTAAATGAACTTGAGTTATCACTTGGATTATAGGTACTATCACTGATACTATTTGAACTTGATGGTCCACCACAACTTGTTATTAATAGTGATAACATCAAAGTTTGAATTAAAACAATCTTTTTCATACTTCATCTACCTCAAACATATATTTGTCATTTAATATTTTTTATTATACTACCACAAAAGTCACACTTTTAAAAGTACATACAATGCTTTCGTCTTCTAGCAGAGGTCTTTCGGTTTATTGTTAATTTACAAATAAAAAAAACCCTTAAATGATGATCAATTTCGTCACTTAAAAGTTCTCTTTTTCTTAACATATAGACATATATGGCCATATTATACAAATTATGGCAAAAAAATGTTTGACAAGTAATTTTTACTGTATCAAACCTATGCTTTCAATTTGGTGGCCTCGGTCGGACTCGAACCGACACGAACTCGCATTCGGTAGATTTTGAGTCTACTGCGTCTACCAATTTCGCCACGAGGCCGTGCGTATTACGCAATGAAAATTATAAAAACAAAACAATATAAAAGTAAATATTTTTATTTATTATTTCATCATGCAATCTTCTTCGGTAATCTTTCGAATTACCTTGCACGGATTGCCGGCCGCTAAAACATCGCTTGGCAAAGAGCGAGTAACAACACTACCAGCCCCAATAACTGTCCGATCACCAATGGTAACACCACCACAAATAATAACGTTAGAGGCAATTCAACAATCAGAGCCAATTTTTATTTCTTTAGCAAATTCGTAATCATAAAAAGAACCATCTGGTTTAATGCGAATTCTTCTTTCTTCAGCGTCAAGAGGATGTCTAGGTGCAGCAAGTGTCACATTAGGTCCAAACATAACATTGTTGCCTATCGTAATTTTGGCGCAATCCATCACTACAAAATTATAATTAGCGTACATATTTTTACCCGTATAAAAATTTTCGCCATAATCAAAAAATATTGGACCAGTAAGAAAAGAATTTTCTCCTAAATTAGGCAATAACTCACGTAAAATACTTTTTCTAGTAGGGTCAGCTTTAGGAAGAGCGTTATATTTTAAACAAAGTTCATATGCTTTTAGTGACTTATTGGCCAGTTCATAATCAGAACAATCATATAATTCGCCAGCCAACATCTTTTGCTTTTCGCCGCACATCAAAATCTCCTTTCGCTAAGTAACGCACTACTATGTATTAGTTAATCTTCATAGATAGTAGTGTCGTCGTTGCTATCGTTTTTATTTTTCTTTTTACCTTTAATTATATTAATTAAAGAAGGAACATCAATAAGAGCGCATAGAATTAAATAATATATAAAATATTGCAAGAAATTTATATAAGAATTACCGGTAGAACAAACAAAAACAAAAAAGAAAAGCGTAGATGAAAGAGTAATGATAATGCCGGCTATTTCAACGTTCTTATTGTGTAATAAATAGCGAAGAACGTAGAAAATAATTGTTGCAAGCAATAAAAATGAAGCAAATAGAATAGCAATAAGTGTCCAAATTAATTGTCCTGGTATTTGATCGGCGGGAATATCGCTAAGACTAACAGACGTTGAGATAAACAAAGCGAATAAATTGACTGCTCCAACCAAAGACGTTATTCCAATAATTGCTAAAATCACATTGATAAAGATTTGAAAATTTAAAATTTTTTTCATATTTAAATCCTCCTATTCAAAAATATTTTAGCATATAAATTATTAATAAGTTTACAATCCTATGTTACAAACATTTTTTATTGTCGGTCGTTCTTAATCTATAAATAGTTCTTGTTCTTCTCCATCTAAGTCTCCTATAACATTGGTTTCTATAAAATCAATTAAAAATTGATTACACAATGAATCACTCATTCATCATTCTTTTTTATCATCACCTCGTCATAGTTAATTAAAGGCCATTATAGACTAAATAAAGCTTTTTAAAACAGTAACAAGTTTAGGGAAATCTACTTTCTTTTTTAGACCTTCTCTAAGTGTCTCAATTAGTTCATAAAACTATATCCCACTAACTTCGGTATAAACAAGCAAGCCAACATCGTTTGTTTCCGTTGCCTTACCTTTAGCATACGAACCAAACAAATAACAATAACAAACTCCATGTTCATCTAAAATGGGCTTACAAATCGTCTTAATTCTTTCTATGGTCAATATGCCGTGTGACTCATCGGTAAAACCACATTACTCCAACTTTGTCATCATAAACTTTTATTTTATCGTATCAGTTTTTACATCGTCGCCTTCATAATTTTGGTATGTGTGCAATGGAACTCTTAAATATTTAGCGCATTCAATCTGCATCATATTGTGAACTTTCCTTAATTCTTTTAACGTCATCGTGTTGTCCTCAATATATTTCTATTGTTTTTTCTTAATAACGCGACAATGATACGCAATAATTGGGTTTATTTATATAATTTATATGCAATTTTTGCGTTGTATATTTATATAAAATACGCAGTAATCGTGCCAAAATATTGCCATCTAAATTAATCAAAAAGATTATATTTTTTCTTTTTTTGTAATAACCGATTCGTTTGATTCACATACTTGATTTAAACAAATTTAATAAAAATATCGTTTAATATTTTTTAAACTAGAAAAATTTTAGAAAAAATTATTTGCATTTTAAAAAATGAAATATAGAAAAGAATAAAATTCGCTTTTTTGTTTTCTAATGGTGCAGCGAGCGAGAGTCGAACTCGCACATGCTTACGCATAGTAGATTCTGAGTCTACTGCGTCTACCATTCCGCCATCGCTGCATCTAATTTAATATTTTATAACTTATTGATACAAATTATTAAGAAAATGTTATTATTTTTCACATGAAAGAAATAAAAAAAGAATTTCAACCATTCTATGACTTGGCCAACGAATTAATGCAAGGACCAAGGCGTATAATGGACATATACAAGCTAACGCTCACTAACGGTAATAAAAAAATTGCTTTTAAATATAAAGAAAACAAAAAATGGCAAAAAATTCACTATAGCGAAATAAACGACCATGTTTTGACGCTAGCCGCTGTTTTAAACGACAAACTAAAGAATGTCGAAAAGAACACATATGTAGGTCTAAAACTAAAAAATTCCCCTAAATGGGTATTTTACCTATACGCATTATTGATGATTGGTTATAAGCCACTATTAATTAATATCAACGAAGATATTGACAACACAACGCACCTCATTAGTGAAGCGGGTGCAAATGCGGTAATTTTAGAAACAAACGAACAAATACCTAATTGTTTATCTATTGTCGATGAATATGACTATTTTACTAATAAGGATGTTGCTGTAACTCAAATGTGGGAAAATAAAATAGCTTTTGCCACAAGCGGAACGACAAAAGAAGCAAGAATTTTTGTTTATACCGGCAACAATTTATGCGAGCAAATTTACGCAGCATACACCATTCCGTTTGAAAATGAACATTTTATGTATCCAAATACAGTAGGGCAAATTAATATCCTGGCAATGTTACCTTTTTCCCATATTTTTGGTTTTGTTGCTGTCTTACTTTGGTACACTTTTTTCGCTTCTACGATTGTCTTTTTACCATCGCTAAAACCTGCCGATATAATTTCGACATGTCAGGAGACAAAAATTACTCATCTATACGCCGTCCCCTTATTTTGGGACACTTTAGTCAAAAGTATCGTTCGAAGCATGGAAAAGAAAAAGAAAAGTGAGCTTCTTAATCGATTAATTGCCTTCCATAATGGCCAAATAACACGTTGGGAAGCAGGCTTTGCTTCACGCAAATTCATTCAAAAAATTATTCAAAAACAAACGCTGGGGACAAACATTAAATTGACAATTTCGGGTGGTTCCAAGTTCAGTAAAAAAACCCAAGAGATCCTTTGGGCAATCGGTTATCCTGTTCATAATGGATACGGAATGACTGAGATTGGTATTACCAGTGTTGCGCTTAATTCTTCTTACGATAATTTAATCGATTTGAATGTTGGCCGACCATTATATAATGTGGAATATAAGATGGATAAAGGCGAACTTCTTGTTAAGAGCATGCAAATGCATTCATATGCACTTATGGGTGGAGAAGAAAGACCACCTCTTGTTGATGATGAAGGATATTTCCACACCGAAGATATGGCCTATATTAAAGATGATGGCGCATTAACATTACTTGGCAAAAAAGATAATGTTTATATTTCATCTAATGGAGAAAATGTATACTTAGAGGAATTGGACTCACACTTTGCAAACATATCTGGTGTCGATGAACTATCATCATTTATTCACAACGATTTGCTTTCATTGGTCCTTAAAGTAGCAAATAGAAACAGCGGAAATGTCAAACGAATAGAAAAAGAAGTTGTGATAATGAACACAAAATTGCCAACATTTAAGCAAGTCAAAAATATTTATTTCACAAACCAACCACTACCAAAAAATGCTTCATTAAAGATAAAAAAATACGAGATTGGCGCACTACTAACGTCAAATCCAGAATATTTTGTTCGAATTTCCTCTTACGAAACTATAACTTTTAATGAGTTTGATCCAAACGAAGTTGAAAAAATTAAAAACTATCTGACATCACTCTTTGCCGATGTGTTAAATATTGAGAAAAATAAAATTGGTAGCGGGATGCATTTCTTCATTGATTTAGGTGGAGATTCTTTTTCCTATATGAATTTATTTGCAATTATTCAAGCCGACTATCCTGATGTTTTAGATGATAAAGAGATAGCGAAACTAAATACTGTCGACGAATTTGCTTATTATTTATTAAGCCATAAGTAAGGCTAGTCTTTGAAAAAATCGATCATTTGAGCAACGACAATATCGTCACACTCACTACATAATGTGTAATCATATAGCAAATTATAATCACCGCTTCTAGATGATATAATTCCAAGTTTTTCATAAAGTTCATTTTGTCGTCTTTGCGCTTCATTACTGATAAATGGCGTGTGGCCTTTATCGGGTAATAATAAAATTTCAACATTAGAGCGTTTATTTGATATTTTCTTAAAACGATAACCGGCGTATTTAGGTAGAACAATCTTATCGTCTTCACCTTGAATGTATAATATCTTGGCGTCGCTTTTCTTAAACGCTTTTTTAGCACTGAAAAAAGCATATTTCCCATGTTTAAAAATCAATCGCGGCCACAAAAATAATGAAAAGAAGGGATTATATCCTCTCGCTAACCAATATTCATTGTCAAAGCCGGCAACGCTTATGACTTTTTTAATGTTAGATTCCTTGAAATTTAATGAATTTAATGCTGTATAGCCACCCCAAGAATGACCAAAAACATAAAGAGGTAACTCGTTTAAATAAGGCGTTGTTTTTATATAATTTAGAGCACTTTTTGCATCCCTTAAAGAAGATGTCATATCACCAACAACTGGCCCTTCACTCAATGCAGCGCCGTGCTGATCATAGGCAAAAACAACATAATTTGCCTTAACAAATCGACGGATTAAATTTAGTAGATATGCATGTCCATAGCCAAGACCATGATATATTAAAATCAATCCATCGTGTTTTAAGTTAGTATCAAGATAATAGGTATAACCGGTTAGCAAATATTTACCACTATAAAATTGTATTTTTTTGACTTTTATTCCTTCTTTTATTAAATCATTTGGATGTTCGTAAAGAATATTAATAGAGCCATCGCTACGATGTCGCATATAAAAGTAATAATAAATTGAAACAATTATCGAAAACAAAATGTATAAAGTAATCATTTTTTCTTATCCCGGTCTATTCCTTTGGTCAGCATCGTAAGACCACCACTAATTAATTTACCATTAGCCATCTTAACGATAGATTCAACGCCTTTTTGATTAATGAATTGCGACATTGTCAAGGAACGAATTGGTGTATTTTTTGCAAAATACATATCGTAGCCATATTTTTTAAACATTTTTAAGATAATTTTTCCAGCGAATGTTTGACCTATCTCATAGGCCGTATTTGCTAAGGTATAGGGCTTTTTAAATGGATCTTTATATAGAGGTAATTTATTTTGATACAAATATTCAAACTCATAGTCACCAATTTCGCTAACGTTAGCAAGTTCATAATATGATGGAAGTATCTTTGATAAATCAATGGCTACATCGTTAGAATGAACATCAAATCTTCCTTCTAGTTCAATATCGCGACTTGATTGCCCGATATAAAATTCATAGTTGCCATTTTCAACAATAAAATCGCGTGTCTTAATGTCATAGACCTTGAGATTGTCATCATCAATTACAAAGGAAACTTCTTTCTCTTCGTTAGGAGAAAGATATATTTTGGTAAAGTCTTTTAATTCCTTAATAGGACGTATCAATACACTATCTTTCTTTCCGATATATAGTTGAACCGTAACCGCGCCAGAAAGATTGCCAACATTTTTCACAGAAAATGTAATTTTACGCTCATTTGTTTCTGCCTTAGAAATAACGTTTAAGTTATAAAGTTTAAAAGTTGTATACGATAATCCATGGCCAAAAGGAAAAAGAAGTGGCTTTCTAGCTTTATCGAAGTAGCGATATCCGACAAAAATGGATTCTTTATAATATACATTTGAACGATCGCCAGGAAAATATCGATACAAAGGATTATCGCTATAAGCAATCGGCCAAGTTTCTGCTAAATGACCTGAAGGGTTAGTCTTACCAAAAATAATTCGCTCAAGAGCACTGCCGGAATTTTCCCCACCTAAGTAGGAAATAAGAATAGCGCGCGAATTAATGATATTTTTTAATTCGACTGGCGCTCCAGAAGCAACGACGGTAATAATATTTTGATTTGCTTCATAAATAGCGTCAAAAAGTCGATAATGCATGTCTGGCAATAATAGATTTTCTCTATCATAACCTTCTGACTCCATCTCTTTAGTTGTGCCAACAAATAAAATAATTTTCTTAGCACGAGAAGCCAACACTTTTGCTTCTTTAATTTTAGCATAGTCAATTGTGGCGTTTCCATCATAGCCATCAAAATAAATATGCTGAATATTATTATCGATAAGAGCGTCGATAAATGAATGCGTCTTATAAGGATTAACATGCGATGATCCGCCCCCTTCATAACGCATATTTTCGCCGGCAAAGCTACCTATAATCAATAAATCCAATGGATTCTTTTCAAGAGGTAAAATCCCATCATTTTTTGCTAAAACTATGCAATTTTCAGCAATTTTTCCCGATAATTCAAAATGAGAATCATAACTATTTTCAATATTTTTTTCAGACGATTGGAGTTCTAAAGAGACTTTTAATATTCGTCTAAAGGAATTATCAATATCGGCAATCGAAAGACGGCCTTTTTTTATTTCGTGCAAAAGATATTTTTTCTTATCGTCAAAGCGCGGCATGTCTAAATCTAGTCCAAATTTATATGAGCATAATTGATTAGTAGCCCCCCAATCGCTCATGACAAAACCTGAAAAATTCCACTCTTTTTTAAGCTTCTCTAAAAGCAAAAATTTATTATCCGATGCGTAAGTACCATTTACCTTGTTATATGAACACATCACTGTTTTAGGTTGTCCTTTTTTGACAGCAATTTCAAATGATTTAAGATAAAGGTCATTCATTGCTTTTAAGTCGACAACCGCATTCGTGAGCATTCGATTTGTTTCTTGGTTATTTAATGCATAGTGTTTTAACGAAGTGCCAACGCCCGTCGACTGCACACCTTTAATAAAAGCTGCTGCCATTTCGCCAGATAAAATTGGGTCTTCGCTAAAATATTCAAAGTTACGACCGCAGCGAGGATTGCGCTTAATGTTCGCACCCGGGCCAAGCACAATATCAACTTTTTGATCAATCGCTTCTTTTCCAATTGCCTCACCAAGCTCAAATAATAAATCTCGATCAAAGGAGCAAGCAGTCAAAGAAGCCGTCGGAAAACATGTCGCTGGTATACTTTCTCTTGCTAAGTTATCATCTAGATTATCAGATTGCTTTCGTAATCCATGCGGGCCATCGCTAAGGACAATTGGACGAATGCCGTATTCAGGGATGCCGCGAACGAGCCAATTGCCATCGCCATATAGCAATTCAATTTTTCTTTCTAAAGGCAATTCGCTAACAATTGTTGCGATTTTCTTTTCTAATTCGTCCATCTCTTTTCCTCACAAACATTATAAATATTTTTCTTTAATAATTTTTAGCGTCGGCGCGTCCGCCTTGGAAAATTCTAATTTATCCAGCTCGTCTTTATTAGCCCACGTTAAAGCTAAATGCTCGGTCTTAGTTGGTACACCGCCAAGTAGTTCACATCTATATGTGGCAATGTGTAGATCAACCTCCTCATAAGAATCAACGATTTCGGTCAATAATTCATCAACTTTTACATCGATTTTTAATTCTTCACGTAACTCTCTTTGCAAAGCTTCTTGAGGCGTTTCATGCGGCTCAATTTTGCCGCCAGGAAACTCCCATTTAAAAGCAGTTAAACCATGCGCGCCTCTTTGCGCGGCAAAAACTTTCTTATCTTTGATAATAGCGCCCGCAACTACATAAACTTGTCGTTTCATATTAGTAACTCCTAACAATACTTATTCTTCTGAATACACTGGTGGGTGTTTTTTAACTTCTCTAGTAGCAAATCCTAAAGGAATAAAGGTTAATAGGCATAAGCCAAAAGCAAAAATAAACAACCAGAAATTAGGCGCGTAACCGCTCAAATCACCAGTTTGGTAACTTAAAGTAATTTCAGTGCCAAGATATTGAATGACAAAATTGCCTACTAAGGTCCCTAAAAACATAGGAATGCAGACATAGAAAATCATTCTAATTCCTTCAAATTGAGAACGCATATCTTCGGGGAATAAGTTTTTCAGCCAAACCATAATTGCCTGGTATAAACCCATATAACCACCACCGACAAAGAACATGCCAATAAGCAATGTCGCTAACGCGCCTCCATATTCTAAACCAGCAAGGCCAGAAAAGAACAAAATGAGCAAGCCGGCTAAGTTCATGCCGATTGAAATATATAAAATGGAAATAAATTTATTTTTGTTATGGAAACGCCCCGCCACGATTAATAATGGAATTGCTAAAACCAAAGCAACTGCTTCTAATGCGCCGGCCACTAATTCTTTTGAATTAGAATCCATGCCGAGCAAGCCACACAACCACTCGACTGTCGAGGACATATCGCCATAAATAAAATAATTTAAAATGTGGGGAAAATAGACATTAAACGAAATGAAGAAAAACATGAAAATTAATAAAATGTAAAGTAACAATTTATTTTCTTTTAAAAGCTTGAAATTGAAAGGCTTCTTTAAATTTTTAAGAAAATTTTTCTCTCGACTAGGAATCAAGTTGGGCGATTCTTTCATTAAAAAATAAGAAATAACTCCCACAACAATGGTGACAACTCCTACGATAATAAAGAGCATAAAATATCGTAGATTTTGGCCATCCGGTGTAACTAATCCGCTAAAAGCACTCAAAATGAGACCAAAAACGACTGTTCCTAAAATGGTTGCTAGCATTGGTTGTAAAGAAATAGAGGTACCTAAAGTGCCTCTATTTTCTGGTGTAGAAATATCTGTTGTCCAAGAGTTAAGACCGCAATCATTTCCCATTGAGCCAAAAAACGACATAACACAATCCATAATAACGACCAGCACTGCCGCACCGGTAACTCCTAATGCTGCCACCGTAAATTGCGTTAAGCCAAAAACAATCGTCGATACACCCCAAAAAATATAACCTAATAAAACGAATATTCGCCGTTTGCCAATTTGATCAGATAATGTCCCCATTAAAAATGTTGCCGCCGTAGAAACGATGGCGGATAGAGAAACCATCCAAGTGATAATATCGCTCCGCGGAGCTATTTGATCATAAACATAGGTATTAAAAAACGAATTTTCAATTACCCATGTCAATTGTCCAATCAAACCCGCAATCCAAATTGCCGCCCATGCTCGTAGGCCTAGTTTAGAGCTTTTTTTAGTTGCTTCCATAATAATTTCTCCTCTTTTATTCGCTTTTCATTGCTTTATCTAAATATTTATCAAAGACAATTAAAACAACACCAATTCCGTTAATTAAAGGAACTAGGAAATCGAGCAAAATCAAATAAATTTCTCGTTGTCCGAGGAATAATGAGACTATCGCAGCAATTAATCCCACCACGAGCGTCGACAAAGATAATATCGGTAACAAGGTATCGATGATAACGATATTTCTTTTAAAGAAAAACAATATTCCAATAACGCTAGAAAAAATGACAATTAAATATATGATTAACTTCATGAAATAGTAAAAGAAGTTTTGAACTGGGTATTCGCCAAATAAAAACGCTCCACTAAACAAGTTATAGCATTCTATTATGCTCATTAAAGTTGCATAAATACCAATTAAAATTGAAGATATTAGCACAATATAGCGACCGATTTTGCCAATCATTTTATAATTGCCTCCGCTATATCTTGATTATAAAAATCAAATAAAAGAACTCCAACATAATTCTTTGAATTATTATCTAAAATATAATCGGTTACTTTATCGTTGATATAACCAGCTGTCGTCATGGCGTTTGCTAAAGAGATTCCTAAAACTTTCGTATCTAAATAGCCGCTACAAAAATTAATTGTCCATTCCGTTTGATTGAGGACACCATAATCTAAGCAAGCGACAATGTCCGCATACTTGACATCGTTATTAGCTAGTCGATAATTGTCTTGCACATGGAGGCTGACGCCGTTATTCATATCAAAAGTCGTAGAATCCAACCAACCATCATAAGCATCGATGCCAATCGAAGCATCTATGTAGCGAGAAAAAAGAACAATCTTGTCACGTACGGTTTTTAAAGTAGGAAGGCTATTTTCTAAATACCAATATGTTGGATTATTGTTTATATATTTTTGAAGCAATGCATCGAACGATAAAGTATTATTTTTTGCATCCTGTTCCTCTTTGATTGACATAATAATCGTTTCGCTAGGATAGGTGTCTAAAAAAGAATAGACATCGTCTAAAACGCTTTGAAATATTAGTTCTTGATTGATGTAACCGTGATAAACATAAAAACTATCTTCAATATTTTTTAAGCGCACATCCAAAAACCTAGCGCCGAGATTTAACTGTTCTAATATGGAGGTGTCTTGACACTTTCCAGCTAAATCAAACAAGGAATGAGCCGCCCCTGAGTCATGTGTGCCAGGAATCAATATTTCATTAATGTATTTTTCGTCATCAACATTATTCATCCATTCGCAATAAATATTTTTTGGTGAAGAAAAACGCACAAAAGTTAAAGAAACTAAAATGATAGAGAAAATTAAGCTTAGACCACCAATAATATATCCGAGCTTTTTTTGCATATATTTATTATAAAACTAACATAAACAAAAATAACGTATTTTTGTCTAGTTAAAGAAAAATAATTACAAAATGACTAAAAGGAAACAATTATTCCTTTTTCCAAAGAATAAAAAGCACATAGACCGCGATTTTCGACGATTTTAACTTCTTTGAAGCCATAACGTTCGGAAATTAACTTTTGTAAAAACAAGGAGTCTGCCAAATTTTTTGTTTGACAAATATAGCAAATACGATTGTGTGTTTCTTTGCATAATAATCCAATATTGACAACGAGACGTCTAAGGACGCCACTAAAAGTGCGAATTTTTTCTTTAATTTTAATTTCGCCATCAACACCAATGCATAAAGGCTTAATAGCTAAGGCGGTTGCAATCACTGCCGTTAAACGCGACATGCGGCCATTTTTTACTAAATTATCAAATTTAGATAAAACAAATAATAAATTAATTGAATTAATGTATTCGTCAATTTGCGTTTTGATTTCTTCAAAAGAAAGGTTAGCGTCTATTAACTCTTTTAATTTATTAACAATCAAAATCATTGATCCGGCTGTCGCTTTTGAATCAATTACATAGATATTTTTTCCTTCAGTTTGCTCGGCAGCTAATCTCGCTGAATTATAACAACCACTAAGTTTCGAAGAGATTGTCACCACAAAAACATTTTCTGCCCCTTCGAATGTCTTGGCGAAATCATAAGGCGATGGGCAACTAGACGTGGCTTTATTTTGGGAGCTATTGACAGCATCAAGCATCGCATCAACATCTAATGTATCATCATCGACATAAATTTTCTCATCAACACGAATTGTCAAAGGAACAACCTCAAAACCAATTTCTGGACTATTTATATAAGTAGAAGTCAAATTACTAGACGAATCTACAACAATTTTATATTTCATAAAGCACCTCCTTTAAAAGGACTAACGATGATTATAATATGCTTCAAATAATTTAGCCATTCTTAAGCGTTGCTAAAAAAACAAAATGACAAAATGTAAAAAATTCTTAGAAAAAAAGATACCAATGGTATCTTCAATATACGAACTGGTGGACCTGACGAGGATCGAACTCGCTACCTCTTCCATGCCATGGAAGCGCTCTCCCAGGTGAGCTACAGGCCCGTGATTTCTATTTTTTATATTGTTACCTATAAAATAGGCAACGCTTATATTACTTAACTTTGAGGCATATTTCAAGTGGTTTTACGAGTAAATAAGTTAAAATTGATCCAATACTATTGCCTAAAATAACTAAAAGTAGATTACATGTAATGGCCAAAGCATCGCCAGCAAATAAAGTCAAAGCAAAATAAAAAGCATTGGCAATGCAGTGTTCCATTCCTAAATACACAAAAGCGGTTACGCAAAAAATAATAAAGAATATTTTTGGAAACCACTTATCAAATTTTCGATATAAATAAACAGCCATGAAAACAAAAAAGCCACAGAACAAAGCGCTGATAAAGGCTTTATACCATGTCTCGCCCAAAGATTGATTGTCAGAATAAAAAATATAACGCGAAGAAGCTACACTAGTAGCAATCGACATAAAGGCGTCATTATTATAAAAGATTAGATAAGATAATAGACCAACCAAACTAGCACCTAACAAATTCATTAATAACATAATAATTAAATCTAAGGCTAAAAATTTATGGGCGTTAGGAATAACAAAGCCAATTTGACCTGTGTATAACTTTGCCCCTAAGACGCAGACGAGCAATAAACCAATTGAAAAAAGAACGGCACCGAGTAAATAACTTAAATCAACATTAATAGCAGCCCCATACGTGCGCGCCACAACATATAATAAGCCACCTAATCCAATAAAAATTCCTGCTGCCAAAGAAGAAACAAGCAACACTAAATACTTTTTTAAATATTCATTTTGAATTTTGAACATGTCTATATTCTACCGCTTCGACAAACGTTAAAAAAGAATAAAATAATATTGTATGATAATGGACAACATGTTGTTTATTTTTCAAAATGTTTTTTATAATAAAGATATCAAAAGAAGTTGGAGATTAAACATATGGTTAAAGAAAAGAAAGTTGATCAACGAACTAGATTAAGCAAAATGCTCATTCGCCAAGCATTTTTAGAATTGCTAAAAACAAAACCGATTAGAAAAATCAGTGTTCGCGAAATATGTGAAAACGCCGAAATTAATCGTGGAACATTTTATGTTTATTATTCTGATGTCTATGATTTATTAAATAAGATTGAAGAAGAAATGATTACGAGTTTTGAAACAGCTCTTCAAACTCTATTAGAAAATGAAACAGTTTCAATCAAAGATATATGTTTTCGAATGTTTGAGGTCGTAAAAGAAAATGCCGATTTATGTTCGACGGTCTTCGGCGGATGCGGAGATCGCAATTTTGCCAAAAAATTAGTCGATATCGGACGCATTAAATATTTAAAAAAGTACGCGAAACAATTTCCTAACGCGACGCGTAAAAAACTGGATGCATACTATACTTTTGTTTCAATGGGCTGTGTCGGTTTAATCGAAGAATGGTTTAATAATGAGATGAGCGAACCAATCTCATCAATCAGCGAAAGCGCCGAACAAATTATGATGTACGGGGCGGTCTATTTAATGAATTAAGACTCTTTTTCACCACTTTCACTTTCTTTAATATCAGTAGCGTCCACCACATTTTTGTCATGTTTATTCTTTCCGACATGTCTAGTAATCACATGCCGATCAATATAGCCAAAAACAATGTACCAAATCGGAATAATCAAAAATAGCGGCCAATAATACATCCATCCATCGTTGCTAGCAAAAAAGGCCATCATGTATTGACCGATAAATAAATAAATCGATAAGACAAAAAGAGTAATATTAACACGATTAAAACGCCTGGCAAATATAGCGGATAATACGGAAGGAATCGCCACCGCAAAAATAATAAATGTGTAGCCGACCTGCCACCAACGATTATCTAATAATAACGAGAGCAAGAAATAAACGATTAAAGCAATGGTTGGAAGCACACTATAAAGCATTGCGACCGTGGCTTTTTTTCTTTTTGAAGACCGAATATTATCGAAATCAAAAATTGGTGGATTGCCAATATGGACATCGGTACCATCTTTTGATTGAACGCTGATGCCAGTTAAACCGATGTGCACTTCATCTTCATCGTCTTTAACATGAATACCGGTTGGACCAATATGCACTTGATCACCGCCTTTATATTCATTAGCGGCATCATCGCTATTATTGGCTGCGCTAGAATTACTGTTATCTTTTTCACTATCTATTTGTGATTCGACTATTTCCTCGATTGATTGATCAGATTGTAACAATTCATCGAGCGAGACATTATATAATTTAGCAAGACAAATAAGATTATCGGTATCGGGAGAAGCCTCAGCCCTTTCCCACTTTGAAACGGCTTGTCTAGAGATGCCTAATTTGTTGGCGAGTTCCTCTTGTGAGTAGCCTTTTAATTTGCGAAGCTTAACTAAGCGATTGGCAATTTCAATATTCATAGTTTTTTCCTCCTTGCCACCAATATTGTTAAATAATGATGGGCGGTTGCACCACCAATTTTAGTTTTCATTCACGCAACTAGCAGTTGCATTTAAGCATTTTTCCCTAAATAAACTAAATTATAAATATGTTTCGCGTATTCATAGCCAACATTTACCTTTGAGTATAGTTCAATTGGTCCTAAATAGGCATTTGAATTAACCTCGCAAAAAATAGGTTCATCGTTGGAGCCATACAATAAATCGATACCACAATAATCAAGATCTAAAATAGTAGCAATTTTCTCAGCCATTTTTGAAAAGGCTTCAGGAACGACGATTTGTTTACCGATTCCTCCCGTTTCAATATTAGAGCGAAAATCATCGTTGGTCGCCTCTCGATACATATGGGCAACAACCTTTTTATTAACTAACGCTAGACGCAAGTCATGACCATAACTTGAAGCAATAAATTCTTGATAAATATGCGGTTTTTGACGTAATTTCGCGCTAATTCGCCAGTATTCCTCTTCGTTTTTAATTAAATATACCTGCTCACCAAGCGAACCGAAGCACTCTTTGATTATTAGTGGAAATTGTAATATGGACAAAACACGCTGATGGAAATTCGTATCATCGCCATCGCCATAACGTAGTGGATAATTAATGGTTATTGGCATCTTAATACCTTCATTTACTAAAGCGACATGGGTAAGCATTTTATCGTCGCAGACCCTAATTGCATCGCTCTTATTAAAGACGCGCATACCACTCTTTTCGAGCAATTTGGCAATGAAATAATCTTTGTCTAGATAAATGCAAAAATCGTAGCCGCGTAAATTATTTTTAGCGTTCCCGTTTTCATCGATATAGGCAACTACTTCATCATTTTTTAACCAATCAATCGCAATATTAAATTTAGCGAATTCTTCCTTGAAACGCGCAATCATATCACTCATCGACTTATAGACGGTAAAAGCATTAAAAATTAATAAACCACGATTATACATATATCTACCCTAGCTTTGGCGCGCTTGAGACGATTCGAACGTCCGACCCTCTCCTTAGGAGGGAGATGCTCTCTCCAGCTGAGCTACAAGCGCACTAAAACTATAGATACTATACTCTTTTTTATAATAAAAATAAATTGCCAATCACAATCCTTGATTTATACCCTATAGGGGCATATTATATAGACGAGGTGTTTTTATGGAATTAGAGAATAAAAAGACTTGTCGCAGCGAAGCGGAGAAAAAAGAACTTACCATTCGACTAGCGAAATTGGGCGGTCAAATCAACGGCATCAAAAAAATGGTCGAGGAAGATCGTTATTGTACCGATATCTTGATTCAATTATCAGCGGTCGACAAAGCGATTAAAAGTCTAGCAAATGTTATGATTAATCGACATATTCATACCTGTCTTATACGCGATATTAAACTCGACAAAGAAGACACGGTCGATGAACTATTTGACCTAATTAAAATGTTTCAATAATGAAGAAAGAAAAATATCCAATTAGCGGCATGACATGTGCCGCTTGCCAAGCGCATGTTGATAAAGCTATACGAAAAGTTGATGGCGTCATTGATGTCAATGTTAATCTTTTGTTGAACAATGCGGAAATTACATACGATGAAAACAAATGCAATATATCTAAAATTTCTGAATCTGTTGCGAAAGCTGGCTATCGGTTAGAAAATGTATCTAAAGATAAAGCAACTGCGTCATCAAAAAACAAAAAGTTAGATTGGGATTTAATCAAGCTGATTGTTTCCTTCGTTATTCTTTTAATATTGATGTATGTATCAATGGGCCATATGATTGGTCTACCACTCCCATCTTTTTTGGCGGGCGAAAGCAACGCTTTAGCATACGCATTCACACAATTTTTACTTACAATCCCGATTTTAATTATTTATAACCACTATTTCATTAGTGGCTTCCAAAAACTATTTAAATTGCATCCAAATATGGATTCTTTAATTGCGGTAGGGGCAACAGCTTCCATAATCTATGGAATCTATGCCATATACCAAATCGGCTATGGCTTAGGTAACGCCAATTACGATATCGTTAATACTTATCTTCATAATTTATATTTTGAATCGGCCGCAATGATTCTTACTTTAGTAAGTTTGGGAAAATATTTTGAAAAATTGTCAAAAAGAAAAACGACTAAAGCATTAGAAGAACTTGTCGAAAGCACGCCAAAAAACGCAATTTTAGAAATAGACGGTGTTGAAAAAGAAGTGTTAACCAAAGATTTATGTGTGAACGATATAGTTATCGTAAAAAAGGGAATGATTATTCCGGTAGATGGAATTATTGTTAGTGGGCAAGCATCCATAAACGAAAGTAACATTACGGGCGAAAGTTTGCCGCTCGATAAAAAAGAAAACGACAAAGTGTACGCTTCCACCATCGTTCAAGCGGGTTATTTGAAAGTTAAAGCAAACAAAGTCGCCGATAATACCGATATCGCTTTAATCATAAAACTAGTGGAAGAAGCAGCTAATTCAAAAGCTCCTATCTCAAAGCTAGCCGATAAAATATCGTTATTTTTTGTGCCTACTATCTTTTTAATAGCCATTTTAACGTTCTGCGGTTTTTTGATTGCTCAATATCCATTTGATTTGGCCTTTAACTTTGCCATTTCAACTTTAGTTATCGCTTGCCCGTGCGCACTAGGTTTAGCGACGCCAGTCGCCATTATGGTCGCCGTCGGGAAAGGTGCTAGGAATGGCCTACTTATCAAAAATGCTGAAATTTTAGAAAAAGCCCACTGCATCAAAACGGTTATTTTTGATAAAACCGGAACACTTACCAGCGGGGTACCTTCGCTTACCGATTATATAAATTTTAAAAACGATCCAAATATCGATAGCATAATTTATGCCATCGAAAATAAATCTGAACATCCTTTAGCGATGGCTATTACCAAGTTTTTTAGCGAGAAAAACACTAAACTTTTTGATGTTGAAAATTTTGAAACAATCGATGGGGTTGGTGTCAAAGCCACTTATAATGCGCTGACGTATAGTATAGGTAACATCAAAACAAACAAAAAAATCAATCCATCAATTTTAAGCGAATATGAAAAATTATCTAGCGAGGGAAAAACGGTTTTGTTTGTCAACCAAGGAACATCCGTAATTGCCCTATTAGCAATCAAAGACGAAGTTAAAACTTCGTCCATCGAAGCAATTAAAATGCTTCATAAGCGTGGCATTAAAACAGTCATGTTAACCGGCGATAATCACGTTGTCGCCTCCGCTATTGCTAAAGACGCCGGAATTGATGAAGTCTACGCCGAGGTTTTGCCGATTGAAAAAGCCGAAATAATTAACTCATATAAAAAAGATCAAAAGCATCTTGTGGCCATGGTTGGCGATGGCGTAAACGATGCCCTGGCTTTATCAAAAGCTGATTTAGCTATTGCCGTTGGCTCGGGTAGCGATGTTGCCTTAGAAACAAGTGATATTATTTTAAGAAGGAATGATTTAAGAGATATTATTAATGTCATTGATTTGAGCAAAAGAACCTTAAATACTATCATCGGAAACTTATTTTGGGCATTTTTCTATAATTCAATTGGCATCATTTTAGCTAGTGGCATCTTCTATCCTTCATTCGGCATTAAATTAAGTCCGATGATAAGTGCTCTAGCTATGTCGCTATCTAGTGTCTTTGTCGTTTTAAATGCCCTAACATTAAATTTCTTCAAACTAAAGCAAACAAAAGAAAGGAAAAAAATAAAAATGGAAAAAATTACTCTAAAAATCGAAGGAATGATGTGCCCGCATTGCGTTAGTCACGTCAAAACCGCATTAGAAAATGTAAGCAATGTAGAAAAAGTGGATGTTTCTTTAGAAAGAAAAGAAGCTGTAATTGAAGGGAAAAATCTTTCTAAAGAGGCATTAATCGCTAGAGTTGCCGAGATTGGTTATAAAGCCTACTAATTTTAAAAATAAGAAATCATATAGTTTATTGTTTTTTGTGTTTCCCGGTAAAAAGCATATTTATAAATGTTATTTTTGACATAAAATGATTGAAATTTGATTTGCATATTGTATATTAAAAATAGGGAAGGTGCAAAAAAATGAGACATATGCTTACAAAATTAACATTAATGCTTTTTTAATATTAGGAGCGACTGGTTGTAGCCAGCAAAATAAAGATCCTAGCAGTATTAATCAATATATAAGACAATTAAAAGCAAATAATTCATTAGCTGAATCTTTTTCCACAGATATGTCATCTGGAATAGAATATTTAGACATAAGCGAGGAAGAAGCAACATCGAATGGATTAACTAATTATTCACTAGATGGGTATCACCCAATATATAAAGAGGCAAACGCTAAGACATCAACGAACGATATAATTTCTTGGGGCGCAAATGACGACATAACATTCCCAGGTTCAACTGTATTTATATCTAATCCTTATGATACAAACATTCTATCACCAATAATTCAATTAAAGAGGGCGCCAATTACAATATCAATGGGTTTAGAAGGAACTGGAGCAGAAGATATATCAACTGTTGTTGAAAATGTTACATTATCAAATTTGAGAAACGCCATATCGAAATTAAACAAATCCTTTCAAGAACAAAATTTAAGCATGCCTGCACGCTTATCATATGAATTTTGCGAGGTTAAATCCCAAAACGAATTGAGTGTAGCGCTAGGAGCATCGATGAAGTTATCACCCCAAACAAAAATTGCAGGGAATTTTGATTTTACCAACAAAACATCATTAACATATGCGATTTTATTGATAAAAGAAATATATTATACAATCGATGTAGATTATGACTTTTCAAAGGGCGCTTTTGGATTTTTTTCTGATGATACAACATTGACCGAGATACAAGAAAACATACCAAATGATAGTGTTCCAGCTTATGTCAGTTCTGTTTCATATGGGCGTGTAGCGGCAATAACAATAAAGACAAATTTAACAATGAGCGAAATTAAAGAAAAATTTGAAATTAATGTTGGTAGTTTCGTCGATACAAATAACAACATTTCAATAAAAACAGATACTTCAGAAATGGAATTAAATTATTTTGTCTACGGCGGCGAAAACATTGGAATGCCACTTTTAAATCCAAATAATATAAGCGAATTTGTTTCTATATTAAACTCAGATTATAATTCTCAAAGCATGATTGGATTGCCTATTTCGTATCGTTTGTCTCATTTAGGAGATGGAACGTTGGCAAAAATCGGTTCAGTAAATCAATATTACATTAAAGAATATATTTCTGATAATATCTATTTTGAAAAAGTAATTAGAGAAACTAATTCGCAAACAATTAGAGTCTCTGATTCAGGAGTAAAAGAACCCATTTCATTCACATTAAATAGTAATGATCTTCTAGATAAGGGATATCAAAAATATGAAATTGTTATGTATTTCAATATGAAAGAAGAAGAAGATGGATATCAGCACATATCGATATTGGTAGATGGAGTAGAATATGGAAAGACAACATATGAACACGGTGGCAATGGAAGAAACACAAATTGGGCATCGTATGAATTCCGCACTAGTGTAAATATAAATTCGTTTCAAACAAATGAATTGACCATTTTCTATAAGCCAAGTGGGTTAACAATTTGGGGCGGAATGAATGATTTCATAATAGGCAAAACAACAATCGGAATAAAAGCACTATATTAAAGCCGTTATAATAAATTTATCTTTCAAAATATAATTAATAAATTTATATAGTTAAAAACTTTATTAAAAAATATTATAATAATAAGCCACTATTATAGTGGCTTATTAATTTTTAATGCGACGATTTTTTTCGTTTTTGATAGGTATGAACCATGCCGACGATTACGACAGACAATGCTAATATTGAGCCGATAATGATAGTAATTTGAATAACTAATTTTGATTCGCCGATAAATTCAAGCGCAGCGTTTGAAATAATAATATAATCGCCATCGGAATAGACTATTTCTTTTCCTTGATTTTTCGCCCAAGCCTCTAATCTTTCTTTCGCATAGCTGATAGCATAATCAGTCGAGGTCATAAAGGTTGTTTTTTCTTCAATATTTAAATTGTTAAAATAATTAATTGCAATATCAAATTTAGTTAGACACTGATTTGTATAGTCTTCGTACATGATGTAATTAGCAACATTAATGGCTGTTTCTTTTCCGCTTAATGTAATTTCAATATTAGAAATATTTGAATAATAAGAAGAGACGCCTTCATATGCGATTTTGAAATAATAATAATTATCTATTAAACATAAATCAGGCGAATAAGATACCCAGCTAGAACCATCTTTACTAATATAAGTATTGCCATCTGTTCGCGTGTTTGAAGTATTAACTTCATAATTCACTGCTAAAATCTTCGTATCAAAAGGATTGCTATTATATATATAACCTTCGTCTTTCCCGAAAGACATAAACTTAGAATTATAGATATATGCGTTGGTAGATATAGTGAAGTCGACTCCGCCAATTGTCACCTCTGATGGACTAGCGGTATTACTATTTTTGGAAACATTAGATGCCACAAATTCACTAGATGATAAAGTTGTTGTTTGACTAGGAGTACTATATGCCTTTCTAGCAACTTCGACGGTTAAAGTGGTTGTAAAGTCTTGATAAGAAATATCAAAACTTTTGTTAGCGAATGCACCACCACTAGGTGCATCATCATAAACAAATTGATATCCATCATCAGCAAACACGAAATTCGTAATTGAATTGCCATTATTGTCAACAACTTCAATATCGCTACTAGAAATCACTTCGCCGACATAAAATTGTTTGTTCGTTGAAGCAGAAATGGATGTTATTGTACTGCTTGATGATGACTTATAAACAATTCTTATTTCATCAAGATAAATTGTACCCGAACTAGATTTAATTCCGATATATTTATAATTATTAGCAAAAGTAAGTACTGATGGCGTCGTACTATAAGAAAGCGTACCAATTAACTCTCCACGTAAGGAAGAATCATATAAGTCGCTTGGACTAGAATATGGCGAATTGCTTCCGTAAACTTCTAGTGATTTACCATCACTTTTACTATTCCATGTTATTGTAATGCTATCAATGTTTCTGCTCGATTTCGTAGAAACAATTCCAGAAGCATTATCGCTAATTCTTAGTCGAATGTAGTTATTATTAGGATAGGAAAAACCAGCATATGTTGCGCCGGTTTCGATTGATTCATATGTCCAAGCAGAATAAGATCCAGAACCAGAATTAACCTCATAAGTAAGCACGTCTTCACAAGTTGTTTGCCCATCACCAGTAACAGAAACAGCGCAAGTTGCTGTATAAATAGTTCCTCCAATCGTTGCTTTTGCTTCGATGGTAGCGTTTCCTATTTGGAGAGCGTTAATCGTTATTGCAGCACCTGATGAAGATGTCAATGAGCTTAAAGAAATAACATTAGAATTAGTGGTCGACCAAGATATTGCACTGCCATCGCTTGATGAAGCAGAAATTGTAACGGATTCTCCGGCTGATAAATTAAGATTTTGTTCACTTATTGTTAGCGAACCACCTGTTGAAGAATCGACACTAAAATCGTTCAATGTGTCATCGCTTGGAACGGCATAGCCAGTCGGTGCCTCATCGTAAGCAACAAAAGTGTGGTCATCATTATAATCGGCAGAGCCCCAAATATACTCAGCCCATTCAGGGAAATCAATAAATGGATTGCGATTATTTGTGTAATTAGTGTATAAAAGATTATTGCGATGAATTTCAAATTCATCCGGTGGATCAAGTCGATTCCATTCTAACAAATCTGAAATAATTCCTAATTCGCCAATAGTTGTAGTTGATGATGTATAACCAGCACCAGCGTCTTGGATACTTTGAACCAACTTTAGATTTGGATTATTTTGATCTATGCCATCACTATCGCTTTCAGAAAGATAATTGTATCTAGCCGCCATATAAAATAGAGCTCTTGCAATATCACCTTTATCACAATCTTGGGGTTCGAAAACATTAGTTGTGCCTCCAAGCGTTAAAGAAACACCGCTATAATTGCCGGATAATGTGGAATAACTGCTCGTTTTTGGATTAGATGATTGATCGACAAATCCATAACTATAATTGCTATGAAGCTGCTGATTAATATCGCCATTCCCTGGCCATAGGTGCATAATATCGCCTCTAGCGCCACCGGATCCCTTTTCATCGAAACCATGAGATTTTGGCCATAGATGTTCTCTATTGATAGACCATTGTCCGTTATTGTGATTGTCCCATGCCCTAACCTGATTATCAACATCGCGATTGACATATAAAGCGTGCACATACGGATTCGTTCCTTGATTGCTACTAACAGATGTTCCATAGGAATAGCCGGTAATTACATTTGTTGTTGAATTATAACCATCAATTTCAGAAGCGGGTGACTTATTCCAATCGCGGTCAACAATTTCATACATTTGCCAGATTGCTGTTCCGCTTTCGTAAGAATAATATTTTTGCCCGTTTTTTAAGATTGTTTTGAGATTTTTTAATAAATTATCTCCTTGTCGTTCGCTTTGCGGCAAATTTTCTAGCGATGAGTAATAGTTTCTTATTTCATTTTCGCTTGAATCGTTTAAATTAATCGTCGTGGGTAAAGGCGTCGAGACTGAATAAGCGTTGACGCTTTCTGTGGCTGTAATTTGATTAATTGTTATTCCGCAAGCAAAAAGCAAAGATAAGAGAGGCAAAATTTTTATAATTGTTTTTGTTCTAGTTACTTTCATAAATAAATCCCTGTTAGTAAGTAAAATACATTTTAATATATTTTATTAATAAAAGTAATTTTTAATGTTTATGAGAATACTTATTATAAATACGATAATAATATTCTTCCCAAAGCTGTTTTACGTGACCTTCACTATAAAAATCCCTTATATCAATCGAATATTTTTTCACTGTCTCATTAAATGTCTTATCGTCTTTAATTCTATTAATTAATTTAGAAAATTCCTCATTACTATGGCCAACTAAATATGGCGATAGGAAAATATCTTTATATAAATCTAAATCACGAACCAAAAATGGTTTTTCTACATTAATACATTCTAACAATGTCATCGGAAATAGTTCTTGATAAGATGGCAAAAATAACATATCGGCAACATTAAAAATTTCATTCATGCGAGCGCGAGGAACAATTCCTAGAAATTTTAAATTTGCCGGCGGATTGTCCATAATCTTTTTAATTTCTTCATAACCAGAAGTGATTTTTCCAAACGAGAAACCACCTGCCCAAACAAAATAAATATCAGGATTTTCTTCGGCAACTTTAGCGAAATCAATAACGCCTTTTCTCGTCTGTGTTTGGCCAACGCCTAAGACGACAAATTTGTCTTTGGGAATTAAAAATTCTTCTTTAATTTTATCTATATCTTCTTTAGGAAGCGGATGAAACTTCTCGGCACTTACAAAATTTGGAATATAAGTAATCTTATCTTTAGGAATGCCAATCTTTTCTAAATCTTTTATATAATAAGGATTGACAACGATTACCTCATCAGCCTTTTTATAGAATTTTAAAACATACCATTTGTAGGGACCGAACATCCATTTTGGCATTTTTAAACTTCCGTCATCCTTATCAGGGATAAAATGAACATAACAAACATTTATTTTTCGTTTTCTAAATTTGAAATAAAAAGATGGATTCACAGTATGAAAATGGTTGATATCATATTTTTTAGGATTTTTTCCGTTGATAGTTATGTCTAAACTATCAATCTTTTTAACCAAATCTACTTGCTCAAAAAAATTGGCACCTACCCCTTGACCTTCGATATTTAGGCCACCTGCGTACATATTAACTTTTAACTTTTCCATAATAAAATTTTCTAATTAAAATCTTCAAATTGCAACTAGCGACTAAAAGAAACATAGAAAATCAGCAAAGAAATTCTAAAAAGTGCCATTAAAGGAGACTATTCAAAAAGTTTTTTACTTCTTTTAATGTAGGAATTGAAGAACTGGCACCTTTCTTCGTTACAGATATTGCTCCGGCAGCATTGGCAATTTTTAAACATTCTTTTATTTCTAAATCGTTGACTAAACCAAAAACGAAATAGCCAATAAACGTGTCACCGGCGGCCACCGCATCGATTGCCTCAACGCGATATGCCGGGACAAAAAGAGAAAGATTCTCGCCAAGATACATCGCTCCTTTATTGCCTAAGGTAACCACCACATTTGGAATATGTAAATCTTTCACGACATTAAAAGCGGTTGTCAAATCATCGGTGTGCGTAATATCCTGAATTTCAATTTCGTTTGTAATTAAATAATTGACCTTTTTTAATATTTCTTTCGAAACCTTCCTGCTTGGCGCCGGATTATAAATAATTACCTTTGATGAACCATACTTTTTAATAATTCTTTCATTAACTATTTGAGGGATTTCGTTTTCTAATAAAATGATATCGTATTTGTCCAAAATAGAATCATCATTTAAATAGGAAGGTTGAAAATTATTATTAGCACCACCATCTAAAACAATCGTATTTTGCCCGGTTTTATCAATTGTAATAAAAGCTGAACCAGTATTGACGTCGCTATGATCAATATGCGAAGCAATTTTATTGTCATCAATTGCATCAATAACTAAATTAGCAAAATAATCATCGCCAATTGTACAAAAGAAATCGACATCAACGCCACTTTTTTTGATGGCGACAGCTTGATTAAAGCCTTTACCTCCAACAACAGTTTCTTTACGAATGCTTGTGGTCGTTTCACCGGGCTTAGGAAAAGCACTAACATATATTGTTGTATCAACATTTATGCTTCCGATAACTGCAATTTTTTTCATAACGCTAGTCCTCCTTTCGCTTAGTGGACTTATCTTCGTAAACAACCGGCATAAACAAGTTGCCTTCTAAAATTTCCCGCTTTTGCTCTTCGAGCGCTAATTGAGTGTATGTTTTTTTCGAAATAGATAAATTTATCAAGGCCAATGTTGAAAAGGGAATAAACGGAATTAAAAAGGGCAAAAGAAAGAAAACGACGGCAAAAGCTAGCAAAAATAAAATCATCAAAAAGGAAAGCCACGCTTTTTTCCTAGCAATGACTCCTGCCTTTCTAATCATCATAAAAAATGTATCATTTTTAAAATACTCATTGAAAATTACTAAATGCAAGAATAAGACAATGAACACTAGTGCGGTAACAGCCACAATAATAATGGCCAACCAAATTATCCAATCGTATCCAAAATTGACGATGTAAGCATAATATCCATAGGCAACTAAGGCAAAAATTAATATGATTGACATGCCCAAAACTTCAAGTCGCCACATAAAAGACCATTGTTCTTTAATTTGTTCAAAAAAAGTAGTAAATGGATTATAATATTCGCCATTTAATATTTTATTAACTGTGGTTGTAAGAGAAATAATGCCGGGAAAAAATAAAACAAATAGTGAGAGTATCGATATTATCGTAAATATAAAATTAACAATCACTAAATCAGCCATTATTTTCAATGACCAATACCATTTTGATTTTGTTCTTTTTTCAAAACTCTTTCCCATAATTAATCCATGTATGTTAATGGCAACGAAAGACTATATATTCGATAAGTGGAAAGCCAGTTCCATTCACTATTAGCGATATCGCTACGCGTCAATGCAACTTCAATAAAATCTGTATTTTCAAGCAAATGACCATACGGATCTGTCAATAAACCGGCATTATGATTTCGCATAAAACCTGTTTGTTCGTAACCTATTTCGCCAAGAAGTCGCCAATTGCTAGCATTATTGCCTTTAAAAAGTTCATCTGTCGGTTTGCTAGAATTGCTTAAATCCATATAATAAACTATAAGTTTATCAGCAATAAAAGCCGGCGAATTACCGTCTGGTGAATATGGTATTTTTCCCTTTACCAAAAGCATCTTTTTGTTGGCAACATCATAACAAACATCGGCGTCGCAGATTAAAGTATCGCCGCTTTGCAAACCATTGGTAGGAACCTTTGCGTGCTGAAGCAAAACAGGTTCATTTAAATTAGAGAGATCATATTCTCGAACTTCTTCATAAGTTCCGTCCTTATTGCCTACTGAATAAAACATTAAAATATCGCCTTCACCATCGATATTAACAAGCGATGCTTGACCAGTTCCCCAAATAGCGTTTTCGCGGTCATAAGGAATTAACGGATTGATTTCATCGCATTTAATCCACGGCCCTTCTGGAGTTTTTGAAACCGCTATACCTATTTCATTTCCGTTATTATCACTTTGAATCGAGCCTAAATATGCCATCAAATAATTATATGTTTCATCATTATAAATAAATTTACCTTTGGTCACACTAGGATCGCATGTATGCCTTTGGTCAAATGTTCCCTCGGTTGGTCCTAAAACTATTTCCATGTCTGACCAATCCCATCCAGTATCTTCGCTATATTGAGCGCTTCTAAACCCTACATAATCTGTAATATTTCCTTCATCGCGATTGGTGCAATAATAAACATAGCGCTTGCCATCCTCAATAAAGGTAGAAGGGCAGTAATTATAAAATCTTGATTCGCCAAATGTCCCGTGATCAAACCATTTCATCACTTGATCAGTTGGCGCATAATACGGCTTTGCTTCCATGGGCGAACAAGAAGTTAGACACAAAATGACCGTTACAAAACAAAACCCTCTATTAATTTTCTTCATTTTTTTCTTTTTCCTTTCCTCTACTATATAAATAAACCGAACAAGGTATACATGAAATCAACAATATCGCGCCAAAAACGATAAAACCAAGATAACTATTAAACTCGTTCAAGGCAACACTATTCGTCGATAACAAAGAAATGTTTCTATTCATAAAATCTTCTAAACCTTGATTTTTTACCGCTAAATCGTAACGCCAAACACATTGTTCAATAATTGTGCATTCATCGTATGATTTCCCAGCATAACTCGCACTTATTAACTCGTTTCTAGCGCTTTCGCTTAAATTATTAAATTTCACTTTATAATCATTCCAAACGATTGATGCTTTTTCATAACAAGGATATGTATCACTCAAAAAGTCTTCGCCATAACATGTTGCTTCGCTTTTATATCCTTCAGCGTATTCAATATTAACATAATCGGCTTCCCAAACCTTTTCTGCATGTAACGCAAAATCGTCATAACGCGACTCGCTTCCATCATATAAAAACGAATTCGTCGTAAAAACGTCACCAAAAGTTATATCGAGCAAATAGTCATACATCGATGAGGCGCCTAAATAAATATGCGCTATTTTATCATAGTGCATATACGTGTTAGTACTCCAAGTCGCGTCATTTGTTAATGATGAATAAGGAATATAGATAAAACCATCAAAACTTCCGGGAACATAAAAATATGAACCAAATTCACGCGCTTGTCCTTCGTATAATAAAGTCGCATTACAATCGTAATAGAATATTGGTGCATTGAGGGCTAATGCCATTCGATGATTGGTTTGATCTAGAAGATAAAATATTAAATAATATGGATTAAAATGATTGTTTTTTAGGCGAAAATAAAGGCCTTCACCCGCTAAATCAGCGTTGCTGCTTTTTAAAATCCATTGGGCAGGACGATCAACATTTTCGTCCCGATTCATCGTCATTCTAATTCCTCCTAATAAATCGTGTCCAGCTGGATCAAAATCAGTAGTCGGAAGACGATTTATTTCTACTAACTTTGAATTGCTAGTAACTAAAAATGTTGAATTAAAATTCATCATTGATAAAGATGAAACATCAACATTGGTGAGGTGATTAGAAAAAATATCTCCAAGGGAAAAACTAGCAAAAGAATCGTAATAATTAGAAATGGTTAGATATATATATCTAATTGAAGACAAATCTCTTTCGCCTTCTTCTTGACTCGTTAGTGATGAAAAAGGAATATAAATATATCCATCAAACATTGCCGGAAGCATTAAATAATTACCAAATTCACGAAAACTAATGGTCTTTTTATTATCGCCATTAACATCATAGGTAACTATTTCTGCATTTGGAGTTGGCTTAACTTTATAGCCACTACTATTTTCAAATAGCATGTCAATCGGAGTATCGACGGTCGTGTAATTTCGAAATCGAAAATATAGTCCTTCTCCATTAGTGATTGAGCTGCTGCTTAAATTCACACGAATAGTTGAAAGATCATCGACATTTGTCGATTGCTTCAAAGCAATTTTTGCTCCGCTATTCAATCGGTTCATTGAAAATTTACCATAAGATAACGGAATAGATGTTTGATATAGACGATAAGTAGATAAATAAGTCCAAAAATCATCGTTCGTAATACTTGTAGAAAATATTACATCGAGTTTTTTATCCGTTAAAATAAATCCAAATGCATCGGTTACTAATCCAGGATTATGATTACGAGGAAAACCGGATATCGAACTATCAATTTCTCCGATATATTCCCATTTAGTAGAACTATCGGCGCTAAAAATTTTATCAATTAAATTTTCACCGCCGCTTAAATCTAGCATATACAAAATCAGCGAAGAAGAAATAAATGTTGGTGTTAAATCGTCATCGACATATGGATGTTTCGCCTTCACCATCAATAATTTTTCATTTTCTTTATCTAGCACAAATTCTGCATCATTAATCGTTATGTCACCACTAATTAATCCGTTTAATGATAATTTGGTGCTTCTAATCAATTTAGCATCATTTAAATTAGACAAATCATATTCTCTAACTATTTCATACGTCCCATCTTTGCCGCCATACGAATAAAAATACAAAACGTGCCCTAATCCATCTAAATTTATCATAGAAGTTTGGCCATTTCCCCAAACATCTGTCGCTGAATCAAAAGGAATAAACGGATTGATATCGTAGCATTTAATCCACGGGCCACTTGGAGAAGTCGCTACGGCAAAACCGGTTCCATTGCCCATAGAATCGTCTTGGCTTGAAGCGAGATAGTTCATCAAATAGTTATATGTTTGTCCATTATAAGTAAATTGACCTTTTATAACGCTCGGATCACAAACGTGTCTTTGATCCCACATGCCGCTTTCGGGAGATAGGACAATTTGCAAGTCGGAATAAACCCACTTCTTTCCGTCAAATGTGCCTTCGCGATAACCTATATAATCGGTAACATTGCCGGCTTCTTTGTTCGTACAATAATAAATATAGCGAACACCATTTTCTTCGAAAATACTTGGGCAATAATTATAAAATCTTTTATCGCCATCAACTTCATAATCAAACAAAAGCGTCGCTTCGCTAATAGAAGAAGTTTCCGCAAGCCTATCTAAATTATTAGAATTGAAGAAAGATGATGGCATCATACTAATACCCATTAAAATCATTAACGAAAGAGGCAAAAACGTCATCAAAAATTAGTGCTCCTTATCGCTAAAAAAGGTGAAAATTTATATGTTTCATCGCTTATATCTTCTGGTTCATCGCTCGTTGAATAAATATACTCTAATTTGTCTTGAGTTGAACTGATGTATCCATATGAATCTCGAACAAAGGCCGCCGAATATATTTCATCCCAGCCCATAGATTCCGGATCATCAAAATCAATCGTATTCGATGAATTAAATGTCTCAATAACTTCCCAAGAGTAATTGACAAAATCGTTAAGAATCTTCACGTTTGCTTTAGCGACTTGTAAACTTGTCGCGTTGCCTGGAATATTGCTAGATAAAGGATATACATCTCGAACAACGTAAAGAGTATCGTTTTCATCTAAAGCAAAATCCGCATTAGCTAAAATGGTCATATCGGCATTATCCCTCAACCCATCGACCGAGATTTGTCTTGTACCTTTATCCAAAATGATGTTATTTAAGTCAGATAAATCGGCGTCAAGAACTCGCTCGTTGGCCAAATTGGTTTCGGCATAACTATAAAAAATTCTTACCTTTCCTTTTTTGTCGTAACTAACTAAGCTAGGCGCACCAGCACCATATTCATCCCCATAAATACCGGCATCATATTTTATTAATGGTTCAGGATGTTTAATCCAAGGCCCAGTTAATTCTTTGGCATAGGCAATTCCGATTTGGTTAGCTATGTCATTTAAAGTTTTTCTGCCACCATAGGCCAACAAATAATTATATGTTTCGGCGCCTTTTTTAAACTCGCCTTTAATGACGCTAGGTGAAAAAATATATTTATCCCAAGAAGAGTCGCTACCTTTTAAAATAATTTGGCGATCCGAATATTCCCAGGCATCATTTTCGTAATGACCAATTTTAAGTGCAAAGGAAATTGTTTCATCGTTGATTTTTTCATTTGTCTCATAAATAACGTAACGGGCATTATCTTCTTGAATTACTGTCGCTGCTTTCGATAAATATCCGACCTCATCAATCCAAATTGGATTGATACCACTAGGAGTTTTTAATTGTGATCCTTGGCAACTCGTCGATAGAACCATCAAAGTAGCAAGAATATAAAGTGAGACGATTCGATGCTTTTTCATAATGCCCTCCTTATAAACCCATGTTTGATTTAATGGTGTTTTCCTCATTAAACAAACTAGCGGCCGCTGTCGTTTTAAAATAAACACCAACATTTTTCACTAAATACTGTAATCCAGCATAACTACGATTATCTTGTGACAAATATAAATTGCCACTTAAAGAAGTTATATCTAAAGGCTGATTGGTACTCGACCAATCTGGCACGCCATAAGAAGAAAAGGGAATCCGAATATATCCTTCAAAGCCGACTGGAATTTGAAATTGGTCACGCTTGCAATAAAAAGTGTATTCTGCATCAACATTTATATCGTAACCATAATACATTGATGGATATCCAATCAAAGTCCAACGCTGAATTTTATTGTCTTCTAAAATTTGATCAAAACCTAGTGAGATACCAATTTCTCTCGAGGAAAGATTTTTAACATATAATGTCAATCCTTTTGCGAGCGTACCATCGCTCAATTGCATTGTAGTCCTGTCGGCATATTTAGAATTATTCAATAAAACCAAACAAGAGTACGGCCCGTTCGCATGTCCTACTTCATACTCGCCGGGAGTAATGAGTAAACCATCCGGACTTCGCTCGTAAGTGAGCGGATTATCGGCGTCATCGGTCAATAACTCGTTAGCCATCTCTTCGTCGCTATCATAAATTAATGAATTTAAAATTTTGGTGTCACCAATCATTGGACAAAGCGCCTCTTCTTCTACTCTTGTAATATGACCAAGTTCTGCGTATTCGTTTAATTTATAAATGTTTTTCCACTCTTCGTCGGTCAAATCATTAGGAGATAATAGAGAATTAAATGTAAGATTTTTATCTATGCCGCCAATTTCCCCAAATGCCACATCGAAGCCATAATCATACTTTGAGCTGACGAAAAACTCTAAACTGGTCAGTTTTGATAAGTTTAAATGTGTCCCACCGCCTAACGAGGCAAATGGAATAATCATTAAACCATCAAAGCCAATCGGTATTTTGGCAAAAATTGGATTACCTCCCCAATCGTTGGCGACGCACTTACCGTTTAAATCCAAATAATAAACGTTGCCAAGTATTTTACCTTCTAGCGAACATTGTCTGCCACTATCGTCTTTAACAACAATTTTATATGGATAGTCATAAGAATAGTTTTTAAGCCTTATGGCAATGGCAATTTGATTTTGAAAATCAAAATCGTAATCAATGATAAAGGAGGGCAATACATCTTCCTCCCCTTGCGTTACATTAAATTTTACGCCGCCAGTTATCGTCGTTTCACGATAATTTTTGACATTGCTATAATCCAAAAATGTTTCTTCTTTATATCCTTTTAAACGCGATAAATTTATGTAATTGCCATTTCCATAAACATCAGCTTCAAAATATGTATCAATTTCGTCTAGACCGACTTCACTTCCATCAAAAACAGTTGTGTTATCTGTAAATATATCGCCAAACATTGTTTGCGCCGAATAATCATATTTTGTTGATAGTCCAAATATTAATGAATATACATTTGTATAATCCATGGTCGGGGCGCTTTGATTGCCAGACCAAGTAGAATCGTCAACCAAAGAAGCATAAGGAATAAAAATAAAGCCGTCAAATAATCCATCGATATAAAAATATGAGCCAAATTCCCTGCTGGTTTTAATTTCTTTATTTTTTCCTTGGCTATCATATTGATAAATATTTTGTTTTAAACCTAACATCATGCGATGGCCGTTACCATCCAATATATAAAATTGAATCCAGTAACCATACGCCCACCCATTTTGCAATCTAAAATAAATACCTGTCGAAGATAAATTATTATCTTTTGGATGGATTAGCCAATAGCTTGAAATGTCTTCGCTCATATATTGAACGGTAGCTAACACACCACCATCCATATCATGATTCGCATCAAAATCCGTTTCCGGTAAACGAGTAATTTCTACATATGGCGAATCATTCATTGGCGCAAATGTGCTTAGAAAAACTTCTTCGTCTAAACTAGAAACATCCAAATTCATAATGTCGGTCGTAAAAATATCACCAATTCCTATGCTTACCCCAGCATATAAACCGCCACACACGCCAAAATGGAGAGCACGCAAGTTTTTAATATCTTTTTCACTTCCTTCGTTGCCAGACCAACCTTCTTGACTCGCTAAATTATAATTTGTAATCGAAAAATAGCCATTGAAATTTTTTGGAAGCGTAAAGAATTCTCCACTGATTGAAGTATAAGATTGGGGAATCTCACCGGTTTCATCATAGAGAGTGTATCGGCCATTAGCTTTAATTGTGGAACCATGGCCATTAACACTCTCTACGACAAGATGCAAATCAACATCTTCGCTCGTTAAATTTTTTAATCTTACAAAGAAATTTGTTCCGTTATTTGTTGTATCAGACAAATTTACACTGACATAATCGGTTGATTGTTCATCGGAATTGGCCAAAAAATCAACCTTTGCTCCCAAAACAAAATCCCCCTCATACGATAATGCGGCTTGAACATAATCGACACTTTTTGAAATAGGAGCACTTGCCAAAGCAAGACAACCAACAGTTGCAATTAACGATAGACGAGCGAAGAATGTTTTCATATTTACCTCCAACGATTATTTTAATCGTTTAATTTTTTTCTTTTTTTGCCAATAAAGAACGCGAACCCCGCGATTGCTAAAGATAGCGTTATAACTAAACAAACTATGACGACAACGCCATCGTTGACTGGATTATCAATAATTGTCGAATTAGAAGACTGAATCGTTCGGGAAGTAAAATTCTCAAGACCTTGTCTTAAAACAGCTAAATCAAAACGTTCCATTGCTTGTTCGACAAGGTTTTTATCTTCTTCAGCCTTTCCTAAATAAACAGCTTCGATAAGAAGATTTTTATCGTCCTGACTTAAAACATCATATTCAGCTTTCATATCTTCCCAAACTTGGCTTGCCGCCGTATCGCACGGGTAAGTGGCTTCTAAAAACATTTCAGCCCACGCCGTCGCAAGTTCGCCACTAAAGCCAGGATAGTGATATATTTTGCCCGTCTCGTTAGATACATGACGCTGCGCAGCAAAAGAAGCATGAGTTGTAGTAGATCCATCCGTCAGCATATTGTTATGATTGAATACATCGCCGAAAATTAGATTAGCGTTTGGAAAAGCCAACGCGTCAACATTAACAAAAATTCCATATAGCCAGTCCATTCTAACTGGTGTTCCAGGATTTCCATTATATAAAGATGAAAGTGGCACATAAATAAAACCATCAAAATTGGCCGGTATGACAAATCCATTGTATGGATTGGCAGCAATTGTTGCGGTATAATTGCCCTCTTTATCGTAGTACAAAAATGGTTTTCCATCGCTTGGAAGCATATTGTCTCCTTCGCACCCCATGACTTGTAACATCGGTGACACTTCATTGCCGTAATTTTTTACTCGCATCCAAAAGCCCGAACCAAAAATTCCCTGTTCCGACGCAACGATGTCAGCGACTGGACCTTTATTAGTGTCAGATGTATAAGTTCTAATATTTATGCCACCCAAATAATCCTTCCCCGTCGGATCAAAATCTTTCATTATGCCTTGATTGATATGGATGTCACCTGTTGTATAATTTTCTCCGATAAAAAATGTCGAGAAAATTTCATCGTTTAAAACGGAAGTGTCCAAATTCATTCCACCGGCATTAAAAACATCACCGATGGTATAATCAGCAAGTCCATTAAATAATGGCTGCAAGCCAAAACTAATTTTCCACAATTTTGTAAAATCGGGCGCTCCAGTTAAAGAAGGTGTAGTGACTTCGTTAGTATAATTGGCAAATGGCAAATAAATAATTCCATCGAAATATGGATCCAATTCAATATTTGTCGAATACAAATATGTTTTTTCGACTTCATTATTACCGAAAATATCATATGTGTAATACTTTAAGCCATCGGCGTTAGGCATATACATTCCGCCTTTCCCATCGGCAAGTTGAATCGATAATGGCGTCGTTATGCCTGTATGATTACGAGCACGGAAAGAAATGCCGTTACCTTGGGTTGTTTGTTCCATGCAAACAACATTTAAATAAGTCCATTGCGAATCGCCAGCGTCGCTTGCTGTGTAGGTAATTCTACCACCTCCACGGATGTCATAAGGCACTTCTTGCGTATCGGCCATAACTTCAACTTGGCCACTTGGCGTCAATGCGGCTGTACCGGCCACAAGTGCAAGGGCGCTCATAAGAAGTGCAACACTAATTTTGTTGATTTTCATAATGTCTTATTAATCAGCTAAGCCTTTAATTTGACTGACTAATTCCCCCTTTCTTAGGCAATTAATAAACATCTTAAGATGCAAAAAATAATTTATAAAATAACACTCATAAATATATTTATGAATTCGCGCACATTAACATCGGTTGATATAGTTAGTTTATGAGCTTTTTTATCGTCTTGGACTATGAAGCCTCTCCTATTTGATAAGTCAACAGTCAATGGTTTTTCTTCATACTGGCATAAGTTTGGTTTAATAATAGATACGACTGCGAGCGGATCATGCATAACAGGTGCTTCAAACGCATAATGCGCGAACCACTTCATCATCATGTCATAAGTAATTTTGATGGCCTTTGATTGCGAATGAATTAGTTTATCGATGTCTTCTTTTGACAAACCTAATTTGCATGTAGTGTCAATGCCGATGCAGACAGTCTTAACATTTGAGTTATATACGATATAGCTAGCTTCGGGATCGCAAAACACATTCCATTCAGCAAAATTTAAATTCTGTCCACCGCTCATCAAACGAAATTCTTTGATTAAGGGAACGATGGTAGGATCTTTTCTTAACGCCATTGCAAAATTAGTTAAAGGGCCAACGCCACACAAGATAACTTCATGAGGGTATTTGTGTATTTGTTCGATAATAAAATCCACCGCATGTTGTTTTTCATATTGAGCGCTTTCCATTTCTTCGCTCCATTGAGGAAGTTGATACATTCCATAGCGATCTTTTTTCTCTTTCTTTTGAATCGCTTCAACGTTCAACTTATCAGGATTAGAAATTAACGGATAATCACAACCAGCGTAAACTTTGATATCACTATTTAATACATCGAGCAAATATTTGGCCATGTGCGCTCTTTGTCTAGTATTACGAAAAACGGTTGTAACGCCCAAGACATCAAACGCTTTGCTCTCAACCAAAAATAGCAAAGCGAAAGCATCATCAATATCATCGCCAATATCAGTATCCAAAATAATTTTTGGCTTAATTTTATTCATGGGTTGCTCCTATCCAATAAGAAAAATCACCATTTGGGCCAGTAACTGGCTCAACATATCCTTCTTGATGAGTAGGATATCCACGTTCCAGTCCTAGAACAGCCAAAGTATCTTTGTAAGACTTTTTATAAAATTCGACAACTTCATCAAGACCTTGACGATTCGCGTAATCAATCGATGATTGATACTCACTTAAATAATTGTCGGCTTGAATAATATTAATTAAGGCTTGTGCCCATTTAATATCTATTTTTTTAGCTTTGGTAGAAATTGAAAAATAGTTGTCGTCGGCCGTGTCGTGTTTCAAAAATGATGGTCTAAAATCATATGAATAAGGAGTAAGAGGTCTTTTTTGATTATCAATATAAACAACTTCCTCTTTTCTTCCTTCATTTGGACGATATTTGAAGATATAAGACATATTCATCATCAATGTCATAGCGTTTAAGCCATATTCTTGTAGCCAAGCGGCATCTTCTTCGTTTAAATTAAGCGCTCCGGAAATATATCTATCTGTCCACTTGATTTCAGTCTTAGTTTCATCCGTCCATTCCCACGTTTCCCCTTCGATGCCGAAAGAAACAAGCCGTTGTCCTTCTTCACTATGCAAATAATCGAACAATTTGATTACGATATCTGGTCTTTTGCAGTTTGTAGAAATCATCGAGAACAAATATCCTTGTCCTGAAATATCTTGCAAAACCGGCGCATCTCCGTCGTAATTTCTTAAAACTAATGGAATATAATTAATGCCTGAATTATAACAATTTTGAAAAGCGACTTGATAATCTTGCGGGGTACCAGCGCTAACAAAAACTTTACCGCGAGAAATATTTGTTTTTAACTGAGAATATGTGTCCGAAAAATTGCTGCTACGAATAATGCCGGCCTTATTGCATTCGTTTAAAAAGCGCAACATTTGAATGTAATGATCATCGGTTCGTAAATCTTGATATTCGCCTTCTTCGGTTTCAAATGGTGTAGCAAAATATTGCGCAAGCCAAGTAATTGATTTGTTCCCTTCGTTTGTAAAGGCATCCAATTGAAACGGGATTGAATCGCTATATTTATTTTTAATATATAGGCATCCATCAATGAAGCCTTGCGGCGTCGTCATATCGTTGCCTGTTGCTGAAAGTACTTCATTATACCAATCTTCTCTAACCAAAATGCCGCCATTTGGATATAATTGCTCACCGGTCAAATAATTATTAGAAAAACATAGATTGGGAAAACCATAATTGTGCCCATCTCCTAATTGAAAATATTTCCATAGATCTTCTTCCATAGTGGCTTCCATTTTAGGTGCCCAACGGTCCATCAATTCATCGACTGCAAATAAATAATTTTGCATAGCTAATTGACTGCATTGTTGATACCACGATTGGACCGAAACGACATCTGGAAGCGCATCTCCAGAAATTAAAGTGGCAAGTTTTTGCCCGTCGTCAGTGACCGGAGTAACAAATTTAATCGTTATGCCAGTTTTCTCTTTGATTACTTTACTCACGACATCATTACCATAACCGGGCCAAGAAAAAGTCGAGTCATTGACATACCATTCAATTGTGATTTCTTCTTTTGGCTTACCATTTTCATCTAAAAGATACTCCCAAGAATTTTTTTCACTAGGTGTCAATTCAAAATCCGGATAGATAACTTCTTTCTTTTGATCCGCACAACTGGGGAGAGTCAAAAGCAAACTACAAGTAAGAAGTGATAAGATAATTTTTTTCATATTCATTTTCCTTTCCTAACCTTTCAAAGATCCAATAATTACTCCGCTTGTTAATGATTTAAATATCAATGGATAAAAAGCAAAAATAGGAACGACCGAAACAATAATCGCCGCTAATGAGACGGTTTCAGGAGCGATATTTTCTAAAAAATCTGCCGGTAACGATGAACCTGTTGGCGGTAACGATGATTCTTTGATTACTTTCATCAAATAATATTGAAGCGTCCATAGATTGTTATTGGAGGTATAAATCATCGTGTCAAAAAATGAATTCCAATGGCCAACGGCTATCCATAGGCCAATGGTTGCGATAACCGGTGTAGATAATGGCAAAATAATTCGGAAAAAGATTTTAAATTCGCTCGCTCCATCCATGATTGCCGATTCGTGAATTTCTTCGGGAATTGTTTTGAAAAAATTAACAAAAACCAACATGTTATAGACGCTAAAAAGCGCCGGAATTATATATACCCAAAATGTATCAAATAATCCAATTTCTAAAATGACCCAAAAGAAGGGAATTAGACCGCCTGAAAAAAACATTGTAATTATAAAGACATAATAATAAATTTTCTTGCCAATTAAATTAGGACGCGACATAGCGTAGGCAATCATCGCGGTAAATAAAACGCCAGTCAAAGTGCCGACAATGGTTCTTGCAATAGTGATACCATAACTTTTCCATAGCCGTACATCATTGATAACAACCCAATAATTTTCAGTTGAAAAAACTCTTGGCCAAAGGAAAATTCCACCATTTATATAATCTTTACCTTGATTAAATGAACCGGCCAAAACATAGACAAGCGGGTAGGCACAAATAATAGCAAAAGCCACTAACACAACAACATTAATCCAGTCAAAAACGGTCTTCTTTTGTTTTTTTCCAGTCGTGCCGACAAGAAGTTGATTTTTCTTATACGCTCTTTTTAAGACCATATTAAATAATCCCCTTCCCAGTTATTCGTTTGGCAATTAAATTGCCAATAGTAAGCAATGTAATTGAAATGACCGATTTAAATAAGCCAACGGCCGTTGTAAAAGAATAATTTTGTAAGACAACGCCATATTGATAAATGAATGTATCTAGCACTTCACTGCGCGCTAAATTAGTTAGATTTCTAAAAACCCAAATTTGGTCAAATCCGTTATTTAAAATTCCCGAGATAGATAAAATCAAAAACAAAACAATCGTCGGCGAAATCATCGGAATCGTTATCTTTGTTATGCGATACCATCGATTGGCGCCATCCATCCTCGCTGCTTCGTATAATTGAGGATCGATACCAGCGATTGCAGCAATATAAATAATCGATCCCCAGCCTAAGCCTTTTAATAAAGAAGTAATTATAATTAATGGCCAAAACCATTCCGGGGAACCGGCAATATCTAATGGGCTTTGTATAATATTGCAAGACATTAAAATAGAATTAATTATTCCGTCAGAATTTATTAAAGCTAAGACAATACCACCATAAGTAATCCACGATAAAAAATAAGGAAAATATGTGACGGTTTGAATGGCTTTTCGAATTCTTTTAAACGGCAATTCGCTCAACAAAATAGCAAAAATGATTGGAGCCGGGAAATTAATTAATAACATCAAGGAATTTAACCCTAATGTGTTAATCATGACATTACCGAAATCCGGATCATTAAAAAAAGCAATAAAATTATCAAAACCAACCCATTCTGTATTCATCATGGCTTCTAAAACGTTTAATTGACCGTCACCATCTTTAAAAGCCAAAATGATACCAAACATCGGCAAATAGCAAAATATTGCCACAAAAATTAAGCCAGGAATAACCATTAAAAGAAGTTGGACGGCGGTCTTATTCCAAATCTTCTTTTTGGTTCCACCTACCCTTGTTCCAATATCGGTGTCAATTAATTTGTCGTATTTTAGTTTCAACATAGCGCAATTTTAAATGATGATTACATCAAAATTTACATCTCTTACTTTAATCTTCTCAGCGTTGATAGCCAAATGTGTTTCTTGGCCTATATTTAAAGAATCAGATTCTAATTTAACAACAATGTCTACATCATCATGTTTGAACACTCCAAAAATAGAATTGTCACTATACTTGATAATATTTTGCAAGGTTGCCTTTATTCCTTCTTCAGCTATAGATACGTCGTCTGGCGAAAAGGAAAAATCAATATCGTGCAAATGAAATTTTTTGCCTAGCAAAGCATAAATTTTATTCACACTTTCATCATTTGGCCGAATGCAAACGCCTAAAATTGAATAGTCAAAGACTTTTCTTTTTTTCATTTTTTTGCCAGTTAATACCGGTCGCTTGTTAGGAACCAATTTTCCTCTTACATGGTTAAATCGAGGTATTGATGATAGAACTTTATCTACATGATTATAAAATGATATATTCTCTTGTTTGATTGAAAAATGATAATCGCCAGCACTTATGTTTTCTTCACTAACGGCAAATAAAATTTGGCCACCTTTTAATTGCAATTCTAGTAAATAAAAACCTTGGTTGGTTAATTCGCACGATAAAACACTAGCGCAATAATCGTCACCCTTTATCACGGCGTCAATAGGAAATTCAATATATAAATCTTTATATTCGGAAAGCGCATCGAATAATTTCTTTGGAAAAATAAATTTCTTGCCAAATAAATTATTACTAAATTTCAAATAATTATGCGTTGGAATGCGCGGACAAATAGAGTTCGTCGTTTCTTTTGAAAAGATATGAATCTTTGAAAAATCAATCGATATTTTTATTTCGCTGCCTTCTTTAATCAAATCATTGCGATTTATTTTAATCGAAATTTGATGCTCGCTACCTTTGATGGTTCCTTCAACCACCGTTTCGTTTCCTAAAGCCTCCACCAAATTAACATTGACGAGCAAACATTGATCATTAGGAACGCTTTCATCAGCCAACCTCATGTGCTCGGGGCGAATTCCTAATTTAACATTTGGATTTTGGAAAACCTCTAGCAAGTCTAATTTTCTAAATAAAGCAAGCGGACATGATAACAAATTGTCGCCTAAACGCAATTTCAAAGTTGTCTCATCAACAAAAATTGTTGCATCGAAAAAGTTCATTTGTGGCGTGCCAATAAAACCTGCTACGAACATGTTGCACGGATAATCATATAGATTCATTGGAGAATCGACCTGTTGAATCACACCTTTATTCATGACCACAATTTTTGTACCCATTGTCATCGCTTCAATTTGGTCATGAGTCACGTAGATGAAGGTTGTTTTTAACGTGTTATGCAATCTTTTTATTTCGGTACGCATCGATGCACGCAACTTCGCATCTAAATTTGAAAGCGGCTCATCGAGCAAGAAAACGGACGGATTACGCACAATGGCTCTTCCTAAAGCGACTCTTTGTCGTTGCCCGCCGGACATATCTTTCGGTTTTTTCTCTAATTGCGAAGTTAATCCAAGTATTTCGGCAGCGTTTTTAACGCGGTTGTCGATGCTGGTCTTATCAAGATGCTTGATACGTAGGCCAAAAGCCATATTCTCATAAACATTCATATGAGGATATAAAGCGTAGTTTTGAAAAACCATCGCCATGTTTCTATCTTTTGGCTCCATTAAGTTCGCGTATTTACCAGCAACATATAAATCGCCGGCAGTAATATCTTCTAAGCCGGCAATCATTCTTAAAGTCGTCGATTTTCCACAACCTGATGGGCCAACTAATATCACAAATTCGCCTTCTTCGATTTCTAGGTCAAAATTGCTGACAGCCATGGTTCCATCTAGATAGACCTTATAAACATGTTTTAAAGATAAATTCGCCATAACAAATCCTTATAAATTAACTCACATATTGTTTCTTTCAATGCCATTATAAAATAAACAAAAGTTTCATCTCAACTAAATTATCGAGTTTGACTAATATTGATTATTTTTGCTTATTTATCAATTTATACTTAAACAACAATTAAGCGAACATTGTTTTTGTTAATAACATCAAGATATTCATCTTCGGGCATTTTATCAGTTATTAAAACATCGATATCAGAAATGCTACAAGTTTGTATAAAAAACTGCTTATTAAATTTCGTATGATCGACTAGACATATCTTTAACTTAGAGTTTCTTATCATCATCGCCTTGGCTTTTTGTTGGTCAATGGTGCCTTCATTAGGTCCAGTAAGGGAAAAGCCGTGGCAAGAAAAGAAACAGACGTCACAATAAAAATTGGCCAATTGTTCGACGGCATTACCACCGATTGATGCGCCTGTTTGAGTCTGGATTTCGCCACCAATCATAAATGACTTAATTGTCGATATATTCGAGAGGGCATTAGCCGAACACAACCCATTAGTAATGGCGATTCCACCACTAATTTTCTTTAAGAGTGGGATGATATGGCTAACGGTAGAAGAAGAATCAAAAAAATATGAACTATCGTTTTTTAAAAATTCGATGCAAGCGTGAGCCATTCGTTTTTTTTCTTGCACATTTGTTTGTTGGCGAATGAACGATGATATTTCGCCAGAAGAGGCGTCCATGATAGAAGCGCCACCCCAAACTCGGCGAATTAAACCATGTAATTCTAAGTCTGTTAAATCGCGTCTTACTGTCGCCGGCGAAGCATATATTTTTTTGCATATTTCTTCAACGCTAATCGTATTATATGTTTTGATTAAATTTAATATTTCTTGTTGTCTTTCATTGATAAACATATTTTTTATTCCACCTGCTTTAATTATTGATTGATTTTGATTAATTTGCAATAAATAATAATGCGAAAAATATGATTTGCGTATTATTAATTTATTAAATAATATAAAGGTATAAATCATAGGAGGCTCTTATGAAGCAAGAGACAATTAATCGTTTTAACGAAGCAAAAAAAATTTATGCATCTTACGGCGTCGATGTCGATTTGGCAATCGCTAAATTTAAGAATATTCCCATTTCTTTACAATGTTGGGCAGGTGACGACATTAAAGGCTTTGAAAATGTCGAAGGAGTCAAAAACGAAAATACCGTTGTTGGCAATTATCCTTATGCGGCTAGAAACGGCGATGAGCTTAGAAAAGATATTGAGATGGCTTTTTCCTTATCACCGCTTAAACATAAAGTTCAACTCCATTCAATCTATGCCGAATTCCAAACCGAAAGGAGTAAGCTCACTGGTCAAGATTTTTCAAAATGGATTACTTGGGCGAAAAAAATAGGCATTGGCTTAGATTTAAATGGCACTTTCTTTTCCTCGAAAATGATGGATGATGGTCTTTCAATATGCTCTCCAAATAAAAAGGTGCGAGAATATTGGATTGAAGTTGGAAAATCAACCCGAAGATGCGCGGTAGAAATCGGTAAGGCATTAGGCCAGCCTTGCTATAACAACTTTTGGATTCCTGATGGCTTAAAAGACATTACGGTCAATCGCAAAGAATTTCGAAAGCGATTAATCGACGGTCTAGACGAAATTTACGGCGTTCCATATACAAAAGAAGAAGAAAAATATGCAGTTGATGTATTAGAAGGCAAGTATTTTGGAATTGGTTCAGAATATTTCGTTTGTGGTAGTCATGAATTTTATATTGGATATGCTGCTAGTCATAATTTAGGTGTAACAATTGATGCGGGTCATTTTCGAGAAGGCGAAGATGTATCCGATAAAATTACAGCAATCGAGCCGTTTGTAAAAAACGTTATGCTCCATGTTTCTAGAAGTTTGCACTGGGATTCAGATCATACTGTTATTGAAAACGATAGTTTAAATAATTTAATGTTAGAACTAAAACGAGCGGATTTGCTCGATAAAGTGGCAATCGGCCTAGATTTCTTCGACGCTTCAATAAACCGTGTTTTCGAGTGGGCAATCGGTTTACGAGCAACGGCAAAAGCTCTTTTATACGCCTTGTTAGAACCGACCGAATTAATGCAAAAAATGGAATTAGAACGCGACTATTCTTCTAGATTATTCTACATTGAAGAAAGCAATAACTTACCATATAACGATGTTTGGAATTATCTTTTAGAAAGTCATAACATTCCCGGTGGCAAAGAGGCATTAGCTGCCCTTAAAAAGTACGAAAAAGATGTTCAATCGCTGAGGAAATAAAAATGAAAGCCAACATTATCAATAAAAGCGAAACAATAAAAAAGTTTATCGAAATCATCGATAACATGTATCGTCTAGGCTGGGATGAAAAAAATGGCGGAAATATTTCTGTTTTAATGGATGAGGAAGAAGTTAAACGAGTGTTTGGCAAAGCCAAAACGAAAAGAACCATTCCCCTTCCCTTAATTGCAAACGAAAATATTAGAGGCTTGGTTTTCGTTATTACCGGCACAACAAAATATTTTCGAAATGTTAAAAATGATCCAAAGACAAACATCGGAGTAATGCGAATATCTCAAGATGGTACGAAAGCAGAAGTAATATGGGGCTTTGAAAATAATGGAACATTTACGAGTGAAATTTACGCACATTTATTATGTCATTCAACGAGATTAAAAATCGATCCTAACCACCACGTTGTCATGCATACGCATCCTCTTTACATTTTAGCGCTAACGCACGTGCACAAATTGGATGAAAAATCTTTGACGGTCGATTTGTGGCGAACAATGACCGAAAGTGTAATTGTTTATCCTGATGGCGTCGGATTAATTCCTTGGCAAGTATGTGGAACGCAAAAAATCGGCGAAGAAACAGCAGAAAAAATGAAAAAAACAAGATGCGTAATATGGCCACTACACGGCATTTATGGTTGCGAAAATAATCTTGATGATGCCTTTGGACTAATTGAAACCATTGAAAAATCAGCGCAGATATTTTTACTAACACATAATCATCTAGAAATTATTAACGATATAACTGATCAAGGCATCAAAGATGTCGCAAAAAGATTTAATGTTACTCCTGTTAAAGGATATTTGAAATGACATATTATTTGGCGATTGATATAGGCGCTACCTCGGGAAGACACATAATCGGTTATTATTTAAACAACGAATTAATTATCGAAGAAATATATCGATTTCAAACAAAAATCATCAAAGAAAACGACCATTTTTATTGGGATATCGATGATTTATTTGAAAACGTTTTAAAAGGCCTTCAAGTAGCCAAAGAGCTAAAGAAAATTCCTTCGCGCATTGGCATTGATACTTTTGGTGTAGACTATGTTTTGCTAGATGCTGATTTAAAAGCTATTTATCCTGTTTATTCATATCGCGATGATCGCGGATATCGAGTCATGCAATCATTAAATAGGAATGAGGAGATGTTTTTCCTAACAGGTGTACAACCATTAGGATATAACACCATTTATCAACTACTAGATGATAAAAGAACTGGTAGATTAAAAAACGCGAAACATTTTCTAATGTTATCATCATATTTAACATATTTATTAACCGGTGTTTTGAATAACGAGTATTCTAGTCTGTCCACCACTGGCATTATTGACACAAGAACAAAAAGACCAGTTGATAAAATAATGAATATGCTCAATGTTAAAAGAGACTTTTTAGTTAAGCCTATAGCAAGCGGCACCTTGATTGGTAAATTTAAGGATGCAATCGCAAAGACAGTTGGATATCAAGCACAAGTTTATGCTTCGCTTCAGCACGATACTGCTTCGTCGTTTTTTGGCTCTAACGCTAAAGATGATTCGATACTTTTGTCTTCCGGCACTTGGAGTTTAATCGGTGTGAATTTAATACATCCAATTATAAACGAAAACGCATACAAAGATGGATTATCAAATGAATTAGGCATAAAGAATACAATACGTTTCTTAAAAAATATTACCGGAATGTGGCTAATAAATGAATTAATCAAAGAAAACACAAAACATATTGATATTAAGGAAGCTGTTTTATTAGCCGAAGCGAATAGACATTATGACGGAACATTTAATGTTAATGATCAAACACTTCATTCGCCAAAAAATTTAAAACAAAAAATAATTAAATTATTATTAGCTAGTGGATATCAAGAACCAGACAATGATGGCGAACTATACTTCAGTGTTTTCCATTCGCTAGCCCTTTTATACAATAAAACTATCTTAGATTTAGAAAAAATAACAAAGAAAAAATATCAAACTATCACCGTTTTTGGCGGCGGCGTTAAAAATGAACTTTTAAATAATTTAATCGAAGAAATAACCGGAATAAAAGTAATAAAAGGACCTATTGAAAGCACAGCATTGGGCAATATGATGTCAATTATTTAAAATTTAATTTTATATTCTGGCTGTCTGCATTAATCGAAAAATTAAACTCTATTTCAGCACATCTTGCGTCATATATATATGGATTAGTTTTTTTGTCTTTATAAAACTGAGCAGCGACAAACTTGAATGATGTGCTATATGGGGTTTTATTATAGACAAAAGAGATTCAAAATAATCATAAGAAATGTAAAATCAACCGTATGATTAAATCTTTTTGAACTGTATCCATCATGAGAATACAAATAATCATTTTTATATTTTTTTGGCTCGACCTCTTCAATAAGTTCGAATCCGTTATATTGTCTATAATCATTTTCGCTTTCTGAATCTTCTTTGCCATAATTCAAAAATAAGCAAAAAGGTAAATTTTTATTTTCATCAGGAATATTATTAGTTACTCCATTATGTCCGTAACTAATACAAACATTTACATCTTCATTGTACCCAAATTGATCTTTTTCTAAATAATAAGCCGTTTCAATAGGCGATAGCTCAATTTCATGGTCGTATCCTTTTGAATATTTAAGTCAATTTGAGCAAGAAGAAAAACACAAACAAAATAATGGCAGTAAAATAAAAATTTGTTTTCCCGTTCTTACATAATATCGCCATAGCAAATTGTTATTTGAAATCATAATTTATATTTTTTCCTCAAAATATATCAAAAATTTTTCTTTAGAATTGCTTTAATTATTTGCCAATATCCAATATTTTTGAAAATACTATAAAAGGTTCTCTCCATGATTCGTAAAATCTCATTATTGTATACATTGATGGAAGATTTAATTCAGTCAGTTCTTTACATGTTCTAGGAATTTTATTTCCGTCTTTTAAGTAGTTTAAAATCAAATCATCAATTTCTTGTTTGGTATATTTAGCTTTTTTAGTATTAATAATTTTGATGTCAGTTTCTTTTAAAAAATTATCGAAAGTTCCAAAACGCTCATAAATAGAAGATTCACCATATGGATAAACTTTTAAAAAATCCTTTCTTGTCTCAAATACTGAACCATATTTACTTTTTATATTATTTGTTATTTTAATTATCTGTTCTTTGGAAATAAACGTATGTGGTTTGGAGACAATAGAGCCAATTTGCTTTTGATAATTTTCCATTGTTCCATAAAATTTATAAATAACACTAGCAGCTGGTAAACCATTTTTACTTTTTAAATCCTTTAAAGTTATTTTATCGTGAGAAGCTAAAAATTCTTTAGAAACTTTTACGACATTCTCTTTGGTCCATAACTCATAATTGATATTAAAACCTAAAGCTTTTTTATATCATTAAATTTTTTGTATTCTGGAAAGTACGCAAGAATACAATGAAGTGATGGCAAATCATTTGTTTTAATTAAATCTCTTTGCTTAAAATCAGGATTTACACTCCCGTATTCTATTAGTCTTTTCCATATTGATTCTCTATTCCAGCTTCTATCAATTTTTAAACCAAAATGCAATTTAAGATTTGTTATTGAACCATAAAATTTATTTACATAAGTAATGGATGGGAGCCCGTTTCTTTCCCTAATAAAATCTATCTTCTTAATATCGCCTTTTTCATTAATAAAATTAGATACTAAATTATCAAAAATCTCTCTTGTCATAAGCTTTGAAGAAGAAGTTTCTAAAATCGTTTGTTCTTTTAACTCGTCAGAGATTGATTCACCGGCTATAAATTTTTTGGCTTTTTCTTCTAAAACAAACTCACGGAGGTCTTTATTAGTCTTGGCAAGATTACAATTGTTACACAAAATTTGGCAATTATCTAAAGTAGATTTACCACCTTTCGCATAAGCCAAAATATGATCAAAATGACACTCTGACTTCGATACCAATACCTTGCCACAATGCGCACATTTCAATTGTCCATTATTTTGTTTTAAATTTTTTAAAACGGCTTGATATTGAACCGAATTTGAGAAAAATCTATCAGCCATTATTGCATCACACTCCAATTTGAAACTTTAAACAGTTTAGACATTGCCTTGATTGTATATTTAATTATTTTATTATAAATTTATCATAAATTCACCAAAATTGCCCTTCGAATACTGAAAAATATAAAAAACATGACTATAAGTATTGCTTTGTTAGTATAGCCGTCGCTTTCCTAATAGAACCGGTTTTATCTCATAGTAAAAAGATAAAAATTAAAAAACGCTTTTTCGAGCATATATCAATCACCTTAGTTCATTATTTATGTCAAAATTTTAGTTATATAACGTGTGAAACTATTGTCTAATATGCAAAATAATTATATGTTGTATGACATTAAATAGTAGTGATCTGCCAAGCAAGATTAAGTAAAATTCTTAAATAAATTATTCAAAGTATTTCTCATTAATTTTTCCTTTTGCAAAATGTGAATCTAAGCTAACTGGTTTAGATTCAACATTAGGGACCCTACTTTGGGCTTGTGGCTCAAAAGTTTCATATAAAAACCTTTCATGCCCATCCAATGAATTTCCATGAACAAGAGCATAGTACATAAAAATACTGTTTCCATGTTTGCTAATAATATTCATTATTTTTTCATTCGGTTCAGCATCTGACCAATGTTCAAGTGCTCTTTTTTTGATATTATTCGTTTGACCAGAATAAAAAACATAATTTTTACCATTTGTCATGGCAGCAACAATGACATATATGCCGCTTTCTTCTGGCAAATCGGCAAAATCTTTTTTTCTTGCACAAATCCAAATGACATTTTTAACTCTTTCCATTTTATTTCTCCTTTATTTTTAAATCTTTTGTTATCACTTCTCCGTTAATTTATATAAGAAAATAACGAAATTAGAACACGATTTCAAAGAATTGTTGCCTGTTTTTATGTATTTCCAACTTTCGTTAAGGTCCAATGTTTTCGAAGCGTTTATGCTTTCCATAAACTTAATAAATTTATGTTCTTCCCCTTCGGCGTATTGAAGTGCGAATTTTTGAGCCAAATTTTCCTTATATTCAAAATCGTTTGTATATATGTTGTATAGAGCACTTTCTAAGTTACATGACATATAATAAATTTCATATTTAATTTTTTGCGTCAATTTAAATTCAATTTCTTTTAGATTAATACAATCGTTCAATCGTTGTTTTTTGTATAATTTGGTTTTTAAAAATTTTTCAACATCGTTAACTTTGATTTTTTCGTTTGAATAAATAGGTTTGTCGTTTCTTTTAAGAGATGAGTCAAATTCAACAACATTATCATCACAAAACACGCCATCCGTATCTGTTAATTGAACAATAAGAGCAATGTCATCTATGCAATAATGTTCCTCAGCAGCATTTTCTTTAACAATATCTTTAATAATATCATTTGATGATTTTTCATCATAGTCATATGAACTATTTATATCTCCACGGCATACGCTGAAAAAAACTTTTTTATTATTACCTAGTCTATTTAGGTAACCTTGAAACGTGTCTTTATCTGTTGTGCCTTCGACAATTACAACAACAACTTTTTTTGTTTTTTCATTTTTTTGAGTCGTCTCCATTAGCAATTCTCCTCAAAATGTTTTTAATTTCATACTCTTTTGCATTGTCCAAAATTAAATTAGTGTCATCTTCAAGCGCTAAGGAACGCAAGTATAAATTTCTTCTATTTAATTCTTTTTTCGTATATCGTGCAGTGTCAAAAAGTTTTTCTTCATTAGTTGTGAAGTATACATTTGACCTAGGCAATATTTCTAAAGGCCTCAAATTGTGGGAAGTAAAAATGAAAAGTCCCTTCCCTGATTCAGCATAAATCTTAACAATGGATCCTAACAAATGTTCAAAAACCCCTGCATCAAATTCATCAATTGCTAAACAAACAGAAGGATCATTGTATGCGGCAATTAACAAAGAAAGCGCTGAAAAAATCGAACGAATACCGTTTGACTCACAAGAAAAAGGAATCAGTTTACCATCTCTTTTTGAAATAAGTTGAAATGAAATTCCTGCTTCACCGTTTTGCAAAGCAACTGACCTTTCAAAAGAAGTTTCTATAGACAATCCAGGAATTATTTTCTCCAGCACCAAATTTGCCTCTTGAATAGATTTTTTATAGTACTTGTAATCAGTGGCACGCATACAATTTATACCAAGGCCAATTACTCCTAAAGAAGTGCCTACTCCATTTTCATCTATATGCCTAAAACCAAGATTCAACGAAATATTATTGTTGTTTATTTGATCAATAACAAAAAGACTCATAATGCCAAATAATTTAATTTGATTCAGTATTCCAAATAGTGATTTATCAAAAATTTCAGAATTATTCAGTATTTTAAGAAATTGTTGAGAAAAAACAAATGACTTATGCGTTGCTTTTGCGCTTATAGCAAGTTTGATAACGTCGGAATAAAATTTAGGGTTTTTCATTAAATTTAAAAATAGTTTTTCAGGTTTAATGAAGTCAACATTGATTGAACCATTTAAATCAACAGATATCAGTTTTTTTAAATTTTCATCACTACTTGTTTTTTTATACTTCACACATTCGTTTGAAACACTTACACCAGGTAAAGAATTTACAAAATCATTAGTTTGTTTTTCAATCGAAAAGGAATACTCAACAAAGTATTGTTCTTCATTGTTTTTAATGTTAAATTCAAAAACGAAACTAGATGATTTATTTGCTACGTTCATTACATTAAAAACACTAACGTCCAATGGAATTTCACAAAGAACAGATTTCAAAATGGAAAGAGAGTTAATTAAAGATGTTTTTCCGGTTCCGTTTGGGCCATAGATGCCAAAAATGTTATTTCTACCATTTTTATCAGCATCAGTTTCAATAGGAAAAACTATTCTAGCATCAGCAATATTTTTAATGTTTTTAAATGAGACGCCGACTAATCTCACATCAATTATTGGTTTATTCATAATTACTATTATAAGTGCATATTTTTAAGTTTCAATAGTTTTTTTGTTTTTAGACCATTTTTGGTTGTTTTTTTAAAAAATTATGATATTTGTTTCTTCTTAGCATGTCTATGTTTTTTCACAAAAGTACATTTCTCTTAATTCATCGAAGAATTTAAACTAAATTTTTATCTCAAGTCCTCTTCTGGACGGGTTCAACTAAGAAACAGAATTTGCATTTATCGTATTCTTTAGTAATTCATTCATCTTACTTATAAATAAATAAAAAATTTGATATTTTTGCATTTAGATTCTTTGTTAAATTTATCAAAAGTCTTTTCTTGAATCTTCTCATTAACCACCGCTATCTGCTTATCGTAGTGGTTTTTATATTTATCTAGAGAAATAGGCTTAATCTTCGGCTAAAATTAAAAACATATTATGAGCCACTACAAGATTAGCTTTTTTTCTTCAGTTAGTTTTGCTGTTTCCTTATTTAGCTTACTGTCTTTATGATAAATTTATGCATTTGTTGTTTTGTTTCTTTTGAAATCTATGCCATAAATTAGGATTTTTTTAATGGATTTTAAAATCTTATTTTCCAAAATTTTGACCTTACATATTTTTATGTAGGAGGTTGCGGCGTTCTTTAATAGGTCCAATTTTAAACTGGAGATAGTATCATAAATGATGCAAACGTGAATTTTGTATCTCATCAACGTAAGTTTTGTTGTATCAAAATTTACTAATTAACGGTTTTTAATCGTTCCTGCATCTTGTTCGTTTTCATCAAGCGGTTTTATGCCTTTATATGCTTTCGATTTTAAGAATGTGTAACGAAAAGATTTAATTTTTCAACTTCAACTATAAAAACCGCTTTTGATGTTACAAATTAAACTTATCCTGAGATTCTTCTATAATCTAAATGAGAATGTATTCTTCGGCTTGTACAAAGAGTTAATCTAAATAATTAATGATTATCTTTTCAACGGAATTTATGTCTAAGCAATACAATTCTTTATTCTTCGCCTTCTGCATTAGCGCACAAGTACAGTATAGAATGATGATTATCACTTAATATTGAGAATGATGTGTGACTTTGATTTGAGCAAAATTAAATTCTGCATTAGGCAATAAATCTAATGCTTTTAAAGAAGCGTAAATTGAATTATAAATAGTCGCTCTCAGGTTCAAGCTATCCAGCAATGATATGTTTTTCCCAATATGATCTAGTGTTAGAAAATGATTTTTTAGATTTTCTATGGTGATGAAATTTAGACCAAAATAGAGAAGACAGTTTAAAGAAAAATAAGAACGATCTAATTCATCAAAAGCATCTAAAATCTTATGGCAAATTCTCAAGTTATCTCTAAAAAATGATTCAATTTCAATAACGCCAATTTCTCTGTTGCTATATTTATGGATAAGTGCCAAAACATCATGGTAAGGGATTTTTTTATCCACCATGTTTAAGAGTTGGATGTTCTTTCGCAATATTGTGTCACTCATACTATTTTTTCTCATTATCAAAGAGGCGTTGAAGTCTTCTTTTTACTTTCATAGTTGGTTCAAAATGAGATTGTTCCCATCTAGAAACACAAACTGTACTAACGCCCAAAATTTTAGCTAATTCTTTTTGCGTGATCAAATTTCTTTGTCGATAAGAATATATTTTGTTTCCCCAGTTTTGGTCAGACATATCATTATCTTATCACTTTTCTAACTTTAAATATATTAAAAAGTCTATTAAATAGTTTTAAAATGGATCAAATTGAAATCGCGATTTCTCTAGTAGGGTTTCGTTTTTCTAGTAACCTAACGTTTCTTTAGTAGGGGTATCGTTTATCTAGTAGGCTTTCATTTTTCTAGTAGAATATAAATTCTAAAATCCGTTTGTTCGAACCAATTTTTCTCTACTAGCAAAACGCCAAAAATGAAAAAAAGCCCGATTTCTCGAGCAAATATCGTTCATTTTGAGACCCTTACTTTGTATCAAAATGTTAGTTATAAGATGTCTTTGTGCTATCGAATTGATACAAGCCGACACCCTACTAGCAAAATGAAACCCTTACTAGATAAACGAAACCCCTTAATAAATGCTTAATACCACGCTTTCGCTTACGTTAGAAGTTTTTGTCGTTTGAGTATAAATTCAACTTAAGATACTTGATGCAATAGAAGGCAAATGTGAACTTCTTTCTAAACTTGCCATTACAATTCCAAGAAACAATCTTATATTTTTTTAAATAAGTAGCTTGTGAAAATCTAACCTCTTTTAAGCCGTACACGACTTTCCTTTATATCAAGTCCGAATATTGGAGATTTTTTATAAAATTTTCCATATAATCCCAGTCCGGAAATTTTTCATTACTAGGTAACTTATTAGTTACATTTTCAAGTCTATTAATAGTTAATTTTCTTCCATATGTATAACGATATGCAGACATATTTGCAATTGTTACTAAAAAGAGTCCAATGTATTTGTTAAGTTTAAATTTTGGAAGCAAAACGCCACAGTCAGAATTAGCCTCAAATTTATCTTCATGATATGAAAAATATCCAGTTCCACTTCCATTCATTGATGCAGTAATACAATTTTCATATTTAGGTTCAATATTACCAAAAAACTGAATTCCTTGTTTTTCTCCATAAGCGCTAACTATTGGACATTTGCCATTTTCTAATTCGTTGAGTTGAGTAATTTTGCCTCTTTCAATTTCGAACAAATCAGAGAATTTATAAGTTTTCCATTCTAATGTATTAACAGGGAGTTCACGTAAAAGACCAAAGAACAGATTCCGATAGTCTTCTTGACAATAATTGGTACGAATATATCGAATACGGAACTAAGGATCCTCCAATAATTGAACTAGAAAAAATAGGTTTTACTAGAGAAACAGCTTCTCATATAAAAGCAAACATGGATAAGTTATTAATCATGGGTGAAGGCAATAGCCTAATTGATGATTTTTCGCTTAATTCGGCCGAATTCGAAGCAAGCAAAAATGACGATTTGAAGAGAGAAACAAAGAAAATAAGAACTAATCTTCCAGAGCTCTTCAAATAAAAGACCTGTCAATTACGATAAGTCCTAATACTAATTTAAAGAAAAGAAAGTACTTTTAATGAATATTTTGCTTATCTAAATCAAGTTGCTTTAAGATATAATCCCTATCAAGCCAAAAACAATGTTTAGTATATCTTGTTAAACCAGTCACTTTATCAATGACTGGAAGCTCTAATCCCTTTTGTGTCTTATTGATTCCTTTTTGGTCATGAGGTCGAACATGACAAACACCATTAAAAGTAGAACCTACAAAATTGGTATAGTATTTGCCGTTCATAATTTGTTTAACGATTTCGCCTTTGGCTATTACTTCCTTAGTCTGTTCAAACACTGGTTTAACGTATTTTTCTATATCCTGATAAGGCATATTCCAAAGTTTTACGTTACTTAGTCTATATTCCCCATTTGTTTTTTTGAAAATAACAAAAAGAAACTTCGTAGAATAAAATTTATTAAATATATCACTATCTTCCCAGTCTTGATTAACTATGTCTTTATAAATAAAGTGTGGAAAAGACATGTGCTCTCTAATGGTTTCGTTTTCCTCTACTCTAATTGTTTTTAACTCGATGTTTGCTTTTTTGAATTCATCGGAATCATTAATGCTACCATTAATTCCAAGCATCTTAGCGCAAAGTAAATTAAATCTTGATTTGGCAGTTTTATTTATCCCGAATTGATTTAATAGTTCTGCTTCTGTTTTGCCAAAATAATTACATAATCTAAGCCGGATTAAATATTCGAAGGAATGCCCTTTAATTTCGTCATAGCTCACTATTTCGTCATAAGTTTTATTTTGGAAAACCTTATCAACGAAACTATTCATATATGAAGCTTTAAGACAATAGGCTCTTTGCCTTGCTTTAACAGGTGAATTAGGTTGTTCTCTATAACTAGAAGCAGCGTCTGCTCCTTTTGTACAAGCGCCTAAATACATAGTATCGGCTTCTGATATGTTTTGTGCTTCACCATTTACTATTTTGTCATGAATTATCTTCCAATCCGATTTGATGATTTCAAGGTCCTTTGGCAAAAATTTGTGTAAAACCGACTCCAAAATCATGTAATTGGAATCGTTACGTTCATATTCGTAAAGATAAAACATTATTAGGAGTAATTTATTTTTAACCCAAAAAGAACTATGTTCAAAATCAGCATTGGCTTCTTCAAAATAATTGATGATATTAAGTACCAATCGTTCCTTCATAGCAAGATGATTGTTTTTGAGTTTTTTAAGACCAGTAACCTTAAGTTCGACTCCTAAATTATTAAAGTCAGCTTCAGCTCTTGAATTTACTGGGTAATGAAAAATGCCTTCTTCTACAATTTGACCTATAGAGCCTTTAGCCTTCTTATCCAAACTACGATTATTCACATTAAATTCACCAATACGATGATGATTGGCTTTACTTGCTGTTTCTAGGATTTGCTCTACACTACTATAAAGATTGAGCATTGTTTCATGATTTATGCTCATATTTTCAACACTTTTAAATTTTATCAAATAATGAAATCATTTACTAGAATTTGAAACGTTTTCATTTAGAAAAACATTCGATATTTTCTTGATCGATAGACCGATTTATGATAAAATTTCTTTTGTATAAATTAGAAATGAGTGATTTAAGTGATGAAAAAAACTGCTATTGAATTATTTGCAGGTGTTGGTGGTTTCCGTGTAGGACTTAACGACATAAAAAATATGGATAGTAATGGCCTCGCAATAGAAAACGGACCATGGTCTTTTGTATGGGCCAATCAATGGGAACCTGCCACGAAATCTCAAGAAGCATTTGACTGCTACAATACTCATTTTAAAGATAACAATAATTCTAATGTTGATATTGCAAGAGTTAACAAAAAAGAAATTCCTGACCATACTCTTCTTTGCGGTGGATTTCCTTGTCAAGACTATTCAGTGGCTAGAAGTCTTTCTCAAGAAAAAGGTATCGAGGGCAAAAAAGGCGTTCTTTGGTGGCAAATTAGAGATATCCTTAAAACTAAGCACACTCCTTTTGTTTTGTTAGAAAACGTCGATAGATTATTAAAATCTCCGTCTAAGCAAAGAGGCAGAGACTTTGGAATTATGCTTAAATGTTTAAATGACCTTGGCTATGCTGTTGAATGGAGAGTAATCAACGCTGCTGATTACGGGCATCCTCAAAGAAGACGACGTACTTACATCTTTGCCTATAACAAAAAAACAAATTATTACAAAAAAACAAAAAAACTATCACCTTGTTCTATCATTTTCGAATATGGCGTATTTGCTAAAGCATTCCCCATATTGAAACACGAAAAAAACATCAAAGAAATTAAGTTAGATAAATATGATGATTTAGTTGATTTTTCAGATAACTTTGCTGCTTTTTTTGAAACATCAGGTTATATGATTGGCGGAAAAGCTTTCACTCATAAAGCTGAGCCTATTATAGAAAAACCAATAACATTAGGTGACATAGTCATAAAAGACGGAGTTGAGAAAAAATATTATCTTTCAAAAGAACAAATCCAGAAATTTGCCTATTTAAGAGGCAGTAAAAAGATTCAAAGAATAGATAAAAATGGTTACGAATATACTTATTCTGAAGGTGCCATGTCCGAAAATGATTCCTTAGAACTTCCTGGCAGAACAATGCTTACATCAGAGGGAACAGTCAATCGTTCAACTCATATCATCATCGATCCAAAAACTAATAAATTAAGACTTCTTACACCGATTGAATGTGAAAGGCTGAATCAATTCCCTGATAATTGGACAAACACAGGCATGAGTGATAAACGTCGATATTTTATGATGGGTAATGCTCTTGTATGTGGAATTATTAAAAAATTAGGAAGGCAACTTGATGCAATTGTTGATGACGAGGATTAATTCTTCGTCTTTTTTTCGTAGGGGTATCATTTCTCTAGTAGGGTATCGTTTTTCTAGTAGAGAAACGTTTTCTAGTAGGGTTTCATTTTTCTAGTAGAACTAAATTTTAAAAATCCGTCGGTTTGAATCGATTTTTATCTACTAGCAAAACGCCGAAAATTAAAAAATGCCCGATTTCTCGAGCAAATATCGTTCATTTCAATACCCTTACTTTGTATTAAAATGTTAGTTATAAGATGTCTTTGTGCTACCGAATTGATACAGAACAACACCCCTACTAGCAAAACGAAACCCTTACTAGATAAACGAAACCCATATAAAGTGCTGTTTTTATCGATGTTTTTGTAATTGTCAATTAGAAATTGCGGTTTTTCAGCGGTCGAAAATGTAGGTATCTAACGACTTCCTACATCACCTTCCTCATCATAAAGTAATTTGCCTTTAATTCGATATGATTGTCCAGTTATTTTGATTATATACGAATGATGGACAAGGCGATCAATAATTGCGTTAGCTAAAGTATAATCTCCAAATACATCTCCCCACTTTGATAGAGGTTGATTCGTAGTTAAAATAATCGGCCTTTTTTCATATCTTGCGGCTACAAGTTGAAAGAATCCGTTCGCGACATCTTTATCAATAGGAAGATAGCCAATCTCATCAATAATAAGAATTCTATATTTAGAGTAATGTTTAACAACTGATTCTATTCTTCCTTCTGCAGAAGCTTTTTTGAACTTCTCCATCAAAGTATTAAAGTGAATAAAATATGTTGAATATCTTTTACTTGATGCTTCTATTCCAATTGAAGTAGCCAAATGAGTTTTTCCTACTCCAGAAGAACCAATAAATAAGATATTCTCGTTTTGTTCAATAAATCTTAAAGATAATAAATCTAATATCTGGGTTTTATTAATTGATGGTTGATATGAAAAATCAAAGTCATCAATTGTTTTATGAAATGGAAAGTGAGATATTGTAAGATTGATCTGACGAGCTCTTTCTTCTCTAAAAGATATCTCTTCGTCAGTTAATTCTTTTAATACATCAGTTGTGGATTTATCTGATATAAATGCATCATTCATATAATTAGGTAATATTTCTCTCATCTTTGTGAGTTTTAATTGATCTAAATTGTTTAATAATTGTGTGTATGTAGACATAAAATCCTCCTATTTAAATTTGTCATAAAGTTCAAGTTGTTTTTTAGCAAAATCTTCAATTTCTTCATCTTTTTTAAACCTCATTGCATCTGATTTTAGAATCGATACTATATGATTTTGATGATAATTGAATTTTCGTTTGCTCAATTTATGAACAGAGACTATTTCTTTTTTATAAAAAATCTTTATTTGAGTATCACTTACTTCTAAATTGACGATTTTTCCTATATACTTTGGTTCAAGGGAATATTTGTTATTCATGTAAGTAACCATGCTTTCCTTAGTAACAATTCTTGTTATCGGTTTAGTGAAGTAATTGTTAATAAGTTCTTGGTTAGGGAGTGGTAATAAATATTCTTTTTCTTTCTCTAATAATTTAAACGGTCTTTCATTTGTAGCGTAACTTTTATCGTTATTAATATCAGACATTACTTCTCTAACAATTTCTTCTAACTCCTCAAGAGTGTCGAATTCATTATTATATGGATTTAATCGTGACATTAGTTTTGCTAGGGCTTCAACCTTACCTTTTGTTTGAGGTCTAAATGCTCGACAAGACCATACTTCAAACCCCATGTCTTTTGAAAATTGATAGAACGTCTCATTTATTATTGCGTTTTGATAATTTGTTCGAGATTGATCAACAACAGTCCTCATATTGTCAAAGATAATTTCTTTAGGAATCCCTTGGAAGTATCTAAACCCATTTATCATAGCCATCATTAACGTGTCCTGATTTCTATCAATTGTTAATTCGATATATTTGCTTCTCGAATAACCAAGTATCATTAAGAAAATATTTATTTCGAATATCTTTCCGGTTCTACTTATTAACTTCATTTTTTCCTTCCAATCAACTTGAGCTTGAAGGCCTGGATTAGTTTCAAACCTGATTGTTGCTTTTTGTCGAGCTTCAACTTTTATTGATCTAACATAATCTCTTAAAATAGTTTCTTTTCCTTTATAGCCTTTCTTTAATATAAAGTGATATATCGAACTAGCAGTGCATCCTAGATTAACTTTTTCTTCAACAAGAGTCCTATATGGATCAAGCTTAGATGGTCTAGTTATTTTCCTTATTGGAACAACATCTTGTTCGAAATAGCGTTTAACAGTTCGATAATCACAATTCCATCTTCTAGCTATTTCAGTATAATTTGGTTTAATTCCGTCTTACTTCATTGTTTTCATCCTTTCATAAACATCTTTCCTCATGATTCAACCTCCACATAGTTGAAAATTTATCAAAAGAAAAGAATAGTGTCGTAGAAAACCAACATTTTCGACCGTTGTTTTCCAACAAAAAACTATTCTGACAGATACAATGTTTTTTATTATTTACTATTTTGCTTCCACTGATTGTAAATATTATTTATTGTTTCATTGAATAGTTGAAATGAACACTTTTCTTCATCATTGTTATTGTTCTTAAGTTTCAAGTATTCTTGTTTTAAATCATCTAAAATGAAAATGATTCCATTTCTCTATTTTAAAAAGCGTAGATCTATTTCTATCTAAGAATTTATCTACTTTTGCTTTGCTTGAATCATCATAGTATTCCTTAATATAAGATAGTAAATTACCTTTCAACAAAACCACCTCATTGACATGAGAATATTGTAATAAAATTAGAAACTTATTTAAATTTAAAGCGGGTAAAATTTGAGACATAAATAGTTATAGTAAGCTCACCCATTAATATTCTTGATTACCAAGTTACTACATCATCTACTATAGCTTGTTGCTCATCAGCGGTTTTCCTTAAATATATTCTTGTTGTTTCTATAGACTCGTGTCCCATTAAATCAGCTAATAAAGCAATATCATTATATTTTTCAAGAAAGTTTTTTGCAAAGCGATGTCGGAATGAGTGAGGATATACTACATTTGGATCAATACCAAACTTAACAGCAAATTTCTTTAATTGTTGAGATACACCTCTACTTGTTATTCTTTCACCATATCGATTAATAAAAATATAACCGCTATCAAATTTTAAATCATTTTTAATCCAACTTTCGGCTTCTATTCTTAATGCCTTTGGGATATAAATTCTTCTAATCTTTCCCCCTTTGGTATAAATATCAATAAATCCGACTTTCACGTGCTCTACTTTAATCTTTATTAGTTCACTTATTCTTGCTCCAGTAGCCGCGAGAAATCTCACAACAAAATACCACTGCTTATTCTTTTCTTTTTTCAGCTGCTTTTTTAAAAAATGATAGTCTGAATCACTTATCACATTTTCTAAAAATAAACGTTGCTGAACCTTTACTGATTTAATCTTTAGGCTTTCTTTACCAATAAAGACTAGATAATTATTAATAGCTTGAATTTTTAAATTCACTGTTTTTGCTTTAAACTTCTCAATTAAATCAGCTTTCCACGCTAATAAATTCGTCTTAGTTATTTCATCAAAATAAAGAAAATAGTTTTTCACTGCAATTAAATAAGCATTAATTGTGTTCGTAGCTAAATTAAGACTAACTAAATATAATTTAAAATCATCCATTACAAAATTCTCCTTTCATGGGTGAGCATATCTAGTTTGCCTTTTTACTTTTGATAATTGCTATTATGAGAAG